>JBEPVD010000084.1:0-1670 GCA_041691155.1 Candidatus Dormiibacterota bacterium | reverse complement strand
GCCTGCGACTGCTTTGTTTTGACTTTGAGCCATCGCCAAACGGGCCTCAGCCAGTTCCAAGTTGGCTTCGGAGTATTGCTGTTCGAGCGATTTCCAATTGGACCGAGATTCGTCGCGAGCGGAATGCGCGGATAGGCAGGCGATGGTGATTACGCAGGGGACGAGAATGAGCGGTAGAGCGATGCGCTTTGTCATGTGGTTAGCTTTCGAATTTTTTTGGATTTTGCGCGCGTTGAACCCCCGGCGGAGCCAGGGGCTGACGGGGTGAAACTACGGTCGCGATTTGGCCTTGGCGAGAACTGCAGTAACGTTGTCTTTGCCGCCGGCGTCGAGGGCTAGTGTAGTGCTTTAGAAATACGGGAACTTATTCGCTGCCGTTGGCGTCTGAATCCTCTGAACATGGAGGATCACGGTCATGCGGATAGCAAGCGCCATTACCTTGACGGACGAAGAGCGAGTTGCGTTGACCAGGTGGTCGCGAGGACGCAGCACGCCGACGCGACTGGTGTTGCGGGCGAAGATTGTCCTTGCGGCTGCCGACGGCCGTGAGAACAAGGAGATCGCCGCTGTGCTGGACTGCACGCGACGGACCGTGGCGACGTGGCGCACGCGCTTCGCGGAGTCGCGTCTGGCAGGCATTGAACAGGATGCTCCGCGCGGCGGACGCACGCCCACCAGGCGTGCCTCGTTCGAGGCCGAGATCATCCGCAAGACGACTCAGGAAACGCCGCCCCATGCCACGCAGTGGTCGACGCGGTCGCTGGCCAAGGAGTTGGGTTGCAGCGATACGATGGTCCAGCGCGTCTGGCGAGACAACGGCCTGCAGCCGCACCGCACGAAATCGTTCAAGCTCTCGAACGATCCGCAGTTCGCTGAAAAGCTGGTCGACGTGGTCGGCCTGTACTTGAATCCTCCCGAGCATGCGCTGGTGCTTTCGTGCGACGAGAAGAGTCAGATTCAAGCGCTCGACCGCACGCAGAAGAGCCTGCCGATGTATCCCGGCCGGCTGAAGACCCTCACGCACGACTACAAACGCCATGGCACCACCACGCTGTTCGCGGCGATCGAGTTGGCCGCGGGAAAGATCATCGCCGAGTGCATGCCGCGACACCGACACCAGGAATGGATCAAGTTCCTGAGGAAGATCGATGCGGAAACGACGCCGGAATTGGACCTGCACCTGATTGTTGATAACTATGCCACGCACAAGCATCCCAAGGTCAAGGCGTGGCTCCGGCGGCATCGACGGTTCCACATCCACTTCATCCCGACGAGCAGTTCGTGGCTCAATGTGATCGAGCGGTGGTTCCGCGACATCACTCACAATCGGATTCGCAACGGCGTCTTCCACAGCGTTCCCCAGTTGATCCAGGCGATTCGCGACTACATCGACCAGCACAACAGCGACCCGACCACGTTCGTGTGGACCAAGAAAGCCGAAGACATTCTGGAGAAAGTCGCCCGCGCTCGGGCCAGCCTCAATAAAGTCCCATCTGCTTGAAGCACTACACTAGGAAACGCGTAGTGCCTGAAAAAATAGAAGGGCCGACGAGGTGCGGGAGCCCTCGTCGGCCCATCAGGCGGGGAGAAAATGCGGGTCGCCCCCGGCGGCCCTAATGGTTGAAAAAAATGGAACCCACTACTCATCTCATATGCTGGACCTGGCTCTT
>JBEPVD010000083.1:0-2200 GCA_041691155.1 Candidatus Dormiibacterota bacterium | reverse complement strand
GGCAAGCGGACCGTTCCGAAGGGAGGCATTCCGACGACATTTGATCGTGAGCCGAACATGTCGGGTTCCGGGTGGGTCGGTTATACCGAAGACCGCATGGACGCTGATGACGACGGTCCTCTGCACCGGCTCGAAGTCGTTGCAGCTGCACCCAACACGGTGCTGGCGTGCTCGGTCGCGTACCGCGACATTGGGGAGCGCGTTTGGGCTGACAACTTGCTCGCCTCGATCAGCTTTGTTCCGCAGAGCTAACTAAGGCGACTCGCCCAATCGGCCATAACTGTAGATCGACACTCGCAAGATCACGCCGGACTGGGCAATCTGTATCGGATGCGAGGGGCTTCATACGGTCAGCTGCTGTCGTGCGCTCTCGTTGCTCTGCTTGCAGCCTGCAGCGGCGGTGTAGGCGGGGCGAGCGCGAAGTCCGCACCAACAACCTCTGGAACGTTGAATGAGGCGTACCTCCACTACGGATCGTGCTACAACGCCGTCGTGCCGCCGATCGAGTCGTTCATCAGAGACGCGTATGCGAGTGGTTCCAGTGGAACCAACCAGGCCGACAACCTCGCGATCAACCGACTCAGCACACAGTTCGGTTTCAACAGCCCCGAGTATCAGGCGGCGGGCTCTGTCGTGACCGAGAGCAGCCAGTACCTGTTCCAGGTTGACGAAAGCACGGCCATCACGAAGGCCGACGCAACCATTGATCAGCGGTGTCGAGCCGCCTACGGCTAAGCGGCTAGCTGACGGCGGTTTCGTCAGCGCCAGATCTGCCGATCGGCGCTCTCGATGTGCGCGACCACGACGAACCGATCGGCGGTCAGGACATCGTCCCCGACTCAGCCATCCACGGACACTCGCTATGCGGGCGGGTCTTGATAGCTCCGGGCAAGTCATGCGACAGTGAAGGGTCTGCCACTCGCGCAGATCGACGATCGACGGAGGTGGCACATGCCCGCAGCAGTGATGTTGGAGTTTGAAGGCGTGACCTTGACCGAGTATGCCGCGGTCAACAAGGTGCTCGGCATCGATTACACGACCGGCGAAGGGGACTGGCCGGACGGTCTGGTCACTCACACTGCCGGGCTCAATGAGGGGGGCCATCTCGTGGTCATGGAGGTCTGGGATACCCCGGAGCACCAGGCTCGCTTCATGGAGGGTCGGCTCGGCGCCGCGCTCGCTCAGGGCGGCATAACCGGGCCCCCGTCGCGCGTTACCTGGATCGAAGTCGAGGCGCATCACCACTTAGGCGAGTGAGTCCGAACGTGCTGGTCGCGCTGTCGCGCGGCGAGCACCCTCGCGTCCCCGAAGTGCCGTTAGGGATGCTCGCGCCGCAACCATGAACACGTTGAGCGGCGCCGTCACGCGCACCAACATCATCCCGGCTGATCTGATCGCCTGGCTCAGCTCAACTGCAGGAACGGCGCGCGGGGTGCTCGTGCTCGGTCATGTCGGCGCAGACGTGGCGGTCTGCAGCCCTCAGGGCAGCTGACGGGGTTCACCAAAGGTCGGGTTGCGCGGGTCGCTCCCGCGTCGCGCGGGGTGCCAGCCGGAAAGGCCTTCGCGCCCGGCACCCCACGCGCCCGAGACCGTCGACGGTGATGACGGCCTGGACGCCGGGGAGCAGTTGCAGGGGATCGGAAACTACGCGTTCGACGGGCCGGTGGCATAACAGCGCCAGGGCGGGCATTCTGTGCGGCTAGAGGAATGACTGGAGCGCGCTCAGGACCTCGGCTCGCCGTGGCTACGGCATGATCTTGTACACGTCAATGGCTGTCTCCTCGGGAGGGGTCGGGAACCCACCTTGGATGCCTTGCTGCATCCGCGGCATCAGGGTGTCATCGCGGAACCGCTCCCAGCTCTCCTTCGACTCGTGCACCGCCACGATCGTCCAGCCACCCGCTGACGGACCGGCGGCATGGAACACCTGACCCTCGGGCGAGCTGCCGTCACTCGGATGCACCGCGGCGATCGATGCCTCGTAGTTCTCCTTCGTACCACCCGGAAAATGATGCACGATCCCGTACGCCATGACTGCCCTCTCGTCTTCTTGCCGTGTGAGTTGGCGACGCTAAGACCAGGGCAGCGCCGAGTCAATCGGGGCCTCCGGCGCGGGTCTGATTGACTCACCTTGCTCACCCATATCTGCCAGTGAGACTGGGTTCGTCGTCATTCGCGGTTCGTGGGTGACGGTGAGCAC
>JBEPVD010000082.1:0-2229 GCA_041691155.1 Candidatus Dormiibacterota bacterium | reverse complement strand
GGAAGATCAGCTTGCCGCCGCTGGTCGTCGTGTCGATCTGCTCGGTCAGGCTCTTAAAGCCGATCCCCCGCTCGTTGAGCGTGGTAATGATCTCGATCAGATTCTTCAGCGAGCGACCCAGACGGTCGAGCCGCCAGACGACGAGGACGTCGCCCTCACGTACGTAGTCCAGCGCCTGTTCCATACCGGGCCGGTCGGTGCGTCCCCCACTGGCAGTGTCGGTGAAGATGCGGGTGCAGCCCGCCGCAGCGAGGGCATCCTGCTGCAAATCCAGAATCTGCTCGAAGGTGGAGACGCGGGCATAGCCAACGGTGGTAATCATGCGGCTATTGTTTCAAAAACCAGCGAGAAAGGCAAGCGGCGGGACGTTGATAGTGGTACGGCTTTCGTGACGCGGTTATAAGGCAAAACCGGCGGGAGATCGGGTCTCCCACCGGCAGTACCAAATACCCTCCCTACAGCGACACTTTCGTTGCGTCGTTTCCCAACGCCGCCACGATCCGTTGCCACAGACCCTGATCGCACCAGAGCCGATACCGTTTGTAGGCGGCCTCCCATTTCCCACACTCCTTCGGCATCTCGCGCCAGGAGTAGTCCGAACGCACGACCCAGAGGATGCCACTGAGTACCCGGCGATGGTCGTGGCGCGGTCGCCCCGTCGTCGGCTTTTGCGGCGGCAATAACGGCCGCACGCGCTCCCATTCGGCGTCGGTCAGCCTCGCTCCGACCGGTGCGAGCGGGATCGCTGCGTCGCTGACGCTCGGTCGGTCGCGTCCGCGCGCACGTCGCGCGGCGTGGCACCGCGCGGCGATTCCCTGGTGCGCCCGTCGCCATCGTGACCAGCCAAACCGAAAGGTCCGTCGCTCATCGGGTTCGGCCATCGCGCGCACCAGGCGGCGTACCTCCGGCACGGTGAGCGGGATCAAGCTGGAATCGGTGCCCCCTTTTCCTCGGTTTCTTCGTGCCGGGCAGCCAGGCGCAGGACGACGAGATAGGCGTGCGCCAGCAGGCAGAGCGTCGCGAACCGGTGCCACGCCTCCCACTTGCGCACCTCGTAGTGGTCCAGGCCGACCTCACCTTTGGCCTGCGCGAATCCTTCCTCCACTTGCCAGCGGGTAGTGCACACGCGGATCAACTCCTCGTCACTCGCCCCTTCCGTTCCGTAGGCGAGCCAGTACGCATCCTCGCTCGGATCGTCCGCGTCACACCGCACGAGTAGCCAGCGGCCCATCCCCTCGGCACACTCCTCAGAAAGCGCGAGACACACCCACGTCGGACGTCCTACACCCACAGATAGTTGTTCGCCCAACTGCTCCGCCCGCAGCCGCCGCCCTTGATAGTGGACGGCATTGGTCTTCGGGATCATCACGGCATAGGCGATGTCCCGCCCTTCCAGCCACCGCCGGAACGCGTGCGACCGGCCGTAGAACGAATCCGCGACGACCCAGCGCGCGGGAACGCCAGCGTCGAAGGCTCGCGCCAGCATCCGCTCGGCCAGGGTGATCTTGCTCGCGAACCGGACCTCCTCCGGGATTCCCGCCTCCGTCCGACGTTCCGCGTCCTGCGTCCACGCACGCGGCAGATACAAGGCGCGGTCGATAAACGCGGCCCCCTTCTCAGACGCATAGGCGAGGAACACGCCGACTTGGCAGTTGACGGTATCCCCCGCCGTGCCGGTGTACTGGCGCGCGACACCACACGACTGCGTGCCCTTCTTCAGGAAGCCCGTCTCGTCGACGATCAACACACCATCTTCATCACCAAGGTGCTCCACGACATAATCGCGCAGATCGTCGCGCACCCCATCAGCATCCCAGATAGCGGCATTCAGGAGGCGTTGCACGCCGTGTGGCCCGCTCTCGCCGATTGCTTCGGCGAGTTGCCAGCCATTCTTCCGTTCCACCCGGTCAAGGAGACCACCGAGGTACCGTCGGGCCCGTTCACGCACTTCCACCCGCCGGAACCGGTGGGCGATGCGCCCCACCAGGTCGTCCAGGGTCTCTGACCATTGGCCAATCGCGCCGAATGCGAATGCTTGCGTCCCCTCTGTTGCCACGATTTCGCCCCCTTTCTCGGTGTCAGGGGAAGCTTATCGCAGGGATGAGAAAGTGTCGCTGTAGGGGTGAGCCCAGGCTGTTGATAAACATCGTACACGTCACTCGGCATGCACGACGGTGACCCTCCGTATGGTGCGCGCAGCCTCCAGCGCGGCACTCAGCACCGCTTGCA
>JBEPVD010000081.1:0-2916 GCA_041691155.1 Candidatus Dormiibacterota bacterium | reverse complement strand
GCTCCTGTCTCCGCGGCGCTCGACGATGAGCAGCGGGTTGCCGTCGAGCACGGCGACGGACCCTGCCTCGTGCTCGCAGGGCCGGGCAGCGGCAAGACGCGGATCATCGTCGAGCGCTTCCACCGCCTGTCTGGGCAGGGCATCGGTGCCGGCCGCCAGCTGGTGCTCACCTACACACGCAAGGCTGCCGATGAGATGCGTCTGCGCGTCGAGCGCGCGCACGGGACCTTCGGCGACGACGCACCACTGACCAACTACCACTCGTTCGGGCTGCGGGTCGTGCGTGAGTGGGGATGGTTGCTCGGCATCTCTCCCGTGCTCCGGATCGCGGACGCTGCTGAACGCTGGCTCCACGTCGAGGCGGTGCTCGAGGAACTCCGCCCCGCATTGCTGTGGAACCCGCTGCGACCGCACGATCTCATGGATCCGCTGCTGGAAGTGATCGGCACTGCGAAGCAGGAGCTGGTCACTCCGGACGCCTACGCAGCGTGGGCGGTTGCTCGCCTGGTGACCTGCGAGGACCCGGCCGAGCGGGTCGTGCTCGAGCGCCATCAGGACATTGCACGCGTCTATGCCCATCTCGATGAACGCTATCGTCGCGCCGGCGTTTTCGATTTCGACGACTGCATCCTGTACGCCGAACGCCTGCTGCGCGAGCAGCCGGCGGTCCGCAGCGCGATCGCCGGCCGCATCACCCACGTGATGGTCGATGAGTATCAGGACACCAACTACGCGCAGGCGAAACTCGTTGAGACGCTGGTGGCCGGTCATCGCAACCTGTTCGTGGTTGCCGACGACGACCAGTCGATCTACAAGTTCCGTGGCGCGAGCCGTGCGAACCTCGACCGCTTCACACGCGAATATCCTGAGCACCGACAGCTGGTGCTGACGCACAACTACCGCAGCACCGAGCAGATCGTGGCTGCGTCACGCGCGGTGATCGCGGTTGCGAGCCCTGCGACGCGCATCGAGAAACTTCTCGTCGCCGAGCGCGGTCCGGGTGCGGCCGTCGAGGTGTGGCACGCGCCTGACGAGCGCAGTGAGGCGATGGCGGTGGCGCGCGAATGCGGCCGCCTGATAGGCGAAGGGACGCGGCCGGCCGATATCGCGTGGCTCTTTCGCCAGCACGTCGACATGCAGTCCGCCATGCGGGCATTGCGCCAATGTGGCGTGCCCTACCAGGTAGCCGGTGGGCGGGGATTCTTTCAGGAGCGCGAAATCAAGGACGCGCTCGCACTTCTCGCCGCGCTCGATGATCCCGAGGACTCGCAAGCGCTGCTCCGCTGCCTGACGCTCCCCAGCTGGGGAGTGTCCACCACCGGGCGTGTGGCATTGGTGCGTGCTGCGCACGATCACGATCTGCCTCTGGTGCGGCTCATTGCTGACGAGGCTGTCGAAGGTCTGGACGCGATGGATGTCGTCGCCGCGCAGCAATGCGTTCAGGACATTCAGGATCTCCACGCGGCATCCCTGCGCGAAGACGTCCGCGACCTGTTCCAGCTTGGACTGGAGGCAAGCGGTTTTCTCGGGATCGTCGACGAGCAGTCGGGCGTCGCGCGGTTGCAGATGGGTGCAAACCTCAACAAGCTCGGCGAACTGCTCGAGGCCTTTGCAGACTGGAGCGACGACCGGCGGGTCAGCACCGCGCTGCATTACCTTTCGATCCTGCGCGACAGCCATGAGGCGGGAGAGCTGGCGAGCATCGATCCCATCGAGGATGGCGTTGTCCTGCTGACGGCGCACGGTTCCAAAGGGCTCGAGTGGCCGGTGGTGTTTCTCTCGCGCTGCACCGAGCGACGCTGGCAGGGACGCAACAAATCCTCGTATGACCTGCAGCTGCCCGACGATCTCGTGCCCGAGCCGTCGCCGCTCGGCGACGTCGCGGTTGATGAAGAGCGCCGGCTGTTCTATGTCGCGTCGACGCGAGCCCGTGACCGCCTCATCTACACGTGGGCACGGTCGTACCCGCAGCCGTCAAGTGAGGAGTCGTGCACATCCTTTCTCACCATGGCGATGTCCTTGCGCGGAGGGGCGGTGCTGTCGAAAGACGTACCGGTCGAGAGTTCCGTATCGGTCCGCCCGCCGCGTCCGGCCGGGCAACCTGTACTCCAGCGTCTGTCGATCGCGGTGTCCGACCTGGCGGTCTTTCGGAGCTGTCCGCGCCGGTACGACTACCTGCGTCGCTGGCATCTGCCGGTGCGCACGGATGCTCGCAGCTGGTACGGCACGCTGATCCACGAGGTCCTTCGTTCCGCCGCGACGCGTCGCATGGCGGGCGAGAACATCAGCGCCGACGCCGTCGCGGTGATGTGGAATGCGGCCTGGGAGCAGTCGAAAGGACCGAAAGGACGGCATGCCGACCTGCGCGCTCACGGCGAAGAGCAGCTGCGGCGATATCTGGCGTCGCCCGGCTGGATCGACACCATCATCGACCAGGTGGAGCAGCCGATCACCATCGCGCTCGACTACGCAGACGCGGCCGGCCGGTTCGACCGTGTCGACAAACGGTCGGACGGGATTCCGACCGTGGTCGACTACAAGACCGGACGGCCGAAGGATGAGGTGGCGTTGCGCGCAGACCTGCAGTTGCGTGCCTATGCCGTAGGGCTGGCGCAGCGCGAGCAGGCCGACGAGGTAGCCGTGGAGTTCCACTACCTCCAGGGCGCGGTCACCCGGGTGATTGCGGACAAGGGTTTGTTGCGTCGTGCGCACGGGCACCTGTCGGCAACGGCGCGCGAACTCGCCACTGCTGCGAGCACGGGATCGTTTCCACCCAAGCCGTCACGCTGGCAATGTCAGCGCTGCGATTTCCGGACGGTGTGCGACGAAGGGCGCGCCGCGGCGCTGGCCGAATAGGCCGGGCTAGCCGGTCGCCCGGCGGCGGCGGCGCGCCGAGAACACGAACAGCAGTCCGAG
>JBEPVD010000080.1:0-2946 GCA_041691155.1 Candidatus Dormiibacterota bacterium | reverse complement strand
TTGCCGCGGTGGCGGTGGACGGCGATGGCGATAACGTTGCAGACCTCGTCGGCGACGCGCTCGGCCCGCTCGACAAGTCCCGCACGCCGCGATTACCGACGAGCGCGTGGTGAGTCCCGACGAGCTCGAAGCGGAGCGCGTCGCCGATACCGCGCTCCGACCGCGCACGCTCGACGACTTCGTCGGTCAGATGGCGATCAAGAACCAGGTGCGCATCCTCGTCGAAGCCGCGCGCCAGCGCGGCGATGCGCTCGATCATGTGCTGCTCTACGGCCCGCCAGGGCTCGGCAAGACGACCCTCGCGCAGATCATCGCCGTGGAGATGGGCGTGAACGTGCGGCTCACCAGCGGCCCGGCACTCGAGCACCAAGGGATGCTCGCGTCGATCCTCACGAGCCTCGAGGAGCGGGACGTGTTCTTTATCGACGAGATCCACCGCCTCAACCGCGCGGTGGAGGAGGCGCTCTACCCGGCCATGGAGGACCTCGCCTTCGACTTTGTCGCCGGCAAGGGGGCGGGCGCCCAGACGCTGCGCCTGACGCTGAATCGCTTCACCGTGATCGGCGCCACCACCCGCGCCGGTGCGCTCGGGGCGCCACTGCGCGATCGATTCGGGGTCACCTTCCGGCTCGACTTCTACGACACCGAAGACCTGGTCGCCATCGCCAACCGCTCGGCGAATCTGCTCGGTATCGACCTCGACCCCGGCGGCGCGACCATGATCGCCCGGCGCTCGCGGGGGACGCCACGCATCGTCAACCGTCTGCTTCGCCGCGCTCGCGACTACGCGCAAGTGCGTGCTGCAGGCCGGATCGATGTCGACGTCGCTGCCGCAGCCTTGGACGTGCTCGGTGTGGACTCCATCGGCCTCGACGAGCTCGACCGGCGCGTGCTTGGCGTGCTCTGCGGCACGCTCGGCGGGCACGCGGTGGGCGTGCAGACCATCGCCGTCAGCGTCCAGGAGGACCCCGACACCATCGAAGACGTTGTGGAGCCCTTCCTGATCCGCAGTGGACTGCTGGCCCGGACGTTGCGCGGCAGGCTCGCCACGGCAGCCGCCTATCAGCATCTCGGCCTTCCCGTGCCCGCGGGCGCACCCGGCGCGGCGGAGGCGCAGACAGCGCTCTTCGAGCGTTGAGGTCGGCGGACTTCGATTACCCGCTGCCGGTGGAGCGGATCGCGCAGGAACCCCTCGCCGAGCGCGACGCGTCCCTCCTGCTGCATCTGCTTCCTGACGGGCGCCTCGAGGACTGGCGATTCACCGACCTTCCGAACCTGCTCCGCGCCGGCGACCTGCTGGTTGCCAACGACACCCGTGTTAGGCGCGCACGCCTGCTCGGCTACGACGTCGATGGACGCGACATCGAGTTGCTCGTCCTCGCGAAGGCCGAGGACGGCACCTACGAGTGCCTTACGAGACCGGCTCGGCTCGCGACGCCGGGCACGATCCTCATGATCGGCACCGACCTGCAGGCGACGGTGACCGGTGTCTCGGCAACGCATCCCGGCGGCCGCTCCGTCACCTTCGAAACTGACGACCCCGACGCAGCCATCGAGCGCCACGGCCATACACCGTTGCCACCGTACATCCGGACCGAACTGCACGATCCGGATCGCTACCAGACCACCTACGCCACCGGGGATCCCGACTCCGCGGCTGCGCCGACTGCCGGCCTGCATTTCACCGCGCCGATCATCGAGCGGCTGCAGGATGCCGGCATCAACTGGACGACGCTGCGACTCGATGTGGGCCTCGCCACCTTCGCACCGATCCGCGCCGATCGCATCGAGGACCATCCGATGCATGAAGAGCGCTACACGCTTCCGGCCGCGGCTGCAGACACCATCGAGCGGACGCACCGGGCAGGAGGTCGCGTGATTGCGGTCGGCACCACCGTTGTGCGTGTGCTCGAAACATGTGCGCGCGACGACGGCGCTCTGCACGCCGGCTCCGGGAGCACTCGCCTGTTCATCAAGCCCGGACACCACTTTCGCGTCGTCGATGGGCTCGTCACCAACTTTCATCAGCCTCGGTCGTCGCTGCTGGTGCTCCTCGCAGCGTTTGTGGGTGCCGATCACTGGCGCGACGCCTACACGCACGCGCTGAGCGGTGACTATCGATTCCTCTCGCTCGGCGACTGCATGCTCTGCTGGCGCGCAGCATGATCAGCGCATTCACCGTCCTGTCGATCGACGGGAGTGCACGCGCGGGAACGCTGATGACCGCCCATGGCCCGGTGCGCACGCCGGCTTTCATGCCGGTCGGCACGCACGCGACCGTGAAAGCGCTCGACCCCGACGAGGTACGCAACACCGGCGTCGACATCCTGCTGTGCAATGCGTATCACCTCGCGTTGCGACCGGGGATCGACCTCATCGAGCAGGCCGGCGGACTCCATGCCTTCATGGGCTGGGACCACCCCATCCTCACCGACAGCGGTGGGTATCAGCTGGTCAGCCTCGTCGACGTGACCGCGGTCGACGACGATGCGGCGACGTTCGTCTCGCCGTACGACGGCTCGCGTCTCCGCGTCACACCCGAGGACGCCGTCCGCAATCAGGCACGCCTCGGCGCGGACATCCTCATGTGTCTCGACCATCCAGTGGCGCATGGCACGCCCGACGTTGTGGCCAGAGCCGCGACCGAGCGCACCCATGGCTGGGCGGAGCGCTGCCGCGCGGCCCATCCCGGCAACGGCCACCTCCTGTTCGGCATCGCGCAGGGGGGCTTCGACGCGGCGGCTCGTCGCGAGTCCGCGCGATTCATGTCGGACCTCGACTTCGACGGGGTCGCCATCGGCGGTCTCGCGGTGGGGGAGCCCACCGACACCATGCTGGCCATGGCCGAAGCGAGCGTGGCCGCGCTGGCCGAACACCGCGCCCGCTACTTCATGGGTCTGGGGACCGACTCCGAACTGCTGGCCGCGATTGCGCTCGGAGTGGACA
>JBEPVD010000079.1:0-3078 GCA_041691155.1 Candidatus Dormiibacterota bacterium | reverse complement strand
TAGCCGTCGCGCATTAGAAGAGCTCCTCGTCGTCGATGTCGTTGTTGTTGTCGTGGGCCGGGGCGCGGCCGGCGGCCTTGTCGAGCAAGGCACGCGGCGGGTCGAAGGGGATGGTCTTGGCGGTGGGCGCCACGACGCCTGGACGCCGAGGCTGTCGACCGGTCTTGGCGTTCTTGATGACATCGACGGGGTGAAGGTCCAGACGCTTGCCTTCATGCTCGACCCAGGGTGCGACGGATGGGTCGGCCAAGCAGCGGCCGACGGAGACGATGCGGCCGGCGAGATAGCCCTGGTCTAGCTGCCAGACGACGCCGTCGATGGACAGTGTCGTGTCGCGGCGGACGCGACGTCGCTCGGTCACGGTCAGTGCCTGGCGCAGGCGGGCTTCGTCGAGATCGTCGACCGTGCGCGCATCCGCCTGCCACACCGAGGTGGGCGAGCGCCCGAGCAGGCCGGCGTGCGGCGCTTGGTGGTAGTGCTGGTCGAGGAAGGCCCACAGCCGGACGTTGACGTCGTGGAGCGAGGCCAGCGATCCCAGGTGGTCGAGCACGGCTTCACGCAAGGTGCGCCAGAAGCGCTCCATCTTGCCGCGCGCCTCGGGCGAATACGGCTTGGCGTGAATGAGCGTGATGCCCAAGCGCTCGCAACCAATTCGCAGCGTCGCGCCCGAGTAAGTCGACCCGTTGTCGAGGTACATTGCGTCGGGCAATCCGTGGCGGCGCACCGCTCTGCTGAGCAGGCCCAGCATGTCCACCTCGCGCTCGGTGTGCATCGCCTCGAGCGCGACGACGAAGCGAGAGGCGTCGTCCAGCATCCCGTGGATACGCAGGGGCACCGTCTTGCCGGCGATGATCAGCGCCGGTCCGTAGCAGACGTCGCCGTGCCACAACGCGCCCGGCCGCTCGGCCTGCCAACGCAGCCGCGTGTGCGCGCCCGTGCCGTCCCGCATCGCCACGCGATCCAGCCCCTGCTCGGCGTACAGCCGCCGCACCGTCGCCGTGGAGATCGCGCCGCGGTCGAGGCGGCCGTCGAGGGTCAGCGTACGCAGGATGAGCGGCACCGACGCCGATGGATTCTCGCGGCGAATGTCGAGCAGCAGCTGCCGCTGCTCGGGGGTCAGCCGCCGGCCTCGACCGCGGTCGGCGCGCGGACGTGGCTGCAACGCCGGCAGACCACCGCGCCGGTAGGCGTAGTACCACCGCTCCAGCGTTGGGATCGAAATCGTCCGCGTGACATCCCCGTCCGGCACGCGGAAGCGCTGCTGCGCCAGCGCGACGAATTCCGCGCGCAGATCGCCGTGTCCGAGGTCGCGCCGACAAAGCGATCCCACGACCTCGCTGCGGAAGACGGCCACCGCCTCGGCGTGATCTTTTGGTGTGAGTCCATCCATGGTCATTTCTCCCTTCCGCCGGTCCATCCGGCGTGTGACCAGGGATGCCCGCGTCGGCTCGGCCGCGGGAGCGATCACAAGTGGTGGGCTCGCCTGCGGCGGCGACGCGATCGTCGCCACCGTCGGCCTGCTCCCACGACCCTCACCAAGCGTGCGCGGCGCCATGAAACGCGCGCACGGTCAGCGGGGCGTCCATCGGCGGCGGGGCGCGACTGCCGAGCGTCGTCGCCGCACGCTCGGCCACTTGCCTCGGCGTGAAGGCCGCCGGACACGCCCGGACCTCGGCAAACAGAGCCCCCGCCCGCACGGCATTGGCCCACCGGCCCAGCGTCACCCAGCCGCTGATCGCTCGGTATCCGATCACTTCGAACGGGCTCACTCGTCTCCGGACCTGGGCCGGCGCTGCGCGCTCGATCCCATACAGCGCTAGTGCCAGCGCGATCGCCGAGGCCGAGTACCGTCGGCGCGGCAGGATCGCCCGCGGCACCACCAGCATCACCGCCGTGCACACCACGCACACGTAGCGCCGGCAGGGCGCCGTCCGCTCTTCAGGCGCGCCCTCCGCGCTGGCCGGACCCAGTATCCAGCGCTCCCGCAGCCCATGCCCGTGCAACCGCAAACTCGCTCCCGCCGGCCGGCTCGCGACTCCGCACGCCGGGCACTGCTTTGGCCGGACGTCCTCGGGGGACGGCATCTTCGCCAGCCACCCCTTGACGTCGAGCGCGCTTTGTACGATTCGAGTGGGGCTCCGGGAATTGTCGCTGATTCAACCGGGGCCACGATGGGGACGGTGTTGACGCACCGGTCCCCATCACCTATTTCGGCAGCCAGATCTCTTCTGACCCCGCGGCCCCCCTTTCGTCGGGGCCGCGCACTACATCACGCGGGCTGCGCTCCTCCAAGCCGCTTTCGTGACGGTCCGCCCATCGTCCTTCGTGCGCGGCGCCATCACCAGCCTGGTCCGCGATCCCCGCCGACTCTGGCAATCAACTCGCGCAGGAACAATGGGTAGCGCGCTTATCTGCCTGGGCGCCGGCGCAGTCTGTTCGCGTCGGGACCAGGCCACCGTCACTCGGCAGGCAGGGGTCGACATGAAAACCGTGAGGCACGCCAACGGGCTGGCGCTCAGGATCGCTGGTGGGGCGTACGAGATCGCCGAGACTGCCGCTGGGTTCCGCCTGACCCTGGCCGGTTCGTCGGGTCGCCGGAACCCCATTCAGGTCAAGGTTGAGTTGCGCAACGGCGGCGCGCCTCCGGGCAACTTCCCCGAAACCCGCACGGTCGAGGGCCACGCGTATCGCTATCGTGTCGACACCGAGGAGGGGGGATCCTCGGGTGTCGAGCAGATTCTGCGCGCCTGGAGGCCAGCCGGTGACCACCACGTCTGGATCGAAGAAGGAACGAGCGCAGAACCGCCCGCGACGGCCGACTTCACGGTCGCCTGGCAGGAGCGGGCTCCCAGTATGAAGATGTAGATAGCGTGTGCGCTCGGGCATCCGACCCATCCTCCCCCATCACGTCCGCCGTCAGGCAGCTGCCGGAGAGCCGACACGAACGACGGAGGATGAGCGACGGGTGTCCCGATCGCGCTCGGATAGGTACTCCAGAGCGCATGCAACATAGTCTAGGAGGTGTTCTGGCCGCTCGTCCTCGGCTATGGTCTCTCGGCCATCGTGCGGGTGCTCCAG
>JBEPVD010000078.1:0-3114 GCA_041691155.1 Candidatus Dormiibacterota bacterium | reverse complement strand
GTACGCCGCGGCGTCACACTTTTTCGATCCTCCGTCCGTAGGGTGTGTACCAGAAGCAAGGATGAAGTCGGAAGGATGAAGGATTTGATGACGCCGCTTGCGCTCCCGGCGCACCGGGATAGAATTCATCCTTCATCTTTGACCTCCGCTCCCACAAAAAAAACTCGAAAAAACGGCGTCATCAGCGTCACGCTCTTTCGCAAACTGCTTGCGTTGAAGCACTTAAAAGCGTGACGCTGTTTTTGAAACCGGCGTCACCCAGCGTCGCAGAGCGTTGCACAGCGTCACGCACCGTCACGGGGGACACAATCTGTGGGACCGCGGAGAATGTTCCCACTACCTGTAGACTCGCTGCCGCCGGAATAGAGCAATTCCCCCAGGCACAAATTCCCCCCAGGCACAAATCCCCCTGCGGCAAGCACAGCGCGAAGCAAGCCGCGCTTCGCAGGCAAGGACCCGCCTGGATTTCGATCGAACTGTCATTCGCCATTCCCGGAAACGTGTGCTTCGACCACCCTCACCACCACCAGCAAGCCTCGCCACCGCACCGTGCGTCAATGCCCTCTGCGTCAATACAAGGCCTTGGCGCAAGTCGCACCTCAATCCACGTGTCATTATACACAAGTACACTAAAAAGTCAATAGCAATATGAGCAATCCGCAAAGAATTTTGGAAAATAACTCGCTCCAAAATAATCAGCCCCAAAACAATTCGCCCCGGAATAACCAGCCCAGTGTGGCCGCACGTTTCCAACGTGCCGTAGCGAATGCTGCCAGCGTCCAGTCCGCCGCGTCGTCGGACCGAGCAGGAAATCGGAGCCAATTTTGAGAGCGAACCGGGAGCCAGGCTGGATGGTGGCGCGGCCGAAGCGTGCGGCGTGCCCCGCCCTTCGGATCCACCGACTGGGTCCAGAAAACAGCCAAACCCCTCAGATCGGAATCAACTCTCCAAGGCCACGGACGCCCACGTAAAGGCAACGCCTCACTAACCCCTTTATATGGACCTGGCCCGAATGGCACTGCCGCTTGTACAGCATGACTTTACGGCGACGGCCGCAATCCGTCGAGCCACGTGGTCGCAATCGCGTGCATGTCATTCGCGAGGCGTGTCGTGCTGGTGGGTCCATGCGCGCACCCTGAGATATTCCTGGTTGGTCGTGCCCCAGGCAATGACGAGTCTCGGATCGAGCGTGGTGCGGGTCCACAACGATCGCGATATTCGTGATGGGCTGTGGATCGTGCCCGCAAGTTCAAGCGATGGCGGCGTCTGCCAAATCCGTTTGGTATGACGCGGATGATTTATGTCTTCGAGCCGGTGATGAGTTTGGCTCGGGCTGTTTCGCGGAGTTCAGTGAGCAGTGCGAGCGGGGCTGGCCGGCGCTTGACGGCTCGGGGTTCGATGCGATCCGGGCGGTTGGCGACGCGGTGAGAGTGACCGTTCAGGATTCGCAGCACGACGAGGCGTTCGCGGGCGCTGATCGTCACCATCGGTGGGACGGCTGCGAGCACCCAGGTGTTGGCCAGCATCTGCAGTGATGCGGCGAAGCTCAGTTGGTTCGGTTGGCATTCACCCGCCAGCGCCGATTGCAGCATCGACTGACGGGTGAGGTTGTAAGCCAGGATGCCCGTCCAGAGTTCTTGCCTCACGGCGGCAGGAGTCTTCCGGCGGAGGACGTCGAGCTTCATCGTGGACTTGATGTCGCGCAGTTCGAGTTCTACGACCCATCGGCGGCGATAGAGAATTGCGAGGTCGTTCCGTGAATAGGCGCGATGATCGCGCAAGGATGTGACCACGACCAGCGATTCAGTGCGAAAGCCAGGGATGTCAACGTTCACTTGGATCTCGCGAACTTCGAGTTGCGCGGGCAGGCGATCGTATGTTTCTTGATCGAGCCAATCGGGCTTGGGGGGCTTGGCCCACGCCACGACGTGATCGCCTTTTCCCAGTCGCTTCCCTTTGCTGAAGTCGGCGTCGCGGAGCTGGTGCAGGCGCGTCACGAATTCGACCCCCAGCATGTACAATAGTGCCAGCATGAACCATCCCGCATAATACCGATCCGCCAACAGCAGATCGCCGCGCCTGAGTACGTGGAACAGGGTCCGGAATAGTGCCGTCTCGCCGGTCTCCTTGCCTGCGTACGGTCCGGTCGCCAAAGCCCGGACCATCCCCGTGGCGAGTGAGGTCAGCGCGACGGCGCGCAGGATCGGAAAACCCAGCCCTGCGGCTTGAGTGTTGGATTGCGGGTACTCCTTCTGGTTCTCTTCCGTGTCGGGCATCGAGAACGTTGTGCCATCAATCACCAGCATGCGGAAGCCCTTCCAACGCCATTTATCGGGAACGGCCGCCTCGCAGCGCTCCGCTACTCCCTCGGCCAGACGTCGGACCACTCCCTCCGTCACTTTCGCCCGAGCGCGACAGTACGCACCGGTATTTGTCGACGAGACCTCGACACCCAAGAGCGCGTAGTACACGGCCACGCGCTGGACCGCCGCCCGACAGGCCCGCTGCACGTCCGTGAACAGCGCCTGAGACAGCATCGCCCACAACGTGATCCCCATCGTGTAGACGATCCCGTCGTCATTCGGCGTTTCGTTCGAGCTTTCGTCGTCGTCGCCGAACGAGACCCCTTCGGCATCGAATGCCTGTTGGATCTGTTCGACCGTCAGCGCGTCGGCGAACGGCAAACTGTCGCTCTGCAACAGCGACTGCCTCACCAGTTCAAATGATCTATCCGTGCAACCGCTCATCGGGGTAAAAGACATGAGACCCTCCTTGGCTCCAAACAAGAGCACACTCTGCCAAGGAAGGTTCCGTGGGGCGGAATTTTAGACCAAGGAAGGTTCCGATCCAAGGCCGTTTTCCGTCTCCACACACTGCCGAGCACGCCAACAAGGTGCCCTGACCAAACGACGCTCCTCACTTTTTGAAGCGCGGTCATGCACTGTGGGTTCGTTGTGCGCGCTGCCAGCGTGGCTGGCCGCGCGCAACCGAATCGGCGGCATACCGTCGTCAACTTCGCCGAGCCGTGGCTAGCGCCCGCTCACAGTGCGCGTCGGACTCCCGCGTCGTGCGCGGCCGCCGACGGCCCGCGCGTCGCCGCAACTCCTACGCCCA
>JBEPVD010000077.1:0-3974 GCA_041691155.1 Candidatus Dormiibacterota bacterium | reverse complement strand
GTGGGATCGGCGACACCCGCGAGTACGAAGGCCTCGCGCCGTTCGTAGCAGGTGCCACAGGTACCGCAGTGCACTTCGCCGCCCTTGTAGCAGGACCATGTTCGTTCGAACGGAACGCGCAACTCGGCACCACGTCGAACGATGGCGGTCTTGTCCATCGTGATCAGTGGCGCGAGAATTTCGAGGTTCCCGTAGCCTTCGACCGCGAGATTGACCATCGTCCCAAAGGCATTCACAAACTCCGGGCGGCAGTCCGGGTAAATCGGATGATCGCCGGTGTGCGCGCCAAACGCGACGGCGCCAATCGAGTGACTGATCGCGAGCGCGCACGCGATGCTCAGCATGATGGCGTTGCGATTCGGCACCACGGTCGCCTTCATGCTTTCGTCCGCATAGTGCCCGTCGGGGACACCCACCGTGTCATCGGTGAGCGCGGACCCCGCCATGAACTTCGTGACACCCGCTGCCTGCAGATCGATCAGCGTCCACTGCGCACCGAGGTCGGCACACATACGCTCGGCGTATGTCAATTCCTTGCGATGCCGCTGGCCGTAGTCGAACGAGATCGCACTGATTTCATACCCGTCGGCGCGGAGCGAGTACGCCATGGTGGTGGAGTCGAGACCGCCGGACACGACGGCCACGACCCTTCGTTCCGTCACTGCCGCGTCATCCATGCCTCGAGTCTGCACCGTCGAGTGCCCTGAGCCGCAGCCACAGCGGCGGCGGCTCAGAGCAACAGCGACGCACCGATGTTACGAAACGAGTTCGGCGAATCCAACCTCGAAGGTCTCGACTTCCGGAGCCGTGGCACCGACGACTTCGGCGGCGGTGGCGCGCAGCGAGGCGCCTGCATCCGCTGACGCGTCGACGTCGGACTTCGTGGTCCACACAGTGACGATCATGCTGTTTCCGGTCGCCCGATCAGCAAAGAGCACCGTGGCCCTGAAGCCCGCGAGCTGCTCCACGGCGGGGATGGTCTGCGCCTTGTAGTGGGCCACGCCGTCGTCAACCTTCGCAGGGTCGCCGGACAGGTTGGTCACACGCACCCAGTGACCTGCCTCGGTGGGCAACGGCCGGTGCTGCAGCAGAACTTCGAAGTACTCCGACACCGGATCCTCGGCGCCGAAGGCCGACACGGCATCGCGACGGACGGCACTCATCGCTGCCTCGCTCGCCCGCGCCGCGGCTTCGTCCTGCCAGAACGAGACGCTCATGCTGTTGCCGTGCTCACGATCAACCAGGAGGCGTGCCCCTGCGTATCCGCCCTGCTGGCGCAATGCGGGAGCCACGCTCGAGACGTAATTCTCGATTCCCGCGTCGGCCTTCGACGAATCCCCATGCAGACGGAGTACTCGTGCGTACATATGTGCTTCCTCCAACCCGAACCCGGAGCCGGACTCCCTGGTGGGATCGGCAGGCGGTGACTGTACTCCATCGGCTGCAAGGCGACTGCAACCCTCCATTGCGAGCATGCGGACGAGCGTCGTGACGACGCGACCACCATCGAACCAGGAGGCACCCGGACATGACAACAGGTATCGCAGCGGAGAAGCAAACGCTTTCGCAGCCGAACGAGGTTCGCACCTTCGAGAAGGGACGGCTCGAGCTGGTTGACATCGGTGGTGGCACCGTTGGACGCCTGACGCTCGAGCCCGGTTGGAAGTGGTCGGTGCACGTCAAACCGGTTGCGGGAACGGAGCTCTGTGAAGCGCCGCACTTTCAGTACCACGTCTCCGGCGTCCTGCACGTACTGATGGCCGACGGTACGGAGTTCGACGCACACCCGGGTGACATCACCGCGCTGCCGTCAGGGCATGACGGCTGGGTCGTGGGCGACGAACCGGTGGTGGTCATCGACTGGAACGGCGCGAGCAACTACGCCAAGAGCTGAACGACGCCGACTCTTGCCGCAGACGGCACCCACGACCCGTATCGTTACGGGTCGTGGGTGGAGGCGAGTCGGCGCTCCGCGTCCGTGTCATCAGCGGGTTCGGCGTGGAGGGGTTCACCGAGCACGAGTTGGGCAGCCGCAAAGCGCGAACGGCGCTCAGGTTGCTTGCGATCGCGTCCGGTCGCTCGGTGAGCGCCGAGCGAATCGCGGATGTCCTCTGGGCCGACAATCAACCGCTCGATCCCGCAGGCCAGCTGGCGGTGATCATGAGCCGCCTCCGCGGCGTGCTCGGCTCGGAACGGATCACCCATGGGGACCACGGCTACACGCTCCGGGTCGACTGGCTCGATCTCACCGCCGCCACGGACCGCGTCGCCGAGGCTGAACGACGGCTGGCGGCCGGCAACCCGGCGGCGGCGCTGGCCGCGGCGCTCTCGGCGCGCGAGCTCCTCGCGCAGCCGCAAGTCGATGACGACGTCTGGCTCGAACCGGAGCGCCGGAGCCTGACGCGACTCACGGCTCGCTCTCGACATCTGGTTTCACGTATCGCGCTCGCAGCCGGAGACATCGCCACGGGTGTCGAGGCTGCCGAACAGGCTCTCGATGCCGACCCATACGACGAGGATGCGCTTCGCCTCGCCATGGCGGGACTGGCGGCGCAAGGACGGACATCCTCCGCGCTCGCGCTGCACGAGGCGATCCGCGCCCAGCTCGCTGAAGAACTCGGAACCTCCCCGTCGGATGAGACCGATTCGGCACACCGTGCAGTGCTGAAAGGACTGCCGGTGCCCGGCATCGACGTTGCCGTGCACACCGGACGAGGCACCGGTGGCGCGTCCGATTCCATCGTCGGGCGAGAGGAGGAACTGCGCACGCTCGACTCACTCTTCGCGACGGTCGCAGACGGTGCGCCACAGGTGGTGGTGATCGAGGGCGAGCCCGGCATCGGCAAGAGCGTTCTCGCCGCAGCCTGGATGAGCAGTCTGAGTCCTGACACGAGAGTCTTCGAGACGCGGTGCGATCAACTGAGCCGCGTGCTCCCGCTGCAGCCGGCATTGCAGATGTTGCAGGAGTTTCTTCGCCGGGCCGGCTCTGCCGATGCACTTGCGTTGCTGGGTACCGACGCGGGGACGCTCGAGCCGGTGCTCAACTGGCAGGGCGGGACTGCGCCGAACGCCGACACGGCGCAGATGCTCGTGTCATCGCCCGCGGGCATCGCGGTGATCTTTGCGGCTCTGGGCCGCGTCGTCGCGCGTGCGAGCGCGCCGCGGAGCGTGCTGTTCATCGACGACATTCAGCGCGCGGATCCCATGACCTGGGACTGGATCGCGGGACTGGCCCGAACCGGCGGCTTGCCACTGCTCATCCTGCTGACGAGACGCAGCAATGAGGGTCTCATTCCCGCCACATCGCAGGTCATCCACCTCACGCCGCTTGCGGTCGACACGGTTGCGCTCATCGTCGGGGCGGATCGGGCCGCGGAGTTGCACCGCCGCAGCGGCGGCAATCCACTCTTTCTCACGGCCCTGGCACGTGCTGATCCCGGATCCGATCTTCCGGAGTCCGTGCACGCTGCCGTCGTCGCGCGCTGCGCCGAGGCCGGACCTGACGCCGGACCGATCCGCGATGCCGCAGTCCTCGGGCCGCGGATTGATGTCGACATCCTCGCCCGCGTTCTCAAGGTGGAACCGATCCCATTGCTGAGTCAGCTCGAAACCGGGATCCGCCTGCAACTGCTTGACGAACGCGACGGGTCGTATGTGTTCCGGCACGAAATCGTTCGAGAGGCGCTCGAAGCCTCGGTCGGCTCGCCGCGCCGCGCGCTCCTGCATCGCAACGCGGCACGAATCCTCATCACGCAACCCGGAGTCGATCCCATGCTCATCGCGCATCACGCGCGATTGAGCGGCGCGCAGCACCTTGCCGCCGAGGCACTCACCACCGCGAGCAGGATCGCGATGGACCGGTTCGACTACGAAACCGCGGTGACCCTGGCGGACGAGGCCATCACGGCGTCGAACACAACGGCTGCGCGCATGCAGCGTGCGACCGTGCTGCTCCGCCTCGCGCGGTATGACGA
>JBEPVD010000076.1:0-4512 GCA_041691155.1 Candidatus Dormiibacterota bacterium | reverse complement strand
TCGTCGGCCGCGTCATTTTTTTATACGACACCGGCTTGGGGGAGCGCGCTAGAGCGCGCTATAATTTTTTTGCGCGAACGAGCGAGCGACACGCTAAGCAAGAGCCCCCGACCGACCCGTCCCGCCCTCACCACATAGCGAGCGTGAAACACCGAACCGCCTAGTAGACAAACCCCAGAATCGAAGCGTCGTTGTCGTCGATGGTTCGGTAGTCGACTCGTCCCCACCCTCCACCGGCCGCGTGATAGTTCATCTCAGACACGAGGAAGGTTCCGTCCTGGTTCACATGCTCAACGTAGGCGACGTGACCGACCCATCCGATGTTGAACACGACGATCGCGCCCTGCACGGGAACTTGTCCTTCCGGGCGGCGACTGCGTGCGCTCCACCACCAGTCGACTGCGTTGCCGCTCCAGTTGACCGCGCGGCGCGTCGCCACATAGTAGGTGCACTGCCCATAGGGGAACCCGTCGTGCAGCGGTGTGGCGACGGCGACTGACGGCACGCCGTTCTGCGCCTCGACGAAATACGACGCGATGAGCGATCCGTCCGGCGCGCGCGACAGAGGTACCTGGAGATATGAGTCGCCGATCATGGGGGCGTTGCTGCTCAGGTTGTTGTAGTCGAGGACGACCGCAGGATCGAGATGCATGCGCGCCGCGAACGCAGTCGGTGTCTCTGCCGGGAGCACCTCGACCAGTGCACTCGGCCCCGGAGGGATCAGCAGGCTTGAGCCGGCCGCGGGCACGATCGCAGGTGTCATTTGATTCCCCCACTGGATCGTCGACACCGACACCTTGTATTGGGCTGCGAGGGAGGCAAGCGTCTGCCCTGGCTGAATGACGACCGTCTTGACCGGCCGGACGGCGATCGCGGTGACCGTCGCCGAGTTCTCCACGACGGCGTTGATCTGAATTGCCGCGAGGTTTCGAAGCAGAGGAGCTGCCGGGACCTGGGCCGGCCGTGCCACGAGCACCACCAGGACTGCCGCGATGGCGAGTACCCAGAGATGCCGGACAAACCGATGAACGTGGGTCGCGATCGCTGCTCCCCATGCATGTTGCAGTGATACGGACGGAATCCGGGGCAGGTGCCCTCTTCCCCGGTGATCGCGGGCGACCGTACCAAAACGAGCTTTCCCCCGTCAAAGTGAGGAGGTGGTCCAGGACGCCGATCGTGACTATGCGCCCCCAGTACTCGCCACGTTCTGGCGGGGCGACGTGCCGGAGGCGAGGATTCGGGGTTACGTCGTCGTCAGCGACGCCGAGGGCAATCAGATCCGCTCCATGGGCGACCCGCTGCGTCACACCACGCTCCGCAGTTGCGTGAAGCCGATCCAGGCGCTTCCCTTCGTCCGGCTCGCTGCGGACCTACTCGGGGCGACCCAGGCTGAGGTCGCCATCGCATGCGCCTCGCATCAGGGAGAGGACGAGCACCTCGCCACCGTGCGGAGCCTCCTCGCGAAGGCCAAGGTTCCGGAGGATGCGCTTCGATGTGGGCCGCAACTCCCGTCCGACGACGTGACGGCTCGCCGCCTCCTCGCGTCCGGTGGAACGCCGAAGCCCATCCACAACAACTGCTCGGGCAAGCACGCAGCGATGCTGGCGACCTGCTCAGTCATGGGCTGGCCGCTCGAGGGCTACATGGAGCCGACCCACCCGTGCCAGCTCGCGGTGACCGAAGCGCTGGCAGAGAAGCTCGGCCTGGACCTCTCGGCAACGCCGAGCGGGATCGACGGGTGCGGGCTGACGACGTACGGCACCCCGCTAATGGCCATCGCCCGCGCTTTCGCCGCTGGTTGCGCAGATCCGGCTTTCCGCCGCAACCAGGACGCGATGGCGGCATTCCCGTTTCTGATCGGAGGCACTGGAAGGTTCGACACCGCGCTCCTGGAAGCCGCCGGCCACTCAGTCACCGCAAAGATCGGCGGCGCCGCCGTGTGGGCGGCTGTCGTGCGTCCGGGTGGCCCCGGGATCGCGATCAAGCTTGAGGCCGGAGGCGCAGAGGCGGTTCCTGTGGTTGCGATCGCCGTCCTCCAGCAGCTGAACGTCCTCGGCGCGGCATCGGCTGAGCGACTCGCGCCCTTCGCGAAGCTCCCGCTCCGGAACTGGGCGGGCCGGGAGGTGGGCGCGATTCGCGCCGAATCGCTCGCGGCCTTGGGCTTTTGACGGGGGGTTATGGCAGGTGTATGGTTCGCTTCGGGAATAGTTGATACGGATGTCAATTTCTGTACTGATCGGCGCGGTTGAAGCGTTCGGCCGCCTACCAACGAGAGGGATGGATGCCTGACCAGAGCCACGTCGGACGGCGCTACTCGGCGCCGGGCCAGCGCGTTGCGCCGGAGGCGGCCCGGGCGGTCGCGTCGGCGATCGCCGGATCCGACCCGATCCGCGAGCCGGATGTCGTGCCCCCGACCTATGCCGCCGTGTACTGCCTGGGACCGACGCTCGCGTTGCTGTTCAACGACCCCGAAGTCGGCATCGATCTCGCGGGCCTCATTCATGGGGATCAATCCTTCGAGTGGCCGGAGCCCGTCCACCCCGGAGACATCGTGGATGCGTCGGCCGAGATCACGAGCATCGACATCAAGCGTGGGATGACCTTCGTGCGCCTCGCGATGGAGGCGGTCCGGCCTGCGGACAACGCCGTGGTCTGCCGCGCAACCTCGTTGATGATCCTGCGGACGGCCGCAGCATGACGGCGTTGACCGCCTCGGCAGTCAGCGTCGGGGACACCGTCACCCCACTCTCGCGCACGGTCAGCCAGGCCCAGATCAATGCCTACGCAGACGCTTCCGGCGACCACAACCCGATCCACGTCGACGAGGCGTTCGCGTTGTCCGTCGGCCTCCCGAGCACGATCGCCCACGGTCTTCTGGAAATGGGGATCGTCGCCGACGCGATCGCCGCGTGGGCGGGCGGCAGCGCCAACGTCCAGAGCCTCTCCTGCCGGTTCAGCAAGCCGTTGCGTGCCGGCGACACGATTATCTGCACAGGAACCGTCGTAGCCGTGGACGATGGCGTTGCCACCCTCGAGGTGGGAGCGTCTTCGGACCGCGGCGACCGCGTCTTGACCAATGGCCGGGCAACCGTCCGGCTCACACCCTGAGGGATCGGAACATGGGAATCGACTTCTCGCTCACCCGCGAACAGGAGGAAATCCGCGACCTCGCTCACGAGTTCGCAGAGAAGGAGATGCGCCCGGTTGCGGAGCGCTATGACGAGGCCGAGGAGACCCCCTGGGACGTGATGCGCAAGGCGCATGCGCTGGGACTCGACGCAACCGCCAGCTTTCCCGAGCAGTACGGGGGCGGCGGCATCGACCTGCTCACCAACCTGATCCGCGAAGAGGAACTTTCCTGGGGCGATGCCGGCATCGCCACCTCGATCGGCGCCACCGGGCTGTGCGGCGCAGCCATCACCGCCATGGGGACCGAGGAGCAGAAAGAGAAGTACATCTCGATGCTCTGCGGACCCGAGTTGAAGATCGGCGCGATGGGGCTCACGGAGCCCAACAGCGGCTCGGATTCGATGGCGCTCGAGACCACGGCCGCGAAGGTCGACGGCGGCTACGTGCTCAACGGCACCAAGCAGTTCTGCACCAACGGCGGGATCGCGGACATCCAGGTCGCGTTCGCCACCACCGACAAGTCCCAGGGCTCCGCCGGGGTTGCCGGCTTCGTCATCGAGAAGGGCACGGCCGGCATGCGCCAGGGCCGCAAGGAACGCAAGCTCGGCGTCCGCGCGTCGCACACGGCGCAGGTCATTTTCGAGGACTGCTTCATCCCGGACGATCAGCGACTGGGCTACGACAGCAGTGGCAACCTGACTGGGCCGGGGAGCGTCGGCGCGATGATCATGCTCGAGGCCACGCGACCGATGGTCGGGGCCGGGGCGCTCGGCATCGCGCGCGCCGCATTCGAGTTCGCCCGCGACTACTCGAAGCAGCGGGTCGCGTTCGGCAAGCCGATTTCGCAGCACGAGGCCATCGCCTTCAAGCTCGCCGACATGGCGACCGAGATCGACGCTGCCCGTCTGCTCATCTGGCGCGCCGGCTGGATGGCGCAGAACCACGTGCCGATGGCCCGGGGCGAGGGCTCGATGGCCAAGCTGTTCGCCGGAGACATGGCCATGCGCGTGACCGTCGACGCGGTCCAGATCCTCGGCGGATACGGATACATCAAGGAATACCCGGTCGAGCGCTTCATGCGCGACGCCAAGATCTATCAGATCTGGGAAGGAACGGCCGAGATCCAGCGCCTGGTGATCAGTCGGTACATCCTGGGTGAACGGACGGCGACGGGCGCGCGGCCGCAGGTGGTCGCCGACGTTCCTCCGGTACGCATCGCGGCCGCGGGCTGAGGCTCCAGTAGCGCTTGGTGGTTGGGCGGGACGGGCCGGTCAGCCGCGCTTGCTTAGCGTGTCGGGGGGGCCGTGTCGGCAACAAAATTTTTGGCCGAGAAGCGAGCGCCCCCAAAAACCCCCCCCCGGGCCCGCCCGGACCCCCCAAGGG
>JBEPVD010000075.1:0-4844 GCA_041691155.1 Candidatus Dormiibacterota bacterium | reverse complement strand
GGTCACTCTCGCAAGCTTGCCGACCACGTCTATGGCCATCGTTCCAAGCTCCTGAATTCAGCTTCTAACGTACCCACGGCAGCGAACCGTCGAAACGTCGCGGGATGTGCGAGTTCGCGCGGCGCGGGCGGCCCGTGGGGCCGGTTCGGCTAGGCGACGGTAGGAGCGTTGAGCACCGCGGCCACGGTCGCGATGAGCTCACTGGTGCTGAACGGCTTGGTGAGGTACGCGTTGCAGAGCAACGCCTCCGTGAGGCGGCGCACATCGCCGGACGCATGCGCTGACGAGACGATGATGCGCGGTGTCGTCAACGTGGTGTCGGCGCGCAAGCGGCGCACGACCTCGAGACCGTCGATCCCGGGAAGCCCGATATCGAGCACGCACAGGTCGGGTGGAGTCTCCGCGAAGTAGGCAAGGGCTTGTTCACCAGTGGCGACACCGACCACGCGATAGCCCTCGCCCTGCAACGTCAAGCGCAAGGTGAGCATGATGTCGGGCTCGTCCTCCACGACCAGGACGGTTGCGGTCACGAGGAGCGCCTCAGGCTGACCCGAAAACTGGCGCCGCGCGGCGAGTTGGGCTCATACCAGATGTCGCCGTCCATGCTGCGCACCACGCGACGGCACAAGGCGAGTCCGATCCCCGATCCGCGCACGACGTTGCTCTGCTTTCCGCGTGTGAACGGTTCGAAGAGCTCCGGGACGAAGTAGGGTGCGACTCCGGCGCCATCGTCGGCGATCGTCAGGACGACCCGGTCGTCGTCCTCGTACTGCGCCGTGATCCGAATCTCTGCGCCACCGTACCGGTAGGCGTTGACCAGGAGATTGGTCACCACCTGTTCGAGACGCACCGGGTCGAATCGCACACAGACGTCATTGAGTACCGCTGCGGTCACCGTCTTGCCGTCCGGAGGCGGGGTCGACTCGAGCACCCGACCCACAAGCGGTGCCACCTCGACATCGGTGATGGTGAAGTCGGCTCGCCCTCCCTCGATGTTCGAGAGGTCGAGGAGATTGGCGATGAGCACGCGCGCTCGCTCACCCTGGCGCGCCATGGCCGCGAAGGCATCCTCGATGTCCGAACGCTCCATGACGTCAAAGGATCGCGAGAGCGTCTCCGCCAGTCCGGCAAGAGTGGTGAGTGGCGTGCGGAGTTCGTGCGCTGCGTTGCCGATGAAATCGTCGCGGAGGTTCTCTAGGCGCCGGCGCTCGGTGATGTCGCGGATCGCCGCGACCGGGAGCACGCCGTCCTTGGTGGGAATCGTGGAGAGCTGGATGTCGACGGGGAATTCCGTGCCGTCACGTCGGAGGCCATGGAACTCGAGGCCGGTGCCCATCGGTCGAACCTTCGGCGTGGCCGTGAAGTTGCGGAGGTATTCGAGGTGATCACCGCGGAACTGCTCGGGGATGAGCATCTCGACTGGCTGTCCGATCATCTCGTCGGCGGCGTAGCCGAACGTCGACTGCGCCTGTGAGTTGACGGCGTTGATCGCACCCGTGCGGTCGACGACGACGATGGCGTCCGGGGCGACCTCGAGGAATGCCCGCAGATGGTCCTCGGTGCGGTGTTGCTCCGTGACATCACGCGCGATGACCGAGGCGCCAACCAAGTCGCCGCCGGTGTCCCAGATCGGCGACATCGTCAGTGCCGCGTCGATGCGCCTCCCGTCCTTGCAAACCCGCACGGTCTCCAGGTGGATGCGCGTTCCGGCGCGAATCCGATCCATCAACGCGGGCAGTTCCTGGACATGGTCGTCAGGCGCGAGCATGGACACATGCCGTCCGACAGCTTCGGCGACTGAGTAGCCATACAGGGTTTCGGCGGCCCGGTTCCACGTGATGATGTGCCCGTCAAGGGTCTTGGAGTAGATCGCGTCGTCCGAGAACTCCACGATCGCTGCCAACGCTGCCTCGCTCTGCACCACTCGCCGGCGCTCCGATTGCTCGCGACGGGGTCGTCCTGAAGCCTTGGAGCGTTCTGCGACATCTACCCCGGGTGCGTCCATCGGCAGCGTGCACGTTGCCTCGACTCCGCCATCGCTCGCGGCCTCGAGCCAGAGCCGTCCGCCGTGTTGTTCGACAATGGTTCGACTGACGGTCAACCCCACGCCGGGTCGCTCGCCATCGCGTCCGGGTTCGATGCGTTGGAAGAGCCCAAACGCGCGCTCGCGGTTGGATGCGGCAATGCCCGAACCATTGTCTCGGACGACGATGGACATCACGTTCGCGCGTTGCCTCGACTCGATGTGGATGCGTGGGGCACGTTCCGGATCCGCGTAGCGCAGCGCGTTGTCGAGCAAGCTGGACACCACGACACGCAGCGCCGCCGAGTCGGCTCGCACCACCGGCAGGGGTGAGACCGTCACCTGTGCTGCCTGCTCGTCGATGCGCGTGCGGAAGTCGTTGATGCAATCGGTGACCAGGGCGTCGAGATCGACCTCGGTGAACGTCAATGCGGCGTCGCGGGCGTGGACCCAGGTCACCAGCCCGCCATTGAGCGCCTGCATCATTTTCGCCGCGGTGATGATCTCGCCGAGATACCCGCGCTCCACATCGTCCAGGCGATCGCTCAGCCGGTCGGTGAGCACCGACGCAAAGCCTCGGATTGCCAGGAGAGGGCTCGAGAAATCATGCGACACGACCTTGGCGAAGCGAGCGAGGTCATCTGCCGGGGCAACGCCGTCGGGCGCACGGGATGTCAGCGCCCCGATCACCGCCGCCGTGTCCGGCACGGGTGTCATCACCATGTCGGATCGCTGTCCAGCAGCGCAGAGATGTCCGCCGGCGAGAGCGGCCGAGCCATCAGGAATCCCTGCGCCATGTCGCACTTCAGATCACGCAGAATCGCCAGTTGTTCGGCCGTCTCGACACCTTCGGCCACCACAGTCAAGTTCATCCGCTTCCCCATTTCCACGAGCGTGGCAATGATCGCCAGATCCTTGTCGCCCCGGTCGAGTCCAGCGATGAACGCGCGGTCGATCTTCAGAATGTCGACCGGCAACCGCTGCAGGTAGTTAAGCGATGAGTACCCGGTCCCGAAGTCGTCGACGGCGAGGGTGACCCCAAGCGCCTTCAGCGCAGTGAGTCGTTTGGCCATCACTTCAAGATCCCCGAGCAGGACGGTCTCGGTGACCTCCAGGCAGAGACACACCGCCCATGGCTGCACTCTGGCTGTGGCCAGTGCTTTCGCGACGACGTCGACGACGTTGGGCTCGACGAGTTGCCGGCCCGAGATGTTGACCGACATGGTGAGCGGTTCCCGATGCGGAAACCTGCGCGCCCACTCGCCCGCCTGCTCCAGCGCAGCGCCGAGGACCCACGATCCGATCGGGACGATGAGCCCACTCTCCTCCGCGGACGCGAGGAACGCGTCCGGCGCAAGCAGGCCACGTGCGGGCTCATCCCAGCGAAGCAGTGCTTCCATGCCGCAAATCCGGCCGGTGCGTAGATCGATGGTCGGCTGGTACAGGAGACGGAATTCATTGCGCTCGAGAGCGCCGTGCAGCGCATTGTTGGTGGCGTGATGCACCTGCACGACCGTGCGCATCTCCTCTTCGAAGACGACGAACCGGCCCCGCCCATCGGCTTTGGCTCGGTACATCGCGACGTCGGCGTCACGCGCCAGCCCGGGGCCGTCGATGGTTCCGTCTGGGGCGACGGCGACTCCGACGGAAGCACCCACATACGCCTCAACGCCGTCGAGGACGATCGGGGCCGCGAGCACATCTACCACGCGCTGCGCGACGCGCGCGACCTGGTCGGCGGCACCACCCTCACACAGGATCGCGAACTCGTCCCCGCCGAGACGGGCAACGGTGTCACTCGGGCGCACCACCGCCTGCAGGCGGACCGCGACAGCCTGGAGGAGTAGGTCTCCATTGGCATGACCAAGACTGTCATTCACCACTTTGAAGTGGTCGAGATCAACGACCAGTACCGCGGTGGCAGCGCGTGCATCAACGGTTTCCGCATCGCGTCCCGGCCCAGACGAATATGCAACCGCGTGATTCAGTGCCATCTGCAGTCGCGCCGCGAAGAGCGAGCGGTTGGCAAGGCCGGTGAGATTGTCATGGAAGGCAAGGAAATTGATCCGCTTCTCACCGCGCATCCGCTCGATTGCGTAGCGGACGGACCGGGCAAGGACTCGGCCATCGACATGACCCTTGACCAGATAGTCCTGGGCGCCGCTGCTCATGGCTTCGAGCCCTACGGTCTCGTCGTCAGTGCCGGTCAGGACCACGATCGGAACCTCAGGGGCGACCAGACGGATCCGAGCGAGGCCCTCGATCCCGTCCGCATCCGGTAAGCCCATGTCGAGCAGCACACATGCGGGCGTTGCCTCCGCCAGCGCGGCAAGGCATTCGCTGAGGCGACCCACCAGTACCACCTCGAACAATTCGCTGAGTGCGGTCGATCGAAGCATCGCTGTATGGAGCGCCGCATCGGACGGCTTGTCCTCGACGAGCAGGAGCCTTGTGGCGACCGGACCCGAAGGCTGCCCCAGGAACGCCGCAGGCTGTCTCCCATCGCTGACCCGTGCCCGACGCTCGCGAAAACCCAGCACGCCGGAGGACGCCGCGGCAGAACTCCCGCCTGAGGTGGTCACTCAAGGAGTATGGATACGCTGCCGATCCAACTCATGTCGGCATGGTGACGGGAATGGGCAGAATCGACCTAGGCGCGTCTGTTCGCTACCGCACCAAATCGGTGAAGCGGTGTGGAATCGTGTGGGATCCGTCCACAGACGGCGCGAGCCGCCCGCGTTCCTTGCCCTATGGTCGTGCTTCGCCCTATCGGTCGTGCTTGCGGCGCTCGGCGTACAGCGCCGCGTCGGCCCGTGCGACG
>JBEPVD010000074.1:0-5345 GCA_041691155.1 Candidatus Dormiibacterota bacterium | reverse complement strand
CAGGCTCCATCGCGTGCACCAGGTGCTTCTCGGAAGGCTCACCACCAGGATGCGCTGCATATCTGGGCAGCAGCAAACCGCGTGATTCATCACCACAACGTCAGCGTACTAGTTGTCGGCGAACCACTCGGGGTGAGATGTGGCCATCCTCGACGCCAGGTCGTATGCGGCGCTCGTATCGGTCAGCGTGTCGAGCCACTCGCGCAGGGCGCCCTCGGTCACCACGCGCGGTCGCTCCCATATATGCGTTGGGAAGGCGACTCCGTCCAAGACAGTCAGCCCCCACCTTGGTGGTTCAGTCCCCGAGGGGATGTTGCCGTAAGCGAGCGCGTAACGGAACGGGGGTGACGCTGGCCAATAAAGCGTCTCGATGAGGCGTGCGTCTGGGAAGGCGCTGCGCTGTAGGTCGCCGTGATCGTCGTTCACTGTCTCCGTACACCGCATTATGCGCTCGGTGTCGAAGCATCCACGGGACACCGGCCAACTGGTGTTGGAGCCAGGCGCATGATGCATGCATGGGTGGTTCGCGACGTCCGTGGATCCTGGTACTGCTCGGAACCGTGGTGGCGCTACCTGTGGCTTTCTATGCCCTTCAGGCTGGCCTGAGCAGTAAGCCGACCCTTCTCGTGGAGACGAGCCCACCCACGCCGCAACCGACGCAACTCGCGTATGGCTATCCGGAACCAATGAGCTACTGGCAGTCATGCTATTTCGAGGCGAGCGTCTGCAACCCCAACGATCCCGCATTGCCCAATCCCCAAGCCAGACTGCCTGCCACTTTGCTGCGCCCACTCCGGCTGCCGGTGCTTCAGGCGGATGCCAGCTGCCCGACGACTGCGGCGGCCGAGGTCACCACCAGCGCGTTTGGCGGTTCGGCGCTCGGGTCCGGACCGGTTCGTCTGCTGAGCACCGCGGTCGTGCCAATTGTTCAAGCGTTGTCTTCCTGGTATGCCCCGACTGCGACGACGATCTGGTTCAGCGCACCTCGCTATCAGGGTCCCTGGACGGTGCGCGGACACCAGCTCGGCGGCGGCAGCCCTGTGATATTCGGTGATCCCTCAGCGCTTACTGCATCCTTGGTCGTCCCGCCGATACCGACGATCAACACATCAATCGAGGGATACCGTTGGGTGCCGACATCCTTCCTGGTGCAACAGCCAGGCTGCTACGCGGTGCAGGTGGACGGCGTGAGCTTCTCGTACGACATCGTGTTTCAAACAGTGCTTGCGCCAGCAGCCCAACCACCCGCATGCTCAGGCGCTCAATTGCAGCTCCAGGGCTCCTTCAACGAATGCGTCGCTAACGCTCGCCCGGTCACGCAGTCTTGCCTGGTATCGGGAAACTCCCTCGACGACCTACTCATTCTGCAAGGCGCACACCATGTCTACCGGCTCTACCTGTCCATCGACGGCGGCTACAAGGGCAGCGGCGATTATTCTCTGGCGCCGTGGAGCAGCGGCCTTGGCGTGAACGAGGGAAAGGCAAGGGTTGCCGTCCGTGAGTCTCAGACGGGTGCGTACTGGCAATCGGTGAGCGGCACACTGCACGTGTCAGGAAACAACGGGCAATCCGGGGATCTGGCCGTCAACCTGACATTCGTAGGTGGCGAGCCCACGCCGCTGGTCACTTCCCTGGGGATCCTTGGGCCGTGGACATGTTCGTAAATTCCGCCGGAGTTGCGGACTCGTCGCAGCCCTTGCCGACCGCTGTCAGCTCGTATGTGAACATTCCAATCGCGCTCCCTGAGCCGGGCAAACCCTGATATCCAAGTCACGGGCGTTGTCCTTGCTGCATCGGAGCCGCACAGTCGGAGCTGCGTAAATGCCCTTGGCCCTGGGTGACACCCGCTTACGTAGCGTTCTGGGGTGGCGTCGATAGCGTCGATAGCAGCACCTGTCGTGCTCGCTCGTACTTTGCAATCCGGGCGAGCCTATCGGGTTGTGCAGGGAGGCTCCGATTGTTGGCGAGGTTATCTCGCAGGTCCGCGAGTTTGACCTCACGAGCGACATCGTTTGACGACAGCCGCCGGATATATTCTTCGTAGCCCTCTCCTGTTCGTCGCGAGAGACAGTCGACCGCCTCGAGGACAGCGCTAACGAATCCTTGTCTTTGCAGGTCTTCCAGACGCACGTCGCTATCTTCGACGACATCGTGTAAGACGGCCACGATCTTTGCAGTCAGCGAACGGACTTCGAGCATGACCCGAAGCGGATGCAGGATATATGGTTCGGGTCGCGGCGCCGGGTACGACTGATCGCGGTGGGCGACCGTCGCTACGATGATGGCGTCCTCGAGTGTCGGATCCATTGGCCCATTGTCCGCCTAGACTGGCAGCCGAAAGTTCATTGACCGTGCTCATCGGTAGCGCGTGGAGCGAGGCGGAGTCTGAAGGTGAGTGGGTCGATCAGAACCACGACAACGTCGGTGCCTGCGAAACAACGATCCAGGGTCAGCGTCGTCATCTCAGTGCCGTATCCACGGCGCAGGTCGGCGGCCGCGCCGATCCAGATGTCGATGGCACGCTGGTGGCGCTCGACGTCGTCCCAGTAGTGCGTGACCTCGGCGGCGGGATCGATGACCTGCACCACCTCGATAGCCCGGCCGTCGAGCTCGGCGATCAGCGTCTCCGGGAAAAGATCGTCCCTTTCCAGCTCGGACCGTCAATCGACGTAGTCATCGTCGCCCGTGGCGGCAACGACATGGGGCTGGGTACCCCGGTCTTCGACGGTCGGTACGTCGTCGAGCGTCGCGGGTCGAAGGCGAGTCAGGCCGCCATGCTAAGGCGGGGCTTTGTCCACGCCGTTTCAGGGCCTCAAGGGTTATTAGCGATTTCTGGCTTGCCCCAAGCGTCCGTCCCCGAACGCTGACGATGTGAACGGGCTCAGGTTTCATACTCTTGGTGTCCTGATTTTCGTGGAGCCAGTGGGGTGTCCTGACTTTGGTGGAGTCCAATTCTTGGACTCATGCCGCTGTTGTTGGCTGATATCGAGCTTCAAACTCGAGCGGTGTGAGCATACTCAGCGCCGAATGACGCCGCTGACGATTGTGAAAGATCTCGAGGTATTCGAAGATCGCGCTCGCCAGTTCGATGCGCGTCATCCAGCGCTTGCGATCGAGCAGTTCGACCTGCATGCGACTCCAGAACGACTCGATCATGGCGTTGTCGAAGCAATCGCCGACTGAACCCATCGACGGAAGCAACCCTGAGTCGACGGCGCGACGCGTGAACGCCCATGACGTAAATTGCGTCCCCTGGTCGCTGTGAATCACGGTGTCGCCGTGCGGGCGGCGCTGCTCGATGGCCATGCCCAAGGCATTGGTGACCAGTGCGGTGCTTGGTTTGGCGTCGATCGACCAGCCCACCACCCGGCGCGACCAGGCGTCGAGCACCACGGCGCAGTACACCTTGCCTTCTCGGGTGGGATGCTCGGTGATGTCGGTGACCCACAAGCGATTGGGTTGGTCACGATGAAACTGGCGCTCGACCCGGTCGCCGGCGGTGGCAACACCGGGGACATGCCGGAAGCGAGGACGCCCGGAGATGCCGTGCAAGCCGGCGCGTCGCATCAACAGCTCGACTGCCTGGTGGCCGACGGCGATGCCCTGCCCGAGGATCAGGTCGGCATGGACACGACGGACGCCGTAGGTGCCCCGCGAGGCAACGTGCACCTGCTGGATGACATCAGTGAGCCAGACATGGCGGATCGCACGGGCTGAGGGTGCGCGCGAACGTCGAGCGTAATACCCGGATTCGGAGACGTTGAGCACGCGGCACGTGAGTTGCACGGGAAGGCCGTGCGTCGCGATCACCTCGACGGCCGCGAATCTCCTTTTGGGCTGGTGGTCCCTTTCAACAACTCGGCCGCCTGGCGGTGAATGGCGAGCTCGGCCTCCAGCTCTCGTATCCGCCGCCGCGCCGCCAACAACTCGGCCCGCTCCGCGGACGTGAGCCCGGGTTCGACGCCTTGGTCAACTCGCTCCTGTCGTCGCCAGCTGTACACCGTCTGCTCGCTGATGCCAAGGTCGAGCGCGACATCGCGTACACGTCTGCCGGCGGCGATCACGTCAAGGACGCGCCGCCGAAACTCCGCCGGGTACCCCGGTCTGCCCATGCTGTCCTCCTGGTGGGACAGCAGCATGCCAGTCCGATAATCCGACTCCACGAAACCCAGGACTCACCACCTAGCGGCCGGCCTGCCCTGCAACCGCCGCCGAGCCGGCACTGCTCCCGACTGGCTCCAGGTCATATTCGACGTTGTGGTCAACCTTGGACCGCTCCTTCATGAGCACAACCGCCACGAGGCTCACAACCGAACAGCCGACGATGTAGAGGGCAATCGGCGTCGAGGAGTGATAGACGGAGCAGCTTCGTGGCGATCAGCGGAGCCGGTCCCCCGGCGGTGACCGATGCGAGCTGATAACCCAACGAGGCTCCGCTGTAGCGCCGGCTTTGAACAGCGCGTCACGGATCGGAGCGCTTCGAGCTCGATGCTGGGCTGCCTGTCAACCTCACACCCGCGTCAGAGGGCTCGATACTTTCGGGTCAGCATCCGAGCACGGACCGGATTCGGGTAGCCGAACTGATAACCGTCGCGGCCTGCGTCGTAGTGATTTTCTTGCCGGATTGCGCCTTTGCCTGGTTGATGATCCCTTTCAAGTCCGTGCAGGTCTTGGGAATATTGCCGGCTGTGAAGTCAGCAATCGCCGTCTGGACCTTGTTCGCAAGACTGCCACCCGATCCGAAGCCGTGGACGTAGGCAAGCAAGTCCTGGAGCTGACTGAGCGCACCCTTGACTGTCACGGCGAAGCTGACTGACAAAGTCCGAGGCGTATCGTCTGCATCGCTGGCCGTGCAGGTCACGGTCGTGGTGCCGACCGGGAAGGTCGAGCCCGACGGTCGGTCGCAGGTCACCGTGACCGCCCCGTCCTCATCGGAGGCGGACGGCACGGTGAAGGTCACCACAGCGCCAGCGCTGGAGGTGGCTTGCACCGGCGGCGGGCTCACCCCGGCGGTGATGGCCAGGTCGGTGTCGGTCAGCGTTATGGTTTGCTGAACTTGCGGTGCAGCGGCGTAGTTGGTGTTGCCGGCCTGGTTGGCGTCGATGACACACGAGCCGGCGGCGCTGTAACTGACCGTCGCGCCGTTGGAACCGGAGACGTTGCAGACCCCGGCGCCGCTGGAGGCGTCGGTGGAGAAGATCACCGGGTTGCCCGACCCGCCACCAGTAGCGGACAGCGACGCGTAACCGCCCACCGCCCCGGTACCCGGGCCGGTGAAGGTGATGGCTTGGCTGGCCGCGTTGACGGTGAAGGGCAGAGGGGCGTAGGCCACCTGGGGGGTGATG
>JBEPVD010000073.1:0-5687 GCA_041691155.1 Candidatus Dormiibacterota bacterium | reverse complement strand
GCTGCATGTTCGAGCCCATCAACGCGCGGTTGGCGTCGTCGTGCTCGAGGAACGGAATCAGCGCCGTCGCGACGCTGACGATCTGCTTTGGTGAGACGTCCATGTAGTCCACGTCGCCGATGGGCAGGTCCTTGAAGGTGTGACGGGTGCGGCACGCGACGTGCGCGACCGCGAAGTGACCCTGCTCATCGACCGGCGCGTTGGCCTGGGCGACCGTGTACTTGTCCTCTTCGTCGGCGGACAGGAACACGATCTCGTCGCTGACCCAGGGCGTGCCCTTCTCGTCTTTGTGCACGCGACGGAACGGCGTCTCGATGAAGCCGAACTCGTTGACACGCGCGAACGTTGCCAGCGAACCGATGAGGCCGATGTTCGGACCTTCCGGGGTCTCGATCGGGCAGATGCGGCCGTAGTGGCTCTGGTGCACGTCGCGAACGTCGAATCCCGCGCGTTCGCGGGACAGTCCCCCGGGCCCAAGCGCCGACAGGCGGCGTTTGTGCGTCAGCTCGGCGAGCGGGTTGGTCTGGTCCATGAACTGCGAAAGCTGACTGGACCCGAAGAACTCCTTGATCGCCGCCACGACCGGACGCGCGTTGATCAGGCTCGCGGACGTGATCGTGCCCGAGTCGCTGATGGTCATGCGCTCCTTGATGATCCGCTCCATGCGGATGAGGCCCATGCGGAACTGGTTCTGCAGAAGCTCGCCGACCGCGCGCACGCGGCGGTTGCCGAGATGGTCGATGTCGTCCGCCTCACCATGCCCGTTGTTGAGCTGGATGACCTTGCGGATGATCGACACGAAGTCCTGGTTGTCGAGGACGCGGCGGTCCTTGTCCCACGCGCGCTCGCGTGCCTCTTCCTCAGGAATGCCGAGGTTCTTGTCGAGCTTGAACCGGCCAACCTTGGAAAGATCGAAGCGGCGGGCATTGAAGAACAGCGAGTTCAAGAGGTTGCGTGCGTTGTCGACGGTGGGCGGATCGCCCGGGCGGATCTTTCGGTAGAGCTCGATCAGCGCGTCCTCGACGCTGGTGCTGCTGTCCTTCTCGAGCGTCGAGGCGATATAGCGGTGATCGGGATCGACGTCGAACTCGTCGAACCAGTTGTGAATCTCGTCGTTGGTCGCGTAGCCGATCGCGCGCACCAGCGTGGTGACCGGCACTTTGCGTTTGCGATCGATCTTCACCGTGAGCACGTCCTTGCTCGACGTCTCGACCTCGAGCCACGCACCGCGGTTGGGGATCAATTTCGCCGCGAAGAGCAGGCGGCCGGTTGCGCGATCCTCTGAGCTCGTGAAGTACACACCGGGGGAGCGGACCAGCTGCGAGACGACCACGCGCTCGGTGCCGTTCACGATGAACGTTCCCTCGCCGGTCATCATCGCGAAGTCGCCCATGAAGACCTCGGCTTCCTTGATCTCGCCGGCGTTCTCACCAGTCTTGATGTGCAGCCGCGTGTTGATCCGCAGCGGAGCCGAGAATGTCATGTCGCGCTGGCGGCAATCCTCCTCGTCGTACTTCGGCTCGCCGAACTCATAGTCGAGGAATCGCAGCTCGTAGTTCTTCCCGGTGTAATCCGTGATCGGGTTGATCTCGTTGAAAAGCTCCCGGAGACCCTCTCTCTTGAACCACTCAAATGAATCAAGCTGGGTCTGGATTAGGTTTCCGACCTCAAGCTTGTCTGCAATCTGGCCGTACGACTTGCGGGCGCCAGTAGTGGAAAGAGAAAGCACCATATGCTAGAGTTCCCCCGAGAAGGAATGCGCGCGGGCATGCGCGGCGAAGGGCACAATCCCGTATCGTAGCAAACTCTCGCGCTGGAGAGCTTTCCTTGAGCGATCGAACAGCTTGACGCGGTCTCCCGGCGGCTGTCAAGGGCGACGATTCGAGATGAACGCCACCAGCCTTGAGGCGTCCGGCTTCCATCATGCCGGACCCGCGTCAATTCCAAACGTGGGCTACTTGATCTCGACGCTGGCGCCGGCCTCCTCGAGCTTGGCCTTGTGGGCATCGGCCTCCCCCTTCGGGATGGCTTCGCGAATCGCCTTCGGTGCGGCGTCAACCAGGTCTTTGGCTTCCTTGAGGCCGAGGCCGGTGATCTCGCGCACGGCCTTGATCACATTGATCTTGGCGTCGCCGGGATGGGTGAGGATGACCGAGAACTCGGTCTGCTCCTCGACGGGGGCATCGGCGGCTGCCGAGGGCGCGGCAGCGGCGGCTGCAGGGGCCGCTGCCTTGATGCCGAGCTTGTCCTCCATGAGCTTCACGGCGTTGACCACGTCCAGGACCGTCCAGGTCTGCAACGCGTCAACGAACTCCTCGGGGGTCAGTGTCTTGGTGGCCATTGGGTTCTCCTTAGATAACTCTGGTGACTGGGTGAGCGCCGGCTAGGCGGCGAGCTTGTCGCGGTACGCCTCGAGCGTGGCCGCGAAGGTGGACAGTGGGGAATCGAGCGCTGCAGCCAGCCCGGAGAGCGGTCCGAGGAGCGCCGCGGCGAGGCGGCTGAGCAGCACGTCACGCGGGGGAAGTTCGGCAAGGGTGCGCACCTCGTTGCCGTCGAGCACCTGGCCCTCGGCGAGCCCGGCGACCAGTGGGAGCGTGCGGGTACTCCGGAAGTGTTCGAAGAGGATCCGGGCCGGGGCGGAGAGGTCTCCGTAGCCGATGGCGAGTCCGACCGGCCCGACCAGGACGTCGGCAAATCCCGCCGCGCCGGCGTCAACCGCGGCGCGGCGTGCGAGGGTGTTCTTCACGACCACGTAGTCGATGCCTTCGGCGCGGAGCTTTCCGCGGAGATCCTCGAGCTGGCGGACGGTGAGCCCGCGATAGTCGGTGACCACGGCCGACGTGGCTCGCGTGAGCAATTCGGTGAGATGGGTGACCGAGGAGACCTTGCGCGATCCAGCGCGGGTCGCCGGGGCCACGTTGCCGGGTGATGCCATTGACTGCCTCCGTCGATGCCGCGCCTCCGCCGACAGGAGGAACACGGCTTCGGTCTGCGCCTTGCGGCGGGTCCCGGCAGCCTTGCCCACCTACGCAGGAGATTGAGCGGGGACTGACCCCGCACCTGCGGTCTTCGGCGAACGGACGACGTCGTGTCGTCTTCTGGAAGGGCCGTAGCGTAGCAGGCGTAGCTCGCTTGTCGCGGTGCCGCGACCGGCTCATTCGCACTGAAGCCCCCACACTGGCCTGATGCTCGGTTCAGTCGCGGAACGGCTGCCCCGGATCTCACCGCGCCTGCGAAAGCGCGCAGTGGCCAAGGCCCAGGCAGCGCGCTCGATCTCCGTCGGCCGCGAAGTCCTCCTGTTCGTCGCGGGATGCGCGCTCGCCGCCGGACTGATCGGGGGCGCCAGCTTCTGGGAGGTCAACCAAGCGGCGACCGCCGAGGCGATCAATGAAGCACAGGTAATCACCCAGTTGGCCCGTACGACGATCGGGACCCAGGGACTCCTGACCTCTGCGCTGATCGCCGGCGACCCCGCCGCGATCTCGAAGCTCGACAAGGCGGTCAACGCGGAGGTCATCAGCAAGCGCGTGGTCCGGATGAAGATCTGGACGACCAGCGGCATGATCATCTACTCCGATGCCGCGGGGCTGATCGGCGAGACATTCAGCCTCGGCGATGAGGAGGACGCCGCCCTGGCCGGCAACCGGACCGCGTCCGAGGTCAGCGACCTCACGCGTCCGGAGAATCGCTACGAAAAGCCCTTCGGCAAGCTTCTCGAGGTTTATCTCCCGGTCGAGGCCAACGGCGGGGCCGGCCCCAAACTCCTGTTCGAGACCTACCAGCGCTACTCCGCCGTCGAGGCGGACCAGCAGCGTGTCTGGAATGGCATCTTCCCCGCGCTCGTCGCCGGCCTCGCGCTCCTGTTCATCGTCCAGATCCCGCTGAGCTGGCGGCTCGCCCGCCGGCTCCAGCGAAGCAGCCGGGATCGCGCCGCGCTCCTGCAGCGGGCGATCGACAGCTCGGAGACGGAGCGCTGGCGCATCGCCGGTGATCTCCACGACGGGCCCGTACAGAACCTCACTGCCGTGAGCCTCACCCTGGGGTCGGCCGCAATGCGAATGACAGCACCCGATCGCGAGAGTCCGTCCCACCAAGAACTGGTCAGCGTCATGCAGACCGCCTCGCACGAATCGAGGACGGCGATCCGCGAACTCCGCACCATGATCATGGAGATCGCGCCGCCCGACCTGGATCAAGGAGGAATCAGCGCCGCACTCGAGCGCCTGGCGACGGTGGCCCGCGAGCACGGAATGACCGCCGATGTCGATCTCGCGATTTCGGCCGGAGGCCAGCCGCTCGACGACATCGCGTTGATCTATCGGACTGCGCAGGAGGCGATTCGCAACGTCGTGAAGCACGCCGGCGCGAAGCACGTCTCCATACGCCTCAGCCGCTCGCAGGGAATGGTCACGCTCGTGATCACCGACGACGGCTGCGGTTTCACACCCGACGACCTCAAGCGGCGCCGGCAGAACGGCCATGTGGGGCTGTCCCTGCTGGAGGAGCGCGTGGCCGAGGCGGGGGCGAAGATTGAGATCCACTCGGACCCGGGCCATGGCACTTCGGTGCGGCTGCAACTCGCGAGGTCCTGAGCCGCCCTGTCACCCGCGTAGCGCGGTTTGACGTGTGAACTCAACCTCTGGTAGGCTGTCGCTTCGCTCCACGAGCTTTCCTCGTATTCGCGCGCGCTGTTTCGTGGCAGGGCGCAACACTCAATAAACGGACGGTCGTGCCTACCAATCAGCAGCTGGTCCGCAAGGGCCGCACCAAGCCGACGCACAAGACCAAGGCCCGCGCGCTCAAGGGTTGCCCGCAGCGCCGTGGGGTCTGCGTCCGCGTGTACACGACCACGCCCAAGAAGCCCAACTCGGCGCTCCGCAAGGTGGCCCGCGTCCGTCTGACCACCAAGGTGGAGGTCACCGCCTATATCCCCGGGATCGGGCACAACCTCCAGGAGCACTCGGTCGTGCTGATTCGCGGTGGACGCGTCCGCGACCTCCCCGGTGTTCGCTACCACGTGATCCGCGGCACGCTCGATGCCGCCGGCACCAAGAACCGCAAGCAGGGCCGTAGCAAGTACGGCGCCAAACGCGAGAAGAAGGCGAGCTAGAACTCAGATGCCACGTAGAGCCCGCGTCCAGAAGCGCGTCATCCTGCCCGACCCGATCTACGGGAGTGTGGGACTGGCGAAGTTCGTGAACTGCGTCATGCTCGCGGGCAAGAAGAGCATCGCCGAGAAGATCGTCTACGACTCCTTCGAGAAGATCCGCAAGTCCTCGCGCAAGGAACCGCTCGACGTCTTCGACCAGGCAATTCGCAACGTGACCCCCATCCTCGAGGTCAAGCCGAAGCGGGTCGGCGGCGCCACCTACCAGGTGCCGGTCGAGATCCGCCACGATCGCCGTCAGGCGCTCGCCCGGCGCTGGATCATCCGCTACGCGCGTGGACGCGGCGGCAAGAGCATGTCCGAGAAGCTCGCCGGCGAGTTGATGGACGCTGCCAACGGCGTCGGCGCCTCGATCAAGCGGAAAGAAGACACCCACAAGATGGCCGAGTCGAACAAAGCCTTCTCGCACTTCCGGTACTGACATGTCGGTTGCAGTGGCGGCGCGCGCCTTCCCGCTTGAGAAGACCCGGAACATCGGGATCATGGCCCACATCGACGCGGGCAAGACCACGACGACCGA
>JBEPVD010000072.1:0-5868 GCA_041691155.1 Candidatus Dormiibacterota bacterium | reverse complement strand
GGACCACCAACGCTACGAAACCCGCACCGCCGGCACCAACAACTCAATCAGGCAGCTATGCGCCCGGCGGGCTTCGGCGAAGTGTCAGCGTGTTATCGCATGTCTCCTGTGTGTCCGGTCGAGTAGCGGCCGGGTTGGGGCCACACGGACAGGCCGTGTGGACGATTGGGAACACTGATGGTCGCGATGAGATGTCCGTCGGTGGTGGAGATCGCGTAGACGGCATTGTTGTAGCGGCCGGAGAGCCACAGCACGCGGCCGTCAGCGGACACGCCGCCCATGTCGGGGCTGGTTCCCGGCAGGTTCCATGTGGCCACGACGCGCTGCGTTGCGAAGTCGATCACCGAGATCGAGTGACCTCGTCGGTTCGACACGTACAGATCTCGTCCGTTTCGGCTCGGATATAAGCCATGCGCGTCGAGGCCGGTGTGGAGAAAGCCGACGGCGCGCATCGACGCACCGTCGATGAGATGCACGCCACCCAAGTTGAGGTCCGCGACGTAAAAGATTCGTCCGGCTGGTTCGAGTTTGACATCTTGGAGGCTCGAGCCGGGCAGTGAGAGATACTCGATCACGCGACGCGTCGCGACATCGACCTTCACGACGTCGCCCGAGTATTCGCACGAAGCGAGGAGGTAGCTGCCGTCGGCGCTGAAATCAAGGTGGTCGACACCTCGACAGGTCAGCGCAACCGATCTCTGCAGCGCGAACGTGTGGGGATCACGAAAGTCGAGCCGTCGTAGGTTCTCAGCCACCACGATCGCCGAACGGCCATCGGGCGTGAAATACAGGTTGTAGGGATCCGCCACCGGGATATTCGGCCCGGAAATCTTGCCGGTTCTCGGATCGAACGGTGTGAGCGAGTTTCCGAGGTTGTTCGTCGCGTACAACGTGCGCAGGTCCCATGAAGGTACGACGTGCTGAGGACGATCTCCGGTGTGGTACGAACCAATCACCCGATAGGTGCTGGGGTCGATCACGTCAACGCGTTCGGCGATGCTCTCCGGCACGTAGATCAGCGGCCGAGCCTCGCGCGTGACTGCGTTGAACATTCCCTCGCCAGTATCGGCGTACACGCTCGGAACGTTCACCCTGACTCGACCGGGGACGCCACCGCGAGCCGTCGTAGAAGACGCGCCCGATCCCGCGCCACGTCTCGACGATGCACCACACGCGCCCGAGAGCATCACCGCCGTCAACCCGATCGAGGCGCATCGAAGCCATCGACCTCGCGGCCCCATCACGGCAGGCGACTTGGATGAGCTATGACTTGATCATGCATCGCAAATACCCAACCTCGTGAAACGACCGACCCACCGACCGACGAGAACTGGGCGGCTGACCACGAAGTATCGCCCGCGGCAGTCACAAGCCGCGTAACCGGACAAGCCCCCGGCCCTGACCAGGTAGGACGCACTGCGACGCCGGTGAAGCCGAGGACCTCCTGCGACAACGCGCTGATGTGCTTCACCGCACCCTGGAAAACACGGCCCGGTCGTCATCGACGGCGTCTTCCGCTTCGACGAATAGGTCAACGGCCGCCACGGTGTACGAACTCGCGGCGGCCGGCGAGCTCGAGGTCGTGCACGTCGGGCGCTGCGCACGCATACCGACAGCCGCGCTCGACGACTTCGTCGCGCGCATCGGTGATCAATCGGTGACCAAACGGTGACCAAACGGTGACCAACGAGCCGATTCCGACGCCGACGACGGCGACCGAAATCACGTTTCCCCAGGTAAGGTGCGTGGGCCCGGCTGGGATCGAACCAGCGACCGAGGGTCGCTGAGTCCCCTACGACCGATGGCGCCACGAGCACAAACGCGTCGGGAGCAGCTTCTCTCCCGAAACTGTCATGGACACTTGCCGTCGTTTCGCATCGTTTGTTGGCCTGCGACGGCCTGAGCACGGCCTGGCCTTCGCACGCGCAGCATCGGGAGTCACCCAGACGCGCGCTCGTGACGAATCACCGCCGCTTCAGCCGATTCCTTGGGTGAGCGTGGCGAGTCAGGCGGAGTGACGCGCGATCAGATCGAGCACGCCCAGCAGCGCCTGCACGCCTCCGATGGCGATCCACATCTCCTGCTCACTGGTCGCCGCCCAGTCCTCGGCGGTCTGCTCCTGAAGGTCCTCGACGGCGGTCAGGATCCACTGGGTGAGGGCGGGAGAGGCGAGCGGCAGGACGCGCGCAGCGGGCAGGTCGACGCCGACGATCTCAGCGGTCGCCACGTCGGCGGGCATGACGCCGGTGTTCACGAGATCGCCGTCCCGAGAAGGGACTGTTCGGTCGGCACGCGCGTGAGGATCCCGAGCCGGGCGGCGTCGTACTTCATCCGCAGGACCGTCGATCGGGCGAGGCCCATCTCGCGGGCGATGGCGCGGTAGCTGTAGCCCTGGATGAGGAGTTCGACCATGCGCTGGAGCCGGAGCTGGCGGTAGACGAGTTCCTCGTAGGCGCCGGGAGGCCCGGGCTTCGACCAGTAGGGACGCGAGGCTGTGGTGTCGAAGGGCGGGATGGTCGGGGCACAGGCAGAGGGGGAGGTGAGGGAGGTCGGCATGAGTTCAGGATGCCGAGGAGGGCCGCTGTACTGGTGGAGATGTGACGGTGCAGCGAACTGGTTGTGTAGTCACAACCCTGCGCGAGAGGACGAGACGTCGCCCGACGCGAGCCGTCAAGCACGTTTCCGCCTGTGGCACTTGATGGAGGCGCGAGGTTGCGGTTCACTTATGGCGGTGCTGCCCGAGTAGGGGTGTCGTCAAGATGGAGGTGGCGCTCCCGTGTGAATGCGCCGTGGTCGCGAGGTCCGCGGCCTACCGGTGTTCTCGGCAGGGGCTGTGAGTCGGGTCTGGGTCGCTGAGGTTGAGCCAGGCCGGGCTGGATCTGGTCGGTGGTCGCTCGGGCTGCCATGCACGGGCAGGGAGTGGCGGGATACTGAAGCGGGAGGCTTGCGATGCGCGGACGGTTGGAGTTCTTGGCTTTTGGTGGACTGGTTGTGCTCGGACTCGCTGGATGTGGGAGCAGCGCGAAGACCAGCACTGGCACTACCTCTGCGCCGACCTCGGCAGCGACCGCGAGCGGTTGCACTCCGGGTCCGAGTGTGACGAAGACCGTACTGAGCGCGCACTACACGATGGTCCTTGACGTGAATCCGACTGAAACGATGTACACGCAAGCCCAGGTCACCGCCCAGCACCCCACAACCGGCGAAGTGATGCTGGCGGGCCAGATGAACGGCATGCCCGGGACCGGCAGCTCGTCTCCCACCACCATGATGGGCAGCACGTCAACGATGGGCCACTCCCCGATGTCCACCTCAACGACGGCAATGGCCAACACGTCAACGACGGGGATGGGTGGGATGGGTGGCGTGAACGAACGTCACCTGGAGGTTCATATCTGTTCGCGTTCGACCGGCAAGGTGGTGCAGAACGCGCAGCCGACCATCACGGTGGTTGATCACACCAGTGGAGGTATGGCGGATCACGTATCGGTCGCAGTGATGGAAGGCATCGGCACCGGCGTCGCGGACCTGCACTACGGCAACAACATCACCATGCCTGCCATGCACCAGTACACGGTGACTGTCGCCCTCAACGGCGAACACGCCGTGTTCAACCTGACCCGCACGAGCTAGTCGGGAGTTTCGTTCAGGTAGTGCTGGTTGGGCATTGCTAGCCCGCTGTCGACGGCACCCTGATGCACTTGCGCGATGTGCTCGGCAGTGACTCCGCCCGTCGGTACGACCGGGTGATGTGCGCGACAGGTGACGTAAGGCGTTCCGACGACATGGTGGATTCCGATCCGCCAGCATCTAGCGGCGTGGCAGTTGAGTCGACGTAGGAGCACGAACAGGGTGCCGAGCAACGCGACGTCACCGACGATGCCGCTCCAAAACAGGTACCAGGAACCCGATCCATCATCGAGGCCGAATGTGTGAAGGAGCCAGTTGAGGATCACGCCCACCTCCGTCGTGAGCAGCACCGACAACTCGCGCGCCTACTCGCACGCATAGCTTGGCGGAATCCTGGTCCGCGGCCGCGGATCGGCAGTCCTGGCACTCGGTCGTCGATGGTTAGGAGGTCGTTGTGGTGGATTCAACGATGGGTCCGCAGACCGCAGTGCCGTATGGACACGGGTCGGTTGCCTTCCAGCCCTGCGCTCGGCATTCCGTCAGGGCGTTGTGAACATGTTGGTTGGTGAGCGCAGCCCCGGTTCCGTTACCCGCGTACAGCTTGGAGACGCGCGAGAAGTCGGCGACGAGACCAAGATCCTGGGAGCGCGCGGCCGCGTCCTGTGCGTGTTCGAGCCGCTGGTGCGCCGCAGCACTGCTCGGCGTGTGAACGGCTCGCCAGAAGTTGAAGCAAGCCTCTTCGACCGCACCGTGGCCGACCGATCTCGACGGACTGCGACTTCGCACTGCAAGGCCCACGATTATGAGGACGACAATCGCGCCCACCACGCTCGCCGACCGTCGACGCGACTTCTTCGTCACGCACGCATGATGCCGGATCCTGGCGCTGATGTGCGAGCGGGAGCAGCCACGCACGACGCCTCGTGCGGGTTGGTGCTCTCGTCAGCTGGCGTCTGACCCATCCAGATCGACCCGAGAGTCCTTGGCGCGTTGAAGGTCCACCAACCGACCTCGCAGCACGGTGGGCAACGCCCGGACGATGAGGGAGATCGGGATGAGTCGGATGGGCTGGTCGCGCGTCTGCCCGGGCCGCGGGAACACCGATGGTGCGAGGGTCACGCGGGTCGCCTTCCAGACGCGATACGAGTCATGTGCATACGCCGCTCAACGGGGTCGTCGACGCGTTCGCCGTTGTGGGATCAGGTCGTCGTTGGGCGGCTTCGGAGGCTCGGCCTCACCGTTGGCCCTGGCGACGACCTGCTCCAGCTCGGCGAGCAGCTCTTGGCGTGAGGGACGCGTCTCACTAGGACGGTCCGTGTTCAGGTTGACGCTCGCGACCGTGTCCATGACGTCTGATCGGCAGCGGCGAGGCACAGGTTCAGGATCTACGTCCGAACCAGATTCAGGTGCTACCAGCTGCCAACGTAACCCGCGGTCACGGTGCCATTCACGGGCCTACGGCACGCGACCTTGCCGAAGTACCTCCCTGCCTTCACACCTGCCGAAATGCTGAGAAGTCCGAAGACGGTTCCAGATTTCGATTTCTCCTGCACGCACACCGACAGCGTGTCGGGACTGATCTTCACAGTGAGGGCCGCGCCCCACTTCAATGACGGCTCGATCGCTTTCATCGTGGCAGTCGTGGCCGAGTACGTCTGCTTGTCCGCGTAGTACGTCTTCTCGGCCGTCAGCGCGTTGCGGAGATCTGACTGCGCAGCACGGTCCTGTGCCCGCGAACGTGCACCGAGGAAGGTCGGGATAGCGATGGCGATGAGGATCGCGATGATCAGCACGACCACCATCAGCTCAATCAGCGTAAACCCGCCGTCGTCCTCGGACCTCGAAGCGGTGACTTTTCGCGCGAGGCGCATACACAACGCAACTCTCTTCGATCATGGCGAATCGCCGATCAGTCCGCTCAGAACTTCATCGACGGCCCCGGTGCCAAGTTGAGAGCAACGCGCAGATCGTCCGCTCTCTTGCGCTGTTACGCGACGGGGAGGCAGCCACGCACGATGCCTCGGCGCGTTGGCCTTCCCGTTCCCTCTGGAACCTCACTCGTCCAGATCGACCTGAGCGCCCTGGCTCGTTGACGGTCAGCCAACCGACCCTCGCGGCACGGTGGCACTGCCGAACGACGGGGAGACGACAGGTCGCCATCGTTCTGACGGTCAGCAGCCCGAGCTGTTCATGCGGCCGGTCTCGCCCGCTTCGATGGCACGCTCGATCTCAGCCCGA
>JBEPVD010000071.1:0-6313 GCA_041691155.1 Candidatus Dormiibacterota bacterium | reverse complement strand
GATCAGGTCCTCGGCCGAACTGGCCCGGGAGAGCACGATGGTCCCGCGCGGCAGCGTGGCGGTCAGCCGCGCCAGAACCGTCAGGTCAGCTGGGGTTACCAGCGAGCGCCCGATGACGGTGCTCTGATAGAGGCCCAACTCCGAGGCAGCACCGATGACCAGGCATAAGACGGCGACAATGCCGACTGCCATCCCTGCGCCATCGAGGCGCGCCGCGACCGGCCCCAGCCATCGATGCACGGCGGCAGGCGCACGCACACCGCGTGCCAGCAGGATCCAGGCGATGAGCACCGCAACAGCGGCAACGCAGACCGCAAGAATCCACGGGCGCAATTCGGTGAGTGGGCCAAACGTTCCCAACGGAAAGATGTACGGCTGAAACTCACCGATCATTCGCGTCCACAGATGCCCCAGCGAATGTCGCACCACGACGACGATCCCTGCCAGCACGACAACGCCAGCCGGCACGACGAGCTGCAACCGACGAGCCCGCGACAGCCAGCGCAGCACATCGACCAGCGCAAGAAAGCCAACGCCAAGCACGAGCGGTATCAGCCAGTACTGGTAACCGAGGATCCGATCCTGGTCACCCCAGGGATAGATGATCCGCCAGAACTTCTCGAACTTGTGCAAGTAGAAGTCGTCCACCATCAGCAACACGAGCACCACCTGCGCACCCAGTACCCACAACATGCGACGGCGGATGAGCAGCGCAAGCGTGCCAAGGACAAAGAGCCCAAACGTCACCGGACTGATGAGATCGGTCTGCGCGATGGAGGCCACGATTGCGTGCCACAGCACCTTCGTACTTGTGTCCGGCAGGATCACGGACGACGGTTGCGTCGCTATCGGCACTGGGGTGTGCGGTAGACGCGCCAGGACGATCTCCAGGGCTGCTCCGGCGAGCGTCGCACCGATCACAACGCCGACACGTATCAGCGCCGCGCGCGGCGACGCGCGCAGGACGCGCATCGCCACCGCGACGAAGAGCACGCACGCAACCACGCCGGCCGTGAACACCTCGATGCCGTGTATCACCCATATCGACGCGGTGATCGCACCGAGCAGCAGGGCGTTGTCACGCGTGGAGACGCCCCGCACGATTCGGATCGAAACCACGATGAAGGGCACGATGAGCGTCGAGTCGACCATCTCGGGAAACCGCCCGACGATGGCCTGATCAGACGGGAACGCGAGACCCAGCGCAAAGAACGGCACCACCGCCGCCAGCGCGACCGAACCCGTGGTCTCAATAGTCAGCAGCGTGAGCGACACGGGGATGAGCACCAGTGTCACGGCGATGATCGGTCCCATCGCCATGGCCGGCGACGGCGCTCCAAGCCAGGAGACCAGAGCGGCCATGGCCTCGAATCCCGGGCGGGGACGCACCAGGTCCGAGGCCTCCAGCGGAATCGGCACGAGCGGGAACACATCGTGTGTCCGCGCGATGGCGTTGACGAGCCCACCATGCGTCGCCGTATCCCAGTCAGGCGGCAACACCTGTCCGTGCAGCGCCCAGACGAACACCGACGCACCCACCAACCCGACGACCAGCGCCGGTACCGGCAACCACCAGGGAAGCGCTGCACCCGAGGAGGCGGTATGGGTCCGCCGCACGCGATAGGCCGCAGCGCCACCCACCACGACAATCAGCGGCAGCACTGTGAGTACCTCGAAGGGGATATGCACGTCGTGCATCGCAAGACCCGCGATGCCGATGAATCCCGCGGACAGCCCCGGTGCCATCGCCAGCCGCACCCACCACCGCCACTGCGGCGACAGGAGGGTCGCCAGCGCAAAGCCGGGGAGCAGAGCGGCGATCGCCACCCCGGGAAGAGACTGCGCGAGATCCTGAAGTGGCAAGCCGGGTCGAGCTCAGCGGCCTTTGAGCGTGGCCACTGCAAACACCGTGCGCGCGATGATCAACAAATCGAGTGCCACCGACTGACGCTTGATGTAGTACAGGTCGTACGAGAGCTTCACCGTCGAACCCTCCACACCACTGCCATATCCGTAATTCACCTGCGCCCAGCCGGTGAGCCCGGGACGCACCGACAACCGCGTGTTGTAGTAGGGAATGCTCTCGCGCAACGTCTCGACGTACTGCGGCTGCTCGGGGCGAGGACCGACCACACTCATCTCACCCCGCATGATGTTCCAGGCCTGCGGCAGTTCGTCGAGGTGCAACCGGCGGAGCACGCCGCCGACCTTGGTAATCCGCGCGTCGTCCTCCGCGGTCCAATGCAACTCCTGGCGCGGCGGCACGCGCATGGTCCGCAACTTGAGAATCGCGAACTCCTTGCCGAAATGACCGACTCGGGTTTGCGTGTGAAAGATCGGTCCCCGGTCCCCGAGCTTGATGGCGACAAACACGAACGGCATCAGCACACCGAGAAAGACGAGGCCCACCAGCCCCGCGAAAATGTCGACGATCCGCTTGAAAACCGCATAGACGCGCGACGTCTCGCCGCGTTGCTGCAGGGACAGCAGCCATGACTGGCGCAGCCTCTCGACCAGCAGACGTCCAGTCAGCTCTTCGTAGACATCGGCCACGGACCGCACCACGAGCCCGCGGTCGTAGCACTCGACGAGACTCTGGAACAGCTCGCTCGACAGATCTTCTTCCGCCCCGAGCACGATCTGGTCCGCCTCGCGACCCACCGCCGTCGCGGTCAGCCGCGTACCGGCGTCGACATCCGCCGGATGGATCGTGCCGACGACGCGATACAGACCGGCCATCTGCTCATCAACTTCGCTCCATACGCGGTCAACCGTTTCCGCATCGGCCACCAGCATGATCCGGCCCGCGAAGATCGCCCGCGCAAACACCCGCCTGTACAGCAACCGCCAGGCCAGGACCGTCAGCCCTGCGACGGGAACCCAGATCAGGATCGTCGGGCGCGTGAGTTGAAACGGCGCCACGAAGAACACGGCCAGCAGCGCGATGGCCTCAAGCGTGACGGTCGTGGCGACGACGCGGAAGATGCCCCGCACGCTCACCGCCGCGTGCAAGTCATAGGCGTCGACCACCAGAGCGATCGCAAGCCAGATCGCGGTGACCAGGATCACGCCCTTCCAGGGAACACTCAGCTGCTGATCCTGAATCGCCGCCGAGTGCAGGTTGAAAGCGAGGATCAGCGAGGTTGCGACGAGGAGGGTGTCGCCGGCCGCGAGCAGCAACTTTCGCTCAGAAGCGAGGATCCCTCGACGGCGGGCTGCGACCGTGGCGCCCGGAACTTCCTGGGCGATCATCGTGGCAAGCCTACACGCTGGTCCGGGTATTGCGCCGACCCTGCTGAGACGCGCCGAGCGGGCTCGCACGGTCACGATATGCCTGCCATGGCGAACGCAAGCGACCCCGCCCCACCGTTTGTCAGCGTCGTCATCCCGGTCTACAACGAGGAAGCCCACCTCGAACGGTGCCTCGATTCGGTATTCGACCAGGACTATCCTGCTGACCGCTACGAGGTGATCGTCGCCGACGGCGGATCGAGCGATCGAACGCGCGAGATCGTCGAACGGATCGCGAGGCACCACCCCAACCTCCGGCTCATCGACAATCCCGGTCGGCTCCAGGCGGCAGGCCTCAATCGCGCGATACGGGCCAGCACCGGCGAGATCATCGCCCGCCAGGATGGCCATGCCGAATGGGGTCGCAATCACCTGCGTCGAAGTGTCGAACTCCTCGAGGCTACGGGCGCCGACAACGTCGGCGGTCTGCAGGAGGCGGTCGGCGACGGCGCCTCCGGTAGGGCTATTGCCTGCGCCATGCGTTCCCCTTTCGGCGTCGGCGGCGCACGTTTCCGGTACTCGGAGCGCGAGGAGGAGATGCCCACGGTGTTTCTCGGCACCTTCCGTAGGAGCGCCTTCGAGCGCGTCGGCCTCTTCGACGAGGCCTATCCGCCACACGAGGACTACGACCTCAACGAGCGGATTCGCGAGACCGGTGGCCGCATCGTCTTCAGCCCCGACATCCGGACCCGATATCACGTCCGCGACGGGCTCTCCGCACTCGCCCGGCAGTACTACCGCTACGGCCGCGGCAAGGTGCGCGTCGCCCGAGCGCGTCCCGCAGTGATCCGTCCGTACCACCTCGCCGCTCCGGCTCTGGCAGCCGGCGTCCCCGTGATGGTGGCGATGGTGGCCACGGGCCGTGGCCGGCGCCTCGCCCTCGTCGGGGCAGGTGCATACGTCGCAGCCTGCGTGGGCGCCGGCATCCAGGCGAGCAACGGCCAGCCGGCGATGGTCCGGAGGCTCGTCCCCCCGACCTTTGCCGTCATGCACCTCGCCTGGGGCGCAGGTTTCTGGACGGGTGTCGTCGAGGCGTTGCGCGGGGTCGAAACCGGTGGCGGTTCGCCGCCCGAGCTTCCGGCCACGAGCAAACCGGCGTAGCGACGCCGTTCGACCCGTATTGTTGGCTCGGTGGCACGCAAAAGCTCGACAGCCTCGATAGTGATGCGTGAGCATCCGAACCCGCTCTGCATGGTCGGCGCCGGCTACGTCGGCCTCGTGACCGCCGTCTGCCTCGCCGACGCGGGCGTCGACGTCCGCCTGCTCGACATCGACCCAGTCCGCCTCGCACTCCTCCGGCAAGGAACCGCTCCGATCCACGAGCCCCTTCTCGACGATCTGCTCGCCATGGTGCTCGAGTCCGGGAAGCTCGTGCTCCACGACGACGCCTCGGTCGCGATGGTAGGTGCGGCCGTGATCATGCTCGCCGTCGGGACGCCACAACTCGGCGACGGCCGCGCGGATCTCACCCAGGTTCGGGCGGCGCTGACCCAGGCGGTTCGCCACGCAGGTCCCGAAACCGTGATCGCGATCAAGAGCACCGTCCCGCCCGGGACCACCGCACAGCTGCAGTCACTCTGCCGCCGCAACGGACGCCTCGTGCCTTTGACCGTCTGCCCGGAATTCCTCGCCGAAGGAAGCGCTGTCCGCGACTTCCGCCAGCCGCCCCAGGTGGTCATCGGCGGGGACGACCGCGAGGCCTGTCAGCGGGTTGCCGCACTCTTCGGCCACCTCGATGCTCCCCTCCGGATCACGGACTCGACAAGCGCGGAACTCATCAAATACGGGGTCAACGCGTTCCTGGCGCTGAAGATCTCGTTCATCAACGAGATGGCCCAGCTCTGCGAGTTCACCGGTGCCGACGTCAGCTCGGTCGCCGACGGCATCGGCACCGACCTGCGCATCGGGCGCGCCTTTCTCGGCGCGGGTCTCGGGTTCGGCGGGTCCTGCTTCCCGAAGGATGTGCGTGCGTTGGACCAGGCCGCCAGCTATCACGGGCAGAGCTTTCTCCTGCTTCGTGCCGCGGTTGAAGTCAACCAGCAGGCGCGCAGCCGGTTCGTTGCGAAAATTCAGCGCGCGCTCAACAACAAGCTGTCCAAGCGACGGATCGCCGTGCTGGGCCTTGCGTTCAAGCCTGGCACCGACGACGTGCGGCAGGCGGCGTCCATCGATGTGATCCGTCATCTCGAGGATCTCGGCGCCTCGGTGGTCGCGACCGACCCGGTCGCCGGCGCCAACGCGAAGCGACTCCTCCCCAACACCGAACTCGTCGACGATCCATACGAGTGCGTGTCCGGCGCCGACGCCGTGGTGGTCGTCACCGAGTGGCCCGAGTACGTGCATCTTGACTGGTCGCGCGTGGCAACCCTGGTACGGCGTCAACTGGTGGTGGACGGTCGCAACTGCCTGGACGCAGACCCGCTCGTGGACCTCGGCTTCACCTACATCGGTGTCGGCAGGCCCACGCGGAAGCCCAAGACTGTCAAAGCACAGCGACCGGCTCGGAAAAGGACGCCCGACCTGCTCGCCGTGCAATGACCTGGACTCCGTCGCGTGTCGTCATCACGGGGGGCGCGGGATTTCTGGGTTCGCACCTCGCGGATCGGTTCCTGGCGGACGGCGCGGAGGTGGTGTGCGTCGACAACCTCATCACCGGCCGCCGGCGCAATCTCGATCACCTCGCAATCAATCCGCGTTTCGCCTTCCAGAACGACGACGTCAGCGGACCATGGCGAGTCGATGGACAGGTTGATGCCATCCTGCATTTCGCATCGCTGGCGTCGCCCGTGGACTATCAGCGGTACCCGATCGAAACCCTCGAGGTGGGCACACTCGGCACGCTGAACGCGCTACGGATGGCGGAGGAGAAAGGCGCGCGGTTGCTGCTTGCATCAACGAGCGAGGTGTACGGCGACCCGGCGGTGCATCCGCAGCCGGAGACATACTGGGGTCACGTCAACCCGATAGGCCCGCGCAGCATGTACGACGAGTCGAAGCGGGCCTCGGAAGCCTTCGCGATGGC
>JBEPVD010000070.1:0-6380 GCA_041691155.1 Candidatus Dormiibacterota bacterium | reverse complement strand
CCGTGGCCGGGTTTCAACTGTTCGGTCGTGGCCGCATTTGGGTGTTCGGTGACAGCTGAGTGACGCTGGGGTGCGGGAAAGCGGTCTCCCACCGATCTTGCAGTGTGACAATGGCACCGAGTTTACCTCGACGGCGCTCGACCACTGGGCGCACTGGAATCACGTGCAGCTCGACTTTAGCCGGCCAGGCAAACCCGTGGACAACAGCGTCTGCGAGGCGTTCAACGGCAGCCTGAGACGTGAGTGCCTCACGCGTCATTGGTTTGCCTCGTTGGCTGAAGCCCGGGTGGTGTTAACTTCGTGGCGCGAGGACTACAACAATCATCGGCCCCACACGAGCTTGGGGGGGGCTGCAACCACCGGCGGTCTTTCGAGGCGCTGGTGACTACCTGCCTCGGTTTAGAACTGTCTAAAACTGACGCTCTGGACTGGACCTACTTTGGGGACCCAGGCCCTCTCATCCGGATCGCCTGCGAGCGCCGAATCGTCCCCGCCATCGGCGGCCGACGCGTCGACTCATCACCGCGCGGCAACGCGCGATCGATTTAGCGTTTTCCTACAACCGCGTTAGACGATTGGCGCGCCGGAAGCAGTCGCGACGCTTGCGTGGAGCCTGTGAATTCGGCCGAGCGTCCCCGGTGTTAGTTCGGATGTGACAGGCACGAAATGATATTTGCGCACGAGCCGAGCACCATGTGCCGTGAGAGGTCTGGCATAGAGGGGTATACCCGCTTTTGCACCTGCTTGCAGCACCGTCATTAGCTGTCTGAGCAGTTCGCCTTTCGCATGCGCACTGACGGCCAGCACGTCACCGATGTAGAGGCCCGCCGGCTGCTCATTTGGGCCGGCAATGAAAGCCGGCGAAATATTGGCGCCCGTCAGCTGCTCGCGCTCAAGAAGTGTCACCGCCTCAGCTGTGAGCGGGAGAATCTTGAAGACACCAACCAATCGCCGGCTGACTTTCCCACGCACGAGTTTCTTGACGTACACCGCAGTCATGACTGCCCGGTTGCGACGTTGCCACTCTAGTACGCGATTGATACTCGGTGATTCCTCGCCAAACGCCTGGGACATCAGTTCATGCACCTCCTTTGCATCACCTCTGCACACTGGGCGGAATTCGCACCAGGCCGCATCTCGGGCGAGGGCACGGGACAGAACAAGGGCGGCGAGCCCGGTGATGCCTGCGATCGCTAGGCACGCCCCGGCGACATCGAGGCCGAGATAAAACAGTTCTGACACCTGGACCACCTTGGCCAGATCGGGCCGCGCCACTGGAATGGCCATCAATATGGCAGCGACAGCTAGTAGGCCGAGCCAGAATTCCCACGACAACTCTCGGATTCGATTCAGCACTTGTGCCTGTTGACGCTTAAGTGTGCGCGGTCCAACGCCTGAGTTCATTTGCAAGCGAGTCAAGCAAGAGCGCGGGGAAGCCGCGCGGAATCTTGCAGCACTTTCGTTGACACTCATGGTTTACGCCACGCGCCGTTCAAAGGCAAGAGGCGAGCGATACGACAATCCTGAGTGCAAGCGCACGGTGTTGTAGTACTGCATGTAGCGGCGCAGCTCCGTGCGCAGCGTGCGTTCGCTAACGAAGGTGACGCCGCGGCTGAGCTCGGCCTTGAGCGAGTGAAAGAACGACTCCGCATGCGCATTGTCGCTCGGGCCACGCACTTTCGCGCTCTGGTCCATCCCGAGCCGGGTCACCGCCGCGCAAAACGACGCACCCATATACTCCGATCCCCGATCGCCGTGGAAGATCACGCCCCGCGCCCGCCGCCGGCGGGCGGCGAGCCGGAGCACCGCACTCGTCACGGCCGCGGTGCGGCGGCGGGTCAGTGTCCAGCTGAGAATGCGTCGTGAATATTGGTCCATCACAATTGCGAGATAGTGCCAGCCGACGCCGACCTTCAGGAACGTGATGTCGCCCACCCACACCTGATTCGGCCCCGTAACGCGGGTCGCCCAGAGGCGGTTCGGGTGACGCGCGTACAGGTGATGGATGTTCACCTTCGCCCGATACCCGCGCACGGCTTTCGCGCGCAGCACGGCCGCACGCAAGAGATACGCGACGCGGCGGCGGCTGACCGACCATCTCGCGGTAATCAGCAACTGGTACAGGCGCGGACTCCCGTAGCGTTCCTTGTGCAGCAGGAACAGCCGGGTGATCTCGATGGAAAGGAGCCGGTTCTGCTTCGCATGCGCGCTCTCACCGCGTCGGCGCCAGGCATAGAATCCGCCCGGGGTGACGCCTTAGCGCTGACACAACGACACTACGCTGACCCACGCGCATTGCGTGTCGATGAAGGCGAACGTCTCGCCTTTCGTGCGGAGCAGAACCGGATGGCTTTTTTTAGGAGGTCGTGCTCCTCTTGGAGCGCCGCGTACTTCCGTTCGAGCGCCTGGAGTTGCGCGATCTCTCGGACCGGTCCTGGGGGCGGCGCCTTCGCGGCCTTGCCTCGGAGCAGTCCCTCGGGGACATCCCGCCGCCACTTCGACAGCATGAACGGGTGAATCTCCAACGCGGCAGCGACCGTCTTCACTTGAATCCCCGGCTGCTGACTTAAGCGCACCGCGGTCAGCTTGAACTGATCGCTGTACTTCCGAACGGTGCGCGGGCCTGATCGAGGCATCGACGACACTCCATGGTCGTTAGGTGGAAGTGTCTGCGAAAGTGGTGCAAGAACCCCCGACTGGTGCAGCGTTCGTTATGCCGCCGCGCAGCGATCTGTACTCTACGGCTTCGCGGGCACTGCACTAAGGGCAGCGTAGATGTACGACGCGACCAGCGAGCCAATGATGCCCAGAGTTAGCGCCGTCCCGGCAGAAAGGACCAGCGCGGTGACGGGATGACGCTGTACCCATTCGATCATGCGGTAATAAAGCGGCTTCTTGATTCGCCGAAGTTCCTTTTGAACGGCATCAACCACTTCAAACGGAACTTGTTGGTTCTGCAATTGAGAGACGCAGTCAGCGCAGATGACAGGTCGATCGCAGGAGACCGCGAGGTCGGCTTTGAATCCGGTCATGTCAAACAGGCAGCCACGCGTCTCATCGTGGGTGAAGGGGATGTTCACTGCGGTCGCCGGCAGAGCCTTCTTGAATCGCCGATAAACGAGGGTCGCCGAGTAAAGGAGGCGTAGGATCGCGTTCTCGAGCGGGATATTCGCGGCTCTCATGATATCGGCTACCTCGTGCAGCGTCACGACGGCGCGGTTCCCAGAGAGCCGACGACCGTAGTAATTGTCGGTCAGTGGAACGTTGGTGATCGCGAAGAGAAACTCGCCTTCGAATTCCATCGGCAGCAATTCCTCGATCGCAGCATCTGAATATTCCCAGCCTGGCCCGTCAGAATCCTGGCTAATCGCATACGTCTCGGGCGCGCCAACGAGCTCGAACGCCGATGAACGCCAGGCCCGAACGCTTGCCAGCGACAGGTCAGGCGGCATATGGCCGACAGTAACGAGGGAAATTTTTATAGGAGCCATGAGTATGTTGGCGGCATAACGTCTGAATTGAGCTGCGGGCGAGTCAATCGGGATAGGGAGTAGGAGAGTATAACTCTCCTACTGCCCTCCCACACCACCGGACATGCGGGTCCGCATCCGGCGATTCAGAAAGTTGAGGTCATGAGGATCCCACCCGCGGTATGCCGAGCGCGTCGAAATACGCCGTGGGAAAGGCTGTGGTGACGGCGTGATGAGCAGCGATCGCCCACCACCGACGACAATGCGCGGCGGCCCCGGCTGCATCGCGCTTGGTTGCCCCGCGCGCGCGCAACGCGTGAAACACCTTCGGGCCATGTCTGCATTGTTTGATGATCAGCGCACGGAGACGCCGACGAATCCAACCGTCGAGTTCCGCAAAGTCGCTGGGCGTCTCGGCCATTCCAAAGTACGCCTTCCAGCCGAGCAAATACCGACGCAGGGTGACGACCACGTCTTCGAAGCTCCACCCTTTGGACCGCGACGTGAGGTCGCGGACCCGCGCCTTCATCGTGTCGATTGCCTTCGGCGACACGCCACGCTTCACGATCCGACCCCGGACCACTCGCCAGAAGCGAAAGCCCAGAAACGTCCGCTCACTCACGGGTGCCACCGCGCTCTTGGTCGGGTTGATCTGGAGTCGCAGCTTCGCGTAGAGACTGATCAGGCCCTCCATGACTCGCTCCGCCGCTCGCCGTGATTCGACGTACACGTTGCAATCATCAGCGTAGCGCACGAACGCGTGCCCGCGTCGCTCCAGCTCTCGATCCACCACGTCCAGCAACACGTTCGCCAGCAACGGCGACAGGGGACCGCCTTGCGGTGTCCCCTCGTGCCGCTCCACCACCACCCCGGTCACCAGCACCCCGGCTTCCAGATAGCGGCGAATGAGCGTCAACACCCGAGGGTCCGCGATTCGGTGCGCTAACAATCCCATGAGGATATCATGATTGACCCGGTCAAAGAACTGCGCCAGGTCGACATCCACGACCCAGTGACGGTCTTCCTGCACGTACCGTTGTGCCTGACGCACCGCGTCGTGGGCACTCCGACCCGGCCGAAACCCGTGGCTGGACTCCGAGAACGTTGGATCGATCGCAGGTTGCAGGACTTGCAACAGCGCCTGCTGGAGGAACCGATCGAGCACGGTCGGAATGCCCAACAACCGCACGCCGCCGCCCGGTTTTGTGAGCTCGACCCGCCGGACCACGCTCGGCTGGTACCGGCCCGTGATCAACTGCTCACGAATCGCCGGCCAGTGATCACGCAGGTACGACGTGAGCTCCTTGACCGTCTGCCCATCCACCCCCGGACTGCCCCTATTCCGCTGCACGCGCTTCAGCGCCCGCCGCAGATTTCCTCCCTCGACGATCCGCTCCATCAAGTGCGGGTCGTCCAGTCCCGAGCTTCCGTGTTCGTGGACCGCCGACTCGGCTTCACCGCTGCGCGGAACCGTTGAGGTTGCACCCCTCGGACTCAGCGGGAGCTCCACCTGGTCGATGGACATCTGGTGCATAGCGTTGTCGAGATCCACGGACGTCTCGCTCTCCTCTCCGTTTGGCCCTTCGCATCGGGGCGGTCCGACCTACCCGAAGCCCTCCGCTACTATGGCCGCTGCTGACTTCTCGCTCCGCGGCGCCGACGTCGACGGCGCGTTCTCCGTTCGAAGATGAGGCGAGATCTCCCCAGGTAAGAGTCATCGACTGTCCCTGCACGAGCGCCGGATTTACGGACCGTCCCTTGATCGCGAGAGCTTCGCGGTCAATAGCCCGCTCGCCCTGGTTCGCTCCGCCTCCTATCCGATTTCTGTTCGTCGCCCCACAGGTCTCGCTCACCGCTGCTTTCAGCGCGGCACTCGCGTGCCGCGCCTTGCGGGTCACTCGGGTCGCTGCGATCAACTCCCCACAGGACTTGCACCTGTTAGTCAATGCTCATGCTGGGCACACAATAAGAGCGCATGCGGAGCATGCGCAATCCCTAATTCGCCCGCCTGCTGCAGCGCACGTTGAGGCTGTAGAATAAGTTGGTTCGAAAGTTTCAGTCTGCTTTTGGGGAGAAACCATCGTCCACAAATGGTCGAGGATCGACGATCGTCGCGTTGCCCATCATTCACGTATCGCTGTTTTCAGCGTGTCGTCGCGACCGCCGACTTATTCTACAGCCTCGTTATGTGGCCGCGTAAATCAATTCGCGAACCGCTCTACCCATACGTTGAGGTCGGGCATCAGCAGCCCGTATTCGAGGGCAACCGGCTGCCACGATGTATCGACGTAAATGGGACAAGCGAACACGAACGTCCCCGGAGTGACGGCGGCGAACCGTTCCATCCTGCGAAATACCTTGCCTGGGTCAGACCACCCCCGATTCAGTTCTGGCCGCTGTGGGAAGAGGTTGACCTCCGTCCCGCCTCCCAGCGCGTGACCGATGAAGTGGCCTTTGTCCATTCGGGAGCCGTCTTCCATCGCTAGCCCGCCGCCGAGAAATCCGCGCATCCGCGAGGCCTCTCGGAGCGCGACCGGTGCTCGCGAGCGACCGAAGACGCCTACCAAACGATCCTCCGGGGCTCGTGGGTTGGTATCGGCAGCGGTATCCGACGTAAAGTCGAACACGTGCTCAAACCCTTCAACATCGAACTGCAGCAAGTTCGGAACGTGAGCGCACATCGCCTGATACTCGTTGGCCCATAGCATCGGGAGGTTCGCCGCCATCTCAGCGGCTGCCGCGTCGTACTCGCCGGTCGACGCAAATTTGAATAGCTCCGCGTACGAAAGGCTCATGTTCGTCCTTACAGCAATCTCTATGTCCACATAGAAAGTATGACTGGGCTGGCCTCCGGTTTTTGCGTGGGTTAGATCCTCGCGCGTTGAGACGGAGTCACCAGAGCCACTTGCG
>JBEPVD010000069.1:0-7022 GCA_041691155.1 Candidatus Dormiibacterota bacterium | reverse complement strand
GCGCAGCCTGACCACGCCGCCACGAGTCTCATATGTCACCGGGAACTTCATCTAGTCCCTTCAGGCGATCGCCAGGGCGAGCCGTCCTTCAGGAGTCTCCAGTGAACCCTTGAGCTTCTGCGTCACTGAGGCGAAGCCGGCGCCGCGAAGCAGGGTGCCAACCCTCATCATCCGACTGATACAGCAGATGACCCTGCCGCGGGAAGTACTTTTTGGGCCATCGGCGGCATATTCTGTCCAAGCTGGTAGCCGAGCGCGAGGAGCCCACCGGACCGCAGACAATCGCGGAGTTGTGCAAGCGCTACGTCTGGCTGGTGCCAGAAGTAGACAACGTGGTTCGCCATAAGCACATCGACTGGAGCAATCTTCGCAACGGATGTGATGTCTCCCTGGATAAGCGTCAACCGCCCGGCCTGAACTGCCACCAGGTTTCGCTACAGCGACAGCATTTCCGGGGAGATGTCGACGCCCCACATGTGCGCCTTGGAGAACTTCGTCAGCGCCTCCGCCAGACCGACCCCGGGACCAGGACCGATCTCGACGATCCTGGATACCTCACCCATGTGCTGCTCGCTGATCTCACCGACCACCCATCTGCTGAATTCGCCGTTGCGCTTCGCCATTCCACGACCAACCATGTGGCCGAACAGGCCCCGCGGGCGCGCAAACTGCCGCGCGATGATCGCCAGCCAGCCGCCTCCAAAACTTGCGTCCCGCCTGCCGCGGGCCGCCGTGGCCTCAACGCCACCAGCCACATGATGGCGCAACCTGTCGTCTAGACGGCCTTACCCGGACGGGCTCTCGCTGTCTCGCGAATCAGTGCTGGCCGTCCGCCAGCACCCAGACGTGAACGCCGTCCACCTGCGGAATGTACACATGGGTGTCGTCGAACGCCGCGGCGACGACGTGGAAGCGCGGATCCGGACCTCCCATGCTGTCCCGGACGGGGATGTTCGTGATGAACCGGTGGGTCTGCGCCGCGATCACCATGACGACTGGGTCGGTCGGGTTGTTGTTGTCGGGATTGCCGGCTTCAGCCGCGTAGTAGCGCCCGTCGGCGGGGTTGAACCACACAGCGTCAGCGCAGCACGCCTCCGGAAAGCTCGCGATGATCGCAGCCGTACTGCGCTCGATGATGACCGGCGGCGCGCTGTCGCAGCCGAGCAACGCCTCGCCGCGCGGACCGATAGCCAATCCGGCTGGGCTGCAGAACTGCGTCAGCCCGATGAGCGCGTCGAGGTGCACTGCCCTCGGATCGATGGTCGCAACCGCGCCGTTCGCCCCGTTGGCAGCGGCGCTGGTCACGCGCACCGAGACAAGGAACTTCCCCGACGACGGATCGTATTTCGGCTGCTCGATCGAGTCGAGACCGGCGCCAGGAATACTGACGTGGCCGACGACATGGTGATGATGTGGGCGCGCATCGATCAGGGTGACGTACGGCGTGGGATGGCTCACCGTACCTTCCGCAGGGTTCGTCACGATGATGATCCGGTCCTTCGGGTCGTAGGCCATCTCATCAGCGCGGTTCACCCCGCCGGTCTCAATCGAGTCGGTCTGCTTGAGCGTTCGGGCGTCCGCGACCTTGACGGTCCCGTCGCCGTTGCCCGCCCAGACCTGGCCCATATCGTCGACCAGAACGCCAAGGGGACCGACATGGTCAACGCTCGCCGGGAATCCCTTCTCGCCCGCGAAGTGGGCCTTGATTGCCCCGAGGTAGATCCCCGTCCTCGCGTTCCAGACGTCGACTTCGGCGTTGACAATGTCCGACAGATACAGCCGATTGCTTGCGGCATCGACGAAGACGATGTCCGCCACCATGCCGAAGGTTCCGGGGATGACCGGCGGAGTGAACACAGGGCCGCGCAGATAGTGCGACGTCTCGGCACTGTTCGTCGCGGCAACTCGCGCGACAGCGGTCGGGGCGAGCGCCGCGACATTGAGGGCGGCGATTCCAGTGATGACCAGGCCCCAGTATTTCCGCATGGCTAGCCCTCCGAGCGCATACTCACTACTTAAGGAGTTACCCTAGCACTCTGTACTAGGCCACCACAGCCTGCGGAGCGCGTTGTGGACATCGCCGTGCACGGGGGGCGCGCTCCTCGTCCTGGGCGTGACCAGGCGCCCGTCACCGAACTCGGCGAGGCGCCTCGTTCTTCATCGACGAACCGCCCGCCCTTACGCAGTCGCCGCGATTGCCTCCCCAAGCGGAAGCGCGCCGCGTAGCGAGGTCCCAGCGCCGGGATGAGAACTGATCTCGAGTCGGCCACCGAGCGCGTCTATTCGATCCACCATATTCTGCAGGCCGGCACCGCGTCGCGTCGTGCGCTGATTGAAGCCCAGGCCGTCGTCTTTGACCGTGAAGACCAAACTGCGGTTCGCGCATTCGAGCGACACCGTCGTCCGGGTGGGCTGAGCGTACTTCTGCACATTCTGCAGCGCTTCGAGCACGCAGAAATAAACGGCTGCTTCGATGTCCTGCGGAAAGCGCCCGAGGCCGTTGGCAACAACGGTGACGGGCACAGTGGCCTTGCCAGCGTGCGATTGGAGTGCGGTAGCCAGCCCCTTCTCGGCGAGCAATGGCGGATAGATGCCGCGGGCGAGGTCGCGCAAGGTCTCCAGCGCAGCGTCGGCGTCCGCCTTGAGCTCCGCGATGGTGGTTTTGGCCTTCTCCGGGTCCTTCGCCATCAGCAGCTCGGCGAGGCCCAGTTTCACCTTCAGAGCGACCAGATGCTGTTGCGCTCCATCGTGGAGGTTGCGTTCAAGGCGTGGTCGCTCGTCATCCTGAGCGGTGACCAGGCGTTGTCGGGACGCGCGCAGGTCGCCAAGCCGCGCTTGCAGGTCGGCGGTGAGGCCGACGTTCTTGAGCACCAGACCGGCTTGGTTCGCCAAGTGGGTAAGCAGATTCACCTCGACCGGGGTCATCGACTCCCCGGCTCGCTTGGTCACGCTTAGCGCTCCCAGCAGTTCCTCCTGATGGCGCACGGGAACCATTCGATCCGTTCCGTTGACGCCAGGAAGCAGGTCTCCGTCCAGCGAGACCGTGTCGCGCACGGGTGCATCCACAGGCCACACCGCCGCGGTGCTCAACGAGTCTGCACTGCGCAGCCAGACGTCGGCCCGTTCGGCGCCGGTACCCTCCGCAAGCACCCGTGCCATACGCGGCAACACGTCATCCACCGCGTAGCTTTCGGCGACGCGTTCCGAGAACTGCGACAGCACCTCATACGGCGTCGCGCGCTTGCCGTAGACGAGGCGGTTCGCGAACTTCTGCAAGCGCTCGCGGGCAGGTTGAAACCCGGTCGCAACGATGGCAGTCGCCAGGATGGAGAGACCGAGGTTCGGCTTGCCGCCACCCCCGATCAGCGCGCCGATGCCTACCGCGATCCCTACATACACGGCGGTGATGAAGACGGCAAGCGAGCCGAATACGATGGCGCGGCTGATGAAGACGTCGATGTCGTACAAGCCGAACTTGATCACCGCGAGTCCAATGGCCGCCGGCACCAGGATGACGAACCCATATGACGGGATATCGTTGGCCGCGGCTTGCAACCAGGGTGCATGGAGCGAGGCGGAGAGTGGCGAAACGAAGAGGGTGGTGGCGAAAACGACAACCACCAGTCCTCCTGTCGTGTACACAAACCATTTCAGCTGCTGGCGTTCACGCCCCCGTGCTCTGCGGAGCCGTACCACCAGTGCCGTCGCCACGACCGCGAGAGCGACTAACAACCCAAGCCATGCACTCCCGTTGCTGAACCCAGCCAGGGCCGACACTGAGACGGGCGCGCCGACGCTTGGAACATGCGGCGCCAACTGCGACGTGTCCGGACTCAGTACGGTTCCGACCTCGAGGAGCGCGAGCATCGTGATCACGAAGCGGCCCGGCCAACGCCAGCGACGGCTGGGCAGCGTGCCATCGGGAAACAGCAGCACGATGATGATCAACAGCGCAAAGTCGAGGAAACCCGCCGACCCGCTCACCCAGACGGGCCACTCGACCCACCCATGTGGGCTGACGCCGGCGAGCAAGCCGCGCAATGCGATGAAGTTGGCCGCTAGAAAGATGGCTTGACTCGCCGCCACCGCGAGCAGCAACCATCCAATCGCCTGCCCGGGACGGCGGGAGAGGATGAGCACACTCAACGGCACGACGATGACGACGCCGAGAAACTGCGGGAGCTGCGCTGTGTCAGCGGAATTGATGACCCGCCAGTCCAGAATCAGCAGCACGACACTTGCCACCACCAGCCCGAGACAAAGTAGGGCGATGCCGAAGGCGAATCGCCTCGCCTGATTCGGCGTCATCGTCATGGCAGGAGTGTGCAGCAGCGCCGAATTCGACTCGTTCGCGCTGTCGGCCCACCCTGCGGTTGGGGTTTCGTCTTCCGGCAGGCGAGCCCTGACGTTCCCGGCTCCCATCGTGACGTCATACGCCGCAGCCTACCTTTGGGCCGAGCGGGTGTCGATGGTGCCGCTGCCCGCAGGGGAAGGATGCTAGTACCCCTGTGTTGCGGCGCGTGGTACCGCCTGCGATGCTCTTGCTCAAATAGCTGGATTGAGCGCCTATGCGGGTCACACGGGGGTACCTCGACGTCATGTCGCACCGTTTTCATGCGCGATACGCCGCAAGTGGCGCTTACTGGGTGCGCTTGGCGACTGGATTCGTCCAGCACCCGGCGGGAGCAGTGGCGTTTCGCCGGCAGACACTCCATTCGGTGACGTTCTCGCCGGGCGTTGCGGTGCACTCGTGAGCGGCGGTCCCGACATCGCCAAGGTCGCGGCTGGTGGAGCAACGGTGGCGCACGCCGTCCGCAATAGCCGCGCGGTCGAGGGCTTGGCGCGCGCCGGTCTCTTCACCCGCGGGGTCGTCTATCTGGTCGTCGCGTTGCTCACGGTTCAGGTTGCGGTCGGCAAGCCTGCCAAGGTTGATGACCAGAACGGCACGATCCAGGAGATCGCGTCGCAGCCCTTCGGCAGAGTGGTGCTCATCCTCCTAGCCTTCGGTTTCGGCAGCTATGCGCTGTGGCGCTTTTCTGTGGCGGCCGCAGGGGCGCCGGGAGAGCACAGCCAGACTGCCGGGAAGCGGATTGCTCGTCGGCTTGCAGCACTCGCGACAGGCGTCGCTTATGCGGGACTGTGCGTGACCAGCATCCGGGTGCTGTCCGGTGGATCGGCATCGTCGAACACGGCGCAACAGCAGAAGAACCTGACCGCAGTAGCCCTCGGGCTTCCATTTGGGCGTGGGCTGGTCATCGCGATCGGCGCCGCGGTCATCGCCGGCGGCTTGATATTGCTCTGGTGGGCCGGCTCGCGCCGGTTTATGCGGAACCTGGCAACCGCGACCATGGGGCACGCGACCCACGCCTGGGCGACAGGGGTCGGCGTGGCGGGGATCGGTACGGGCGGGGTCGTCGCAGGACTGGTCGGCCTCTTTGTCCTGCAAGCGGGCATCGCGAACAGCCCCAACGCGTCCAGAGGACTCGATCAGACCCTGCGAACAGTCGCCGCTGCACCGTTCGGGCGACCACTCGTCGCGGCGATCGCGATCGGCTTCGCGGCCTACGGCGTGTACTCGTTCTTCGAGGCGCGGTATCGGGACGTCTGACTCGGGGCTACAGGCCTAAGCGTCTATGCCGGGCGGCGTGATGAGAGCCCATCCCCGATGGTTGCGCGTTGGTTCGGCGTGCGGAAGACGGCCCGAGTCGCCCGCTCTCGGTTTTTCCGCGAGGCTCAGGCGCTGCTAACTGACCCGAACGCGTGGATCGAGGATCGCGTACACGGCATCGACGACGATATTGGCCACCACGACGAAGGCAGAGGCGACGAGGACGATGCCGATCACCACCGGCAGATTCTCGACCTGAATCGCCTGGACCACCGCGAGTCCGAGGCCAGGGAGCCCGAAGATGCTCTCGGTGATGATTGCACCGCCAAGAACCGTGGCAAGGTCGATGCCGAACTGCGTGACGATCGGCGTCAACGAACTGCGTAACGCATGTCGATAGACGACCCTCCGTTCGCTCAAACCCTTGGCGCGCGCCGTCCGGATGTAGTCCTCACCGAGCGTTTCGAGGAGTGAACTTCGCGTGAGCCGCGAGTATGTCGCCGCGGTGATGAGCGCGAGCGTGACCCACGGAAGGAGCAGGTCGTGAGCCCACTCCAATGGGTTCTGCGTGAACGGCGTATAGCTGCCAGGTTTGGGGAAGATCCCGATGCCGTGAATCGTCAGGAGGTAGTAGAAGACATAGAGCAGCAGCAGTCCGAGGATGAATGTCGGCATCGACACCCCGGTGAGTACGAATACTGTCGCCCCGCGGTCCCAGAGACTTCGGGGTCTTCGAGCGGCCAGGACGCCAACGCTGATGCCGAGCAGCATCCAGAGAATCGCAGAACCCGCGGCGAGCGAGAGGTCGATCGGCACCGCTTGCGCGATGATCGTGGTCACCGGGAGGCGGTTGGTGTTCGATGTGCCGAGGTTGAAGTGCCCGGGGATCGGCGCCAGTCGCTCGAGGTAGTGCCAGTACTGAACGATGACGGGCTGGTCGAAACCGTATTCCTTGTTGATCTGCGCGAGCAGCGCCGGAGTCACAGCACGTCCCGCAAGCTCGCGCGCCGGGTCGACGCCAGGTCGCGCGTAGTAGAGGACGAAAACAAGGGTGATGATCACCCAGAGCGTGATCAGCCCAAGGACGACGCGACGGATGAGGAAGCGCGTCATGCCGCCTTCTTCCTGCGTGCAGCGAAGATTCGCTCAGTCCGCGGATCGAGCGCGTCGCGGACGGCGTCGCCGAGGAGGTTGAAGGCGAGTGTTGTCGCGAGCAGGAAGAGCATCGGGAAGATGTAGAACCACCAGGCTTGAAAGCCCACCCCCTGCGCGTCGGAGAGCATGTTCCCCCAGGAGGGCGTGGGTGGCACGACGCCGAGACCGAGGAACGAGAGCGTCGACTCGAAGATGATTGCTGTCGGAATCAGCAGCGTCGCCAGCACGATGACCGGGGCGACGAGGTTCGGAAGGATGT
>JBEPVD010000068.1:0-7206 GCA_041691155.1 Candidatus Dormiibacterota bacterium | reverse complement strand
CCCCGCCCAAAAAATAATCCTCCCCCCCCCGGGGGGGCCCCCCCCGCGGGGCCGCCCCCCCCCCGCCCCCCGCCCCGCCGGGGTCGGGACCGCGCTGGATTGCGGGCGCCCCCCCCGCCGGCTCCTGATTCTTGCCGCGACGGTCTTGTCGGGGCAGCCGTCGTGACTCAGCGCCGAGCCTCGCCCTCAACATCAGAATCCACGAGAACAGGACGACCTCTTTGATGCGGCCATCCTTCGTACACCGATTTTGGTTGGCTTGAGTGAATTCGGAGGAGATCGCGTGCGCAATTGCCGGGTGCCGCGTACGGTTGTCTTCAACTGCGATGCCACGCTCCCCCGGCCGCTCCGACACCGGAGATCTACTTGGGTCCGCCAATCCGGGCATCTGATCGAGGTATCCGAGACCCCGGAAAAACGGGTCAGCAGCTGGCGCACGCTCTGGTCGGGGGCGGATTCGTTTAGCTCGAAGGATGCGTGACGGTCGCGTCGTATGTATCGACGCGCCGCCAGCAAGTCCACGCATGGCCTCGTCAACCATGAGCGCGGATGTATTGATGATTTTTCGCGGTACCCCGATCCCACCGGCGATGGCCATCGTGAGTTCTCCAGATTCTGCGGTCGTTCCGAGCCCTATTGCTCAGCCCAGCTGTAAACCGCGCTCTGACTCCTGCTCCTGCGAGAGGCGCGCAGGATGCGACTATCACGGGCAGGATGGTCCGGATCGGGGCGTGAGTGAATAGGAACTGGCCACAAACCGCCGGCGCGCTCACGATGGGGCGAGAGCTGAGGTCAGGGCAGCTAGGACCAATCCGCAAGCGTCAGCAACGCCACCTCAAATGGCCGACCGGCGGTGGCAAGGCTACAGGAGCCGCCCAGTGTTATCGCGACCGCGGGAAAACACGAGACGAGCATGTCTGCACGTCGCTCCACGTTGTATCCGGCGCGTCAACTCGATTAGCATCTGTGGGGCATAGACGATGTCAAGGTGAGTATCGGACGGAGATTTCGCTTCCAGCGTCCGATGGAAGGCTGGAGCGAGCCACAGGGATGAGGTTCGGGTTTGGGACGACTGGCTGCGTATGCGTTCGTCTACGCAGAGCTCCTGCTCCTAACGATTGCACTTGCCACTGTGGCACTGCTCTGGACGCCCCCCCGACTGATCGCTACTTCATTCGCCCGGCTCCTTCGAAGACTAATGCGTAGCCGCGAGCCAGGAACTCCTGATGCAGAGGCTGACCGGAAAGCGACACTCGAGCAGGATGATTTCAAGGCGATTACGGCCGAGGATGTCGGGGAGATGGCGCGGGCGATGACCGCCGTGATCAATGTGTGGCCAAAGTGGGTGCATCGGCGCGTTGAGACCATCACCTACGAAGGGGTGCTGAAGGTGCACCATCGAGTCGTCCTCGAGGTCACCCTTCCGGGGCTCACTCCACCGGCCTCGGCGCTTCGTCTCGTCCCCAGTCCCGTGGGGCTATTCAGCAAGGAGGTGCTGACCGGATTTGTAGCTCGGGATGAGGCAGGCTGGAGGATTTCGCATCCCACGCTGGAGGAGAACCGCAGGCTCACCACACGGCTCTTGTGGGACATGATGGCGGCGTGCTCCGATCAGTCTGCGGGCGCGAACCCAGATCATGAGGCGCGCTTGGTGGCATGGGCGCTGACCGGCCCGCGAAAGCAGGCATCTCGGGCCAGCAGCTGGCTGCTCCGGGAATGGCTCCCCAGGCAGAGACCGGCGGCGGATGCAGACGGTCAGTTGCAAACTGCCTTGAAGTCGCTGTTCACGGACTTAGCCAGTCGCTACTACCTGTCGGTGCTACTTGATCCAGCTCGTGGTTGCGATCGGGTCATCGAACTCTCGTATAACGAATATCTAACCAGACCTCCCGTTCACCGGTGGCGAGATCGCGCCCGCGGTTATCAAGATGGGTTGGTTAGCTTGCAGACGGGGCTGGCGGCATCAACCCATATCGAGATCGAGGCTCCTGCGGGATGCCAGTTCCCTCCCAACGAGCCGGGGCATCGGATGCCCGTTCGATTTGAGAGTGCTCTCGGTACCGAGGCTGCGGATCGCCTCGCGCGAGAGGCGATTGCCGAGTCCCTGGGCCCGGTGCTCAGTATCAGCGTCCACTCACCAGACGCGACATCCACGGTTGTGATCACCAACCAGCTGTATCTCGCTCCCGGGAGCCTACTGCTCCCGGCCCTCCTGATGAGCGTCGTCACGGGCGCCGTGTTCCTCCTCGGCTTTGCGGCCCGGCTCGTGGAATTCCACGGTGGGATGGGGACAGCCTCGGTTCTCGCCGTGCTCCCAGCGGTCTATGCGGCGGTGGTCTTGCTTCCGTCTGACCATAGAATTACGAGGGCACTGGAGTTGCGCGCCCGAAATGCGATTATCGCCTCGGCTGTCCTTTCCTTGGCCGCCGCCGCGTCCTTTGTGCTCACCTTCCCGCCAACTACCCATCCCGGAGCCATCCCCCTGGTCGGCGGGGTCCTCTTCGAGCACCATCTGGGATGGCGGGCGATCTGGTGGGGATCTCTTGCGATTTTGGCTCTCCTGAACCTCGCAGCGGCGGTGATCACATATCGCCGGCGGCGCCTGCCCGCCGCTGCGACGGTCGGGTCGCGGCGGGTTTCGTCATAGCTGGGGACGGTCTATACTCCAGTTGTGGACGAATCGGCGAAAGTGATGTACCAAGGTGCGAGCCTTCAAACGCCGTTGCCGGCTGCCACGGGATTGCCGCGGGAGATTGCGGATCATGTTGCTCCGGCTTACTTCGATAACGGGGGCTGGATGTACCGACCGGTCGAGGCAACGCCGAGCGACATCGGGAGCGTTGCGCCTGGTCGCGCGGCCGCGGTCGACCAATTGCTCATCCGCACGGCCGAGATGCAGCACGGCAGAGCGCTGGAGTCGTGGGATCAAAGCTATGCCGACGGAGTGATCCTCGACGAGCCCTGAAGGGTTCACGCTAGCGACGCTGCCGAACGCTCAGCCCTCGCGACTGTCTGACTGGTCGCTGCTCTGGGAAAGTGCCAACCGCTTAGGACATCACGAGGGCCGCACGGGCCGTCCGGCCGGTCACACACAACCTGACACCTCTGCCACCGGAGCCGGCTCATCGGGCCTCAGAAGGAAATGTCGCCGGGATAGACATCTCCCGCAGCCCGGAGCGCGGGTGTCCGTGTGGGTGTTGGCAGCCACCGTTCGCAAATGTGGAGGCTGCGCCTCTACAAAGCCAACATCGATAGCGGCAGAGCGATAGCCGTTGTGTTGCGCGGCTATCCGTTCGCGTTCGACGTGTAGGTCGCTATCCCGGTGTTAGGGTCGTCGGCTCCGCACTGCTGCCCTCACGCCACGCCGATGCGATCTCTTCAAGATCAGGGAGCGTAACCGGTCGCGACTCCCATACCTCTGCATTGTGGCGGCTCACGGGCCAAATGCGCTGAAACGATTCCACGGTTTTGGTCCCATGGTGAAGGGTGGTGGAACGTCGCCAGCGCCGCCCATGACGATGCCAATCGCCACGATCGACCACCAACGCCGTGCGAACCTGCAGCCAACAGTGATGATCGGCCGATGGGCTGTTCATGATCTGTGTATCCTCGGCGCACGGACGAGTTGCATGGAGGGAAGCCATGGCCGGCATCACCTGCTTGGTAACCATTCACGGGATCGGTTTCCAGCAGCCACCACAGGCTCCCGCCGACGGCGTGGGGGAGACGGCGGGCTATGCCGACGCGGTCCACGCCAATATCGCGAACGCACTCACGACGCTCAGCGACGATCCCCGCCGACAGTCGTGGCAGAGTGCCGCCTCGGTGCCCGTCTATGTCTGTAGTGAATTCCAAGGCTCTCGCGCAGCTGGACTGAACCGTCTCGGCGCCTGGAGCGACAAGTTCGGCACGGGGGCGATTGACATCAGCAACGCTCCGCTCGTAGGCCCTGGTAAGACCGTCGGCCACGTCGCGCTCGTGTACGCGAAGCTTGAGGATCTGGGCCCACAGCCCGAGGCAACTGCAGAGACCTTCTTCAAGAGCCTCGCCGAGCATCGCCACTACGGATCGATCGCGTCGTCGCTGCATACCGTCCTCCTCGACGTGCTTGCGTCACGTCATACAACGCCAGGACAAGTGACTGATGCACCAACCGGCTCTTCAGGTGGGCTCACACCACGCACAGACGTTGAAGTGCGACGTCATTTACTCGGACTCTTCAGTCGGAAGACACCTGACCCCGGACACCCCGCAGGCCTACTGGGGTCACTGCTCCAGGTCGAGGACGACGTGTGCGGGTATGTGTGTCGGAACGACCTTCGCGAGCGCGTTCGATCATTTGTGCGGGCCGCATTGCTGCGGATCGTTGCGCGGGACGATGTGGACCGCGTCGTGCTCAACTGTCACAGCAACGGAACCGTGATCGGCTTCGACACGCTCCGCAATCTCCCCACCCCGGCAATGGAAAAGGTCGCTGCGTTTTTGACCGCCGGGAGTCCCCTCCGCAAGTATGGGGAGCTTTTCACCTGGGGATTCGAGGTGGGGAATCTGCGGCTCGTGGATCGCTGGGAAAACTACTTCGACCCTAGCGACCCAGTGGCAGACCCGCTCGCGCACCCTGTGGGCTGGACCACCGGCTCACCCGCCCCAATCAAGGACTTCGACCACTTCGTCAGCCGTGCGGAAACCGCCACGGTCGCCACACCTTTCGATCCGGTCGACCGGCAGGTGGACAACTTGACGAACAGCTCCGGCGGCGGATTGCAAGCCCACAACTACTGGAGCAATACGGCTGAGTTCATTCCATCCCTCGTCACGCATCTCTGACGACCCAAACGGTACCCCGCTCAATGCGGCGAGTCAACGACCGTGCCCGGCAGGAAATCCGATTGAGATGGTTTGCTCATCGCGCGGGTGTGGAGCTGAGACTCCGTGACGGGCGGGCATCCCGCCAGCGACCGCGTGCCCTCCCGTCACCTGCGGCCGCTGGCCTAGCCCAGCCCCACCCCGCGAATGTGTGGACGGTCCCCGCGGATCGCGACGGCTTCGTTCCAATTCCCACAAACGAACGCGGACGGCCCGGGCGCGACGGCAAAGTACCGTGGCTCGCCCGAGTCAGAGACTCGGGGCCCATTCTTGTTGGAGACGCCGACAGCGACGGTCGACACTTTTCGCGCCCCCGCTCCGTATTAAGGGTATGAGTAGCTCAGAAAGGAACATGCGTGGCATTGCTGACCACTGAGCCCTGCCCTGAGGCAATGACCTCCACGGACAACGCTGCCCAAGACTTTGATGCCGAACTCGCTCCACTGCTCCTCGACGCCGTACGACTCGCGACTGGAATGTTGATGAATGCCACCGAGGCCGAAGACGCAGTCCAAGAGGCATGTCTTAGCGCCTGGCACGGGCGTTCCAACAGGCGTTCAGGAAGCGATCTTCGTCCCTGGTTTCTTGCCATCGTGGCCAACAAGTGTCGCGATGTGCGCCGGAACCGCTGGTGGCGCGTGGTGCGATTTGCGGACCTGCCGTCAGCGGAAAGATCCGCACCTGACCCGTTGACACGCCTAGAGGTCATCGGGGCCCTGACACACCTCACCTATCGGGTTCGCCTCGCCGTCGTGCTTCGCTACTACCTCGATCTGCCGTATGACGCGGTGGGAGAGGCGATGGGCTGTTCGGTCGATGCAGCCAAAGCCCTTGTCCGTCGAGGCACGGCAAGCCTTGAGGCGGCCCTCGATTTGACGGAGGTCTGAGAGCGTGGCAAACGGAGTCGAATCTGGCGGGCTGCAGCGAAGGATTCAAGACGCGATCGACTCGCGGATGCCGTCCCCAGCGGTGGAAGCGCGCCTACTCATCCGCTTCGAGGAGGCGTGCGCAGCCGGATCTAGTCCACGGCGAGGGGCTTGGCGACCGCTGAAAGCGGCGTTCGGCAGCGCCCTCCTCGCGGTCGCCGTCGTTCTGCTGGTCGGCGGCAGTCTGGCCGTTGCTGTCGCCCTACGAGACGGTGGTCGCGCCGCCAGGACTGCCATCGGTGCTCAGCCTCCCAAAGTCACCGGTCCGCCAGTGGGATCGACTTCGCCCCCCTCGGGCAAATTCGACCCAGTGACGGTCACGGCCGTAAGTGAGTTGCAATTCTGGGTTCTTGGTACGAAAGGGTTCTGTACCGGATGCCCGCCGATGATGCGTCACACCGTCGACGGCGGAACGACGTTCCACGTGATCGTTCCGCCACCTACGCAATACGCGAATTACGATCAGAGTTCCGACCCCCGGTCTATTAGTGGACTCTTTTTCGCTGATCCTTCGGACGGCTGGGCCTTTGGGCCAGGACTGTGGGTCACCCACGACGGCGGTACGCACTGGCGAAGCCTTGATCTGCACGGATCCGTGACTGCGGTCGCATCTGGCGCTGCTGGCTTGGTGTACGCGATCGTCGATGGCTGCTCGTCAGGAACGCCGAGTACCTGCACAGTCCGCCTCATGAGAGCTGCCGTAGCGAGCGATGCCTGGGCGCAGGTGCTCAGTGTTGATGGCCCAGGTGCGCCGCCGCCATCACTCGGCGTTCACGCAAATGACCTATGGTTCATGGACGGCACGCAGTTGTGGCGTTCTCCAAATGGTGGGCTGTCATTTACCAAGCTCGTGAGCCCATGTGCCGCAGAGCTTGGCGGCACGATCGATCCGGCGAGCTCCCTGGATGTCTGGGCCTTCTGTCCCACCGGCAACGCTGGCGAGCCGATGCGGTCGACGAATGCGGGATCGACATTCGTCAAGGCACGTGGCAATGGACTCTTTACCAATGGCGGAATTGTGGCAGCGCTCACAGCCAACACCGCATTCGTCGCCGACCCCGGCGCGGGAACGCTCTTGGAGACCGAGGATGGGGGCAAGACTTACACGACGGTTCTGCTCGGTTCAACTCGGGGTGTCCAATGGGTGGGCTTTTCGGACCCATCCCTGGGTTACGTTGTCGTCGAAACGGCGCAAGGCACGAGCTCTGAGTTGTGGCGGACTGCCGATGGCGGATCTCGTTGGACCGACGTGGTTATCCCTTGACAACCTCTCCATAAGGCATCGACACGTGGACGATTCGCCTGGTCACACCAAACGCAGTGCTCCGACGCGCCGGGCATGCATGGGGGCGAGCTAGATGTGCAACTGACGATGGCCGATTACACAAGGGCTTCGGTTTTTTGGCGCAGGCGC
>JBEPVD010000067.1:0-8442 GCA_041691155.1 Candidatus Dormiibacterota bacterium | reverse complement strand
GCTCAGATATAGGTCAGCAGGTCTTCGACGATCTCGACGAGCTCGTCGAGACGCACCGGTTTCATCATCACTGACGCGGCGCCGAGCTGTTGCGCACGCTCGCGAGCGCCGATGTCTCCGGCGGCCGACAGGATGACGACACCGGCCCGCGGATGCTCGGGCGCGAAACGGATCGCCTGGAAGAACTCGAGCCCGTCGGTGTCGAGAGTCGTATCGAGGATGAGGACATCCGGGCTGAACACGGGCATCTCGGCTCGCAGCTCGCGCACGGCTTTGGCCCAATGCACGTCATGGCCGAGCAGGGTGAATCGATTGATGATCTGCTGAGCGACGACGGCCTCATCCTCGGCGATCAGGATGCGGGCGCGGGGTTGCGGCATCACCGCGCATCCTAGGGCGCGCGATGGTCGGCGTGCCCCGGCTCCGGGGCGCGAAGCCCCGCGCGTACACTGGCGCCGGCGATGCCATTGCCACCCCACGTCCTGATTGGCACCGAGCGGCCCCAGCGCGACGGCGGCCGCTTCATCCGCTGGCTCCACCGACCCAGTCGTTACACGTCTTCGGCGCCCCCGGCGCCCGCACCAGCGCCGCCAACGGCGCAGCCCCAGCCCACCACGCAGGTCGACGCAGGCACCCGTGCCTTCTGGGCGGGCAGCGAGACCGCGAAGATCACCTCCCGACGTGCCGCCGACCTCGTCGATGCACACGAGCGCGGCCGTGTACCGGCAGGCACCAGACCGCCGGGCAATCCCGCCTTCAGTGAGGCACTCTTCGTCGAGTTGATGCGCGCGCACCAGTTCCGTCGCGCCTACTCACTGCTCAGTGAGGACTGTCAGCTCAGCTGGGGGTCCCCGGAGGCGTTCGCCGAAGCGCAGGCCGCGTCCTCGATGCGCACGCTCCGTGGCGTGAGCGTCAAAGAGGTCCGCTACCTCCCCGAATGGACGGACACCTCACGAGGAAGGACGTACACGGATGTGGCCGAGCTGGACGTCGAGTACGAAGTCGGCGACCCGGATCCCATCGCGAAGATACGGCGCGTGGTGCATCTCGTTCCCGGTGGCGGACGCTGGCGGTCCATCTGCTACCCCGTGTAACAGCAGTCAACCGACTCTCCTCACCTTCTTCGCGCGTGGGACAATCCGCACGTGCACGCCGCCGCCTCGCGTTCGCAGCCGGGCCCCATGGAAAGGACCTGCCTGGAAATCGCGCGCATGGAGCGTGAGGCAGCCTTCCGGCGTGAGCGCATCTCGCGAACCCGGCTTCGTGTTCGTGAAGCAGACGTCCTCATCGATCTCATCGAGGAGTGCCGCCTCCGCTCGTTCCGCTTGATCCCCGCCTCGGTCTGGAGTGCGGTGGTTCGTGCGGTCGGCGCCGTCGATCCCGGGCTTCGCGACCGCCTCGGCATCGATCGTGACCCGGACCATGTGGCAGACATCCTGTTCGAAGCGCAGGAGATCCTTCTCATGCGTGCACTCGAGTCCCGCCGGCCGAGGCTCGCGCCGATCATTCCGCTCTTCGGGCCGAAGCGGACCGCGCCCGCGGGTTGATCGTGCGTCGCGGGTAATCTGCCGAGATGACCTGGGACGTCGCCGTGGCGGGGACGTTTCACCGCGACGACGTGACCACTCCCGCCGGCAGGCGGGACTCGCTCGGCGGCTCGGCGGTGTATTTCGCCTTGGCGTGCTCGCGCTTTGCCCCGGTCCACCTGAACGGGATCGTCGGCGCCGACAGCGCACCGAGGTATCGCGGCGTCCTCGCTGACCCGCGGATCCATCTCGACGGCATGGTCGAGAGCGCCTCTCCGACGTTTCTGTGGCACGCGGTGCACGACTTCAACCGCTGGGCGACGTCCTCCGAATCGTCGGAGCCGGGCTGCGACCCGGAGTGGCAACCCATGCTGACGCCGGCGTCGCGGACCGCGCCGGTGCTCTTCGTGGCGAGCATGGACCCGAGCCTCCAGCGAGCGGTCCTCGAACAGTCCGACGCTCAGCTCATCGGCGCGGATTCGATGACCGTCTTCATCGACGACCGGTCGGCCGAAGTGCTTTCCGTCATCCACCGCGCTGACGTGCTGTTCCTCACCACGGCCGAGCTCGCCGCGCTCACCAGCGACGATGACTGGCGCCGATCGGCGATGGCGCTGTGCGGCACCGGCCGGCTCCGCGCGGTGGTGGTGAAACGCGGGCCGCTTGGCGCAGCCTGTGTCACCGCCGGAGGCATCGTCGAATTGCCCGCGGCAGCCGTCCCGGCGGTCGTCGACCCCACCGGGGCGGGCGACGCCCTCGCGGGTGGGTTTCTCGGCTACATCGCGCAACGCGAAGACGCGTCCAACCTGGGCTACGCGGCGGCGCTGGCGGCCGGCATCCAATGCGCTGCCGACGCGATCGTCGAGTTCGGTACCGCCCGACTCGCCGGTGCGCGCACCGTATGATCGCTCGCTAATGGCAACCCGGCCGCGCGACCTCGGGACACCGATCGACCGCAACCTTGCCCTCGAACTGGTCCGAGTCACGGAGGGCGCCGCCATGGCGGCGGCCCGGCACATGGGTCGCAATCAAAAAGAGAACGCGGATCAGGCCGCCGTCGACTCGATGCGCAGGAGCCTCGGGTTCGTCGACATGGACGGCGTGGTCGTCATCGGCGAAGGCGAGAAGGACGAGGCGCCGATGCTGTACATCGGCGAGCAGGTCGGCAACGGAAACCCGCCCGAAGTCGACGTGGCCGTCGACCCGATCGACGGCACCCGGCTCGTGGCCCGGGGCATTCCTGGCGGCATCGCGACGGTAGCCCTGGCTGAACGCGGGTCGATGTACCACACGCACATCCACTACATGGAGAAGCTGATCGTCGGTCCGGCTGCCGCGAAGGTCATCGACATCACGGCCAGCGTCGCGCAGAACCTCAAGCGCATCGCTCGCGCCGAGGATCGCCGTGTCGAAGATCTCACCGTGGTCGTCCTCGATCGCGAGCGCCACGAGCCGCTGCTTGACGAGATCCGGACCGCCGGGGCGCGAGTGAAGCTGATCATGGACGGCGACGTCGCGGCGGGCCTGATGGCGGCTATGGAGCACCGAACTGGCATCGACGTGCTCATGGGCATCGGCGGCGCACCCGAGGCCGTGCTCGCGGCCTGCGGCATCAAGTGCATCGGTGGCGGCATGCAGGCGCGAATCTGGTTGAAAGAGGGCGAGCGGCAGGTGCTCGAGAGCGAAGGCAAGACCGAGGGCGCCGTCCTCGAGCTCGACGACCTCGTGGGCGGCGACAACGTGTTCTTCGCCGCGACCGGAATCACCAGCGGTGAGCTGCTCGAAGGCGTGCGCTTCCTGGGCGAGGGTCGCTGCCATACGCAGAGCCTGGTGATGCGGTCGTACTCGGGGACGTCGCGATACATCGATGCCGAGCACAACCTCGCCAAGCTCAGGAAGCGACGCGACCCTGTCGAACTCGCCTCCAAGGGCGAGCTTCGGGTACCGCCCGCGAGCTGAAGCAATTCAGAGGATCGCTGGCACGTTCGACCCGTCGTGCCAGAATCGGAACGCGGTATGAAGGTACGAATCCGGCCGAGCGCAAACTTGATGCGCTGGTTCACGCCGGGGCTCCACGTCAAGCGCTGGCTGGTTCTGCTGTTTGTGGCGATCGTGATGATCAGCCTCGCGGTGGGCTATCTCCTCCGCGACCTGTACAGCGCGCCGATCCTCTTCCCGAACTGGGTCCAGGATCTGACCCTCCAGTTTCTGCCGCGTCTCGTCCGCGCGCTCTTCTTTGCGCTGGTCGGCATCGGGCTCATCGTCCTCTGCTTCTACAAGCTGAGCCGCTCGATCCTGGGGCCGTTCCTGCCCGGTCGTGGCAGCACCGATCGCGGCATCGCCGAGCAGCTCTACAGCTTTCGCCTGCTCGCCAAGGGCCCACGCGTGGTCGCGATCGGTGGCGGTACCGGGCTCTCCACGCTGCTCCGGGGCATCAAGAAATACACGGGCAACATCGTCGCGATCGTCACCGTCGCCGACGACGGCGGATCGAGTGGACGCCTGCGCGAGGAGTACCGCGTCCTGCCTCCGGGTGACATCCGCCAATGCCTGACCGCGCTCGCCGAGACCGAGCCGCTGATGACCAAGCTGTTCCAGCATCGCTTCGGCGGTGAGGGGGCACTCTCCGGCCACTCCTTCGGCAACCTTTTCATCACCGCGATGGCCGAGATCACCGGCGACTTCGAGCACGCGATCCGCGAATCCGGCCGGGTGCTTGCGGTTCGGGGGCAGATCGTTCCCGCGACCCTGCGCGACGTGGTGCTCTGCGCGACTGCGGGCAGCGAGGTGCGAGTGGGCGAGTCCAAGGTTCCTCAGGGAATCGAGCGCATCGACCGCGTGTTCCTCGAGCCTGCCGACGCCGAGATCAACCCGGAAGCGGAGACGGCGATCCTGGCCGCCGAACTGATCATCGTCGGACCCGGGTCGCTGTACACCTCGATCCTGCCCAACCTGCTCATCGAGGGCATGGTCGAGGCCCTCCGCGCCAGCCCGGCGGTGAAGGTCTACGTCTGCAACATCGCCGGCCAGCCCGGCGAGACGATGGGCTTCTCGGTCAGCGAGCACCTGAAGACCATCGAGGACCACGTGGGCAACCACCTGTTCGACTACGTGATCGTCAACAGCAACACCGGGCTCCCGCTCCCGCCGTCGGCGGTCGAGGCGGGCGTCACCCGCGTGGGCTTCGACCGCGACCAGGCGGGTCAGCAACCGGTGAACTACATCCTGGCCGACGTCGCGTCATCGCAGATCTCGACGCACCATGACCCGGAAAAGCTTTCCAAGGTGATCATGAAACGGATCTGGCGCTAGCCGGCCTTTCCGACGTCAGGCGGCGGATGTCACGCCACGCCTTAGCGCGCCGCGGGTCAATACAGGAGGTCGCGGCGTACGCGATAGGCCCACTGATGTGCCGCGCGCTCCGCGAACGAATTCCAGGCGGCGTAACGACGACGCCGGATCGGCAGATCCCAGGTGCCCACGTATTCCGTGATGTGGTCACTGAAGCCGGACTTGAAGCGATACAGCCCGTAGAGCGGATGCTGGGTGTGGAGCTGCGCCGCCGGAGGCACCGCGACCAGGTCGTAGGCGTCGACCCCGCGGGCGCGAAGCCAGCGCATCACCTCCCACTGCAGCAGATGTGGGGCCATGACCGCGGCGTGTTCCTTGGTTGATCCGCCGTCCTTGTACCAGGCCCTGTGGCCGAGGAACGTCGCGAAAACTCCGGCGAGCACCTCACCTTCAAGCGATGCGAAGAACAACTGACCCTGCCCGGCCGCCGCGTGCAGCCGCCAGTACGAAGAGAAGTACGCCTTGGTGCGCAAGGTGAACCCGGCTCGGTCCCTCGTCGACGCCATGAGTGCGTACATGGTGTCGATGCTCGAGCCATCGAGCGGGACGGCCGCGACGTTCACCCCGTGACGCTGCGCGAGCCGGATGTTGTAGCGGGACTTCGGTTTGAACGACGCGAGCAGCGTGTCCTCGTCGGGTCGGAGATCCACGATGATCGTCGCGCGGCTGATCTGGACATCGTGCCGGGACTTTTCCAGCCCGAGGTCGCGGAGCGCGGATGCCGCGGCATCACTTTCCTCGATTTCGGGTTCGAGTTTCATCGCGAATGCGGAGCCCGCGTTGCGTCGAAGCCCCTCGAGCACCGGCCCGAGTTGCTCGAGGCTCGCAATGCCCGGACCTTTCGGGACATAGCCCAATTCGCCAAGGCCAGGCACGTTGTGGCGCAGGACGAGCACCGCGACCTGCGGCCCATCCTCGCTGAGCAGGTAGCGCGGTGCCCATCGATGCGCGCGTTTGAACTCGCCCCACGCGCGCGTCTGCAGGATCTGACCGCCATCGGGATTCGCAGCCACCAGCTCGTCCCAGCGACCCAGCTCGACAGGTGTCGCAGCCCTCACCGGCGGATCCGCACCGCGGCGCGGTAGAGGCGGTGACGCATCGAGCGCACCTGCAGATCCCAGGTGCCCGCGCGCTCGACGGCCTCGCCGCCGAACGACCGCTTGAACTGCGAAAACCCATCCCACGCATGGCCGGAAGCGCCAACGGTGGCGTCCGAACCGCGCACCGGACTGATGCCCCAGAAGTCGAATCGGCGCTTCCCCGCCTCGCGCGCATCCAGGATCATCCGCCACACCAGCGGCGCGGCCGCCTGGAGCTTGCGACCGGCCTCGGGATCGGACACCGCATGCGCGTAGTAGCGCGTCTCGGCGAAGTCGAAACACATGGCGGCCGCGACCGACGCGCCTTCGGCCTCGACGATATACAGCGACGCGGCGTGCTCGGGCATGAGCGTGCGAGCCACCACGCGGTGGTACGCGTGCGACTGACCGCGATATCTCCCTGCCGCCGCGGTGCGATCCTGCAGCTCCAGGAATACCTCGATGTCAGTGGGATCGTCGCTCACGCGGACGGTAAGCCCACGACGTGATGACGCGTTGATTGCCCCGCGATGGCCGGCTGAAAGACCAGCGCGCAGCACGGGCTCGTCGGGAAGGAGATCGAGCACCCATGTCCAATGCGGCTGGATTGCCTTGCTCTCATGGGCCCGCATGGCCATCAAGGCCGAGGCTGCGGCGGTTCCCGCAGGTTCGGTGCGCACGAAATCGAGCGCACGTTCGTGCGCCGCACTCACGGCATCGACGAGCGCGTTCGCCATCGCGTCACCCGATGTCGCGGTCGGCCCGTGCGGAAGGTAGACATAGCGCGGAAAGCGACCGGCGCGAATCGCGCCTGCCCACTGCCAGTGCTCCTCTCGTGCCCAGATCACGTCATGGCCGAGCGCGGCCTGGACACGTTGCCACGGCGTGCTCTGCAGGAAATGGCCGCCCATGCGCTGCAGTGCGGAGTCCCACTCCGCATCTGCGACGCCGGCGTGCGCCGCTGACACGTGTTGCGACGCTAACACAGCGACCCCCATGCCCGATGTTGAGAAACCACGTCGGTTTTCCTTACACTTGCACGCGTTTCCCCGTCGGACTTCTGGAGAGAACATATGGCCACAGTCGTTACGCGCGATGTGCTCGCGAAGCAACTCGCAGATCGTGCAGAGATCACCGTCACCGCCGCACGCGATGAAGTGCGCTGGTTTTTCGACACCATCGCATCGTCGCTGGAAAAAGGTGACGAGGTTCGTATCCACGGCTTCGGCAACTTCAAGACCGCACAGCGTGCCGCACGGCTGGGTCGCAATCCACGCACCGGTGAGGCAGTGAAAGTCCCCGCACGTCGTGTGGTGCGTTTCTCGGCGAGCACCTCGCTCTCGAGCGCGGTCAAGGGCGCAAAGCCCGCACGCCGGGCCAAAGCCTGATCCATCACGTAACGTGACGCGACGCGGCGGCGTTCGCTGTGTCGTCGTGGGTAGGCACGCTCGCATGCTACGGGCAGACGCGCGAATGCGAGTCTGATGGCAGCGGCACGCCGCCCATCATGGGTGTGGATCGTGTTCGCCGCAGTGATCGCCGCGATGGTGATCACTGCGGGGACGTTCGTCACATTGCGGCTCACGGCGCCGCCGCCGCGTGCGGCTGTCAGCATCCTGGCGCCGGCGCCCGCCCAATTGGACCGGAACGGATCCCGTTCCATACCAACGCCCGGTAGCGGCAGCTTCGCGCTCGCCACCGACCTTGGCGGCACGGTCGCGGCGCGCGGGGCCACCGTGGTGCGTCCGATCGGATCGGTCGCCAAAGCGATGACCGCGCTGGTGGTCCTGGCTGCACGACCGCTGCCGACCGGCGAATCGGGGCCGTCGATCACCATGAGTGCCGAGGATGTCGGCCTGTACCGGCAGGCGCTGGCCCAGGGCGGGTCGAATCTTCCGGTGCGTGCCGGAGAGGTCTTCTCCGAGCGCGATCTCCTGCTCGGGCTGCTGCTGCCTTCGGCGGACAATATCGCCGAGAGCCTGGCGCTCTGGATCTCGGGGAATCGCTCGACGTTCATCGCTCGCCTCAACGCGTCTGCGGCGTCGTTTGGTATGCAGCACACGCGCTTTGCCGACCCGAGCGGACTCAGCTCCGGCACGGTCTCCACCGCAGACGATCTCGTGCTGCTGGCGCGCAAGGTCACCGCCAACCCGGCGCTTTCCGCCCTCGTGTCGACCCAGAACGCAACCCTGAGCAATGGCGTCACCCTCCACAACCTCGACATCCTGCTCGGGCGGCCAGGCTGGTTGGGCATCAAGACCGGCTGGACAGGTGTCGCGGGCGGCTGCCTGCTCTTCGCAGCCGAGATGGCCTACCACTCGGGTCAAACCGTCATGGTCTGGGGAGCAGCGCTCGGCCAACCGCGATCAGTCTCCGCCGACCCTGCGCATCCTGAGTTGGGCGCGGCCTTAGCGGCCGCGCAGGCCGCGCCCACGGCGGCGTTCAACCGCGACGAGGCCCGGGGCCTCGGCCGGCGGCCGCCGTCG
>JBEPVD010000066.1:0-9469 GCA_041691155.1 Candidatus Dormiibacterota bacterium | reverse complement strand
CCGTGATCATCCATCGCCGGATCGGCTACCTCCCGGGAGAGCTCGCGCTCCACCCTCGCCTCACCGGTCAGCAGCACGTCGACTTCATGGCCCGTGTGCGCGGCTTGCGCGACTTGACATTCGTGCACGAGCTTGTGGAGCGGTTCGACGTTGATCTCGAGCGCCCGACTCGGACACTCTCCAAGGGAAACCGGCAGAAGATCGGCATCGTCTTGGCCGTGATGCATCGTCCCGAGTTGCTGATCCTCGATGAGCCGACCTCGGGTCTGGATCCACTCAAGCAGACGGAGTTCGAAAAGCTCCTCCAAGAGCTCGTGGCGCGGGGCGCAACCGTGTTCCTTTCATCGCATGAACTCGCTGAGGTGCAACGAGTGGTCGATCGCGTGGCGATCATCAAGGAAGGACGCCTCGTTGTCACCGACACCGTCGAAGGCTTACGACGCCGGGCGCCGCGAACCGTCGAGTTCTCCTTTGCAGCTGGCGTCGATCCAAAAACCTTCGCGTCGATCCCGGGGGTTCAGGTCGTGACCGCCACGGGGCGGGGCATCACCCTGGCGCTCCGCGGTGCCATCGCCCCCGTCCTACGAGTTGCTGCCGCTCTTGACCCTATCGATGTGGTCGCCCGCCCAGCCGACCTCGACGAACTCTTCCTCACCTTCTACCGGGACCAGCCCGACGGGGAGCCAGCCGATGCGCGCTGATGTCGCAACCATCGACCTCCGACTCCGCCGGAGGGCCTTGCTCAGCTACGTGGCGGGGATGGTGCTGTACGCGCTCGTCATTGTTGCGCTGTATCCACAGTTCAAGGACTCTGCCAGTCTGGATGCACTCACGAAGAATGGATCGACGCTGGCAGCACTCTTTGGTGCGACGGGATCACTGACCTCACCGAGCGGCTGGCTCGACGCCAACATCTATGAGAACTTCCTGCCGCTCATCATGCTGCTCATCACCATCGGCTACGGAGCGACGTGCATCGCAGGACAAGACGAAGACGGCACGCTCTCGCTCACGGCAGTGCTTCCGGTATCACGCGACGCTGTGGTGCTGCAAAAGGTAGGAGCCTTGGCCTTGCAGGCGATGCTGCTGGCCATCGCAACCATGCTGTGCGTCGTCGTCGGGAGGCAGTTTGATCTCTCCATACCCATCGCGCATCTCACCGGACTGACCCTTGGAGTCGCCCTCCTCGGTATCGACTTCGGGCTGTGCGCCCTAGCGGTTGGATCGATCACCGGCAGCCGCGGGACGGCTCTCGGTGTGACGGCGGCGCTTGCGGCGTGCTCCTACTTGGTGAGCTCCCTCTCTCCGGTGATCGCATGGATTCACCCTGCTCGTTACTTTTCGCTCTTCTACTGGTCGGTCGGGGACCAGCAGCTTGCAAACGGACTCAGCCTTGTGTCCGCCGTTGTACTCGTGGTCGTGGGGGCGGGGCTGACGGTGACTGCGATTGCTGGCTTCCGCAGGCTCGACCTTCACTGATCGGAAGGGGACACCTCGTCCATCGCCCATGGTCTCGGCGCATACGCTGTCAGCTCGTATGTTTGATTCCAATCGCGCACCCCGAGCCGGGCAATCCCTGATATCCAAGCCACGGGCGTTGTCGTTGCTGCATCGGAGCCGCCCAGTCGGAGCTGGGTAAATGCTCTTGGCCCTGCGCGCATATCCGTACGGAAGCGAGCCTTATCTACTGGGATTTACCGGTGGCCCAAGCCCCGTGTACTTTGCACCTAGTCATGAATGCAATGAGGAATACGAGCGCGCCGACGCTTGCGAGCAGACCTTGCGCGATGAGAATCCAGTTGTCGATGAGCGCTTTCAGTTGAACCACGAGGGGCGACCTCCGATGCACATATTTCGGTTGTCGGTCGCCCCTCCGGCCGTTCCGGGTGAGGACCCGGACAGCGGACAGACTATACGGATTTGTGTATGTCTGTCAAGTCGTCGGTGTCGGTGTCGGCGCCGACAACCCCAATGTCGATCTCTCCGGCATCGCCGAGGTGGCAACGTGCGTGATCTCTGGGCCGCCGGCATGACCGTCCAGAACCCACAAGTGGCGTACATCCAGATGAATGGCATCCAAGTGAGCGCTCCGCCTCTACCCGGAGGCCTCACCGGGATCGCCACCGGGTTCGGGCTGGCCTTCGCCCTTGGTACTTCGACCAGGGAGCCGATCGTTCTGGCAGGGTGCGACTGAGGTCCGCTGCTGAGAGCAGCACCGCGCTGGCGGCACGGAGCGGGAGGTCGTGTCGCTGGTCGAACACGGCTTGCAGGCGGGAGACCTCTGAGGTGTCACCGTTCTGGTTCCCATTCCGCACACTGTCATGCGGACGCGGCAGTCAGCCTTGGGGCTGTGAAAACGCTCATTGCGGCGGCGCTCGTCGCGATCGCCCTGGCAGCCGTGGTTGTGGTGATTCTGCTGATGCAGCCGCCGCCGCACGCGTTCGGCGAATCCATCAACAACACACTCACGGTGGGGCCGCGGTAAGGGTCAGTGTTGGACCGTTGCGCGTTGGGTTCTCGTGGGGCGGAAAATGTCCGTGATGGCAGCACCGAGCGCCGGCGGCGATCAGCGGGAGGGTGTGCCCCTCACTAGTCTCGACGACCCGCTGTTCGAGGGCGCAAACGCCACGAAGCGCGACCTCGTCGACTACCTCGAAGGCGTTGCCGATCGCCTCCTTCCGGTGCTGTACGACCGGGCGCTCTCAGTTATTCGGGTGCATCGAGGGCAGGAGGCGTTCATGCAGAAGAACCTGCCGAGCTATGCGCCCGAGTGGATCGATCGGGTCACATCGTGGGCGGAGTCCTCGAAGCGACAGGTCACTTACGCACTTTGCAATGACCGCCGCACCCTGGTGTGGTTTGCCAATCAGCGTGCTGTCGAATACCATCCGGCACTCACGACGGTCGCCGCTCCGGACAGCGTGACCCACTTGGTGATCGATCTCGATCCGCCGAGCGCAGAAGACTTCCCGATTGCCGTGCAAGTTGCGCATCTGGTAGGTCAGGCGCTCGCCGATGTGGGCCTCGGAGGCGCCGTGAAGACCAGCGGCGCGAAAGGCATGCACATCTTTGTGCCCATCGCCGGCGGAGCTCCCGCCCACGAAGCAGCGGCAGCCACACGCGCCCTCGCGGCACACGCCGAGCGACTCGACCCGAGCCTGGCCACCACAGCCTTCATGAAGGAGGAACGCGGCGGCCGCGTCTTCGTCGATGCGACCCGGGCCGGCTCTGCGACCGTGGTGGCCACCTACAGCCCGCGACTCCGGCCGGGAACGCCCGTGTCGTTCCCGGTGGACTGGGACGACCTTGATCACGTGAAGCCCGGCGATTTCACCATTCACACTGCGCTGAAGCTCCTCGGCGAAGGCGACCCGTGGGCGAGCACGATGCCCGCGGCCCAGCAGTTGCCGCCGGGGCTCGTCGAGGAAGGGATGAAGATCCCTGGAGGTCGCGTTCAGGCGATGCACGAGGGGCGACGCCGCGCCCGAGCCAATCGAGGCTGACGGGTGACAGTTGCGTTCATCCGAGTCCTGCGCTGAGCAAGACACCCTGTCGGACCTGAGCGGCGCGTAGCACGACGCGGTGCTCCCGCAGCGCTGGTCGTGGGCGGATCGCGATCGCGGGTTTTGACGCTCGAGCGGTCTTCAAGCGTATTGATGGGCAGAGTGCAAGAGGTTGTCACGCCGCACATCGCGAATATCGAGGCCCCGGACCAAGTCGACTGGGCTGCGACCTACGCCGCCCAGCGAGATCGACTTATGGGGTTGGCTTTCGTCATCCTGCGCGACCGCAACGACGCCGCCGACGCGGTGCAGCTCGCGTTCGAGAAGGCACTCCGCCACCAGGACCGACTCCGCGAGGGGATTGGTCCCGAGGCTTGGTTGGCACGCATCACTTGCAACGAGGCGATCAGCCTCGCTCGTCGGAGACGGGTCCGGCGATGGACTGCATTTGGCGAGGTCGATGACGGCGTCAGTCAGGAGGGCGCCGTCGTCGACCGGATGCTCGTCGAGCACGCGTTGCGACGCCTACATCCCAAACATCGCGCGGTCGTTGCACTCCACTACCTCTATGGGTTCGGAATCGACGAAGTAGCGTCGATTCTGTCGATCCCCAGCGGGACGGTCAGTTCACGCCTGCATCACGCCCGCGAGACGCTGCGGGGAATTCTGGCCGCGCAGCACGATGAGCCATGAAGGAGAAGGAAAGATGATCACTATTGCTGATGGCGAAGTCGACGAGACCTACCGACGAGGCATCGCCGACCTGATTGAACACGCCCGACAGCCTGCGGCCAAATCCAGGCGGCAACACGGACGGTTTGTCACTGCAATCGTTGGCCTTGGCGTTCCGCTTGCGGCATTGGCGGCCGGCGCCGTGGTCGTCATCATCAACCACGCACACCCCACTCCTTCGCCGATCCCCCCGCCGAGCACGGGTCGCATCAACCTCGTTCTCGGTCAGACGTTCCGCGTCACGACCAGCCAGGGGCTGGTTGCGTCCGTGACCGTCGAGAAGGCGGCTTTCAACTTGCAGGGACTCGTCACCGCGGCACCGGTGAACGGTCTCTACGTCGGTGTTCAGGTCCTCTTGGACCTTTCGGCCGCTATCGACAACTCGGCCGCGACATCGACGGAGTTTGTGGACGAGCAGGCGACCCTCGACGATGAACGTGCGGTTCTCGCAACGCTGGAGATCGAAGGTGACGTCGTCCGCGCGAGGGGTGAAGAAGTCACGATTACACAGACCCAAGCCGTGCTATCGCGACTCGCCGGCCAGTTGTTGCCATTCACCTTCACGTATCTCGCAACCAATGGACATGCCTATCCGGATTTCAACGGCAGCGCGCTGTCGTCAGGGTTGGGGCCGCTCCTGCTCCCGACTAGTCCATTGCCGAAGGGCGTCACCTACGGTCACATCGTCTTCGACGTCCCTTCGACCGGCGGGGTGATCCAGATGACCAATCCCTTCAACAGCGCCGTCGCTACGTGGACGCTGCCGTAGGTCGCCAGTCATCCGAGGTGATTGCGAATCGTTCGTGGTCGCGCCACTCCCCGTCAATGTGGAGGTAGCGAGGCGAGAATCCTTCGTGTCGAAATCCAACCCGCCGGACCAGTGCGAGTGAGGGCGCGTTGTTCGGCTGGACGTTGGCTTCCACGCGATGCAGCTTTTCAGTCGTGAAGGCAAATCCGAGCGCCAACTCGAGGGTTTCTCGCGTCAGACCCAGGCCGGCTGCGGCGGCGTTCGCGTAGAAGCCGCAGTAGCAACTGTGGAAGCCGCCCCGCACGATCTGGCTGAAGTTGACGACGGCGGTCAGCAGACCGTCCGCCGTTCTCCACCCGACGAGTGACACAAAATCGGACGCGCGCGAGCGCGCGACGAGCCCGTGAAACCCCTGCTCGTCCGCGGGAGGACTGGTCCAGGGATGGTGCAACGCGCGACTCGCGGCCACCATGGCGAGGTATGGCTCCTGGTCTTCAGCGACGAGGTGTCGGAGGTGGACGCGCTCGCCCCGCGCCACAATGCGGTCAGCGGAGTCAGCAGCCTCGGCGCACATCAGACAATGGTGGCACCCGCCTCGCATCGGCGGCCCGAGCCTGTTGGCGCCGCCACGCCGTCAAACCCGGTTCGCACGCACTTGTATTAATCTCGCACTGACGAACAGTTCCCGACGAGGAGAGAGACATGGCAAGTGACAAAAGCCGGGGAGCACCCAAGCGCCAGGGCAAGAAGCCGAAGGCCGCCGCCATCGCCAAAGCTGCGAAAAAGGCCGCGGACCGCACCGCCTCGCAGGCGCCGGCTCAGAGCTGACGTTTCCGCAGGCTGGCCTGCGGTCTAGGCCTCGGTCACGAGCGACCGTTTGCGGAGCTTGTTGCGCTCATCTGCGTTGAGCACACGCTTGCGCATGCGGATGCCAACCGGCGTGACCTCGACGAGTTCGTCGTCGATGATGAAGTCGAGGCACTCTTCCAGCGACATCTTCCGCGGTGGGACCAGGCGGATCGTCATGTCCTCGGTGGAGGACCGGATATTGGTCTTCTGCTTCTGCTTGGTGACGTTGAGGTGGATGTCGCCGGGACGCCGGTTGAGCCCCACGATCATCCCCTCGTAGACTGGCGTGCCCGGCGGGATGAGCGGCTGTCCGCGCTCCTGGAGGGTCACCAGTCCGTACGCAACGGCGGTGCCGGGCTGGCTCGCGGTGAGCACGCCGTTGCGCGTGGTCGTGGGCAACGGCCACATGCGCTCCCAGCCGAGCAACCGGGTTGCCATGACGCCCGTCCCTCGCGTCAGCGTCAGGATCTGGCTGCGCAAGCCGATCAGCGCGCGCGTGGGTGCGTGGTAGGTGAGGCGCACCCCGCCGCCGGCGTCGGTGCGCATGGCGGTCATTTTCGCGCCGCGCGTTCCGAGCGCATCGGTGATGGCGCCGACCACATCTGCCGAACAATCGACGACGCAGTCCTCGACCGGCTCGACACGCTGGCCGTCCACCTCCTTGGTGATGACCGCCGGCCGTGACACCTCGAACTCATAGCCCTCGCGCCGCATGGTCTCGATGAGGATTGCGAGGTGGAGCTCGCCGCGTCCGCTGACGTCGAAGATGTCGGCGGTCGGCCCGTCCTCGACGCGCAACGCCACATTGGTGAGCAGCTCGCGCTCCAACCGCGCGCGCAACTGCCGTGAGGTGCTGCTGACCGTCGCTTCGCGCCCTGCAAGTGGTGACTGGTTCACCGAGAACTGCATGCGGAGTGTCGGCTCGCCGATCTCGAGCCGTGGCAACGCTTCAGGCGCTTCCGAGTCGGCGATGGTGTCGCCGATCGCAACCGCCGCAAGCCCGGAGAGGTAGACGATCTCGCCGGCCGATGCGGATTCGACCGAGAGGCGCTGCAGCGCCTCGACGGTGAGCACCGTCGCGATGCGTTCGACCTTGCCGGCGCCGTTCGCGGTGCAGCACACCACGCTCATTCCGGGATGCACGGTGCCGCGCTGGATCTTCCCGAGCGCCAGCCGGCCGCTCCAGTTGTCGTGGTCCAGGTTGCTGACCAGCATCTGCAGCGGCCCGTCAGGATTCGCAAGGGGCGGGGGGACGTACTCGAGGATCGCATCGAGGAGCGGCTCCAGCGTCACGCCGGCATGCGAGAGGTCGGCCGTGGCCGTGCCTTCACGCGCGTTGGTGTAGAGCACCGGAGCGTCAAGCTGCCATGACTCCTTGGCGAGTTCGAGCAGCAGGTCGTGCGTCGCCTCGACGGTTTCGGCGGGCTGCGCGTTTGCCCGGTCGATCTTGTTGACCACGATGATCGGCTGCAAGCCGAGCGCCATGGCCTGGCGCAGGACCACGCGGGTCTGCGGCATCGGTCCCTCGGCCGCATCGACCAGCAGCAGGCACCCGTCGGCCATGCCGAGGACCCGTTCGACCTCACCGCCGAAGTCGGCATGCCCCGGCGTGTCGATGATGTTCAGCTTGATGCCGTTGTAGCGAACCGAGGTCGTCTTCGCGAGGATGGTGATGCCCTTCTCTCGCTCCAGATCGTTGGAATCCATGATCAATTCGCCGATCTGCTCGTGAGCGGCGAAGACCCGTGATTGCTTGAGCAGCGCGTCGACCAGGGTCGTCTTGCCGTGATCGACGTGGGCGATGATCGCGACGTTGCGAAGGTCGGGACGTCGCAACTCGGCAGCATTGAAGGGAGGAGGCACCTATTGATTCTGACCGCCTTGGCATCATCGTCCGCCCGTGACCCATGTCAGGAACTGCCGGACGTGGTTGGCGATGGCCCCTTCGAGCGCTTGAATGATCGAGTACTCGCCGGACTCGGTCGTCTTCGTGTTGGCGTTCAACTGCTTGAAAAGCCCGGAAAGTGGCGAGGTCAGCCCACCGAGTGGACCGAGGTCGGCCACGGGCGGCGAACTTGCCAGCGGGAGGGCAAGGCCAACCCCAGGAGTAGCGGTCGCGGCAGCCGGCGGCGCCCAACTGATGTACCGGCCGGGGGTGGGTGCCTGCGCCGCCGCGTGCACGGCGAACGCAACCACGCCGACGACCACCGCCATGCTGAGGAGTACGCGGAATCGATGCGCTGTGAGCACTGGCAACCTCCAAAGAACCTGCTTTGACGGTCGCCCCTCCGGCCGCGCCGGACGTGGTCCGGCTTGCGCTGATTATACAGGCTTGTGTATGTTGATGAAACGGGCGGTCAGTTCTTGCGCGGCCCGGTGACCAGCAACCCGGCGCCGATCGCCATGATCGCGAGTCCGCCCGTCCCGCCGACCATCTCCAGGCGCTTCGGGGAACGGCTGAACCAGCTCCGGACCCCACCGGCGGCGAACGCCCAGGCGGTGTCCGAGACGATCGCCATGGCAGCGAAGATCAGCCCCAGCACCAGGATCTGTGCCGGGACGTTGCCGGCACCTGCGCTCACGAACTGGGGCAGGATTGCGGCGAGAAAGACCACCGTCTTCGGGTTGGTCACTCCGACGATCCAGCCCTGCAGAAATGACCGAGCGTCCGAACGAGCTTCGACGGGTGCAGAGAGCGCGGCCGCGACCGATCGTCGCGCTCTGAAGGTCTTGATCCCGAGATAGATGAGGTAGCCACCACCGACGACCTTGAGCACCGTGAAAGCCAGCACGGATCGCTCAGCAAGCGCGCCGATGCCGAACGCGACGGCCACGACCTGAACGTACTCGCCGAGCGCGTTGCCCACCACAGTCAGCACCGCGACGCGACGGCCATTGGCCAGCGCTCTGGCGACGACGAACAGCACGCTCGGGCCGGGGATCACGACCACGATGAGCGCGGTGGCGGCGAAGGCGAGCACGTGTCCGGTCGTGGGCATATGCGGAATGTAACGTCCGGCGCCTTTGTACAGGCAGCCCTGACGCCTATATTCACCGCGTGAACACGGCGAGAGCGGTACTCCTGTACTGCGTCGGTGGGCTGACCGGCATCATCCTCGGCGTCGTCACCGCGCAGGTCACCTACCCGTGCACCAAGCCCTGTACGGTGGCCATCCCGCGGTTCGCCATCTGGCAGAGCGCCTTGATCGGCTTCGGTACTGCGGCAGTGGTCCTCATCGCCTGCGCGCTGCTGGACGAGGAGCTTGTTCCGATCACCCGTGAGTGGGTCCGCGCGCTGCGGCGGCGCTCGGGCACCCAGGGCCGGGGGCACGTGAACTAAGTCGTCACCACCGTCCCGACGTGGCACGATCTTTCTGGTGACCACCTCGTCCGCCGCGGAGCAGCACCTCCGCGACCTCGCGCGACTACGGCGCGTTCGTGACCGGATCGACCGGGAGTACGCGCAGCCCCTCGACGTCGAGGCGCTCGCGCGTGGCGCGAACATGTCCGCCGGGCACCTCAGCCGGGAGTTCAAGCTCGCGTACGGCGAGGCGCCCTATGGCTACCTGATGACCCGGCGCATCGAGCGCGCGATGGCGATGCTGCGTCGCGGCGACATGAGCGTCACCGACGTCTG
>JBEPVD010000065.1:0-9920 GCA_041691155.1 Candidatus Dormiibacterota bacterium | reverse complement strand
TCGGCATGCAACCCCGCCCGGAAAAGTGTCCTGCCCTGGTGGTTGACCACGGGGCCATCGCCTCCCGGAGATCCTGAACGGAGAAGCGCTTTCGCGCCGCGTTGCGCGAGAGGTTCCTGCCGGCGCCGTGCGGCGATGAGTTGAACGCCGCAGCGTTGCCGACGCCTTCGATGACATAGCTCGCGGTGCCCATCGAGCCTGGAACCAGCCCCGGCTGACCTGCCTCCGCCTGGATCGCGCCTTTGCGCGAGAGCCACACCAGGTTCCCGAAGTGCGCTTCACGGCGCGTGAAGTTGTGGTGGCAGTTGATCCGCTCGCGCTCCACCACCGCCTCGCCCATGAACTCGCTTGTCTGGCGGGCGACGCGATCCATCATTTCCTCGCGATTGAGGAGCGCGAACTCCTGCGCCCAGTTGAGGTCGGCGATGTACGCGTCGAAGGTCGGCGTGCCTTCGGTGAGATATGCGAGATCGCGATCCGGCAGGCCGACCGCGGTCTCTCGCTGCGCCTGGGCGATATGCTCGGACGCGATGCGATTGCCAATGCCGCGCGAGCCGCTGTGCAGAAACAGCCACACACGATCGAGCTCGTCGAGCGTCACCTCGATGAAGTGATTCCCGGAGCCGAGCGTGCCGAGTTGCAACCGCCAGTCTCTGCGCCCGGCCGTCCGCGTGTAGTCGCGAGGTGCGATCGCTTCCAGATGCGCAATGCGGGCCGTCGCAGTCGCACTGATCGAGGTGTTGTAGTGCCCCGCGGACAGTGGGATCGAACGCTCGATCGCTCCGCGTAAGGTCGCGAGACTCCCCCGCTCCGCGACCTGCGCGCGTGTGAACTGCGTCAGCAACGCGATCATGCCGCAGCCGATGTCGACACCCACCGCGGCCGGCATGATCGCCCCGACCGTCGGAATCACCGAACCGACGGTCGCGCCCTTGCCGAGGTGCGCATCGGGCATGAGTGCCAGGTACGGACGGACAAAGGGCATCTCACTGGCGGTGCGCGCCTGCGCAATCGTGTTTTCCTCGGCAATGCTCGCCCAGCTGTAGAGCTTGTCAGTGATCCGATGCGACAAAGCGCCAGCCACGGCGTTCTCGACCCTACACGACGGAACGGCGGCGGAAGACTCGTCGATCATCGGAGCAAAAGGCCCCGTGACGCGAGTTCCGTCGCCGTTCGAGCGATGCGAGGGAAGCCTTGTCGCGACCATCCGAGCAAAGGGCTCGTGACCATCGGTACTTCCGTCGCGGTTTTGGATCGAGTGGTCGGCGCTGAGCGCATCCCCGATGCGCTCAGCGTCTCCGCGTGTATTGCTCAGATATCGATGCGACGCCGGCGCATGCCGACGAAGCCAGTTCCCGCGCCCGCAACCATCAGGAGCGCGCCCATGGTCAGCCAGCCGCCGCCTGCACCTGTGGAGGGAGTCGTGATGCTCAGCACCCCACCCTGCGGATGGCTGGTCGTGCCAGGATCGGTCGGCGTTGGCGAAGGAGTGGAGTTCGTCTCGCAGCCGAGGATGCGCACGAAACCCGAGGCCAGCGTGGCCCGGGTACGGCCGGTGTCGTGGCCCTTCCAGGGTGCCCAGACGTCGAGCTGGAAGTAGCCGCACGAGGTGAATGTGTAGCTGAGCTGCAGTTCCTGGGTGCCGTTCGCGTCCCAGGTCTGAGTGAAGGACTGGGTGCCGGGCATGACCGTCTGCGTGGTCCCGCTCGGACCCGCGAATGCGATGCCGGCCTGACCGGGCTGTCCGTCAGCAACGTTCTGGCCGTTGTCACTGAGGATGTGATCGGCAGAGAAGTTCAGCGCGACCGTCTGGCCCTGATCCGTGAGGTTCCAGGCGTGGACGTCGAAGTTGACCGTGACCGAACCACCCGAGAGGTCGTACGCGTTCGGGCTGCTCATGAACCCCGTCGGCGACGAGGCGGCGAGGATGCCTTCGAAGTTGGTGTTCCCTGCAGCCGACGCTGCCTGGGCCGTGAGCACGACGCCTGCGAGCGTCAGCGTGCCGGCCAGTCCGGCGAGTCCCCCGACGCGACGATGAACGCGTCCGATGTGCTGGTTCATATGCCTTCCTTCCCTAGCGGAGCGTCCGCAGCCCCTTCCGGCATTATCCGTGACCGGATCTATCGCGTCAAGCGCACCGTTAGCGTCAGAGGCGCTGAGGGATCGGCCGGTCTCTCAAGGCATCGCGCGCCGAACCTACTGAACACCCCCGCGAGGTGATCGCAGCGACTAGCATCTCGACCGACCCGCTTGCGAATCGGGTTGCAGAAGCCGTCGATCGGCGCGGAACGTGGGGAAGACCAGTGCTGGCTCGGGAGAACGTGGTCGACGGGAGGGACCCTCGGTCTGCTTCGGTCGCGGCGCCGGCAGCAGTCTCCCTTGTGGGGCTCACCAAGCGGTTCGGTGACCAGGTCGCTGTCAGCGACATCTCGCTCGATATCGCGGACGGCGAGTTCTTCTCACTCCTGGGTCCCTCGGGATCGGGGAAGACCACCACCCTTCGTCTCATCGCGGGCTTCGAACGACCGACCAGCGGCAGCGTGCGGCTGCATGGTCGCGATGTCACGAAGATGCCGGCGTTCGAGCGGAACGTCAACACTGTCTTCCAGGACTACGCGCTGTTCCCGCACATGACCGTTGGGGAGAACGTCGGCTACAGCCTTCGGGTCCGGCGAGTGCCCCGCAGCGAGCGCGCCACGCGCGTGGCGGAAACCCTCGAGACCATGCGGCTCGGCGGCTACCAGGCACGCAAGCCGTCGGAGCTCAGCGGCGGCCAGCGTCAGCGCGTTGCCTTGGCTCGGGCGCTGATCAATCGACCTCGCGTGCTCCTGCTCGATGAACCCCTCGGTGCGCTGGACACCAAGCTCCGAGAGGAGATGCAGGGGGAACTCAAGGAGGTGCAGCGCGGCGCGGGCATCACCTTCATTTTCGTCACCCACGATCAGCAGGAGGCGCTCGCTCTCAGCGACCGCATCGCCGTGTTCGGTGCCGGCCGCATCGAGCAGGTGGGCACGCCGTCGGAGATCTATGAGCGGCCGGCCACACCGTTTGTGGCGGGCTTCGTCGGCGCATCAAATCTCATCGAAGACGACCTCGCAGCTCGCGTCATCGGCGAGCGCGGCCGGTTCATGATCCGCCCGGAGAAGATTCGCATCGTCGGGGTCGACGAGGCAGTTGGCAACGGTGACTGCACGGTGGTCGGCACCGTACGTGCCATCGTGTATCTCGGGGCGCAGACGGTGTACGTCGTGGCGTTGGCGCCCGACCGCACACTCAGCGTCGTCGCTCAGAACGTCAATGCCACCGCAACAGACGCGCAGGCGCAGAAAGGCCGTGAGGTGCGGCTCGTCTGGCAACGGGATCAGACCATGGCACTCAACCCGGGCTCATCAGGAACGTAATCGGAGGCGGAAGCATGATCACTCGCAGGTCACGAGTATGGGTCGGCGCGGCGTGCGCATCCCTGGGGATCGCCGCATGCGGCTCGGCAACGACCGGCGGCAGCAACGGGCCGGCCCTGCTGACCAAGATCGGCCCCGGCGAAGGTGCCCTCAACATCATCGTCTGGGCCGGGTACGCGGAGGCGGGTCAAGACGATCCGACCGTCGACTGGGTCACGCCGTTCCAGAATCAGACGGGCTGCAAGGTCAACGCCAAGATTGCCAACACGTCTGACGAGATGGTGGCCCTGATGGAGACCGGTCAGTACGACGGCGTGTCGGCATCGGGCAACGCCACGCTCCGTCTCATGGCCGGTGGCGCCGCGACACCGATCAACGTCAACCTGCTCACCAACTACGCGGACATCAACCCGAGCCTGAAGAACCAGCCCTACAACACGTATCAGGGCAAGAACTACGGTGTGCCGCACGGCTGGGGCGCCAACCTGCTGATGTGGCGGACCGACGTCGTCAAGCCCGCGCCCGACTCCTGGAGCGTGGTCTTCGATCCGAACTCCCCGTACAAGGGAAAGGTCACCGCGTACGACGATCCCATTTACATCGCGGATGCGGCGCTCTACCTGAAGTCGACGCGCCCTGACCTGCACATCACCGACCCGTATGAGCTCGACGCCACCCAGTTCAACGCGGTGGTGAGCCTGCTCAAGGTGCAGCACACCGTGGTGGGGACGTACTGGTCTGACTACACCAAGGAGCAGTCCGCATTCGCCAATGCCGACTCCGTCGTCGGGACCACATGGCAGGTCATCGCCAACCTCCTGCTCACCGACAAGACGCCCAGTCCTGTCTCGGTTACGGTCCCCAAGGAAGGGTCGACCGGGTGGTCGGACACCTGGATGATGTACTCGCATGCCGCGCATCCCAACTGCATGTACCTCTGGATGAACTGGATCACCACACCGGCGGTCCAGGCGCAGGTTGCGCAGTGGTTCGGGGAAGCACCGGCGAACCTGAAGGCGTGCGACATCATCGCCAAGGACGACGCCACTTTCTGCACGACCTATCACGTGGGTGACGCCATTTACCTCCATGACCTCGCGGTCTGGAAGGTGCCGCTCACCAACTGCGGCGACAGCAGGGGCAACGTCTGCAAGGGGTACGCGGATTGGCTGCATGCCTGGACCGACATCAAGGGATAGACATGACCGCCGGGTGTTGAGATGAGTGCCCGCCAGCTGTCGACCACCCGGCCGACGCTGACCCGCCGTGTCGCCCGGGTCCTCGCCCGGTGGCCGAGGATCCGGGTCGCCGGCCTGCTTGCAGCGCCGGTCGGGTGGCTGGTGGTGTTCTACCTCGGCTCCCTCGCCGTGTTGTTTGCGGCTGCCTTCTGGCACTACGACGCGAACATCACATTCACGATCACCAAGACATTCAGCTTCGAGAACTTCGTCGCGCTGTTCTCGGACCCGGTGTACAGAACCATCGTGGGGAGGACCGTGATGATCGCGGTGCTGGTCACGATCACCGACGCTGTGCTCGCCTTTCCGATTGCGTTCGTGATGGGCAAGCTCGCCGGACCGAAGCTGCGGTCTGTCCTCGCTGTGCTGGTGTTGATGCCGCTGTGGACGAGCTATCTCGTCAAGATCCTTGCCTGGCGCCTGATCCTCTCGGACGGCGGCGTGCTCAACTGGTTGTTGAAGCCGCTGCACCTTTCGGGGCCGGGATTCGGGGAGGTCGCCGTGTATCTGGTGCTCTCCTACATCTGGCTCCCATACATGATCCTGCCGCTCGCCGCGGGGTTCGAGCGCGTGCCCACCTCGCTCCTGGAGGCGTCGACCGACCTCGGCGCGAAGACGTGGCAAACGTTCCGTTCGGTCGTCCTACCCCTCGTGTTCCCGGCGCTGGTGGCGGGGTCGATCTTCACCTTCTCGTTGACGCTCGGCGACTACATCGCGGTCAGCCAGGTGTCGAGTACGCAGTTCATCGGGAGTGTCATCTACGACAACCTCGGTGTCGTCGGCGACCTCCCGCTGGCGGCGGCGTTTGCCACGGTCCCGGTGCTGGTGATGGTGGTGTACCTCCTGCTCGCGCGGAGAGCCGGCGCCTTCGAGGCGCTGTAGCCGTGCAGCTCTCGCGACGGCTCCGCGTTGTCCTGGTCGGCTCTTCGGGCTGTCTCCTCGTCGTGATCTACGTGCCGATTCTGCTGATCGTGCTGTACGCGTTCAATCCATCGAAGAGCCAGAAGTGGCCGATCACCGGGCTGACGCTGCAGTGGATCCAGGCGGCCCTCGGGAACCCGGGGGCGCGCAGCGCGCTGGTGCTTTCCGTGCAGGTAGGACTGATCGCCACAGCGATCGCGCTCGTGCTCGGCAGCCTTCTCGCCGCTGCGGTGCACCGCCATCGCTTTTTCGGTCGCAACGTCGTGTCGTTCCTGGTGATCCTTCCCGTCGCGCTCCCGGGGATCGTCACCGGGATCGCGCTCAACACCACGTTCCGGACGCTGTTCGGCGGCCTCAGTCTCTTTACCCTGGTCATCGGCCACGCGACCTTCTGCGTCGTGACCGTCTACAACAACGTCATCGCGCGAATGCGTCGCACTCCCGGGTCGCTGGTCGAAGCCTCTGCGGATCTTGGCGCGGACCCGTTGCAGACATTCCGTTTCGTCACGCTGCCGGTGATCCGGTCGGCGTTGATCGCTGGGGCGCTGCTCGCCTTTGCACTCTCATTTGACGAGATCATCGTGACCACCTTCACGGCTGGATTCAACGAGACCCTGCCGATCTGGATCTTTGCCAACCTGTCGCGGCCGAATCAGCTGCCCATCGTCAACGCGGTCGCCCTCGGGGTGATCATCGCCTCGGCGATCCCGGTCTATCTGGCCCAGCGGGTTGCGTCCGACGCCGCCGGCTACGGCTGATTGCAACCTGCCGCTGCAGCAGTCGCCACATCCGCCTGGCAGCACGAGGCGATGGAGTATTTTTGCTCCTGCAAACCATCGAGTCAGGTCCTGCGGTGGCGGATCCCAGTCGCAAGCCGAGGAGGTCGAGTTGGCTGAACTCAATGGGCCCGGAGCACGAATGGTCGTGACCCACTTCATCGTGTCGAACGACGTCGAACGCTCCCGGCGGTTCTACACCGAAGTGCTCGGCGGCACGCTGGTCTTCCGCGGAGACGTGGCGAATGTGGCGCTGGACAACAGCTTCATCGTCATCAATCTGGGCGGGGGCCCGACCGACGACAAGCCCACGGTGACCTTGGAGACGCCACCCGACCCCGACCGGGTCAGCAGCTTCCTCAACATCCGGGTCGAGGACATCCATGCCAAGTACGCGGAGTGGAGTGCCAAAGGAGCTGAATTCCTGACGCCGCCGAAGCAGCACGCGCACGAGATTCGTTGCTACATCCGCGATCCCGACGGTCATCTGATCGAGGTGGGGCAAACCACCGATCCCGTGGGAGACTGGTCGCCGTGGTTGCCGTCTGACCCAAAGTCATGAACCAGCCTGCGATTCCACGCTGAATCCGTATTCAGCATGGTGGAGCAGCGCCACGAATCGAGCGGCTCGCGAGGTGTAGGCCGCCTTCCAGCATCGGCGAACGGTCACGCCCGCGTGACCAGCCGTCCGACGCCTTGCGACGAGGCGTTAGCGATGCCTTCCGGATAGCGCGGCGATCCTGTTATGGAGATTCCCACGCTATTCACCAGGAGACACCCATGCAGACGACCTACCTTCGCTGGCGCGAATCATTGCTCGCGCGCGTCGATTCGCTCATCAACGCGCCCCGAGAGGAAGGGCAAGGCATGGTTGAGTACGCGCTGATCCTCGTCCTCATTTCCATCGTGGTGATCGTGATTCTCCAGGTGGTGGGCAAGCAGGTGAACAACGTGTTCTCTAACATCAGCAACGGGCTGTCCAAGTAGCCAATTCCTCTGACCGCGCCGGCGCTCCTGATTGCGATCTCCGTGCTCATGGTCACGATTGTCCTCGCCGCGAAGGGACATACACTTGGTGCTCGTCGCCCTCGTGGGTGCGCTGGGCACCTTCGCAAGCGTCATTCATCAGGGCAGCACATCTCCGTAGGGGTCACGGTAGGGGTCAAATCCCCGATTCCACGCTGAATCCGTATTCAGCATGTGGTGCGGTTGTTTTAAGGTTCTGCGCGCCCTTGCCAGGGCTCATCTTCCCAGCCGGGCTGAGTCCATTTGCACAACCTTGAACCGGTAGTTTGCACAATCTGATCTCAACCGGTGAACCCGCGTCCGAGCTTCCCGGTCGTGATGGTCAGGCCGCGGCCGGGACCAACAAACGCGTCACTACAGGCCCGCACATCTCGCGAGCCAAGTCGTGCCATCCACCCTCTACGAGGTAGTGGACCACTGCATCAGGGCTGACCTCATGGAGTTTGCGCGGGGCGAGCAATTGATATGCCGTTCCGTTGTCGCCAAAGAGCAGCCCGGAAGCGATGTGCAGGCGCAGGTTGCCACCCGACACCAGGCCGTCGTTGTCGACCGAGAGGACGCCGTCCTCGGGCACTGCATAGGTCGTGTCCCTTTGGAGCGCCACAAAACCAAAAATCGCCCAGCCAGTCCAGCCAACGGTCAGCAGAACCCCGCCGACGCCGAAGCCGTACCAGGCAGCAGTCACGCCGTAGGCACTGAGGAGCCCCGCCACGACGCCGAGTCCGAGAAGGCAGGCAAGAGCAACTAGTGAGCCCTTGGTGGCACGCCGTTCCGCGATAGCGAAAGCCTGATCAGGTCCCGCCCGTGCCCAAGGAACGCCCGAGGAACACCTGGGGCCGGGGGAACCCACACACCTACACGCCGTCGCGCACTGCCGCTGCCGAGCGCGCCATCGCGGCGTTCGTGCGGCAGGCGCTCGGCCCTGGGTGGGAGCCGCTGAGCGGTCCGATTCGGCTCCGCGTCGATGTCGTCCGCAAGCGGCCGGCCAAGCTCCCGCCGGACCAGCGCGAGCACGGTCTGCCCACCCAGATGCCTGACCTTAAAAACTACCTCAAGCTCATCGTCGACGCGCTCTCCCCACGCAAGGAGGGTGGCTGGGGCGTCTGGGACAACGACAAGCAGATCGTCGAGATCAGCGCCCGCAAGCGCTACGCCCTCGATGGTTGTCTGGGCTGGCTGGTGAGCATGGAGCAGACGGGCGCTGAGTAAGAGGACAACCTTTGGCACTGAGGTCATTCGCCCGAGGCGGAATCGGAGAGGCGGCACGCATATTTGCGGCACTTCGTAATTCAGCGGGGCGGTGGTTTGCGCATGTGAGCCCGTCGACGGGTACCCGCCTCAGACTGACAACACTGTGAAGCGGGATATCTCGAATCGGTCAGAATGCGAATTTCGGACCCGATGAATGCATTCGCGGGATCTGTAACGTCCAACTGTGGGAAGAGACTGCTGAGGTGCTCCCGGTAGAGCACACCCAGAGTGCCGGCGCAGAGAAAAGGAAAGGTCTGGACCATGGCAGAGGAAACCAAGCTGGTCGACGTGTCACGCAGAATCGAAGCACCGGCGGCCTTTATCTTCAATATCCTGGCGAATCCGCAACGCCACATGGACTTCGACGGATCCGGCATGCTCCGGGGGGCCGTTCTCGACCGCCCCATCTCCGACGTGGGCGACACCTTCACCATGAAGATGCATCGGCTCGGAGACGACTACCTCATGCTCAACTATGTGGTGGAGTTCGAGCCAGTTCGACGCATATTTTGGGAACCGGCTCCCGGAGACCCTTCGCGGGCTGAGGGTAATGATCCATCCAAAGTCGGCATTCCTGCGGGCTACCGCTGGGGCTACATCCTCACGCCGGACGGTGATGATGCCACCGTCGTCACGGAGGTCTTTGACTGTGGCACCGCTTCGGAGGAGATCGGCCAATTCCTTTCGAGCGATGGCGGGGCGTGGATCAACGGGAAAAATTCGGTGCTTGAATCCATGACGGCCAGCCTGGAGAGGCTCGAGAAGATCAGTACCGAGTAGGACCGCTGCCGAAGCGTACCTAGTCGATGCTGCATCGAGTGCTAACTCTCGCGAATGATCCACCCACGAAAATCCGAGGAGCCATATTTCCTGACCATGATTCCGCAAAATAACCGGCACTAGGCTAGTTTTTCTCGACCTGTCAGGCTGCTCGTCCTGCGTCTTTCCTGCGGCGACAACCTATCGGATACGCCGAACCGCCCGGGCCATTGGATGCATCGAGGCGTTCGCGATGGTCAAGGAAATCCGAGGCCGTGCTATGGAGGAGAGCAGCAATGGGTCGGGGCGGTTGTCCCCGAAGCCGCATCTGCAGGACAGCCGCTGCGAGCTCGGGACCACCGAGATCTTCCCGGTACTGGTGCGCTCAGAACCGCTCTTCCCCTTCGAGCGAGTGCATGACGCCATCCGCTATCAGGACGAGGCGGCGGCAGTCAGCAGCGGCGACGAGATGGTGGTGTGTGCCCCACCCGGTCGCCCCGGCCCGAGGACCCTTGCCCCACCCGTGATTCGACTGAGCAGCCACACCT
>JBEPVD010000064.1:0-10321 GCA_041691155.1 Candidatus Dormiibacterota bacterium | reverse complement strand
GAACTCAGCGCTGTCGGGGAGACAGGACTCGAACCTGCGACCCCTGGTCCCCCAGACCAGTACTCTAACCATCTGAGCTACTCCCCGAGGCGCGCCTAGCGACTCTAGCGTGCCGGGCCGGGGAGGCCGACGATAGGGAGATCTGAGATCGACGGGGGCCGATGCTCAGACGTCAGGAAGGCTCGTCGCTGCTGCGCAGTTCCCAGGCGAGACGATCGATAGCACGATGCTTGCCAATCGGGATTTGCAGACACCGATACCCGCCCTTACATGGAATCTTGAGGTCGATGATCCAGGTGCCGCGCTCGCCGCGCGAGAGCAGCACGTCATCAACCCGCATGACCGGATGCTCGCCGGCAGAGCGCTGCTTCGCCTCCGGCGTTGCGCGCTGCTCAGCCATGGTGCGCACCGAGGCCATACGCCCGATACAGGAGCTCAATCGGATGCACCGCAGTCACGTCGGCCGCCTGCGCGATCTGCCATCGGCAGGTCTCGCTGTCGCAGGCAGCGAGGTTGGAACCCGTGGCTTTGATATCCGAGAACAACCGCTCCCCCACCGCCATCGAGATCGCGTACTTCTCCTTCTTCAGCCCATAGGTGCCGGCGACGCCGCAACAGTCCGCGTTGAGCTCGACCACGTGCAGGTCGGGAACGAGCGCAAGGAGGTCGAGCGCTGGCTTGCCAATACCGTGGCCCTGCTGCTGACACGGAGCGTGATATGGAACAGTGAGCGGGAGCGATCTGAAATCGGTCCGAAGCTCCCCTCGCTCGTGGAGGCGAAGGAGAAATTCGCACAGGTCGTACGTGGATCGACTCACGGCCGCCAGGTCTTCGTTGTCCACACCGAGGATCTCGTGTGCCTCTCGCTTCAGCATGAGACCGCAGCTTGTGGAGTTCGCGACGATCGGAAGCCCCGCGTGCGCGTGCGGCGCGAGGTTCGCCACCAACCGTTGCACATACTTTCGCGCCGCTGGAAAATTACCGTTCGACTGCAGCGGGAGGCCGCAGCAATCCTGCTTGGGAACGATCACTCGAAAGCCGTTGTGCTCGAGCACCGCCACGACCATCTCCCCGAGGCGCGGTTCGTACCAGTTAGTGCCGCACCCGTGGAAATAGACCACCGCGGGCGCGTCAGGCGATGGGCTCGTGTGCTTGCGTGATCGCGTCTGAAAGGTCTTCCCAGCAAAGCTGGGCATCGGCGCGGCGCGGTGAATGCCGATGGTGCTCTGCACCAACCTTCGCACGCTGCGGTTGTGCAGTGCCCAGTTGGCGAGTGGCGCGACCGGAGCCCCCAACCGGCCGATCACGCTGGGACGCGCAATCAGCTGGTTGCGGAGCGGAATTCCCTTCTTCTCCCAGAGTTTGGCGCGCGCCCGCGAATTGATCTCGGCGATCTTCACGTCCTGCGGGCAGACCTGCGTGCAGATCCCGCAGCCGGAGCAGTAGTCGACTGACGCGTCGGCTGATGGACCAACACCGCGATACCGCTCCGCCTGCGGCCCCACATACTTCGGGCCCGGAAAGAGGGGCGTGACCTGCGCGACCGGACAAAACGACTCGCAGATCGTGCATTTCACACAATGATCGAGCGAGTCCCGAATCAGGTCGTTCATCTGACCTGCTCCGCAACGGGTGCGGTGCTGGACGCACAGATCGCCTGAGCGGCGGCGTACCCGGTGGCGACGCTGATCCCGTTACCCGATTTCTCCTGCCATGGAATCGCGCCGGCCAGAATCGCACCGGCAGCATGCAGGTTTGCGTACACGGGGTCTCCCTTGGCATCGACCGGACGGAGGGATGCGTCAACCGAGACACCCGCAGCCGAGAGCGGCTGGGTGTCGAAGTAGTTGGGGAGGAAGCGAACTCGATCAGCGCCCTGCACACCGGTCAGCGGCAGGTCGAAGACCGTCTCACGCGTCGCACCATATGAATCGAGCTCGAGACCACCACTTGCGAGTCCGCCGGACGCGAGCACAACAGACTGCGCGGGATACAACGTCGTGCCTGCGCCGCTCGCCACTTCAACAGCGTCGATGCGCCTCGCGCTCGTGCGCGCGCCGACGACACGAGCACCGAGCACGATGCGGGTGCCTACCGCCCGGAGTTGCGCTGTCAGCTCGTTGAACACCCGCATCCCGGGTATCGACGGGGGCAAGGTCGGAACTTCGAATACCCGACGCTCGAGCGTGCTCTCCAGGTGTTGCCAAGTCGCATCCGCGTTGCGCAGACCGAGCACCGCGGGGACGCCGACGCATTCGTCCGGATCCAGCTTCCCGCGGAGCGCTTCGACGAGCCAGTCACCGAGTTGGTGGGTGTCGAATCGTTCGGCAAGCACACGCCCGCCCAGATCGCCGGTGCGGCCGGCGGGAGGTTCGAGCTCAAGTGCGCGTGCGGTCACTGGGACTGGGAGGCGTGCACGCATGACGTTGTCGGCAATGAGCGATGGATAGAAGTCCTTGAAGCCCTGGAAGCCGACGAACACGAAGCGACCTCCGGCGCGCAGGTCTCCGTGACTCATGGTGCGTGGGACGAGTGTCGACGGCTTGGCGACGCCCAGGGCCGTCGGCAGCAGGAGATTCTCGTCGAGACTGCCCTCGTACCCCAACCCCGCGCAGTGGCTGCGGAACCACTCGAGCGCGGCACGCAGTTGCGCATCGGACACAACCCGGTAGGGATGGTCAGGCGAGCTCGCGAGAAGCGCCGGCAGCGATGCAGCCGGGCTCTCCACGCGCTGGTCGCCGGTATAGCCGAGCACGTCCACCGTCGCGGGAGCGAGGTGCGTCGCACCCACGCCACGCGCGACGATCAGCACGCGCTGTCCCTGTTCGGCGAGGCGCAGCGCCGCTGTCAGCCCTGCGAGCCCGGCGCCGACGACCACTGTGTCGTAGCTCACGACGGCAGGTGCTCAACGTCGAGGATGCCTTGAAAGATCCAGTCGTCCAACCGTGACTGGCGCAGCTGATCCCCGTGCAGGATCGGGTGAATTCCTTTCCAGCGCTCGTCGAGGAAGGTGAGGAGCGCTCGGTTCGCGCCGGCACCGTCAACACGACCACCACCGTGGAGGATGCCGGTCGCCCGATAGATGCAGAACCCGCCCTGACAGGGACCCATCGCCAGGCGCAGGAGCCGCCGAATGTCGTCGAGATTCACAGTGTCGCGCTCACTGATGGTCTTCTCGAGACGGCTCTTGGTGATCAACTCGCACTCGCAGATGACCTCCTCCGCCTGCGGCACCGGCTCGCGGGCGGCGAGGCGTGCACTGACTCGGTACATCGCGTTGCTTTCCGAGCCCGACAACGGCACCTCAGCCGTCCGGCACGGACGTATCTCGTTGAGCTGCTGACAGACCGCATCAACCGCGACCTCCGCCATCAGACGAAAGGTCGTCGTCTTGCCGCCGGTGATGGTCAGGAACCCTGCGACACCATCGCGGGCGGCGTGATCGAGCAACGCGTGGGAACGTGTGACGTCCCGCGTTTCGTTCACGTCGGCGTTGTCCTCGAAGAGCGGACGCACGCCGGCCCACGCGTGCAGGGCACGCGCCTGACGGAACCCCGGCACGAGTTTCTCGCCTTCATCGAGCAGGAGGTCGATGTCGGGTTGCCGGATCTCGGTCTGGTCCGGATCAGGGACGAACACGTCGGTGGTACCGATCACGCAGGCGGTGCGCAGGGGCAGCAGAATGTCGCCGTCGGCCGGCCGCTTGCAGCGGTTGACACACATGTGCACCAACCGGTGGTTCATCGCGATCATGAGGCCCATACCGGCGCGGACGTTCACCTTACAGTGTGCGAGGTCCGCGATCTGCCCGGCCCACGCGCCCGCCGCGTTGACGACAACTTTGGCATGAATGCGGAGCTCGTCCCCGCTCCGCTCGCTGAGTACGCGAGCGCCCACCACGCGTTCACCGTCGAGCTCGAGATCGAGCACGCGATGGTAGGGAAGGACCGTGGCGCCGTGGTCCTCCGCTGAGCGAGCGCACCCCCAGACCAGCTTCCATGGGTCGAGGGCCGCATCCGGAACGAGAAATGCACGCCGGATCCCGGGGTTGATGCGCGGCTCGCGGCGGAGCGCTTCAGCGACCGGTATTTCCTCCGCAGGAATGCCGGTCGCCGTGCACCCCGCGAGGAAGAGATCGCCGTAGTCGGGGTCGTCAAACGGCGTGGACACGAACAATCCGCCCGTGTCCTCGATGCAGTCGGCCGCCGTTCGGCGCAGGATCACGTTCTCTCCGATGCACTCCCGCGCCGCTGAAGGATCCTTCACCGCGTAGCGACCGCCGGAGTGGAGCAGCCCATGGAACCGACCGGTGGTGCCGTCGGCGAGGTCGCGGCGTTCCACCAGGACGGTCGAGAACCCGCGAAGCGCCGCGTCGCGCGCAACCCCGACGCCGGTGGAGCCACCGCCGATCACCAGCACCTCCGCCTCGAGCACGTTCATCGACGTCCTCTACCTCGTGAGTGCTCGCTGGTCAGTGCTCCCTCTCCTGGCCCTCGGCGAAATCGCGCTGGTGCCCTTCGCCGTGATCGTCCGCTTCCTGGCCTTCGGCGAAGTCGCCGTGATGATGCTGCGTCGTGGCTGCCTCTTCGCCGGTTGCGAAGTCGCCTTCCTCTTCCTCTCGCTCGGGGTGATGCTCGGTCGTCTCCTGCCCGGTAGCGAACGATCCCTGATGCCCGTGCTCATCCTCGTGGGATGCGGGAGCCGCAGGTGCTGGATCCTCGTCAGCCATGGTGACCTCCTTTTCAGCCTTTCGGCACTCCGGTCGCTCGTCGGTCCCCAAGGGACCCCGGTCGACGCCGCCGCCGGCGCCGCCGGGTCCCCATTGGAGGACGAAATTCAGTCTGCTACTTTCGGCGCAGCGCCGCGTTTATTCGGCCCAGTCGAAGGTTCGGGTGACCGCCTTCTTCCAGAGTGCGTACTCGTGGGCGACGGCGTCCTTGTCCATGGACGGTGTCCACTCCTTGTCCTTGCCCCAGTTCTCACGGAGATCCTCGACTTCTGCCCAGAACCCCACCGCGAGCCCGGCGGCATACGCGGCGCCGAGCGAGGTCGTCTCGGCCACGGTCGGCCGGACCACCGGAACCTGCAGAACATCTGACTGGAACTGCATCAGCGTGTCGTTGTAGACCATGCCGCCGTCCACCTTGAGCGCGGTCAGCGCCACTCCGGAGTCGGCGTTCATGGCGTCGAGAACCTCACGGGTCTGCCACGCGGTCGCCTCGAGGACGGCCCGTGCGATGTGGCCCTTGTTCACGTACCGGGTCAGGCCGGCAATGACGCCCCGCGCACTGGACTTCCAGTACGGCGCGTACAGGCCGGAGAACGCAGGCACGAAATAGGCACCACCGTTGTCATCGACCGTTTTGGCAAGCACTTCGATGTCCGACGACTTCTCGATCATGCCAAGGTTGTCCCGAAGCCACTGGACGAGCGCGCCCGTGATGGCGATCGAGCCTTCGAGGGAGTACACCGCGGGGGCGCTCCCAATCTTGTAGCCGAGTGTCGTCAGCAATCCGTTCTTCGACTGCACGGGTGTCGTGCCCGTGTTCAGCAGCATGAAGTTGCCGGTGCCGTATGTGTTTTTCGCCTCACCAACCGCGAAGCAGGTTTGCCCGAACAGGGCTGCCTGCTGGTCGCCGAGATCGCCGGCAACCGGGATGCCCGCAAGGACGCCCTTGGCCGTACCGTACGTCTCGCTCGACGCGCGAATCGTGGGAAGCATCGACCGCGGCACGCCCATGATGCCCATGATCTCTTCGTCCCATTCGAGGGTCTCGAGATTCATCAACATCGTCCGGCTGGCGTTGGTCACGTCGGTGACATGCACGCCACCATCGGTGCCGCCGGTGAGCAGCCAGATCAGCCACGAGTCGATGTTGCCGAAGGCGAGGTCGCCGGCATCAGCCTTGGCCCGCGCGCCGTCAACGTTCTCCAGGATCCACTTGACTTTCGGACCGGAGAAGTACGTCGCCAGCGGGAGCCCGACCTTCGCGCGAAAGCGGTCCTGACCGCCCTGGGCGGAGAGCTCCTCGACGATCTTGTCGGTGCGCGTGTCCTGCCAGACGATCGCGTTGTACACCGGCTTCCCGGTGGTCCGGTCCCAGACCACCGCGGTCTCGCGCTGATTCGTGATTCCGACGGCAGCAATGTCGCCGATGTCGACCTTGCCGAGCCCGGCCTTCACGACCTCCTGGGTGCGCTCCCAGATCTCGAGAGCATCGTGCTCGACCCACCCCGGCTTGGGGAAGATCTGCTCATGCTCCTTCTGATCGACGGAGACAACCTTGCCGCTGTGATCGAACACCATGAAGCGCGTGCTCGTGGTGCCTTGATCGATCGCTGCTGCGTATTTCGCCATCAATAACTCCTTTCGCCATTGGTCATATGAGGTCGCCGCACAATCGACGACCGTGTCTTAGAAATTGAGTGCCATCGCGTTGGCGAGCAGAGCGCCCAGGATGCCGCCGATGACTGGTCCGACCACCGGGACCCACGCGTACGACCAGTCCGAGCTTCCCTTGCCAGGGATCGGGAGGAGGAAGTGCGCGATGCGCGGCCCGAGGTCACGAGCTGGGTTGATCGCATACCCGGTTGGACCGCCCAACGAGAGGCCGATTGCGAAAACGAGGAAACCGACGATCAATGGGGCAAGCCCGTTACTGATCTGGTTGGTGCCGAGCGTGACGATGACGAAGACGAGCACGAAGGTGCCGATGACCTCGCTGATCACGTTGAACAGCGGGTTGCGAATCGCCGGTCCCGTGGAGAAGACGGCCAGCTTCAGACCGGGGTCTTCAGTCTCCTTCCAGTGGTGGCTGTAGTGCACAAACACGAGGACCGCGCCGATGAATGCACCGACGAACTCACCGCCGAGGTATTGCGGGACGTCGGCCCAGGCTGTCTTGCCGATCACTGCCAGCCCGAGCGTGACCGCGGGATTGAGATGCGCGCCATCCCAATGGCCGACCGCGAAGACGGCCATCGCCACGGCGAACGCCCACCCGAAGGTGATGACGATCCAGCCGCTGTTCTCTGCCTTTGACTTCGACAGCAGAACACCTGCGACGACGCCATCCCCCAAGAGGATCAACAGGCCCGTCCCGATGACCTCCGAGAGAAAAATGTCCTTGGGCATCAGTGCCACCTCCAACGACGATCTCTACCCCTGATTGGGTGTGCGGACACTAACCCTGGGTGTGGGGCATTGTCAATCACCTCTTGGAATAGCCCTTTTTGCTCGTTAAAGGAATTGGTAGGCTTACAGCCGAATGCCCAAGCCGATCCAATCCATCGAACGCGCCGCGGCCGTCCTCCGGCTGATGTCGGGGCGCACCCGCCGCCTGAGCCTCGCCGAGGTGGCGGGCGAACTCGGCCTTCCCAAGGGCACGGTGTACGGCATCATGCGGACCCTGTTGTCGGTCGGTTTTGTCGAACAGGATCCGGAGTCCGGCAAGTACCGGATGGGCGCCGCGCTGCTGCATCTCGGCAGCAGCTATCTCGACGGCAACGAGCTGCGCACGCGTGCGCTCAACTGGGCGGACTGGCTGGCCGCACGCACCAACGAAAGCGTGCGACTCGGCACGCTGCTTGACGGTCAGGTGCTGCTCGTGCATCACGTCTTCCGGCCCGACAACAGCCCGCAGGTGCTGGAGGTTGGTGCACTGCTCCCCATGCACGCGACGGCGATGGGCAAGGTGCTGCTGGCCTGTCACCCGTATCTGGCCGATGACCTTGGCAACGGCACGGGCATCCTCCCGCGCTACACCGGTTCCACAATCACCGACCCGGCGCGGCTCAAGGCCGAGTTGCGGCAGGTACTGGAACAGGGATGGGCGTCATCCGTCGAGGAGCTGATCGAAGACGAGACGTCGTTTGCGGCGCCGATCCGCGATCGTCAGGGTGTCGCCGTCGGTGCAATTGCCATCTCCGGACCGACCGAGCGACTCTGTGAGGGCGCGCAACCGCGCAGCGAGCTCGTGTCCTTCGTCCGCGAGGGTGCCCGCACGATTTCGCGCGACCTTGGTGCCGTGCCGTGGTGATCGAGCCGCGCAGCGCTGTTGACACGTGTTCTTGTCCGGCAGATACTCGCCAGCGGTGCGAGGGAGAACGCATTGAGCGATAGATACGTGGCCGCGATCGATCAGGGGACGTCGTCTTCCCGGTGCCTGATCTTTGACCAGCAGGGTCGCGTCGTTTCCCTGAACCAGAAGGAACACGAGCAGATCTTCCCGCGGCCTGGTTGGGTAGAGCACGATCCTCGCGAGATCCTGCGCAACGTCATCGAAGTGGTGCACGGCGCGCTCGACAGCGGCGGGGTCGACGTGCGCGACCTGGTCGCGGTCGGCATCGCCAATCAGCGCGAGACCACGGTGGTCTGGGACCCGCGCACCGGGGAACCGGTACACAACGCGATCGTGTGGCAGGACACACGCACCGACAGCCTGGTGCGCGGGCTCGGTGCGGAGCTGGGCCAGGATCGCTTCCGCGATCGCTGCGGCCTGCCACTCGCGACGTACTTCTCCGGCCCCAAGGTGAGCTGGCTGCTCGACAGCGCTCCGGGGCTGCGCCGGCGTGCCGAGGAAGGCGATCTGCTGTTCGGCACCATGGACAGCTGGCTGATCTGGAACCTCACCGGCCGCCACGTGACCGACGTGACCAACGCCAGCCGTACGATGCTCATGAATCTCGAGACGCTCGACTGGGACGACACCCTGCTCGACGCCATGGGAGTCCCGCGGGCGATGCTCCCCGACATCCAGCCCTCGTCGCAGATCTACGGTGAGGCCGGCGGCACGCTGGGCGGTGTCCCGATCGCCGCCGCCCTGGGCGATCAGCAGGCGGCGCTGTTCGGGCAGACCTGTTTTGCCGCAGGCGAAGCCAAGTGCACGTACGGCACCGGGAGCTTCCTGCTCTTGAACACCGGCGGCAGGCCGGTTCGATCCGCACATGGATTGATCACCACGGTCGGTAGCAAGATCGGCGACGAGCCGGCCACGTACGCGCTCGAAGGCTCGATCGCGGTCACCGGCGCGCTCGTCCAGTGGTTCCGCGACAAGGTCGGGTTGATCGGGAGCGCGCCCGAGGTGGAGACGCTCGCCCGCACCGTTGAAGACAATGGTGGCATCTACTTCGTCCCCGCGTTCTCGGGACTCTTCGCACCGCACTGGCGCGGTGACGCCCGCGGGGTGATTGCCGGTCTCACCGGCTACGTCACCAAAGGTCACCTCGCGCGCGCCGTGCTCGAGGCGACCGCCTGGCAGACACGCGAGGTTGTCGACGCGATGAACGCTGACTCGGGAATCGACCTGACGTCGCTCAAAGTCGATGGCGGCATGACGGCCAACAACCTGCTCATGCAGTTTCTCGCCGACGTGCTCGGCGTTCCCGTGGTCCGTCCGAACGTGGCGGAGACGGTGTCGCTCGGGGTCGCGTATGCCGCGGGGCTTGCCGTCGGCTTCTGGCCGGATATGGAAAGTCTCCGGGCACACTGGCACAAGGCGGCGGAGTGGCTGCCGAACATGGATACCGGCGAGCGCGAGCGCGGCTACCGGAAGTGGAAGAAGACGGTGCAGCGCACCCTCGACTGGGTCGACGACGACGACGACTGAGGTCGCGCGGCGCTAGATGATGAAACGGCGATAGCGCCAGAGGTAGTCGAGACCGCTCAACACGGTGGCGATCACCGCGAGCCAGATGAACACGACTCCGGCGAGCATCAACGGCGGATACGGCTGCGCCAGGATGATCAGCAGGATCATGCAGTTCTGGGTGAGCGTCTTCGATTTTCCCCACGGTGTGGAGCTGACGACGACCCCTTGCGCGGCTGCCACCGAACGCAGCCCGGTGATGAGGAACTCACGCGCCGCGACGACGACGACCACCCACGACGGCAAAAGCGACTGAGAGGCCAGGATCACCAGCACGGTGATGACCAGCAGCTTGTCGGCCAGCGGGTCGAGAAACTTCCCGAGCTCGGTCACGAGGTTGCGGCTCCGCGCGATGCGGCCGTCGAGCGTGTCGGTTGCGGCAGCGGCGACGTAGATGGCCGCGGCGACCTGGTAGTGGTTGGTGAACTTGATGGCGAGCACCGCTCCGATGACGGGCACCATCAGGATGCGCAGGATCGTCAGCTGGTTGGGGATGGTCAGATGGCGGGTCACGCGCCTCCAGTGTGCATCCACGTACGGCCGATCGGCGACGCCGGGGTGCCAGGATTGGGTCTGCAGTGCGTCAGTGAGCCGGGACTGAAGCCACAGCGGGCGCTCGGCTAGACGCTGAACCCGGGGAGCGGCCTGGTGATCAGTCCCTGGTCGAGGTACCA
>JBEPVD010000063.1:0-10840 GCA_041691155.1 Candidatus Dormiibacterota bacterium | reverse complement strand
AGCATGGCGGTGCCGTACCAGCCGATCATCGCGGCGCCGATCGCCGACGTGATGTGGTCGTAACCGGGCGCGATGTCGGTGGTGAGCGGGCCGAGCGTGTAGAAGGGCGCCTCGTGGCACACCTCCAGCTGCAGGTCCATGTTCTCCTTGATCTTGTGCATCGGGACATGGCCCGGGCCTTCGATCATCACCTGCACGTCGTGCTGCCACGCGATCTGCGTGAGCTCACCGAGGGTGCGCAACTCGCCGAACTGCGCCTCGTCGTTGGCATCGGCGATGCATCCCGGACGCAGCCCGTCACCGAGCGAGAACGTGATGTCGTAGGCGCGCAGGATCTCGCAGAGCTCCTCGAAATGCGTGTACAGGAAATTCTCCTGGTGATGTGCGAGGCACCACGCCGCGAGGATGGAGCCACCGCGCGACACGATGCCGGTGATCCGCTTGGCGGTGAGCGGCACATAACGCAGGAGCACGCCGGCGTGGACTGTGAAGTAGTCGACCCCCTGTTCCGCCTGCTCGATGATGGTGTCGCGGTAGATCTCCCAGGAGAGCTCCTCGGCGGCGCCGCCGACCTTCTCGAGCGCCTGGTAGATCGGGACAGTTCCGACAGGAACTGGCGAGTTGCGCATGATCCATTCGCGCGTGGCATGGATGTCCTTGCCGGTCGACAGATCCATGATGGTGTCGGCGCCCCATCGGGTGGCCCAGCGCATCTTCTCGACCTCGGCGTCGATGCTCGAGAGCACCGCGGAATTGCCGATGTTCGCGTTCACCTTCACAAGGAACTTGGTGCCGATGATCATCGGCTCCGCCTCGGGATGGTTGATGTTGGCGGGGATGATCGCTCGGCCGCGAGCAACCTCATCGCGCACCATCTCCGGAGGAACGCCTTCACGGATGGCGATGAACTCCATCTCGGCGGTGACGATGCCGCTGCGCGCGTAATGGAGCTGGGTGACTGCGGCACCGGCGCGCGCGCGAAGCTCGGTGCCGCGGGCTCCCGGGACCGACTCGACATCGCCTCGCTCGACAATCCAGGGCGTGCGCAGCGGGGCCAGCCCCGTTTCGGCGTCCACGGTCACGTCGGGGTCACCGTGCGGGCCACTCGTGTCGTACAGCCGCAGCGGCCGGTTGACGGTGTCACCGGTCGGCGACTGCGCGATCTCCCGGAACGGCACCCGGAGATCAGGTCGGGATCCCTGTTCGTAAACGCGCCGGGCCCCGTTCGTCGTGACGGCGGCCGGCTTCGTCGCCAGCGCTTCGCGGTCGATCACATCGGTCATGTCCGCCTCCAAGTGACACGACGCCCGGAGCCGCCTCCCGGAGGCGGTGCGCTCCCTGCGCCGGCATTATCCGGATCAGGTTCCACGGTCGGCCGCCCGCAGCGACCCTCTCAGCCCGGTCTCGCCGAGCTCCCGAGCCCCAGATGGTACGCCCCCGGTGACGACTGACGGCTGCGCGCGGGGTCGATATCTCTCGATCGATGCCCCTGCGCCGGCGGACGGCCGGTCATCGACGGACGACACGTCCGTCAGCCGCCTGGGGCCGGGGCGGCTAGGGTCCTGATCCCGGAGCGAGCGCGGCGTCGGGTATCTCGAGCGTCCGGCAGATCTCCGCATACACCGCCGCGCTCGGTTTCGCGATCCGCTCCTGTGTCTCCCGGTCGACAGCGAAGATCCCGAACCTCTTGGTATATCCCTCCGCCCACTCGAAGTTGTCCCACGCGGTCCAGAGCAAATACCCGCGAACGTCAACGCCGGTGACGAGAGCGTCGGCGACCGCGCGCAGATGGTCACGGATGTACGCCGGGCGCAGCTCGTCGTGCTCGTCGGCGACACCGTTCTCGGTGATGATGATGGGGAGCCGGAACTCGCCCCAGAGATCCGTGAGCGCCATGCGCAGCGCGCCAGGGTCGATCGCCCATCCCGCACTCGAGAGTGGGTAACCGGGCACCGCTTCGTGTTTCGTGAACAGCATGCCCGGGGCTCGGGCATCGAATGACACCGCCTCATTGGCGTAGTGGTTGAGCCCGAGATAGGTCAGCGACCCGGCAAGCCCTGCGATTGCCGTGCCGTCGCCAATCGGGGCGAGGGACTTCCCCGCAACGCAACTCCGCAGGAACCAGCGATTGAAGATGTAGTCGGGGACCACCGCGAGGCCACGCTCGAGGCCCGACGACGGATCGCGTGGCACCAGCCTGCGCTCGTGATGCGCGATCGATATGTGCGCAACGCGTTGGTGATGCGCGAACACGGTCGTGATCGCCTGCGCTGCCGCGGCGTGCATGCGCAACAGTCCACGCAATGCCGCGATCGTGCGGCGCAACGACCGCTCGCCGGGAGGCCACACGCCTTCGAGATGTCCAAGCACCGCAACCACAGTCGGCTCATTGATGGTCACCCACCAGGTCACCATGTCACCGAACGACTCGACACATGCGGCGACGTAGCGTGCGAATCGGGCGGGCGCCTCGTGCGCCGCGAAACCACCTGCATCCGCAAGCCAGACCGGCAGCGTGAAATGCTGCAGCGTCACGATCGGTTCCATCCCGTGCCGCCGGCAGGTCCGCACCATATCGGCGTAATGCGCAAGCGCCTCGCGGTCGAATCGACCGGGTTGTGGCTCGACGCGGGCCCACTCGACCGAGAACCGGTGTGCGTTCTGGTGCAACGCGCTCAACTGCGCAAGGTCGTCGGGATAGCGGTGGTAGTGATCGATGGCGATGGTCGCATCGCCCCCGCCTGCGATCGCCTCCGGATGGTCGGCGGTCCAGCGTGACCAGTCGTTGTCGATGCCACCCTCGACTTGATGCGCGGCAGTCGCGCAACCGAGGAGGAATCCGTCGGGGAGGCGCCGCCGAGTCAAGCGCTCGCCACAGGTGACTCCAGGGCACCGCGACGGCATCCCTCGAATTGCTCGTCGACGATCATTTGGACACCGGTCTGCCCGCTCCCGGCACCCCCGGCGTAGGAGCGCTCCGCGAGGCTGCGATCACCGCACCAGAATACGTGCGGCGCCCCGAGGGCGGGCCTCCGGCCCCGCCTCGGTTGCCAGAAGGCCACTCGAACCGGGCCATAATGCTCGGATGCCCGCTCCTGAACCAGATCGCCCCACCGCCGCGCACCACGACGACGCACCGCACCGTGTCGCCGGCACCGTCCGCTTGATGACCGAAGACCCATTCGACGTTGACGATGCGTCGGCCGGGGGTCTCCTTCAGCGGGTGATGAAGATCGCGGCGGCCAAGCCGTGGGTCATCCCCGCCGCACTGATGGGGATCGGCGTGGCTTTTCTCGTGCTGCGCCGCCGGCGCTGATCTCGATCCCGCCACGCGGAGCGAACTCCACCAGGGGCGGGCTGTTGGACCTCGCGAAGACGTCGAGCATCAATGCCTCGATCGCGAGCCTGGGCTGCGCGTAGGTGGCGATCGCCTCTGCAGTCTCGAGGATGCGCGCCAGGATCTCGACGATCCGCGTGAGATCCAGGTCCTCGGCCCATCGTTCCAGCGCGGGGCGGTAGGCCTGCCAGACCGCGAGTTCGGGTGCGCCCGACGCGAAGCAGGCGGCGTCGCGAACGAACGACGCCCAGGCTCCGAGCGTGACCAGGAGCCGCTCGCGGGCCTCCGCCAGCCGCTCGGTGTCGGCTGAGGCGGCACCGGTTACCTTCGCCGCGGTGCGGAGCGCGCCCGCCGTACCGCTCCCGCCGGTGCTGATGAAGAGATCGAGCGCGTCGAGCTCGCTGCCGAGCGCACCCGACTCGGTGGCGAGCCAGAGAGCGCGCCCCGGTCGCCCGCCGGCCAGCGCCGCGGCAGTGACCGCGTCGTGGTCGCTCACGTGGTGGACGCTCTGGAGCCAGGTGGCGATCGTCGCCGGGACGACGGGCCCCAGCACGACGGTCTCGCATCGGGACCGCACGGTCTGCAGGAGCCGCTCAGGATGCGCCGACGTGAGGATCAGGTGCGTCCGCGGGGGCGGCTCCTCGAGCGTCTTCAGCAGGTTGTCGGCGGCGTCTTCGGTGAGGCGATCGGCCCGGGCGATCACCGCAACGCGCCGAGCGCCCGCATAGGCGGTCAGCGAGAGGAACTGCTGGAGCGACGGGCCCTGCTCATCGTCGCCCGGCTTGCGCTTGGGCGACGGACGCATGCGGTCGATCCCCAGGTTCTCCGTCGCGGAATCCTCGATCCAGAAGTCCGGATGGGCCTCGAGCCCGCCTGGCCAGGTCGCTGCCCCCAGCAGTTCGGACGCGAGCGCCAGCGCCGCGGTGGTCTTTCCGACTCCCTCGGGCCCGATCAGCAATAACGCATGTGTGAGCCCGTCGTCGACCCCACTCGCCACCAGGCGCCGGAGGACAGGGCCGTGGCCGATCACGGTTTCGAGCGTGGTCACGGGACCGATTGTGCAGAATTGCCCGCGGTGACTCAGTCCCAGACGCCAGCGCAGGCCGCCGTGTGGCCGCCGCATCAGGTCGAAAGCGGACGCCACTACGCCGCGCGCGTGATCCTCTACATGGAGGCCGCGTTCCTCGTGCTCATCGCCTTCGGCTTCTTCAGCGGCGCGGAGGGGACCGGGCTGTTCACCGTCGCCGGCGGTGGCGGCTTGTGCGTGCTCGGCGTGGTGATCCTCGGCGTGGGTGCGACACGGATGCGACGCGACCTACCGGTGGTGCGCGATCCCACCGATCCCGATCCCAAAGTGCCGTGGGACTGGACCGATTTCGTCATGTTCTGGCCGGGATGGTTCAGCGCGTTCCAGCTGCTGGGTTCGGTGGCGGTGATTCTCACGAACGTCATCGGCAGCAACACAGACCTCACCGTGCGCAACGCCATCGAGTCGTCGGTGCTCGCGGTGTGCCAGTACGCGGGGATGCTGTTCAACATCTTTGTGCTCGCGTTCCTGCGTCGCGGAGGCACGCTGCACGACATCGGATGGCGTGGATTCAAATGGTGGTGGCTGCCGATCGCGCCAGTGGCAACGTACGTGGCGCTCGTCGGCGCGAACTACCTTCAGATCATCAACCAGAACCTGTTTCCGGGTGTGTCCAACGGGCAATGCGTCATCGTCCGGCATGACTACAGCCACTACTACGTCCTCGCGATCATCGTGGTCTGCGTCGTGGCACCGATTTCTGAGGAAACCATCTTTCGCGGCTTCATCTATGGGTGGTTGCATCGCTGGGGGCCGGCCGTCTTCGCGATACCGCTCGCCGCAGCCGTCTTCTCAGCGGCGCATCAGCAATTGGTGCTTTTCCTCCCCTTGTTCTTCGTCGGCCTCGTGCTCACGTCCCTGTATCAAGGATCGAAGAGCATCGTGCCCGGCATCCTCACGCACGCGCTCTTCAACCTGCCCAACATCCTCGCCATTCTGAGTACGACCGGCGCCTGCTGACTCGTTCCGGGGACCGCGCGTCTGGTGTATGTTCACAGGGCCCAAGGGGAGTTGGGCATGCACGAGCGCGTGCAGAAATTCGCGTGTCAGGAAGTCGGGGGATCAACGTGGATTCGTCTGAAACACCCGCGTCGGAAAGCGAGGTCGCTCGCTGGGCGAGAATCGAGAACGGCGTGCGCCAGGATGCCGCTCGGCTCGCGCGCCTCGTTCTCGACGGGCAGGCGTCCGGCTTCGAAGCGCAGTTACTGGCCCGGCGGATCGATTCGGTACGCACTGCGGGGATCGGCGCCGAGTACTGACCGGTACGGGATCAGTAGGTGTTCTGGACCTGGCCTCCGTCGACCGTGATCGCCTGGCCCGTGATGAACGATGCGGCAGGTGAGCACAGGAAGACCGCTACCCGCGCGATCTCGTCGGGCTCGCCGACACGTCCGGTCGGGTTGATGCGGCCGACATTTGCGAAGTGCGCTTCGAGGTCGGTGACGCCCGCGGAGCGTGCGATTTCGATCTGACGATCGGTGCGGATCGCGCCCGGCAGCAGCGAGTTGACGCGAATCTTCGGTGCCAGTTCGTTCGACAGCGTCTTGGAGAGTCCGTTCAATGCGCCGCGGATTGCGTTGCTGAGGGTGAGGCCCGGGATCGGTTGTTTGACCGTCGTCGAGTTGATGAAGAGGATGGCACCGGAGTCCGAATTCCGGAGTGCGGGAAGCGCGGCCTCGATCAGGTGTACCGCGCTCATGAAGGTGAGTTGATGCGCGGCCTCCCAGCGGGCGTCGTCGAGCTCGTCGAAGGTGGCACGTGGGGGTCCGCCGGCGTTGACGACGAGTGCGTCGAGCCGGCCGAATTCGGCGATGGTGCGTTCCACCGCGGTCCTTGCCTGCTCGGCGATGGACACGTCTGCGACGGTCGTGATGACACGCGTGCCGTGTGCGCGGACTGCATTCGCTGCGGTCTCGAGCTCCGACTCGGAGCGTGCGCACATACCGACATCCGCGCCTTCCGCCGCGAAGAATTCCGCGGTTGCACGGCCCATGCCCTTGCTCGATGCTGCCACGAAAGCGGCTCGTCCTTTGAGGCCCAAATCCATCCGGCGAGACTATCAGCTTCCCTCGGCGGCTGAGTTCGTCCGCCGTGTGTCCGCCGCAGGCCCGCCGTCCACGTGTACGCCCTCGCATACTGAGCACCATGGCAGGCGAATTGGGAAGGGACGCTTCGCTGCCGATCATGCCCTCCGGCGCGGCCCTGTTCGATGCGCTCCCTGCCGGCGCCGTCGTGCTCGATGCGCTGGCGCCCGCAGTTGGAAAAGGCGTCATCACCATTCGCGACGGGGCCTCAGCGGGACTGCTGGTCATTCGCGACGGCAGCGTGGTGGAGATCGTGTGGATCGCGAACGGCGACCGGATCTATGGGGAGGACGCCATGTTGATGATTCGCCAATCGACGGCGGCGATCGTGTCTGCGACCCGACTGACGGACGAGGCGCTGGATCTCCTCGGCCCGTTGATGCGGGGCGATTCGTGCTATGCGGATCTTCGACTCGAGTGGGTTGACTGGGGCCGCCTCCTTGACGATCTTCGTGAGCGTGGCAAGACCTTCGTCATCGAACTCGAGACCCCATCCGGGCGCGGTGTGACCATCATCCGGGGCGGCCGGCAGGTCGCGACCTACACCGACTCGCATCCCGCGCTCGGCGGCCCCGATCTTCTCGACTCGCTCGCGGCCGGGGGTTCCGGGACGATCCGCGTGCTCATCGACGGGGGTGCGCGTCGCCCGACCTTTGCGGTCAACGCGGTTCCGACGCCATCGGCGGCGCCGACCGCACCCCGGACTGAGCCGGATGACCACCCCCATACCGACCGGACCCCCGTCGAGCCCGAAGACCGTGAGGACACGTTTGCGGCCGTCCACGGACCGCGGTTCGAGACGCAACCGCTTGCACCGCTCATCAGCTTCGGTGCTCCGTATCCGGCGACGCGAGGCGGCGACGTGGCGGCTCTGCTGCCGCAGTTGCGATCGCTGGTGCGGGAACGCCTGCAGCGTTCGTCCGCATCGGTCGAGGATGTGGTTGACGCCGCGGCAACCGACGGTCAGACGGTCGCCTGGCTGGCCGACCGCGTGCGCGTGATGACTGTTCGCGGCTTCATGCACACGACCCTCGAGCACCTTGCCGACGAGATGCTCGCGCTCGCGGTGCAGCCTCCGCGCTGAGCTGGGCGCCCATGGACGCGAGGCTCAGGACGACCCGCGCGGAACGTGCTCGGCGTTGCGGAAGTACGGCACCTTCGCAAGGCGCCGGTACCGCTCTTTCGCGAACCAGAACGGCAGATCGACATATGCCGGCGGACTGTCTCGGTGGATGACGATGCCACTCCCCGCTCGTAGTTGGCGCAGCGCGTCAGGTGTTGCCATGGCATCGTGCCGGGTGGAGTACGTGCGCGTGACCCTTCCATCCGCTCCGAGACTCACCTGACGCTCGGTGTACTCGGCCCGACCAACCAACTTGCCCAATATTTCCGCCGTCTCTGGGTCCGTGATTCCCGGGAGAATCACCTTGCACCCGTGGTTGTTGAGCACCGTGTTGGCTCGATCTGTTCCGTATCGCGACCGGACGGTGCTCCATCATCTTGTGGATGCCGGAGATCGCCACCGCCGCGGGGATCAGAAACTGAGCCGACGTCAGCAGCGGGTTCGCGACCCTCGCGAGCACCTGTTGCGACAGGGGATCAACCGCAGCGGCCTGACCCAGCGCCGCAAGCCAATGAATGGTTGCAGTGACAACAAGTACCAGCATGACGAACGCTCCTCAACCCCAGGTCTTCGAGTAGCCCGCTCACGGGCTGGAAGTTGAACTCTAGAAACAGCCGGCGGACCGCGAACGGACAGTCGACAGGTGCGGCCGGCCAATGGACTCGGTGAGTCGAAGAACGTGCCGGAATACAGTTGTTGCGTTCACGCGGGTTGGGTGACGCGATGTCGCAGAATTAGGTCAAGTCAGCGGTTGAAGCCGACGCTACGGAGGTTCTCGATGTTCACCAGCATCTTGGTCGGTGTCGATCGATCGGAGCATGCGAAGGCCGCACTCAAGGAGGCCATTGATATCGCACGCACGCAACACGCTGGTTTGACGGTGCTCGTCGCTTACGACACCGTGATGTCATGGGGTCCCGTTTCGCCATTGCCCCAGTCCGCTGTCGACGACTTCATCGCCAGCGTCCGTGACGAGGCCCAGGCCATCGCCGACGAGTCGGCGGCATCGATCCCAAGCGACGTTCAGTCCCAGATGGTCATCGCCGACGCGGCACCCGCGAAAGCCCTTCTGGATCAGGCGACCACGGGGAAGCATGACCTCATCGTGGTTGGTTCACGCGGACGCGGGGATGCGACCTCGTTTCTGCTGGGCAGCGTGAGTCATGGGGTGCTCAACCACAGCCGCGTCCCGGTGCTAGTGGTACACGTGCCGTCTGTCGAAGCGCCCCACGGAGCGCCCTGACTCAGCGCCCTTGCAACTGGTACGTTCGCCTAGGGTTTCTACCCAAGGTCCGGCCTCGACGGGACGTCCGTCCGAACGCACCATTTCCTATTGGACCGCCATCACTCCGACGGTGTCGCGTCCGGCGGGCGAGCGCGCGAGACGACCCGAGCCACTGGAGCGACCGACAGCATCTCACCGCCGGCGCCGCGGACCAGGGTCCAGCCGCCCTCGTGCACCATCCAATGGTGGCGGTGGCAGATCAGGACAAGGTTGTCAAGATTAGTCGCCCCACCGTGTGACCACGGTGTGAGGTGATGTGCAGCCGTCCAGGCGGCTGGTCGATCGCAGCCGGGCCAGGCACATCCGCCATATCGCGCAACGAGCGCCCGCCGAGTCGGACCGCTCGGAAGACGGCGGGCCCTTCCAACATCGACGATGGCCGACTGCGAGTTCAGCAACACTCTCGTGAGGCTCGTGTCACACGCCAGGCGCTGCACGGTGGCAGTCGCGACCGGGCCTGCGCGGTCAAGCATGCCTGCGGGGGCACCCGGCTGGCCCATCAGCGTTTCGATGGAGGCTGTCACCTGCAGGTGTGGACGCTGACCCCCGGCCCGAGGCAGAACGCCTGCATCAAGGCCATGCCCAGAGAGTTCGACCAGAGCGTCTGCGTTGCGGCGACCGCGCAGGCGGTCGTCGTCCGCTCCTGCGCGCCGGGCAAGGGGTTCGAGGGCAGCGCAAAACGTCGCACCACCTACCGGATCGAGAAATCCTTTGATGAACACTGCACCGCCCTCCGCGACGTGCACCTCGACGGTGCGGTATTCGACGTCCCGGCGTTGCTCAGCCTGGAATGCAGCGACATCATGAGCGTGGCGCACGTGAGCGCAGTCATTGCGAAAACGGCTGAGGTTGTGCGTCAGCGCCAGGTCGAGAAGCGGCGCCTCCTGAAACGCCGTCGCGGTTGGCGACTCGCGGAGGGCACTTGCGGTACTGGCCATGAGCGAGAGGTGGGTGAACCCGAGTTTCCCCGTCTCAACCGCGGCGTGGCTCTGCGTGAGGACGCGCGCCTCGTCGCCGACAACGATGGCGCGGGTCGCTGCCGCACTGGTCATCCCGCAATGGCCACGCAGCCACTGCGTCGGACTGCCGCTCCCCTGCCACTCCTCCTCGTCGGTATTGGCAAAAGTCGCGGCAACCGCGGAGAACTCCAGCTCGATGCGATCGATCGCTCGTCTCAGACGCATCAGGTCGTGGCGCACGACCTCAGGCGCTGAATCTCGGACCCGCGCACGCATCGACTCGATCGCCCGAGCAAGGCGATCGATCTCGTCACCCGAGGCACGTTCATCGCCGCCACCACTACACATTTCTGTAGTATACACATCCCCGTGTCACCCTTAGGACATCCTCAGACCACTCCCGCCCCTGCCTCACGGGGTAACGCGGCGGCGCCGTCAAACGCGGGTACAGGTTCGTGGGCCAGACTCGTCCGCGAGGAGACGGTGGTCATCAGCACGAGCCACCAGGAGGAAAACCTTGGCGGACGAAAACCAGCCCCCGGTAGTGACCAGTTACGACGTCCAGGGCAGCGCATCCACCGCGGGCGGCGAAACCGTCACTGTCACCGGCTCGAACCTGTCGGCCGTGACCGGCGTGAACATCGGCCCCTACCCGGCCGGCTTCGTCATCGACTCCGACACCCAACTCCGCTTCACCGCACCCGCCTACGACCCAGGCGTCACCAGCGACCCGGCCACCGCCAAGGTCGGCGCGGGCCACAACAGCTTGACGAGCGACGACAGCCAGCTCCCCGAGTGGACCTGGGGCGGCCTGACCCGAGCGCAACTCCAGGCCGCACTTCCCCAGCAAGCAGCGCCCGCGCAGGACCCACAGCAAGGCGACCCCAACGAGCCTCCGGTGGTCACCGGCTACGACGTCCAGGGCAGCGCATCCACCGCGGGCGGCGAAACCGTCACTGTCACCG
>JBEPVD010000062.1:0-11577 GCA_041691155.1 Candidatus Dormiibacterota bacterium | reverse complement strand
ACTCCGCCCGCAGCGTGCGCCGGAAACGACACCACGATGGTCGTGGCTGTGTTGGTGGTGAACGACGTGATGTCGTCGCTGCCGACAAACACGTCAGTGGCGTTGCTCAGGTTGGTGCCCGTCAGCGTCACCGAAGTGCCGGCCGTCGTCGGACCCGATGATGGATTCAGATTCGTCAACGTCGGCGCCGCCACCACGGTGAGGTGGTCGTTCGGGGATGTCGTCGACACGCCGCCAATGGCCGTGACGATAGTGTCGTACTGTCCGGCGGTCATCGACGCAGGAAGATCGATCGTCAGATCACCGTCGTCGACGAAGTTGAAGCACTGAGGGTCGCCCACGGTCGCGCACTGGGTCAGATTCACGTTGGATCCCGCCCCGGTCGGGTTGAGCTGCACCTGGGTGACCCCGTTCGTCCCGTCGGTCGGGTTCGAGAAGTTGGCGCCCGTGACCGCGATGCCGGTGGCGCCCTCGGGTTGTGGGCTGGCCACGTTCGTGACCGTTGGCTGGTCCACGAAACTGTATTGGTCACCGCCGGTCGCCGAGCCACCTGTGACGATGACATCGACCGTCCCAGCCGGCTTCACAGGCGTGTCTGCGTCAATCTCGCTGTCACTGACGACAGTGAAGCACCCCGCTGGAGCTGCCGTGCATGGGAAAGCTGTCGATGTGACGTCGGTGCCACCGAACGCCACGTCTGTAACGCCGGTGAATCCGCTCCCCGTGATCACGACAGCCTGCTCGCCGCCCGCGCCCGACGGCCCGGCGTTGGGGACGACACTGCTCACGGTTTGCGCCGAGATCAGCGGGCCGAATCCATTCGGAATGGACACGTGGTGTCCGGCTACCCGGCCGCCGCCGCTGAGCGTAGAACCAGGAGCGTGCGGGGACACGACGGTGTGGACGTCGGGCCGGCTCGCGTCAGCGCTCGCCCGGCTGATACTCGCGATCCCCGAGGATCTCGACACGGATGCCGCCACCGGACCCGCAACGGTTGATCCCGCAGACGAAACGATCGTCACTGCCGCAAGGGTCGCGAAGCTGACCCCGCCGAGTACGAGCCCAAAGGCTCTCTTCATCCTTGCCTCCAACCGCCGCTCTCTCGGGGGCGATCGTACCGCGTGATGCGCGCCCGATTGCTAGTTTCGGGCAGCTTTTGCCTGGGTCCGCAGACAGCGGGTGCAGACGCGAGCCTTCACCTCCCTGCCTTTGATTGCGAGATGGGTCACATGGAGGTTGGGCAGGAAGCGGCGCTTCGTGTGCACCTTGGAATGGCTCACGTTGTTCCCGGTCATGGGACCCTTCCCGCAGATGTCGCAGCGCTGGGACATGATGTCTCTCGATTGGTCGGACGCTCACCTGAGACGCGCCCGCTCTGGCGTACTAGAATTCGGCCGCAGTCGCGGCGCACAGCGGCCTCCGGAACACCGGTGGCCAGTGGCCGAGGATACCACAGGCCCCACCGGGCTCCACGGAGACAAGTGAAAGGCAAGGTCCGGGCTTCCGACGCACTCTCTCGGACGGCGTCGTTGGGAAGAATCGAGGTCTCACCGCGCGTCGTGGCCTCGATCGTCGGCCACGCGGCCAACGAGTGCTACGGAATTGTCGGCATGGCCGCCCGTGGTCTCCGCGACGGGATCGCCGAGCGCCTGAATCGCGAGAACGTCCATCGGGGCGTGGAGATCCAGGTCACTCCGGACGGCCTCGTGATCGAGCTCTACGTGATCACGGAGTACGGCACAAGAATCAGCGAGGTCGCGCACAACCTCATGAGCGCGGTGAGCTACTCGGTCGAGAAGACGCTGGGGCTCCCCGTGGTGGCGGTCAACGTCAACGTCCAGGGGATCCACGCGGAGGGTGACGGTGTCCGCCACTAAGCCGGCATCCGGCCTGGCGGTCCTTCGCGAGCCGCTGCGCGAAGTCGGCGGTGCGCAGGTGCTCGGAGGGCTGACCGCCGCGCTCTCGTGGCTCGAGGCCAACCAGCAGGAGATCAACGACCTCAACGTCTTCCCGGTCCCCGATGGCGACACCGGCTCGAACATGTACCTCACGCTGCGCTCGGCAGTGGAGGAGGCGCGTGACGCGCCCTCGCCGGAAGCCGTGGACTCGGTGCTCGCCGCTGCCGCGCACGGCTCGCTCATGGGCGCCCGGGGGAACAGCGGGGTCATCCTGTCCCAGATCCTCCGCGGCTTTGCGCAGGGAGTGGCTCAGCGCTCACGGGTCGACACGGCAGGCATTGCGCTTGCACTCACCGAGGCGTCGGCGGTCGCATACCGAGCGGTGATGAAGCCCACCGAGGGGACCATCCTGACTGTCGTCCGCGACGCGGCCGCCGCGGCTGCAACGGCGGCGTCCGAAACCGACGACATCCGCGTGGTGCTCGACAGGGTCGTCCTGGAAGCCCACGCGGCGGTCGAACGTACCACCGACCAATTGCAGGTCCTCCGCGATGCCAACGTTGTCGACGCGGGCGGTTTTGGGCTCGCGGTGATCCTGGAAGGCTTCGCCCGCGCGATCGGCGCCAGCCTCGACAGCGCGCCGGCACCCACGGTGATCCGTCGTTCGGGAGAACCGCCGCTGCGCCTCCCACCCCGTCCGGGCGATCTCGAGGCGACCGGGACGGCCACGTCGCGGCACGGGGCCGCCGCCGTCGCCCCGCGCGAGCAGGGATGGGGGTATTGCACGGAGTTCCTCATCAACGGTCCCGGGCTCGACATCGACACGATCCGCGCCGAACTCTCGGCGCTGGGTGAATCGGCGCTCGTGGTTGGTGACGCGGAGCTGGTTCGCGTCCACATCCACACCGGCGACCCGGCCGGGGTGATCGCCGTCGCTTCGTCGCGCGGACGGATGAGCAAGCTCAAGGTCGAAGACATGTCGGCACAGCACCACGACGTGCTCGCCCGCGCTGAAGCGGCCGAAGCCGAGGCCGTACCGGCGGCGATCGAACCGGCTGCGCACCCACTGGCGCCACCGAAGGCGATCGGCGTGGCGTCGGTCGCTCCCGGCGACGGCTTTCGCGACATCCTGCGCAGCCTGGGCGCCGACAGCGTCGTGAGCGGCGGGCAGACCATGAACCCGTCCATCGAGGATCTGCTCAACGGCGTGCGCGCGGTGAATGCCGATAACGTGATCCTGCTTCCCAACAACGGCAACGTCATCCTCACCGCCGAGCAGGTGAACCCGCTCGCCGATGGGTGCGAAGTCCGCGTGGTGCCAACCCGCAATCTGCCCCAGGGCATCAGCGCGCTGCTTGCCTTCGATCCGACCGCGACGCTTGACGAGAACTGCGAGCGCATGCTCGCGGCGATCGCGACGGTGCGCGCGGTGGAGGTGACGCATGCGGTGCGCGACACCAGCGTCAATGGCCACACCATCAAGGTGGGCGACGTCATCGCGGTGGTGGACGATGAAATCACGCAGGTCGGCAACGACTATCTCACTGTCATCGAGGCAGTCCTGGCGTCGCAGGAGTCGGCACTGGAACTGGTCACGGTGTATCGCGGCGACGAGGTCACCGCGGCCGACGCCGACGCACTCGTCGCCACCCTGCGCGACACCCACGACGGCACCGAGTTCGAGCTGCACGTCGGGGGCCAGGAGCACTACCCGTACGTGCTCTCCCTCGAGTGACGTGATCCATCTCGTCACCGACAGCACGGCAGACATCTCACCGTCGGACGCGCAAGCATTGGGCGTGCACGTCGTCCCACTGATCGTCCGCTTCGACACCGAGCAATTCCGTGACGGAGTGGACATTGATCCCGACGCGTTCTACGACAGGCTCGAACACACCGATGTGCACCCGACGACATCGCAACCGTCGCCGGACGTTTTCGCGACGCTGTACACCAGGCTCCTCGCGGATCCGCAGGATACCGTTGTAGGACTGCACATCTCCTCGAAATTGAGCGGCACCCTGCAATCCGCCACGCTTGCCGCGAAGGACTTCGACGCAACGCGCATCCACCTGGTGGACACCGAGAGCGTGAGCGGGGGTCTGCAACTGCTCGTGCGCGCCGCGCTCGATGACATCAAGGCGGGCGACGACGCCCAGGCGGTCGCGGCGAAGACAACCCAGCGGCGGAGCAAGGTGACGATTTTGGTGCTGCTCGACACGCTGACCTACCTGCACCGTGGCGGGCGCGTCGGGCGCGCGCAGGCGTTTGTCGGCGGCTTGCTCAACGTCAAACCACTCATCGCCGTGCAGGACGGCGAAGTCGTCCCGCTGGCCAGGCCGCGAAGCAGGAGCAAGGGGATCGACATGATCGTGGAGCGGCTGCGGGCGTGCGCCCCGGTGCGCAGCCTGGCCGAGTTCCACGCGGCCGCCGCCGAATCGATGGGAGCGCTCGAGACGCAGATCACCGCGGCGCTGCCGGGCGTGACGCCGATTCGTGGGCGTATCGGTCCCGTGGTCGGCGCATACAGCGGGCCGGGCGGTCTGGGGGTTGCCTGCCTCGGCGCGGACTAACCGGGCGAGCCTGCCACGATGGACGGACTGTGAGCTCGAACCTCGTCTCGATCGTGACACCGACCCATGTGCCCCTCGAGCTCGATCTGCCGCTGCACCGCATCAACGGGATCGGCCCGCGCCAAGCGCAGCACCTCAGCAAACTCGGTCTCAACACGGTGCGCGACCTGCTCTTTCACCTCCCACGCCGCTACGAGGACACCCGGGAGACGGTCCCGCTGCGAGCGCTGCAGCCTGGTGCTGTCCAGACCTCGCACGTGCGCATCAGAAACATCAGCGCGAGGCGCAGTCCCTATAAAAAGATGGTGCTCGTCGAGGCGACGCTCGAGGACGACGGCGCCGTCGCGACAGCGGTGTGGTTCAACCAGCCCTTCCTCGCGCGGCAACTCCAACCGGGCATGGAACTGATGGTCAGCGGCAAGGTCGAGGTGTCTCGCACCGGCATGTCCTTTCGCAATCCGAAGTTCGAGCGCGCCGGTCCGGATCAACACCATGTCGGGACGCTGGCGCCGATCTACCCGGAGACGCTCGGCATCACGTCGCGCTTCCTCCGCACGCGGATCGAACCGCTACTGGGACTCGCGACGCAGGTGCCTGACCGGCTACCGCCTTCGGTTCGCGACTCGGAAGGCTTGATGCCGATTGCCGAGGCGCTGTACCAGGTGCACGTCCCGGACAGCCTGGAAAGCGCGACGCGTGCGCGCGAACGCATCGCCTTCGAGGAGTTGTTCCTCTTGCAGGTGGCGGCCGAGCGCGCGCGACGCCGGCGCATGAGCGGGCCTGGCGTGATCGTGCGATACGACATCGACCTGGCGCGCGGCTTCGTTGCGACGTTGCCGTTCAAACTCACTGACGGGCAGCGCGTGGCGGGGCACGAGATCCTCACCGACCTCGCAGCTCCAGGCCCGATGAACCGCCTCCTCCAGGGTGATGTCGGGAGCGGCAAGACCGTGGTCGCCGCGTTGGCGGCGCTGATGACCCACAACGCGGGGTTCCAGACCGCGGTGATGGCGCCGACGGAAATCCTCGCGCGCCAGCATCACGCCACCCTCGACAAACTGCTGACGCCGCACGGGCTGCCGCCACGCCTGCTGGTCGGCAGCACGTCCGCGGCCGCGCGGCGCGAGATCCTCGCCGGCCTGGCCGCGGGACACGACTCGCTCATCGTCGGCACGCACGCGCTCATCGAGGACGACGTCGTCCTGGTCAATCTCGGCCTGGTCGTCGTTGACGAACAACATCGCTTCGGGGTCGCGCAGCGCCGGCGGCTTCGGCAGACTTCGGGCGCCATGCCGAACTACCTTGCGATGACGGCGACGCCGATTCCACGCTCACTGTCGAACACGTTGTACGGCGACGTGGACCTCAGTGAACTGCGCGAGATGCCCCCCGGTCGCCAGAAGGTCGAGACCCGGGTCGTCGGCCCCCTGGAACGCAACAGCGCCTACGAGTTCGTCCGCGCCCAGGTGCAAGCGGGTCGCCAGGCCTTCGTCATCTGCCCCCTCATCGAAGAATCGGACAAGCTTGGCGCGAAGAGCGCGATCGCCGAGTACGAGCGCCTGAGCACGCACGTCTTCCCGGATCTGCGCGTCGAACTGCTGCACGGGCGGATGCCCGCGCGCGAGAAAACCGAGCGCATGGACCGGTTTGTGCGCGGCGACGCCGATGTGCTCGTCTCCACCAGCGTCGTCGAGGTTGGCGTCGACGTTCCCAACGCAACCATCATGGTCATCGAGGGCGCCGAGCGATTCGGACTCGCGCAATTGCATCAGTTCCGTGGCCGTGTCGGGCGTGACCGTCATCAGTCCTACTGCCTGCTGTTCGAGGGCGGCATCGACGAGGAGGGCTCGCAGCGGCTCGCGGCGGTGGCGGCCACGGACAGCGGCTTCGAGCTTGCCGAGCGCGATCTTCACCTCCGCGGCCCCGGACAGCTGGTGGGCCTCCGCCAGCACGGACTGCCCGAGATGCTCGCCGCCGATCTGCTCGACGTCGCGCTTGGACTCCGCGCCAAGCACGCGGCGCTGACCTGGCTCAACCACGACGCCGACCTGGCCGCCTGGCAACCACTTTCGGATGCGATGAACGGGTATCGCGCCGTCTTCGACATCGACTGACGTGACCCGCACTCGGCCTCCACGGACACTGCGGACCAGAGGCGGCCCGGCGCACGCCGCGCAGACACGCATCACGGCAGGCGACTGGCGTGGCAGGCGTGTCGACACCCCCTCCGGCCTCGAGGTGCGGCCCACGCGTGCGATGGTGCGCCAATCTCTGTACGACATCCTGGGGACCAGCGTGATCGGCGCCCGGATGCTCGACCTCTACGCGGGCGCGGGCACCGTCGGTTTTGAAGCGCTGTCGCGAGGAGCGGCCTCGGTGACCTTTGTCGAACGACACCGGGAGGCGCTCCTCCTCATCGCGAAGACCGCCGAACGGTTCGGCTGTCGTGACCGGTGCAGCCTCGTGGGCGCGGACGTGCCGCGCTGGCTGCGTGGTGCCGCGGCCCAGACCGAGGAGGCAGACCTTTGTTATGTCGATGCGCCGTACCAGGATCCGGAGCTCGAGAGGGTGCTCGAATTACTCGGCGCGGCTCCACCGCGTCTTGTCGTGTGCGAACATCACCGCGCCCGCGAGATTCCTGAGCGAATCGGCAACCTGACACGATTTCGCGAGGCGCGTTACGGCCTGACGACCATCAGCTTCCTGCAGCGAACCGCTGCACCAACGGACGGAACAGCGTGAGTGAACGCATCGCGGTGTACCCGGGCAGCTTTGATCCGGTGACATTCGGGCACCTCGACATCCTCGATCGCGCCGCCGTCATCTTTGACCGGGTGCTGGTCGGCGTCCTCGCGAATCCCGGCAAGACGCCGCTGTTCACCGCCGACGAGCGCGTCGAGATGATCGGAGCGTGTCTCGAGTCACGTCCCAGGATCGAGGTCACCACCTTCGAGGGACTCACCGTGGACTTTGCCGCGAGCAGCGGCGCCATCTGCATCGTGCGCGGACTGCGCGTCATCAGCGATTTCGAGTCCGAGTTTCAGATGGCCCTCATGAACCGGCGGCTCAATCCTGCGGTGAACACCGTGTTTCTCATGACGTCGTTCTCCAACGTCTTCATTTCCTCGTCCCTGATCAAGGAGGTGTGTCAGTTGGGCGGCAACGTCACCGAGATGGCCCCGCCGGTCAGTGTCGACGCCATGCAGCGCCGTTTCGCGGAGCGAAGGGCATCCAATGAGTGAGCAGCCGGCATCCGGACCGACCGTGATCGACCTGGTCGATCAGCTCGAGGAGCTGGTGACCACCGGCCGGCGTGTGCCATTCACCACCGGGGTGGTTGTCAACGAGGACGAGGCCCTGGAATTGATTGATCGGACCCGCCTCGGTTTGCCCGATGAGCTGGTGCAGGCTCGACACCTCCTCGAGGATCAGCGTCGCGTGCTCGCCGACGCACGCGAGGAGGCAGAGCACATCCTCGGACGGGCAGAGGACGAGGCGTCCCGGGTTCTCGATGAGGCCAACGCGCAAGGCGGCGTCGTGATCGAGGAGGCACACAGTCGTGCTGACGCACTGCTTGCCGAAGCTCAGGCTCACGTCAGCGCGATGGTCAGCGAGCACGCCATCGTGGAGCAGGCGCACGAGCATGCCGCCACCATGCTCGCCGAGGCGGAGGAACGTGCCGCGCAGACGTGCACCGATGCGGACGCCTACGCCCGCGAGGTGATGCTTCGCCTCGAGGAGCAACTGATGCGCCAGGCAGCCACCGTCCGGAAGGGCATTGACGCGCTCCCGGTCGAAGGGGGTCAGCGCAAGAAACGTCGCGACCGCGAGTAGCGTCCGGGGCCGCTCAGCATGGGTGCGCCGCTATACTGGCCGCACCCATGGGCCGCGCTGCCGTGCGTGCGCGCCCTCCCCGGAGAAACCGAGCATGCCGCTTCCCAAGCAAAAAATCTCAAAACGCCGCCGCGATTTTCGGCGCTCACACCACGCGCTCGCGATGCCAACGCTGTCGCCCTGCCCGCGCTGCCGCCAGCCGCGTATCCCGCACCACGTCTGCCCGAACTGCGGCTACTATCACGGCCGCGAAGTGGTCGTGACCGAGTAGTTAGTCGCTCCTGGTGGCCCGCGTCGCACTCTGCTTTCCCGGACAGGGCAGCCAAACCGCCGGTATGGCGGACGGGCTGACCAATCTGCCCATCGCTGTGGCGATGCTTGCGGCAGCGCAGTCCGCAGGCCTCGACCTGGGCGCGGCGTTGACGGGCGATGACGAGCATCTCCGTCCGACGGAGATCGCCCAACCGGCCCTGCTCCTCGTCGAATGCGCCTTGCGCAGCCTGCTCCCCGGCGACCTCGACATCGTGGCGGTCGCCGGCCACAGCGTCGGCGAGTACGCGGCGGCGGTCGCGGCCCATGCTCTCGAGCCTGCGGATGCGATGCGTCTGGTGATCGAGCGTGGACGCGCGATGGCCGAGATGCGCCAGGGATCGATGTGCGCGCTCATCGGTATCGAGGTCGAGGCCGCCACCACCGCTTGCGATGACGCTCGGCGTGATACCGGCGAAATCGTTGTGGTGGCAAACCACAACGCGCCAGGACAGCTGGTCATCAGCGGTTCGACCACCGGCGTCGAGGCCGCATCGAAGCTCGCGCTTGAGCGCGGCGCACGGCGTGCCATTCCACTCAACGTGAGCGGTGCGTTTCACTCGCCCTTGATGGGGGCGGCCGCGGCGCGATTCGACACGGCCCTCGATGGCGTCAGGCTGTCCGACCCCGAACCCGCGGTGGTCTGCAACGTTGACGCGCAGGACGTGCATACCGCCACGGAGTTGCGCGAGCGGTTGCGGCTGCAGCTCACCTCCCCGGTGCGTTGGATCGACTGCGTGCACCGGCTCGTCGAACTCGGTGCTGAGTTCCTTGTCGAAGTCGGGCCGGGAAAGGTGTTGAGCGGGCTCGCGAAGCGCATCGCGCCCGACGTCCGGACGCTGTCGATCGGTGATCCCGAAGCCGCCGTCCGGATCGATTTCGCTGCGGTGCCGCAATGAGCGCGGAACGTCCGCTGGAAGGCAGGCGCGCACTCGTGACCGGCGCCTCACGGGGCATCGGCAAGGCGACGGCAATCGCGCTGGCACGAGCCGGCGCGGCGGTCGCTGTCGGGTACTCGGCCCATCCGGAGAGTGCCGAGGCGATCGTGGCCGCGTTGCGGGCCGATCACGGAGTGAGCGCCGAGGCGCTGGGCGCGGATCTGTCCGAACCGGGTGCCGCTGCAGGGCTGATCGAGCGAACCGTGCACGCGCTGGGCGGCATCGACATCGTGGTCAACAACGCCGGCATCACGCGCGACAACCTGGCCATGCGCCTGTCCGACGACGACTGGGACGCGGTCATCGCGATCGACCTCAGCGCCGCGTTCCACATCTGCCGTGCCGCGCTTCGTCCCATGCTGCGCCAGCGCTTTGGCCGCATCGTGAACGTCTCCAGCGTCTCGGGCGTCATCGGCAACGCGGGTCAGGCCAACTACTCGGCCGCCAAGGCAGGGCTCATCGGCCTGACCAAATCGCTCGCCCGCGAGGTCGCCAGCCGCGACATCACCGTCAATGCCGTGGCCCCCGGATTCATCGCGACCGAGATGACGACCTCCCTCGGCGAGACAATGATCCAGTCGGCGCTGTCGGCAATTCCCAAGGGCCGGATGGGGACCGCGGACGAAGTTGCCTCGGCGATCGCCTTCCTTGTCCTGCCAGAGTCCGGGTACATCACCGGCCACGTGCTGCACGTCGACGGAGGCCTCGCCGCGTGACCGAGCCCGACAGTTCCGACCAGGCCGACACTCCCCCCGAACGGATCATCGACGGCGCCTCCGGGCCGTTTGCGTGGCGCCCCCCTGCTTCTGACGCTATCGTTGCGCCCCAGACTGATGCGGCGCCTGCCGCAACCACACAAGGAACTCCTGATGCCAGATCTCAGCTTCGACCGGTTCAAGGCGATAGTCGCCGATCAGCTCGGCGTGGAAGCCGACCAGGTGACGCCGGAGGCGTCGTTCGTGGAGGACCTGAACGCGGACTCGCTCGACCTGGTCGAGTTGATCATGGCGTTCGAGGAGGAGTACCAGATGGAGATCTCCGACGAGGACGCGGAGAAGATCGGGACAGTGACCCAGGCGTGGGAGTACATCCAGGAGAAGGTGGGAGCGGCGTCCTAGCCGCTGCCCCTGAACCCAAGGCAGCCACCCCCGCGCCGGCTGTCGTGCCCAGTCTTGCGCCGATTCCGCTCCCGGCAGCGGCACCGGCGCCGAAACACACGCCGTCACCGCTCGGCGAGCCCGAGCTCGAGCGTCTGAGCGCCCTGCAGAAGCGCATCGGCATTCAGTTCCGCAAGCAGGAGTTGCTTCGCGAGGCAATGACTCATGCCTCCTGGAACAACGAGCACGGCGAGCCCGCCGGCCCCGGCCACGACAACGAGCGCCTCGAATATCTCGGCGACGCCGTCCTGGAACTGGTCGTCGGCGAATACCTCTTCCGGCGCTTCCCGACCTACGACGAGGGCCAGCTCACCCAGCTTCGCGCTGCACTGGTCAACACCACTTCGCTGGCCAGGCTCGGCGAGCGGCTCGAACTGGGCGAGACACTGCTGATGGGCCGGGGTGCCGTGAAAACGGGCGCTCGTAAACTCCCGTCGCTGCTCGCCAACGCTTTCGAGGCGATGATCGGCGCGATTTTCCTCGACCAGGGATATCGCGCCGCCACCAAGGTGTTTCTCCAGAACATCGGCGACCTGGCGGAATGGAGCGACGAGAACTTCAAGGGCCAGTTGCAACAGGCATCGCAGGATCGCACCGGTGACACGCCGCACTATCGCGTGGTGGCCACTGGTGGACCGGGGCACAAACGCGAATACACCGCCGAGGTGCTCCTCGGCGAGCGAGTGGGCGGGACTGGGCGCGGACCCACCAAGCAGGCTGCCGAGCAGGCAGCGGCACACGACGCGCTCGACAAGCTGACCAAGACCGGACGGGGCGGAGCAGCAGCCGCGGTCGGCGCAGCTCGAGATGCCGCCAAGACCGTGGCGTCCGAGACCGCAAGTGTCCGGCGTCGCGTTGACGAGGTCGC
>JBEPVD010000061.1:0-11590 GCA_041691155.1 Candidatus Dormiibacterota bacterium | reverse complement strand
GTTTGTGCGCGGCTCTCCTGGGGGTGCACGGGGGCTTTGGGGGGCGGGCGGGGGTGCCGGCCGGGCGGGCGCGAGGCCGGCCGGACGCGGTTCACCCGTGGGTGCCGAGGCGAAGCAGGCTGCCGGTCGAGAGCAGCCGCTACCTCAAGAGGTCACACCGGCTTCAGGTGCATGAGGATGTAGGGAAGCTCGGGATCGTTCGGCGACGGATCCATGTAGGGGTCGCTCCCGTTGGGCCATCCCGTGAAGCGGGAGGTGCTGTACACGTTCCAGTCGGCTCCATACAAGAGCGGCACTTGCGGTGTCTCGGTCGACATGATCTGCTCGAGCGCCTGCACCGCCGTCGTGATGGCTGCGGTGTCGGTTGGGTTGGTGCCCTGGAGCGTCGTCAACGCCTGCTGCGCGGCATCGCTCTTGAAGCCACCGTAGTTGCCGGCAGAAACCGGCTGCGTGCTGTCGAGCCAGTTCTGGTACTGCACGTAGGGTGTCGGGCCGCCGTTGCCCCAGTGGATCATCGCCTGGAAGTTTCCGGCCGTGTAGTCCGCGTACCAGCCGGTGTCCGGGTTGTCGCCCTTGGTCGTGGCATTGATGCCTTCGGCCTGCAATTGCTGGGAGATGAGCTGCGCGTCTTCCCAGTAGTCCGAGTACGGCACCGGGTCCTCGATGTTGAAGCTGATGATCTTCCCGTTCTTCGTGAAGCAGTTGGCGGTGGCGCTCGCGGTGCAATTGCCACTGCCTGTCGGCGCCGTGTAGCCGTCCGCGGTCAGGATCGACTTGACGGTGGCCGGGTCGGACGTCGGCTTCAAGTCGTTGGTCGCCGACGACATGAGGTACTGCTTGAAGTTCGGCAGGATCAGTCCGCTCGACGATGTCGCCGGTGCCTCGTAGCCGGATTCACCAAGGAGTGCCAGCGAGGTGCGGTCGATGCCCGCGCTGATGGCCTTGCGGACCTGGGCGTCTCCGAGTGCCCCGTAGCCCACGTTGAACCAGAGCGTCACCGTGTTGCCGGATGCGAACCAGTAGTGGTTGGTGGTCGGGTTCAGGTTGACGTAGTTCGCCTGGATGTTCGCGATGTCGTTCCCCGCCCAGTCGAGCTGGCCCGCCACCAGCGCGCTGCTGGCCGCGTCATTGGTCGCGTAGTAGGGGACGTCCACCTCCGATATCGAGGGCTTGCCGCCCCAGTATGTCGGGTTCGCGCCAAACTTGGCCACTTCAGTGGAGAAGCTCTTGAGCTTGTACGGACCGGTGCCGATCGTCGTGGTGACGACTGCCGTCGCCGGGCTGGTGACCGACGACCAGATGTGCTGCGGGACGATGTAGGTCGACCCCGCGATCGAGAAGAGGTTGGTGAACTGCGCTGACGCGAAGTGCAGCGTGACGGTGTTGCCGGTGACCGTCGGATCGCTCGACTGCGCGGGGACACCGCTGTAGTCGGCGGCCTGGGTGTCCTTCATGGTCTTGAAGGTGAATGCGACGTCCTGCGGTGTGAATGCCTTGCCGTCATTCCACGTGACGCCCGAGCGGATGGTGAAGGTCAGCGCAGTGCCGTCGGCCGAGAAGCTGTAGGCGGTCGCCAGCCATGGATGGCTCTGCGCCGGATCGAGCGCGTCGAACTCGTAGAGCGGTTCGTAGATGAGGCTCCGCAAGTTCATCTTGGCCGCGAAGGCCGAGGTGTTGAAGGGGTTGAAGTCCTGCGTGAACGTGACTCCGGTGTTCGATTCCTCGGTGAGGACGGTGTTGGTGTGCGGACCGGTACTCGGCGATGGACTGCCTGAGGTACATCCGGCGACCGCGATCGCGAGCGTGGATGCCAGGGCCAGTCCGGCCGCTGCTTTTCGATTCATCGGGTAGGATCTCCTTTGGTGCGCTTGGCACTCCTGATGCCGCGCGCTGACTTCTGATGGGTCGACCGTTGCCGGCCCGGGGGGCCGACGGATCCCGTGACGTCACTTCATCCTCGGTCCCCTCCCGCGCTCAAACCGGGCAACGTCTCCTCCGGGTGTGTCTCGCGTGGTGGCTGCGCGCCTTCGTCATGCCGTTCCGCCGCCGCGACATGGAGCCAGCACGCCGCGGTGTGGCCGGCCGCCACCTCGACCGCCGGCGGCGCCATGCGTGAGCAGATGTCCATGGCGTGCGGGCATCGCGGATGGAAACGGCACCCGCTCGGCGGAGCGAGCAGGCTCGCGGGCGCTCCACCGCCTGCCAGTCGCGGGCGGCCGGGACGATCGGGGTCGGGGGCCGCTGACAGCAGCAATTGCGTGTATGGATGCGCGGGTTCGTCGGTGAGGCTCGTGCTCGGCGCCGACTCCACGACCTGGCCGGCGTACATCACGACGATGGTGTCCGCGAGGTAGCGAGCCGACGCGATGTCGTGCGTGACGTAGAGGATCGCCATCCCGTCGCGGTCGCGCAGGTCCCCCAGGAGGTTGAGCAGACCGAGCCGGACCGAGACGTCGAGCATCGACACGGGCTCATCGGCGAGCAGCACGCGAGGGCGCACCGCGAGCGTCCGCGCGATCGCGACGCGCTGGCGCTGCCCACCAGACAGCTCGTGCGGGAACTTGTCCACGAACTGGTCGGGCGGCGTCAGCGCCACCCGTTGCAGGAGATCCGAGACTGCCGCGTCGATGTCGGTGCCGGCGAGGTGATGGATCCGGAGCGGTCGCACCAGGTGGTACCGGATGCGGTGCACCGGGTTGAGCGACGCGAACGGATCCTGAAAGACCATCTGGACCTGGGACGCGTAGCTCCGCGAACGACGCCGCGGCGCGGGCTCGCCGTCGAGGAGGAGCTGGCCGGAGTCCGCGGTGATGATCTTCGCCAGGAGCCTCGCGACCGTGGTCTTGCCGGATCCACTCTCACCGACCACGGCGACGACCTTCCCTGACCCGAGAGTGATCGACACCTTCTCCACCGCCTGCAAGGCGACCCTTCGCGTCAGCGGGCCGCGGCCTCGCCGCACCCAGAAGCGCTTGCTGAGGTCGCGTCCTTCGAGCACCGGCAGGGTGCCGACTGCGTCGATCGGGCGGGCGACGACGACGGTCACAGCCCCGCTCCCGCATTCGCGATCACGGTGCCGGGGCCGCGTGCGGGGGTCGTAGCCGGGTCCGGAAGCGACAGCTCCGGGGGCACCACACCTGCACCTTCGTGCAGCCAGCAGGCAACTTCGCGATGCGACCCGCCAATCGGTCGCAGCGCGGGGACGTCGTGCCGGCAGCGGTCCACCGCCCATTCGCAGCGCGGGTGGAATGCGCATCCCGGCGGCACTGCCCGGAGATTGGGTGGCGAGCCGGCGATGCCGGCCATGGGGCGGCGCGCCCCGTGCATCGGCGGAAAGCAGTTGAGGAGTCCGTGGGTGTAGGGCAGCCGCGGGGAGCGAAAGAGCGACACCGCCGGTGCACGTTCCATCAGGCGGCCGGCGTACATGACCGTGATCTCGTCGGCCAGCTCGACCAGCAGCGAGAGGTCATGCGTGATGAACAGCGCCGAGAAGCCGAGCCGGTTGCGCAGCCCCATCAACTCACCGAGGATCTCGCGTTGCGTCACCACGTCGAGCGCGGTCGTGGGCTCGTCGAGGATCAGGACTTGCGGCTCGAGCGCGAGCGCCATCGCGATCATCGCCCGCTGCCGCATCCCGCCGGACAGCTCGTGGGGGAAGCTGCGCAGCCGGTCGGCGTTCATCCCCACCATCTCCAGCAATTCGGCCGAGCGGTCGCGCCGCTCGGAGCGCGCGAGGCTGCGCCGGTGCGCGTGCAGGACGTCGTCGAACTGCGCGCCGATGGTGGCGACCGGGTTCAACGCGCTCAGCGCGCTCTGGAGCACCACCGCGATCTCCGACCAGCGCACTGAACGCAGCTCGCGGTCCGGCGCTGCGAGCAGGTCGACGGTCCGCTCCGGGCCGCCCCCGATTGGCTTGGAATGGAAGAGCACCTCCCCCGCCGTGATCACGGCGGGAGCTCGGAGGAGACGGATCGCCGCCATCGCGAGGGTCGACTTGCCGCTGCCGCTCTCCCCCGCCAGTCCCATGACCTCACCGCGTCGCAGCGTGAGATCACAGCCGGTGACGGCGTGGACGGCGTCGTCACCAAAGCCGTAGTCGACGCAGAGCCCGCGGATCTCGAGGACCGGGTCGGCGGGTGGCACCGCCGTCACGGGAACGGCCGCCGGAACCATCGACTGCACGGGCGGATCGAGCGCGCTCATCACGGTCGGGTACCCGCGGTCCCGGATTCGCGTGCGAGCTGGACGGCAGTGCTCATGACGGGCACGGGCATCTCCGCACGCCGCATCACGGGCGTGAACCCGAGGCGCGGCCGGCGACGCAGCCCGGCACGGCGCGCGTCCTTGCGCGAGAGTCCCGCGTCGCGCAGGCGCGGATTGATGAATTCGTCCATGCCGAAGTTGAGCAGTGCGAGGCCGCAGCCGAGCAGCGCGATGCAGACGCCGGGTGGCGCCCACCACCACCACCAGCCGCTCGCGGGTGCACTCTGCGCCTGGGCCTGCATGAGCATCAGCCCCCAATTCCAGATGTCGCTCCCGGCGAGTCCGAGATACGCGAGCGACACGTACGCGCCGATGGCGTACAGCGTCGTGAACAGGAACGACGACGCCGCGATGGGCACCAGGTTCGGGAGGACTTCGAAAACGATGATGCGGAAGGTGCTCTCGCCGGAAACCCGTGCTGCCTCAACGAATTCTCGGTTGCGCAGCGACAGCGTCTGCGCCCGCAGCACGCGCGCGCCGAACGCCCATCCGGTGACGGCAACGATGAGCGCGATGAGCACCGGGCTGCCATCGGCACCGGGGACGTAGCTGGCAAGCACGATGAGCAACGGCAGCCCGGGGATGGCGAGAAAAACGTTGGCTGCGAGCGACAACCCGTCATCTGCCGCTCCACCGAGGTACCCGGCCGTCACGCCGACGAGGATCGACAGCACCGTCGCCGCCGCGCCGGCGAGGAACCCCACCAGCACGGTTGCCCGCGCCGACACCAGCAGCTGCGAGAGCACGTCGTTCGCATAGATCGTGGTGCCGAGCCAGTGGGCGCCTGAGGGCGACTCGGGGACGATCTGCGATGAACCGAACAGGGTCGTGGGCTTGATGACGTGCACCCACGAGATGTCGGTATGCGTCGGGCTGAACGGCGCGATGATCGGGCCGATGACCGCGAGCACCGCGAAGAACAGCAGGATGACGGACCCTGCGATGACCTTCGGGGAGCGCGGCATCCGCAAGGCCCGAAAGCGTGGGGTCGCGACTGCCGTCGTGGGCCGTGTCGGGAGAGTCGAGAGGTTGGTGCTCATCGCGTCATGCCACCTGCCGCGCGCGCGGATCGAGCGCGACGTACACGAGATCCGCAAGGAAGTTCGCGGCGAGGACCACCAGGGTGATGACCAGGAAAATCCCTTGGACCATCGGGTAGTCCTGGTTGGTCACCGCGTGGAACAGCAGGTAGCCGATGCCCGGGTAGCTGAACACGATCTCGACGAGCAGCTGGCCGGCGACCACGAGACTGATCGCGAGCGAGAAGTTGGCGACGCTCGGCAGCACCGCGTTGCGTGCCGCATACCAGACCACGCGCCCGGGCGAGAGGCCTTTGGCGCGGGCCACCAGGACGAAATCCTCGTCCATGGTGATCACCATCATGTTGCGCATGCCCATCATCCAGCCGGCGATGGACGTGAGGACGATGGTGCTCGCCGGCAGCACGCCATGGTCGATGAGGCTGAGGATGTAGGCGCCGTTCAAACCCGGCTCGACGCTGCTGATCCCGGTCGTCTGGTAGCCCTGCGATATGGGGAACCAGTGCAGCCCCGTGGCGAAGAGCATGAGCAGCACGGTGCCGAGGAAGAAGTACGGGATCGCCTGGAAGAATGTGGCGCCCGGGAGCAGCCAGTCGAGCCAGGATCCGCGGAACCAGCCGAGCGCGACACCGATGAGCGTGCCGAGCAGGAAGCTCACCACCGTGGCAACGCCCAGGAGGCCGAGTGTCCACGGCAACGCGGCCCCGAGGAGGTTGGTGACCGGCTCGAAGCTGTTACCCCATGAGACGCCGAGGTTGCCGTGCAGCAGGTCGCCGAGGTAGTGGACGTACTGGATCCAGATGCTCTCGTTGATACCGATCCCGAACTGGGCCTTGATGGCGGCAACCACTTGGGCGTTGACGAAGGTCAGATGTCCGATCGCCGTGGCCACCGGGTTGCCCGGGACCAGCCGCGGCAGGAAGAAATTGACGGTCAGCGCCACCCACGCCGCGAGCAGGTAGAAGCCCAGGCGGCGGACCAGGACGAGCATGGGGCTACACAGCCTCCCCGTCGTGCCCGGACGAGCGGCGGACTTCGAGCTCGGTCGTGAGGATCACTCGACGCGGCGCGTCGACCGGCGCCAGGAGCAGCCGCGCCATCTCGCGGCCCATCTCCTCGATGGGCTGGCGGACGGTCGTCAACGGCGGCGTCGCCGCTGCGGCAATGGGATCGTCGTCGTACCCGACGATTGCGATGTCATCGGGCACGCGCCGGCCGGCCTCGGTGAGCGTGCGCAACGCGCCGACCGCCATGAGATCGGAGGCGGCAAACACGGCGTCGAGTTGCGGCCGGCGCTCCAGGAGCCGGCTCATGGCCTGCGCGCCGCCTTCCCGCGTGAAGTCTGCGGCCTCCTCCAGCGACGGATCGAACGCCAGGCCCCCTGCCTCGATGGCGCTGCGATAGCCGATGAGGCGGTCCTGGCCCGCAGTCATGTCGAGTGGGCCGCTGATGGTGGCGATGCGTTGCCGGCCCTCGGCGACAAGGTGCGACACGGCCGCGAACGCGCCGCCCTGGTTGTCGATGTCGACGTAGGTGTAGCGATCACCATCGGTGGGCCGGCCACCGACGACGAACCGAACGCCACGCGCGGCGAGCCTGCCAGGGAGTGGATGGGTCCCGTGCAGCGAGACCATGAGCACGCCGTCGGTGTGCCCTGCCGCCACGTACCGCTCGAGGCGGTCGAGGTCGTGGCCCGATTGTGGCGCCAGGATGATCAGCTGCTTGTCCTGCTCGGTCAGGACTTCCTCGATCCCTCGAATCAGGCGCGGGAAGAACGGGTCGCCGAAGATGAACGTGGTGGCCTCGGAGATCACGAGCGCAATGGCGTCGCTCCGGCCCGTAGCAAGCGCCCGAGCCGCGTGGTTGGGGATGTAGCCGAGCTTCCGGGCCGCCCGCTCCACCGCCCGCCGAGATTCGGTGCTGACGCGCGGGTTGGCCGTGAGCACGCGGGACGCGGTCGCCCGAGATACCTGGGCCAGCTCGGCGACCTCTTCGAGGGTGGGCTTCGTATTTACAGAGCGTTTCATGGGAGCGGTTCCACACTGTAGGCTCGGCCTAACCGGTTGTCAACCACTTTGGAATATGAGTTCAGAATCGGCTCCAGCGGCGTCCGCTACGGGGTCCGCGTCGGCGATTGCCGCCGCCGTCTTCCCCTGATATGGGCTCGCCCGTGGAACGGCTCTCGCAACAAATGCCTCGCCGGCGGTTTGAATCCGGGTGATGCAAATGCCTATGTACGCTAGCGCGCAGTCAGGAGTGATCACGGCGCGCAGGCTGACGCGGTTATGATTCGTCAGGCTGGGCGGGCTGCGCCTTCCCGCCGATTCCTTCTCGTTGCCGGCGTCCTCGCTGTTTGGCTCGGCGCCTGGCCGACGACCACCATGGCCTCGGTGGCGCAGCCTCGGCTCCTGTCCGCCGGCAACTTCACCGTGATGGCGGCGTCAGCGATTACCAACATCGGCGCGACCACGATCAAAGGCAATCTCGCGATCAGCCCGGGCACAGCGTCGTCGGTCACCGGATTCCCGCCCGGGATCGTGACCGGCGCCAAGGACGAGCACAACGCGGTCGCGATCAAGGCGCACACGGACCTCGTCACGACGTACAACGACGCCGCCAGTGCAACTCCGTTTAGCAACATGACGGGGGTTAACCTCGGCGGCAAGACGCTCACTCCCGGCGTCTACCACTTCAGTTCCTCCGCTCAGTTGACCGGGACATTGACCCTGAATGGCGAGGGCAGGAATGACGCGGTTTTCATCTTCCAGATCGGCTCCTCGCTCACCACCGCGAGCGGTGCTCGCGTCCGCTTGATCAACGGTGCCAATTCGTGCGCCGTGTTCTGGCAGGTCACGAGTTCAGCAACACTGGGCACCACCACTGCATTTCAGGGAAATCTGATCGCGCTGACGAGCATCACCATGACGACCGGCGCCACGATCGGTGTTGGCGGGGGCGTCAACGGTGGGCGAGCGCTCGCACGGAACGGTGCGCTGACGCTCCACAGCAATGTGATCCAGCCGCCCCCCGGCGTGTGTACGACTGTGTTCACGCCGAACAGCGGAGCGGCGCCGATTGCAATCGCACCATGGCTCCTTGGCTTGGGGGTGGTCTTGGTGCTCAGCGCGACCGTCCGACGCCGCCGCTCCACTTGACCTCGCTGAGGTAGGAGACGGCGTTGGTCACGGCTCAATGCGCTTGACGTTGCTGCGTCGGGTGATCCGTCGGTCGAAATTGGCGACGCCGCAGGCCTCGCGTTCCGCCACCGCAACCGCATAGGCGTCGACGAAAGACCCTCCTGCCTCGTACAGGTCCGCCGCTCGCGAGGCCACGCCTAGGTCCGCTACGGCCATCTGCGGCGCGCTGATCAGCGAGCGGACCGCCTGTGACTACCCTCGGGCATCCAACTCGCGAATCGAGACCTCGTCCTCTCGGATGATGCGATCGCGCTGCGGCTGGGCTAGGCTCGATGGACGAACATGAGCGACACGATCATCAGGCGTTTCCGGGCGTTACCGCCAATCGTGCCCGACGGCGCACTTGCACTCGTGCTGTTGGTGAGCGCCGGCATCGCGACATACCAGGACCTCGGCCGGTTGACCGTGCTCGAGGCAATCGTGATCGCGCTCATCACCCTGCCCGTGGCTGCACGACGCCTGCTGCCGACCGCGGTCACCGCTGCGGTTGGGGCGGGGTTGATCCTGAATCTGCTGCTCGGCAATACGAATTCATTCATCGAGAACTTCGCCGTGGTGCTCGCTTTGTACACGCTGTATGCGCGGGCGCGCCCCGGGTGGCGAATCACGGTCATGACCACGGTGCTGGTGGTCGGCGTCTGCATCGGCGTCGCGTTGGGGTGGCGGAACCAGCATCGCGTGTATCTCTACGACCTCGGATACAACGCGATTCTCTTCTCCCTGCCACTGATTCTCGGATTCGGAGTCCGCACGCGTCGCGCATATGTGGCGCAACTCCACGAGCAGTCACGACTCCTGGCACGCGAAGCCGCCGCCAGCGAACGCACCGCGATGGCCCGTGAGCTGCACGACGTCATCGCGCACAGCGTGAGCGTCATGGTGCTCCAGGCGACAGCCGGTCAGCGAGTCGCCGGCCGCGATCCGGGAAGCAGCGTCAAGGCTTTTGGCGTCATCGAACAAACCGGACGTGATGCGCTTGCCGACCTTCGCCGAGTCATGGGAGTCCTCGGAGCCGACACTGCCACGCTGGCCCCGCAGCCCAGCCTGCTGCAACTCGACGCATTGGTCGCGAACGTGCGCCAGACGGGACTGAGCGTGGAGGTGAGCATCGATGGCGTACAGCGCACGCTCGCCCCCGGCGTGGAACTGTCGGCATATCGCGTCGTCCAGGAGTCGTTGACCAACGTGTTGCGACACGCGGGTGCAACCACTGCGGTGGTCGCGCTTCAATACGGGATGACCGACCTGGTGGTCGAGGTGTCTGACAACGGGCGCTCCGGCCACACCACCACCGGAAATGGGCGTGGGCTGGCCGGGATGCGGGAACGCGTCGCTCTTTTGAATGGTGAGTTCCACGCCGGCCGCCGTGGTGACGGTTTCCACGTATCGGCCCGTTTTCCGCTCGACGCACCCGCTTCGTGATCCGCGTCCTGCTGGTCGACGATCAGCCGCTGGTCCGCGCGGGCTTGAGAACGATCCTCGACGAAGAACTCGATATCGACGTTGTCGGCCAGGCGAGCAACGGTGAGGAGGCGATCGTCGCAGCATCCACACTCACCCCGGACGTCGTCCTCATGGATATCCGTATGCCCCTGCTCGATGGTCTCGAGGCCACGCGCCGGATCCTGGCAGGTTCGTCTCCCACGCGCATCGTGATTCTGACGACGTTCGACCTTGATGACTATGTGTTTCAGGCGCTGCGCGCGGGCGCCTCGGGATTTCTTTTGAAGGATGCGCCCGGAGACGAGATCGTTCACGCCGTACGGGTCGCCTCCGCAGGCGACGCACTGCTCGCCCCGTCAGTCACGCGGCGGCTGATCGAGCGCTTCAGTCGCCGCAGTCCGGCTTCCACCGCACCAGAGCTCGCATCTCTCACCGAGCGCGAGCGCGAAGTGCTGCAGCTCGTCGCCGGCGGACTGAGCAATCGCGAGATCGCCAGACGTCTGTTTCTCGGCGAGACAACTGTGAAAACGCACGTCGCCCACATGCTGGACAAGCTCGAACTCCGTGACCGTGTTCAGGCTGTCGTCCTCGCGTACGAATCAGGGTTGGTCGAGCCGGGAGTGCGATAGCGCACGGATCGGATCTCGTCCTGATGGATGAGTGCAGTTCCTTCCTCGGGAGGATGCCTGCTGACCCGGGGTGGTCGGATTATGCACCGCACCGGGTATCCGGGACGTCCTCATGAAGGAGCATCGGCATGCAGGTCTTCGGCAGCACACAAACGGCAACACCAACCGCGTCGCCATTGTTGGCGTCGGCACCACGCACACCAGAGTCGGAGCCGTCAGCACCGACCGGTCGTGCCCTCTGGCGCATGTCCGAGGTCTGGATTGCCGCGGGCGTGGCACTCGGCGTTCTCGCGCTGCATCTCGCCACCAACGGTCTGTACGGCTTTCACCGCGATTCGCTGTACTACCTCGACAGCGCCCGTCACCTGGCGTGGGGATACGTCGACTATCCACCGCTCGCTCCGGCCATCGCCAGACTGAGCCTGCTGCTTTTCGGTCCGAATGTTTGGGGACTTCGGCTCTGGCCATCCCTCGCGGGCGCGGTCATGGTCGTGCTGGCGGCGCTGATTGCGCGCGAAATCGGTGGCGGGAGAACAGCGCGCATCCTTGCCGCCATCGGCGCCGCGGCCAGTCCGGTGCTGCTCGGCGCGAACTGGCTCTTTCAGACCGTGACCTTCGACCAGCTCATGTGGCTGGTCTGCCTCTTTATTACCGCACGCATCGTGCGGACGGGAGACGGGCGTCTCTGGCTCGCGCTCGGTGCGGCGGCGGGTGTCGGGCTCGAGACGAAGTACACGATCCTCGCGCTGCTGGCAGGCCTGATGCTCGCGGTTGCGGTCACGCCGCTGCGCAGGCACCTGCGCTCGCCATGGCCGTGGCTTGGCCTCGCGGTGACCGTGCTGATCATCCTGCCGAACGTGATCTGGCAGATCGCGAATGGAGGGCCGTCGATCGAGTACACCCTGAATCACCACGCCGCGCAGTCCACTGAATTCGCGCCGCTGACGTTTCTCTCCGACCAGCTGGCCCTCATCGGGCCACTCGCAATTCCACTATGGCTCGCAGGCTGGTACTGGCT
>JBEPVD010000060.1:0-11735 GCA_041691155.1 Candidatus Dormiibacterota bacterium | reverse complement strand
TCCTGCAGAAGGATGTCGTGTACATCCCGCTGTACTACTCGGTCGGCAACTTCCTCATCGCTCCCTACGTGAGCGGAGCAGGTTCGAACACGGCTTTCGACCACTACTGGAACGAGATCAAGATCTACTCTCACTAGGAGAGGGCGACCCCGGAACTGATTCAAGGGGCGCCCGGCACCGTGCCGGGCGCCTTTCGCCTTTTTTACGGGAGGACTGACGGCAGATGTTCACGCGGGGCACACTCCTCTACATCGCCCAACGGTTGGTGTTGATCCTGTTCACGCTGATCGCGGTGTCCTTCCTGGTCTTCATCACGGTGCACAGCCTCCCGGGCGACGCGTTCGAGAGTGATCGGGTGCACGGTCAGGCGCTGCAACTGCTGCTCCATGAATACGGCCTCGACCGGCCGATTCTGGTGCAGTACTGGAGCTTCCTGGTCAATGCGGTCCAGGGCAACCTGGGGGTTTCCTTCCAGGTCCGTGGGTTGCCGATCACCCCCCTGGTGATGCGCGAGCTCAGCGTGAGCGCGGAGCTCGGCGGGACGGCGCTCCTGATCACGATCGGGCTCGGCACCACGTTCGGTGTGCTGGCTGCAATGCGTCAGAACAGCTGGGTCGACTACACGCTCACCTCGATCGCGGTCATCGGGTACAGCGTGCCGAGCTTCGTGCTCGCCGGCCTCGGTGTCTTGATCTTCAGCTACTTCCTGCCGAACCTCACCAACGGCGTGATCTCGTACCCCGCCATCTGGTCGGGGACTTACGGGACGCTCGCGGAATTGTCGTTGCCGGCGATCATCCTCGGCTTCTACACCTCAGGGCAGGTCACCAGAATCACCCGCGCCGCGATGCTCGAGGTGCTGCAACAGGATTACATCCGCACGGCTCGAGCCAAGGGTTTGAAGAGCCGTGTGGTGACCATTCGCCATGCGCTGCGCAACGCGCTGATCCCGGTCATCAGCATCCTCGGACCCTTGGTGATCAGCATCATCACGGGCAGCGTCATCATCGAGAACATCTTCGGCATTCCCGGACTGGGCAAGGAGTTCGTCGAGAGCATCCTTGCGGCCGACTACAACGTCACCGTCGCCGTGTTCACCGTCTACGCGTTACTGATCGGGGTCGCGAATCTGGTGGTAGATCTTTTGTACACCGTCGTTGATCCAAGGATCAGATACTGATGGCCGCCGTCGTTGCTCCCAGCTTTGAGGAGTACGCGGGAGGCACCGTCGCCCGAGCCCAGGTCGGGCTGTGGCGCGACGGGTTCCGCAGGCTTCGGCGCAACCGCCTTGCGCTCGCGGCACTGATCTATCTCGCGGTTCTCCTGCTGGTCGCTGTCGTGGCGGTGTTCTGGACGCCATACAACCCGGCGACCATCCTGCCCAACGTGCTGACCTACCTCGGGCCCTCGGCAGCGCACCCGCTCGGGACGGATGAGTTGGGGCGTGACCTGCTCAGCCGCATGATGCAGGGCGCGCAGATCTCGCTGATCGTCGGAGTCGGTACATCAGCAATCGTGTTGACGGTGGGCGTCACCGTTGGCCTCGTCGCCGGCTACTTCCGCGGATGGATCGACAACGTGATCAGCGTCTTCATCAACGTTTTCTACGGGATCCCCGGGATCCTGGTCGCGATCATCCTGTACCTGGTCCTCGGCCGCGGCCTCGGCAACATCATGATCGCCATCTCGGCAACCGCATGGATGGACATGGCTCGCTTGGTGCGTGGGCAGGCCTTCAGCATCCGCGAGCGTGAGTACATCGAGGCGGCGAGGGCCAGCGGAGCGAAGTCGGGCAAGATCCTCTTCGGACACATCCTGCCCAACGCGCTGGGTCCGATCATCGTGCAGGCGACGTTCGTCATCCCGATCGCGATTCTCACCGAGGCGTTCCTCAGCTATCTCGGCCTCGGCATCCCGGAGCCGCTGGCATCCTGGGGATCGATTGCCTCCGAGGGGTATGCTGCGCTTCCCTTGGAGCCCTACATGATGCTCTGGCCCGCGCTCGCGCTCTCGATCACGCTGCTCGCCTTCAACTTCCTCGGCGACGGCCTTCGAGACGCGTTCGACCCACGTCAGCGGCGGTGACGGCACCCGTCCTCGACGTCCGCAACCTCAGCACGCACTTCTTCACCGATGACGGGGAAGTCAAGGCGGTCCGCAACGTCAGTTTCTCGGTCGCGCCCGGCGAGACCCTCGGAATCGTCGGCGAGTCCGGCTGCGGCAAGAGCGTCACCGCGATGTCGGTGCTCGGTTTGGTGCAACGCCCCGGCAAGGTCGTCAACGGCGAGATCATGTACAAGGGTCGCGACCTGCTGAAGCTCACCAAGGAAGAGTTGCGCGCCATCCGCGGGCGCGACATCGCGATGATCTTCCAGGATCCGTTGAGCTCGCTCAACCCGGTCCTCAAGGTCGGCTATCAGATCGAAGAGGCGATGCACGCCCACGACAAGATCGCGAATGCCGACATCGAGAACCGCACCATCGACCTGCTGAAGCAGGTGCGCGTGTCCGACCCGACACGACGCGTCAACGATTTCCCGCATCAGTTCAGTGGTGGTATGCGGCAACGCGCGATGATCGCGATGGGTCTGTCCAACAAGCCTGACCTCCTCATCGCCGACGAGCCCACCACCGCGCTCGACGTCACCGTCCAGGCGCAGATCCTCGAGCTGCTGCGCGACCTCAACGAGCAGACCGGCGCGGCGATCATCCTCATCACGCACAACCTCGGCGTCGTCGCCGGCCTGTGCAAGCGGGTGCTCGTCATGTACGCCGGCGAGATCGTCGAAGAGGGCACCGTCGAGCAGATCTTCGAAGCACCGCAACACCCGTACACCTGGTCGCTGCTGCGCTCCGTGCCACGCATCGACGCCAACCGCGGCCACCGTCTGCTCTCCATCGAGGGGCTCCCGCCGGATTTGATTGCGTTGCCCGACGGCTGCAAGTTCAATCCACGCTGCCCCTTCCGCATCGAGCGCTGCTTCAGCGAATCCCCACCCATCGAGCAGGTCGCTCCGGCTCAACACGCGGCGTGCTGGGTGACCATGCAGAAGGCATATGCAGACATGGGAGCGGGCACCATCACCGACACGAGTCCTGGCGCCGCGAGCGGCGTGCATCCCAGGAGGAGGCAACCGCTGGCAACGGTTGCCGAGGCGGCTGATGTCCCGGCAGTCCTCGCCGAACCTGAGCCCGTCGCGGAGCCGGTCAATGACTGACACCATCGTCGCCCCGATGCCGGCGGTCGCGCCCGCCGTGGAACCACTGCTGCGCGTCAACAACGTTGTCAAGCACTTCAGCGCCGGCGTGGGCGCGTCGGTGAAAGCGGTTGATGGCGTGAGCTTCGACATCATGCCCGGCGAGACGGTCGGGCTCGTCGGTGAATCCGGCTGCGGCAAGTCGACGCTCGGCCGGTTGATCACGCAGCTCATCCCGGTGAGCGCCGGCGAGGTCATCCTCGATGGGGTCGACCTCACCAAGCTTCGTGGTGAGAAGCTGCGGCAGCAGCGCAAGCAACTGCAGATGATCTTCCAGGACCCGTATGCGTCGCTCGACCCGCGCATGACGGTCGGCGACATCATCGCCGAGCCACTCGTGAACTTCAAGATGATCAGCGGCAAGGCGAAGGACGCGCGCGTCCAGGAGCTGCTCCGTACGGTCGGGCTCAACCCGTACTTCAACAACCGCTATCCGCATGAGTTCAGCGGTGGGCAGCGGCAACGCATCGGCATCGCCCGCGCACTTGCGCTCAACCCCAAGTTGATCATCTGCGACGAGCCGGTATCGGCACTCGACGTCTCCATCCAGGCGCAGATCATCAATCTGCTGGAAGATCTCCAGCGCGAGTTTCACCTCACCTACCTCTTCATCGCGCACGACCTTTCGGTGGTGCGCCACATCAGCAACCGGGTCATGGTCATGTACCTCGGGAAGATCGTCGAAGTGGCGCCGAGTGAAGACCTGTACACCTCGCAGGAGCACCCGTACACGCGAGCGCTGCTTTCGTCCATTCCCGTCCCCGATCCGCGGATCGAGTCGCGACGCCGGCTGGTCGAGCTGTCCGGGGAGATCCCCTCCCCTTTGAACCCGCCGTCGGGGTGCCGGTTCCACACGCGCTGCCCGATTGCCCAGGTGCCCGGGATCTGCGCTGACGAGGAGCCCCAGCTCGTGCTCAAGGAAGCCGGTCACCTCGCCGCATGCCACTTCTCGGAGCAGGTCCGCACCAAGATCCCCGTCACCGCCTGACCGATCACGCGCGGGCACGCCCAGCCGCTCAACCATTGGAGGATCCATGAGCGACAACGAAAACACGCTGCGGATTCTGTACACCGCGGAAGCTACCGTCACCGGCGGCCGGCGCGGTCACGGCGCCACATCCACCGGCAACCTCGAGGTCGACTTCAGCTCGCCGACCGAGATGGGGAGTGACGGTGGTCCGGGCACCAACCCCGAGCAACTCTTCGCGCTCGGCTATGGAGCCTGCTGGCAGAACGCGATGATCGGCATCGCGAGGCGGAAAGGGATCGACGTGCTGGACTCGATCGTCACCGCGCGAGTTGGGCTCGGGCTACTCGGCGCGGGTCGTCTCGGCCTCGTCGTGGAGTTGCTCGTGACGCTTCCCTCGATCACCGACCGCGCCCAGGCTGAGGCCCTGATCGCGGAGACCGAGCAGCGCTGTCCCTATTCGAACGCTGTTCGCGGGAACGTCGAGGTCACCCTCACGCTGTGCTGAGCGGGTGCCATCACGGGATCGCGATGGTGGGCTACTGTCGACGGGCGTGAAGCACCTCTGGGCACCCTGGCGAATGGCATACGTGTCGTCCACGTCGATAGCGAGTGACACCGGATGCTTCCTGTGCGACGCCGCGTCCGGCGAGCCAAATCAGGAGTCGCTGGTCGTGCATCGCGGCGAGCTGGCCTTCATTCTGCTGAACCGCTTCCCATACACGAGCGGCCACCTCATGGTCGTCCCAATACGGCACGCGGCCGGCGTTGCCGCGCTGACCAAGGGGGAAGGTGCGGCGATGTTCGATGCCACTCAGCGAGCCCTCCATGTGCTGACTGCCGCGATGCACCCGGACGGCTACAACATCGGCATCAATCAGGGCGGTGCTGCGGGCGCGAGCGCTGAGCACGTGCACCAGCACGTCGTACCCCGCTGGGCCGGCGACACCAACTTCATGCCGGTACTCGGGGACGTGAAGGTCCTGCCCGAGGATCTTGATACCACCGCCTTGAACTTGCGCGAGGCCTTCAGCCGTCTCGGACCGCTATAGTCCTTGCCAGATGGGTTCGGTAATCAAGAAGCGCCGCAAGAAGATGCGGAAGCACAAGCATAAGAAAATGCTGAAGAAGACGAGGTGGGCTCGCCGCGGTTAGCCGCGACGTGTTCTTCGTCCGATTCGCAGCGCGCTGGTGGTCAAGGTCAGTCGTGTGACCACGCCTTCGCGAATTCCCTGCACCGGCTGACAGCGACACCCCCTCTCGCCTGCTGAAGGCCACGCGGTCGCGGTCTCGTAGGGTGGCGTCTCAGGGAGGTCAGCGCGCGCGGACACGCTCGTTGTGGCGCCGACTCGAAGCTCGTTATCGGACGGGGCGGCGGGATGCTGACTTGTTCAGGCGCGAGCGTACGAGTGCAGCCCAGCGATCCAGAGGTTCACCGCGTAGAGCGTGAAGAGGATCGCGGCGAAGCCGAATACCGTGATGATCGCAGCGCGCTTCTCTTTCCAGCCATAGGTCACGCGGGCGTGCAGGTAGATCGCGAAGATCACCCAGGTGATGAAGGCGAAAGTCTCTTTCGGATCCCACCCCCAGTACCGACCCCACGCGTGCTCGCCCCAGATGGCGCCGCAGATGACGCCGAACGTCCAGATCGGGAAGCCGATCATCACAAAGCGGTAGCTCCAGCCGTCGAGCATCCCAGCCTTCGGCAGCACTCGCTGCACCCAGGTCGCCAGTGGTGAACGGATGCCGCCGCTCCCGAAGCCGGGGGCGGTTCCGGTGCCGCTGCCGCCCATCGTCATGGTCGCCACACCGCCGCTGCTGACGCTCGACGGGACGCTCGCGGTCGCAACGGCGAGCACGCGGTTGTCGGCCCAGCGACGGGCCAGGTATGCCATCCCGAAGAAGAACGAGAAGCTGAGCACGGCCGAGGACGTCGCCATGGATGTCACGTGGATGGTCAGCCAGTAGCTGTGCAAGGCGGGGACCAGCTGTCCGGGCGGCACATACAGCATGTAGGCGACGCCCATGAGCGCCACCGTGACGATCATCGCCGGCAGCCCGATGAGGCGCATCCTGCTGCGGACCATCAGGATCACGCACACCGTCACGATCACGAATGCGATGCCCGTCGAGTACTCGTACATGTTCCCGAGCGGCCAGTGGCCGGCCTCGAGCGAGCGCGTGAAGATCGAGGCGAAATGCAGGGGCCAGCCGATCAGCACCAGCACCATCCCGATGTCGCCGAGGATGCGCTTTCGGAACGCGAGATGGAGCACGAACGCGACGACGGCGAGGGTGTATGCGGCGACCGCTATCCCGAAAAGTACCAGGGACGCCGGGGTACTCGACATGCCTGCCGCCGAGTATAGCGACCGACCCCGCGGGGGCCGTCGCGACAACCTGTCGCCCGACCTGTAAAGGATTGGACGCGATGCGTCCGTTCCGGACGTGCCTGCTTACCATGTGGGCAATGTCCCGGCCGCGCGTTCTCCTCGCTGACGATGACCCGCGCGTACTGTCCGTGGTGTCGCGCTACCTCGATCTCGAGGGCTACGACATGTCCACCGTCTCCGACGGGGAGGCGGCGGTGACGACCGCAACCAGGGACCGCCCCGATCTCATCATCCTCGACATCATGATGCCGGGCATCGACGGGATCGAGGCGTGCCGTCGCATCCGAGCCAACGCCGCAACCGCGCAGACGCCCGTGTTGATGTTCAGCGCCCTCTCCGAGGAGGCCGAGCTCGCCAGGCTCGCCGGCGCAGACGGCATGCTCCCCAAGCCCTTCAACCTTCCGGCGCTCGCTGAGGCGGTGAAGACCTTCTTCGCGACGCGAACCCCGTCGTAGGCGCTCGGAGCGCCAGCCCTATACTGCAGAACGCCTCGGCGTGATCGGCGTCTCGGGGCGGTAGCTCAGCTGGGAGAGCGCTGCCCTCGCACGGCAGAGGTCAGGGGTTCGAATCCCCTCCGCTCCACTTCGTTTGATATCACATCGTTGAAGTGATAGCGTTGATCGACAGTGAAACAGTTGCTCTTGCGGGTTCCCGACGGCGTCCACCGGCGCTTGGCGGCGCGGGCCGCCCGGGCCGGGCGAAGCGTCAATGCTGTGGCCAACGAGATCCTGGACGCCGCGGTCGACGCGGATGAGGGCGACCGCCGAGCTCGAGTCCGCGCTCGAGCCGCAACGCTCGGTATGGCTCAGATGATGCCGGCACGCACCGTCAGTCTTCGGCGGCGCAATCAAGTCATCGCGTCGACACGAGGAACCGGGCAGGTCCTCGACCGCCTCTTGGCCGAGGATCGCGACCGGGTTTGATCGTCAATGCCGACACGTCGGTACTCGCGCGCGCATATCTTGTCGACGAGGCTGGACACGAGGAAGCGGTCGCGCTCTTTAACGATCCCGAAATCGCGCTGATCACGGGAACATGGAGCCGGATCGAAGTCACTGGCGCGCTGGTGCGCGCCGCACGCGCCGGGGGCGCCGACGAGCTGGGACTCCTCGCGTTGCTCGACTCCGATTTCGCACCCGGCGGGCCCGTGACTGTAGTCACCGCCGACCAGGCAGAGGTGGAGGCTCGAGCGCTGCAGATGGTCCGCGCTCATGCCATACGGGCAATGGACGCCTGGCATCTGGCAGTCGCCACGATCGTCTTGCCGACGCTGGCCGAGCCGGGCGAGAGATCGGCGTTTGCCACGCGAGAACACGGCCAGGGTGCGGTTGCGCGGGCGTTGGGTCTGCTCGTCCGATAGCGTTGCGATGTCCCGCGGGTTCGCAGCCGGCTGTCACTCGTAGTGACGCAGGTGTGCAGCCAGTCGACGGCTAGAACCCGATCTTTTCACGGATGAGCACGACAGTCGTGCGATGAGGAACCACCTCCTGACGGAGCACCAGGAGCTTGCCGATGACGCTCGGTTGGTGGTAGAGCGGCATGACGCGCTCGCTTTCGAGCGGGAGGGCGTGGGTCTCGATCCGGCGTATCGCGGCATCCAGGTCGGTGACGATCTTTTGGGCGCCGATCACCAGGAAGACCTTGCTCGCCCCGGCCGCGTAGGCACTGAGTTGGCTACCGCTCGCCGATGCGACAACGATCTGACCGTCCTCGGTCAGCGCATGAGCGCTCCCGACGACCACCTCCGGAGCCGCTCCGATGCGCCTCGCTTCCGCTGACCACGGCTGGAGCGCAGCGATGCGGGTGGCTCGCAGGGACTGAAACCGGCCTGATTCATCGATGTCGGCGGCGATCCCCGACAGCCGCAGCGTCTGACTCTGAGCGGTGAAGATCTCCTCGTCGGTGGGGAGCAGCTCGCCGAGGAGCTTCCTGGCTGCTGCCACTGTGTCGACGACATGCACCCCGATGTTTCGGGCCTCAAGCCCCTCCACAGCGGCCTCGATCTGCCGGCGGGTCGCCGGCTCAGCAAACCGTGGATCTGCAGTCGGCGTTGTTGTGGACATCAGGGTCTGCCTCCACCATACTTCTCTTAGGTAAGTAGCATGATGAATAAGAAGCGGCCACACGAGAAGTACGCACTAATTCTTTGGGGGCGGAGCTGGAGGTAACTGTGGGCACCTATCCGTGCTCTGAAGAACATCAGCAGCTGTTCCGCGAGTTCCTGACGCGAGTCGGAGACAAGTGGAGCCTTGCGGTGGTCTATCGACTGGGCGGAGGACCGCTTCGATTTTCGGAGTTGATGCGCGCAGTCGACGGAATCAGCGAACGCATGCTGACCGTGACCGTGCGGTCGTTGGAACGCGATGGGCTCCTATCCCGAACCGTGTTCGCGGTCGTCCCCCCACGCGTGGACTACCAGCTCACCGACATGGGACTGTCGCTCCTGGGGACAGTGGGGGAATTGTTTCATTGGACCAGCGAGCACGTGGAAACGATCATCGAAGCACGAGCTGAATATGAGGCAGGCAAAAGGGATGACGGTGTACGCCCTTTGGCGAGAGCGGTCAGATACGAATGACGTCAAGGCCCGGTATGTCCGCGTAGTCGTCGTCTTGTGAGGCGACGGCAAGCGCAGTTTCACCAGGAGCCGTGTGCGTGACGAGCCATCACCTCGGAGGTTTCTCAGCGTGGAGCGTGTGAGAGATGGTCTTGATGCCGACCGTGGCCCGCCGGCCATCCCCGAGTGCGGTCCGGCCCTGCTACTTCGTTCCGGTGATGAGCCGTTCGCGGTCGAACATACGAGACGTCACTCGCCAGCCCGTGACGTTCAGGAACACCAGCAGCGCCACGAAAAAGATGCCAAGACCGAACGTTGCAGGTATGACCGCATAGGCGACGAGTGCCGCGACCACCGCGGTGGGGACACCCGCGACGACGCCGAGTTGCTGGGCAACCCGCGTGTCGGTCGCTCGGGTCGAGACGGCGATCCCGAGCCAGATCGACCAGCCCGCGATCAGCGGCGTGAACAAAACCTGGACCAACATCTCCGACGGATGCAGCACCGCCGCCGCGACGCCCGCCTGCGCGAATACCTGGATCAGCACGAGCACGATTGCGTACACCACATACGCGACGACCACCGATGGAAGCAAGGCCGCAAGGGCTTTGCCGAGCAGGAACTCCTCGCGGCGAATCGGGGTGATGAGCACTGGCTCCAGCGTTCCCTGCTGGCGTTCTCCGGCCACCGCGTAGGCGGCGATCACTGCCGGCACTGTGGCCGGAATGCCAAGCAGGTAGAGCAACACGTTGTAGTGGGACACGCCGCTTGACGCAGCCGACGACAACTCGAGGATGTTGACCAGCGGCGCGATGCTGAAGATCAGCGGAATAAGGAGCATTGCCACCAAGACTGAGGTGTTGCGCCGCAGGTCGCGCAGCTCCTTCGTGAGGATGGCGCGGACCCGGGTCCCGCTCACTTTCATTTCGCGACCACCTCGACGTCCTCGTTGATGAGCTCGAGGTAGACGTCCTCGAGCGAGTGGTGTGATTCCGCGATGGAGAGCACGTCGGCGCCGGCGGCGACCAGGGCTCGGGTAAGCGCCGGTGCCGCGGCCGCGGTATCGGCGACGGCAATGATGTATGGCCCCGATGAGTCCCGGTGCCACGCCTTCATCCCGGGAAGATCCTTGAAGACCAGGTCTGGATCGCGGAGCGGGGCCACGGTCCTCACCGCCAGCGCGTTGGGGAACAGCCGCAGACGTAGGTCGTCAGGTTTGCCGATCGCGCGTAGGGTCGTGTTCAGGATCGCGACGCGGTCGCACAGCCGCTCCGCCTCCTCGAGCCGGTGCGTGGTGAGAAAGATGGTGACCCCCCGCTGACGGAGCCCGTCGATGAGCTCGTGCACGTCGCGTGCCGCGACCGGGTCGAGACCCGCCGTGGGCTCGTCGAGAAACAGCACCTGCGGATCGTTGAGCAGCGCACGGGCCAGGCTGACGCGCTGCCGCAGCCCTTTGGAAAGCCCGCCACACGGGTCGCTCGCGCGACCGACGAGGTTGACCGCTTTCAGCGCTTGGTCAATCCGCGCTGCCGCGTTGACCACCTCGTATAGCCCGGCGAAGCACTCGAGGTTGTCGCGCACGCTCAAGCGTACATACAGGCCAGGCGACTCCGGCATGATCGAGATGCGCGTGCGGATCTCGACGCCGTTCTCGGGGTTCAAGTCGAGGCCGGCTACTCGAGCGGAACCTCCTGAGGGCTGGAGCAGCGTTCCTAAAGTCCGCACTGTGGTGGTCTTCCCGGCGCCATTGGGCCCGAGAAATCCGAACACCTCGCCATGTCCCACCTCAAAGGACACGTCGTCGAATGCGACGCGGTCCCCGAATCGCTTCGACAGGTGCGCCACCGAAATTGCCGGTTCGCTGCCTGCGGCAGCGGCAGGCGACACCCCTTCGCGACGGTTCACGGCGGCAGTATATATCGATGAACTGCCGGTACCCCGGCGATCCCGGTCAGCCAGGACGGGGTTCGGAGGATGCTCGCTACGAGTGGCCGATCTGGTTGAGGCGCGGCACGATGTGCTTCCCGAGCTCCCGGACATGCGCGGCAGGGTCAGGACCCACGTTGCGCACACCGACCATGTCGATGCCGATCGCCGCGTAGGCCTCCATGTCGGCGAGGAACTGGTCAGGATCCTGCATCGGGTTCGCGCCACCCTGGATCGTCTTCTTGATCTCGGCCATGTCGCGCCCCTCGTCCTCGCAATGCTTGGCGAGGATGTCGAGCTTGCGCTGCACCTCGGCGGGACCCAGCGCGAAGAGGTTGCACACGTCCGCGTAGCGCGCTACCAGCTTCAGCGTCTTGCGCTCTCCCCCGCCGCCGATGATGATCTTCGGACGAGGCTGTTGGATGGGTTTGGGGATGCAGATGGTCTCGGCAAGCTGGTAGTGCTTGCCTTGGTACGGCCCGTTGTTGTCGCTCCACACCTGGTTGCAGATCTGCAGCGTCTCCTCGAGCCGCTCGAAGCGCTCGGCGAGCGGCGGGAACGGCACGCCGAGAGCGCGATGCTCGCGCTCGTACCAGGCGGCGCCGAGCCCCAGCAACGCGCGTCCACCGGAGACC
>JBEPVD010000059.1:0-14031 GCA_041691155.1 Candidatus Dormiibacterota bacterium | reverse complement strand
CAGCCCCGCGCCGTCGTCACGCAGCCGAACGAGCGCTGGGCGATGGACTTCATGCACGATGTCTTAGCGACCGGGCAGCACGTGCGCGTGTTCACGTTGGTCGACGTCTACACGCGCGAGTGCGTCGCCCTCGAGATGGCGCGCTCGTTCGGCGGGGGCGATGTCGCGCGGATGCTGAGCGATGCGGGCGTACGGGAGGGTGGCCTCCCGCCGATCGTACAGTGCGACAACGGGACGGGGTTTACCTCGACAGCGCTCGATCACTGGGCACACTGGAATCACGTGCAACTCGACTTTAGCCGGCCAGGCAAACCGGTGGACAACAGCGTCTGTGAGGCATTCAACGGCAGCCTGAGACGTGAGTGCCTCACGCGTCATTGGTTTGCCTCGTTGGCTGAAGCCCGGGTGGTGTTAACTTCGTGGCGCGAGGACTACAACAATGATCGGCCCCACACGAGCTTGGGGCTCCAACCACCGGCCGTCTTTCGAGGCGCCGGTGACTACCTGCCTCGGTTTAGACCTGCCTAAAACTGACGCTCTGGACTGAACCTACGTTGGGGACCCAGGGTCATCGAGCTCCCTGGCGGTCACGGTCGAAATCAGCGCGTACCCCGCGCTTCTGAACGTTCGTATCGCACCACCGAGGCCGATGGGCTTCAGCCGCCGTCGCAGGTAATTGACGTAAACCGCAAGCGCATTCTCAGGGTCCTTTGGCGGATTGTCGGGCCACGCACACTCGATCAGCCGGGCGTGCGGAACAATGTTCGACTGAGCATCAATCAAACAGGCCAGCAGTCGAAGTTCTATTCGCGATAGAACTGTTTGGTGCCCGCCGCGCTCCAAACGCCCCGAACTCCAATCGATGGAGGCTCCGTCCAGCGTCGTCGCGACCTCGCGTCCGAGCGCGGCGCTATCGATCGCAACGCAAACGCGAACAGAAACGCCGCCACTGAGATCGGTTAGAATGTACTCGTCACGACCGCTAGCTAGCGCAGTAACTAGCCGGTCATTGCCAACGGGCGTCATGGAGAGCGTAACTGGCATTCGCGACTTCGTCCGCGGATCTCGCTCCGTATCGCTTGTCTCGTTGATGTCCGAACTGGTCGGCAGTCGTTCCACGATCACGAGTCTTGGGGACCGGACTGCAGCGGTAATCTGAGGTTGTTTCGACATAGCCGTAATACTCAACTGGGCTTCGGCGTCGAAGGTTACACCAGGTGCAATTCTCTATTCTTGCCCAGTCGCAGGTTGAGCGAGGCGATGACGCACGCCATGCCTCCCGTCACCCGAATCTCGCCGGCTGTTCGCCCCGTGTATCGCTTCACCATGTTGCGCAGCGCCGTCGGCGATGCGAATTCAAGTTCGTTGGCGATCGATTCGATCGTTCGACCGCTTCTGGTCATGAGATGCGCAAACAGCGCCAAACGCACCCACGCCATGAGCTCGGCGGGTCCGGAGAAGCCGCCTTGTCGGCAATAGTTGTACAACGTCTTTCGGTGGAGCCCAAGCGCGTCGACGAGATCATGGACGCTTCGCACCTCCGTCGGCCGCGCCAGGCACGCGCGAGCCAACGGTAGCAGCACGTCATTCAGCACACCGGTCAGTGCGACAAGGACTCTATCACTTGCACACTCCTGTCGAGCCGACAGCAAGACCGAGCGCAGGGTGGTTCTGTCTTGTTCTCCGCCAAAGAAGAAGTGGTGCACCCCCGCGATGGCCAGGTTCCGAATGTCGGAACTATACTGCGATCCGAGACCACAATACGCGACGAGCGCGACGTCCGGAAACGATTTCGAAACATCTCGCACGAAACCCGCGGAATCCCGAAGCGCAACGTCTCGTGCTGGAAGGACAACGACATCCACGGCCTCGTGCGAGGAGTAGAGGATTTGCGCGACATCGTCGAGCGTTCGAACGGTACGAACGACGCCTCTATCGCGCACACTGTCGCGCAACCTGGCACAGACTTGGGCCTCCGCAACGCAAGTCACAATCAGCAACCCGTCGGGCGACGGCGGCGAAACCACCTCATGTAATGCGACTGCACCTGCCATAACCTGCACCTGCTACGCCGAGGGATAAATAGGCCGCCTCTCTATCAAGGACGGCCCCATGCTACATCCTATCAATCGACGTTTCGTCGTGTTCGCCGCAGCAGCATTCGCCGGAACATTCGCTGCTGCGTGCCAGAGCACCGACATTTCCGACCCGACGAATCCGGCGCAACACGCCGCACCCAAGGCCCTGCATGACGACGATCCGTCAACGTGCAAAAGTGGGTACACGATCACCGACGGCCACACATACTGCAATCCGGATATCTGACCGACAAAAATCATGCGACTGCCGCAAACACGATTCGTTCCGGCAGTCGTCCCGGGTCGAGTGATTGAATTTCTCGAGCGACTCGCCGGGCTCGCGGCGCAAGCGGTATTGGCTCAGGATTTGGATCCCTGTTGACTATAGCAGCTGCTCGGGCCTGTAGGGCATGATATCCGAAGCGCTCGGCCAGCTGTAGAGCGCTGGCCGAGCACCGCTCTGCCTCCGCCGATTCACCGATCGAGGAAAGAGCTTCGGCACATTCCGTCAATGCGTCGGCAACTTGATAGGGTTGCGCGGGTTCAGCCGATTGGCGCAGCACTTCACGCGTTACCCATGCCAACGTTTCCCGATCACTTAGCCGTGCGGCAGCGCCGGCGAGACCGCCGAGCGCCGGAAGACCAATGCGGGGAGGTTGGATCCGTGATAGCACAGATGCAAATGCGACCCGCGCGCCCACCGGTTCTCCGATGTCGAGAAGCAGTTGCCCGAGGTTCGTCAGCAAGTCATCCATCATGACTGTATTGCCAACACTCAGTTTGTACGCAGCCCATCCGTGGACGAGCGCTGCATCAAAGTCGCGAGTCCTCGCCGCCGTGACCATCAAACCGTGCTGCGCTGCTTGAGCAACGTCTCGGTAGTCATGGCGTCGAGCAAGTCGCGACGCACGCGTTGCCCAACGTCGGGCCGCCGGGTAGTCGCCGCGCATCTGCATGATTGCTGCGACACCAATTGCTGCTCGGGCGATTAGCTCAGGCTCGCCCGCGGAGCGGCCAAGACGTGCAACTCGAGTATATATCAGCTGAGAACGTTCGACCTCGCCTTGCTTCCGGACGAGACGCGCCAGCAGGACCAAGATTCGACCATGCTCGACGACGCTCAGCGATCGATCCGCGACGCATAAGCCTTCTAAGAGCGTCGAGCCCAGCCGCAGCGCGCCAGCGTGCTCCATGTCGACGGCAAGCGCGACAATGACCTCAGAATCGCTTCTGGTGCGTTGGTCAATTCCCGCGAAATAGTACGGCGCGCTGAGTGCTTCGTCGCGAATCGTCTCGGACAGCTCTATTGCGTCTCGCAGTATTAGCTGCGACCCGATCTGTGTGGATGCCGCGGCCTGTTGGACCAGCTCTGCGACCGCAATCCAGCCCCCGTCGCATTGACCAAAGGGCGCGAAGCGACCACTCATGTCGGTGCGGTACGCCGCAGCAGCTGACCTCACAGGATTGCGTCGCGGTTTGACATGCTAACAACATGTGAGAGCAGTCAGCTGTTCGGCAAGTAGACCAAACGCCTCTGACCGCCACCGACGCGCAGAAAGATTAGAACGGCCCAATATTCGGTATCCGCGTGCCGTGATGACGTGAAGCCCCAACCTCTATTAGCAATGGTGCCAATCCCCCTGAATCGAATCACGAACGCCCTGACTGAGAGGCTCAACGCAACGCGTCAGTGGATCAAAAGGCTCACGCCGCGAAGTCCGAGGGCGCGACCGAGCCACGAGCGCGATCTACTTTCACTACGAGGGACTGCCCATGGGTGAGCAACGATGAAAACCCCGTACGATACGCCACCACTCACGATGCCGAAATATGAGAATAGCTTAAGATTCGATATCTCTAATCGCCACCCTTGCGGCGCGAGGTGCAGTTGATTATCGATAGTGCCCGTCCCGTAACCACGGTGACCGCTGGCACACGTTGAGTACGGAGGTGTCATGTGCTCTAGCTAGCACCATCGAGTGCCGTCGTTAGTTACGGTGCGCTATGCTCGCCCGGATCGCGCCGCCACCGCGGTGCGGCCAATCGCCCCCCTCCGACAACGCCTGACTTCAGATCTGACGGTCGGCTGAGATGTGTTATTGACCGATGGGCTCGTCGTTCTCTGTCTGATGCTTCAGCGGTGTTGGTCGTTTCGCACTCGCTAATCCACGTCCTGCCATTTCATACATCTGGAGACCGACCATGTCGATCAAGACACGCATAACTGTGCTGGCTAGTTTAGTTGTCGCCTTGGGAACCAGCGCCCTCACGTTGGAGGCGGCTCCCGCGCGCTCCTCCTCGCCGGGCAAGATGTGCACACCCGACTGTTCTGGGATTCAGGGTTGCGATCTCTGCGCCGCACAATGCGACGAATACGGCGATAGCAATTGTCAGTACTCCTGTGGTGGCACCGGTTGCCCGAAGTGATTCGTGTTTAGGGGCGGTCTCAGAAGGCGTTTGCCACTCGACAGCTAACTGAGGCCGCTCGAGAGCGCCGGTGCCTTAGCGCGAAGGCGGAAGGCGCCAATGTCGATCTGGTTTCCTCATTCTATCCTTTTGCCACTGCCGCTAATGCGCCGCATTTCGCTTGCCGACGCTGCCACAACAGCGCTGACCATATGTGCTCTACTAATCACCGGACTCTTGGTACGACGGGAGCTTGACCCGCCGGTCGCGGAGGCCGGTCCGGTTGTCCGCGAGGTCAAGAACTGGCGAGCCTACAGCGCGACTGGGCATTTACTCAGCACGGCTCGAGCTCCGGTTTCAATCATTGAGTTTGCGGATTTCCAGTGCCCTTTCTGCCGACAGTCCTCCGCTCTTGTTGCTGCGGTGGTTGATTCGCTGCATGGCCGCGTTGACCACATCTATCGGCATGATCCATTGGCCGCGATACACCCATATGCCATGATGGCCGCCGTGGCATCCGAATGCGCAGGGCAGCAGGGAAAATTCGCCGCATACCACGACGAACTGTTTGCGGAGCAGGACTCGTTGGGGAAGCGCCCCTGGTCCAAAATCGCATTGGACGCCGCGGTACCAGATAGCGCAGCCTTCTCTGCTTGCATCAGGGATTCCGCGGCCGTAATGCCGCGCATTCGCGCCGATATGGCGGATGCAACGAAGTTAGGCATTCAAGGCACTCCTGCCATCCTAGTCAATGACCGCCTGTTCCCCGGCCTACCAACTCACGAACAACTATTAGAACTCGTCAACCGTGCACTGCGCAAATGACTTCCTATTCCTCTACCGCAACGACTCAAATGTGCCGACCCGGCTGGGCCTGGCGATGTGGCGTTTTCCTCGCCCTATGCTTGTCCTCATCTCAACTGGTGTCGGCGCAGTCATCGGAGGCTCGAGTTACGCCAGCATGCCGCATACGATCATCGGCGGACACCAGCAAGGCCTTTCTAGTTGACACTACGGCGCCTCGACGCTGGGGGAGCGAGACGGTTGCGGCCATTGCACAGCACAAGGCATGCGTTGGGATGACCAGAGACATGCTGGTACAGTCGTGGGGCATGCCCTCGGGCATCAATGTGACCTCGTCACGAAATACGAAGGCCATGACGGCTCAATATTCCTACCACGCGGGAACTGTCATTATCGTCGGCGACACGGTCCGTGCCATCCGGTCCGCTGCAGGTGGGGGGCGTTAGCACATCGCGCTCGGGCGGACGGCAACGCCCAATGTTACGGCCGGTCGCGAGCGCACTGCTATTTGAATTCCGGTGCGCCCTCCGATCGATCCGACGACGGCGCCTCCGAAGCGCCCTTATCATCACGGTGCTCGGCCTCTCATTAGCGACGAATGTCGTGATGTTCAGCGTTCTTGACGGGCTCTTTGTCGTAGCCCCGCCGTTAATCAGTCGCCCCGATCGGATCGTTCGCATTGAGCAAACCATTCCGAGAGTCGGCGGTGGGCGTCTCACGCGTAGTCGCTTGGCGTATCCTGACTATAGCGATTTGCCAGATCGCGCGGATGGACGAGCAGCCTTCGCGGGGTCATTCACTGCGGCGATGAGTGTTGGTCAGGGTAGCGATGCCGGTGTTGTGTCGGTGGCCTTTGTTACGAGTTCATATTTTTCGGTGCTCGGGGTGTCCCCGCTGATCGGTCGCTCATTTACAGCAGCCGAGGGAGAACCCCCGCAGGGCGCTCCTGTCGTGGTGCTCAGTTACGATTTCTGGTTACGACACTATCAAGGGAGTGCGGCGGCGCTGGGCCGACGGCTTGATATTGGCGGCGTTTCTTATTCGGTCGTGGGAGTACTACCGGCAACGTTCGCTGGACCTGATCGCGAGCCTATTGAAGCGTGGTTGCCGCTGGCTGTCGGTGGTTACCGTTTTCACGGTAGCGCATGGGATTTCAACGGCAATGCGTATTGGATTGAATCGTTCGCACGGCTGCCGGACGGGTTGGATGCAGCCGCGTTCGGTGCTCGCCTCAATCGGGCCGTATCCGGCGCCGATGTTCCCAGGTCGGCGCAATTCACGATCTCGCCGCTCAATCGGGCACGCGGCGCGGACCGGCCATTAGAGGCGCAGGTAGCGCTGTGGCTCGCGGGAGTCGCGGTCATCGTGCTTCTGATCGCTTGTGCGAATGTTGGTAATTTGTTTCTGCTCAGAGCGCTTGAAAGGCGCACCGAGTTTGCGGTGCGGACGGCTTTGGGGGGCGCTTCCTGGCGCATTGCGGCCAACGTCGCAGCCGAAGCATTTACACTGTGTATGGCCGGTGGTGGCGTTGCCCTAATTGTGGGCGCATGGGGAAATACCGCGCTCACGACGTTTGCTCCGGGCGTCATGCCAGACTCGATCAGAACATTTAGCCCGAAGCTGCTCGCCGCTACGTTGGCGTTTAGCGTGATGGTGGCGCTGATCACATCAGCAATTCCCATCTTGAAGCTCAAACGGGGGAATTTACAGAGTGTCCTGCGCGTCGCGGCATCGACAACGGACAGGACAGGCAAGGCAAGCCGATTCGGTCTACTTGTGGCTCAAGTCGCACTCACCACAATACTCATTTATGGCTCCGGGCTCTTTCTAGAGAGCTTCACTGCGGTCAGTCGGATTGACCTCGGCTTCGACGCAAATAGAGTTCTCGTCGCCGATCTCGACCCGCTCGGCGAGTCACAGCCGGCAACCCTTGAGCAGGAATATGCGAAAGTTCAGCAGTACTTAAAGACGGATTCGCGGATCGCCGGTACCGCGATCGGACAAACCGCGCCGTTCCTTTCGGGGGTCGCGATTCGCGTAATAGTCCCGGGGCACGACTCGCTCCCGACCGACCAGATGGGCCTAATTTACGCGAATGCGGTCACGCCGGATTTCTTCCCGGTGATTGGCTTACGCCTAACGCGCGGCCGGCCCTTTCTTACGAACGATCCATTGGGCGATCATGTTGCGGTCGTCAGCCAGTCCTTTGCCTCCGGTACGTGGGCGGCAGTCGATCCGATCGGAAAGTGCATCCAACTGTACAATCGCGACTCAGCTTGCTATCAAGTGGTTGGCGTGATTGCTGACCCCAAGCGCGACAAACTGGGTGAAGAGCCGGTCAGCCAATTCCTGGTGCCGCTTCAGAGTGGTTCGGCACTCACTTCGAAACGCTTGATGTTTGCCAGCACACGCGGCTCCTCGGACGCTGGAGTATTAGCTCTGACGCAAGCGTTCCGAAAAGTTCTCCCGAACTCGCCTTTTCCGCGCGTCGTATCCTTGGCGAACTTGACCAGCCGTCAGCGTCGGCCTTGGGCGCTTGGCGCGGTTCTCTTCAGCCTTTTTGGCGGCCTTGCGCTGATCATCGCGTGCTTGGGTCTTTATAATGTCGTCGCTGATGATGTGCGTGCACGCGACCGCGAGTTCGCCATCCGCATCACTCTGGGTGCGTCGGCCTGGCATATAGCGCGAGCGGTGCTGACCAGAACGGGCGGAGCTGCTGCGATGGGCTTATGCCTCGGGCTGGCGCTTGCGACGTGGATGGGGTTGCTCGTTCAGCCGATGCTCTTCCGCACCGATGGCGTCAGTCCGACGTTAGACGTCGTGATTTCGTTTCTTGCCATCGGGGTAGCTGCGATTGCGTCTTTCGGTCCGATTCGCCGAGCAATCGGCTCTGTGCCTGCCGCCGTCCTTCGCGATAGCTGAAGTCGCGCGGATCGCCTCAAGGCTGGCGAGTAGGGCAGCTTGGGGCCCCGAGACGGAGACACCAGCGCGTCGGAAGACCGCTCGCCGCCGCCGCTGAGGATGTGCGCGGCATCGCTGCCGCTGAACGACCGCGCCCCCTCGAGCGCGACGCATACTCGCGTGTACATATCTACCGGCGTGAACACCATCGCCGTCTGAGCGGTGTCGGGCACGTCGTGCATGAAGTCCATCGCCAAGCGCTCATTCGGGTGCGTGACAATGGCGCGGGGTGGCGAACCGTCGCCGATCGGCGTCGGCGCCGCGGTGGCTTGAGCTGGGCGACTCCTCCGACATAGTAGCGACGGACCATTTTCGGCTGATCCGCAACCGGTCGCGTCGCCGCACGACTCTCGACCGCGCCATCCTGGCTTCATGGAAGCGTATCGCACCATCTCGGTGGATCGCGATTCTCGGCAGGCCCGGCGTTCGCTGATAAGCTGCGCCGCTCACGCCAAGGCCACTACGGCGCGGTGTTGACGTGGGCCTCGCATTCGCCGAGTACGCCCCCCCAGAATCGACGTGTCAAGGAGCAGATCGGCGGCCACCGTCTTGAGGAGCATGTTCACGTCCACCGTTCGATAGACGTCGATCATTTGGGCCGCTCTCGCGCGAGAGTCGGGCCTTGACTCAGCCCGCGGGCAATTCGAGAAATGACATATGACATAATAGGCATAGTATGCTTGCACACCAGGCGCCTGGGTTGAGCATCCGAAAACGATGGCGGCAGCATCTATTGTGATCGTGGGCGATGCGATGCAGATCGCTCCCACAATGGCAACTTTAATAGTGAAGAGCGTACAAGTGGACCATCGCGCAGCGGCGGCATATTAAAAAATTTTAATGAAATGGCGGAGTACCTCTCGGTGGCCATACGTGAAAGTCTCGCATGCGATCGTCGCCTATCGACGGCACGCTATATTAGTTTCGTGACGGCCCGCGAAGCGGCCGCCGTCTTGCACAACGTTGTGTGCGCGCCGATAAGAGAATCGTGAGTGCTGGTCAGTCACCGGCATTGCCTGCACTCCTTCGGTCGTTCTGTATGTCGACGCCGCCGTCGATACCGCTTGTCCCTTGTGCGTTGTCGCTACGGCTGTAGCCAGTCGAAGGATGTCGTATGGCCACCGTTCTCGCACGCATCAATACCTTGGCCGAGCGTGACGCTCTCCTCGGGTGGGCGGGGCACGCCCACCTCGTGCAGTTCTATCGCGACGAATCCCATTTCATGTCTGCAATTCAGCAGAACACCGCCGACGCCATCGTGCGCGAATTGTCTGGCGCGGATGCGGCGTTCGTTCGAACGCCGTACGACGCTCCCTCTACTGGTAGGCGCTCCTTGCCGATTGTACTTCGGTTCTCGATGACACCGGGGAGTATTGGACATCTCTTGCATGAGTTGCGTCGCTCAGAAGCAGTTCACCTTTCACTCAGCCACGAGCCCATCGCCGAGTTGCTCGACTCACTGATTGCTGACCCACTCGGCCGCGACGCGGCGCCAGCAATCCTGGCGCGCACCGGTCCGAAGGTTCCGTATCGCGCAATAGCGATACTGGTAGGGGCGATCACCCTCGGCCGGCAACGGTGCTCAGTGCGGTGCTTGGCGACTGCATGCGGCTTGCCAACGCGAACATTGGAGTGGCGATTAAAGACGAGTGGGATGCTTCCCGCACGGTGCTTGTTGGGATGGTGCACGTCGTTGCACTCAGCGTGGCGAATGGACGTCCTCGGCTGGTCTGCGAAGCGGGCGGCGGCCGTCGCCGGATTCGCTTCGTCCGCCACATTTTCCAGTTACACGTTTCGGCATGTCGGGATTCTGCCAACACGTCTCAATAGGAGTGGGGGCTACGCCGCGTTGCTAGAGCGGTTCTCCGAGGAGTGTGTTGCACTGGGTAGTCCTTGACAGCGTCTCCGGTGCAACCAAATGCCTACCCCCTCCCAACATCGCCAGGACAGCGATGTGGACGTCCGCTACGCGGGTCGGTACGACTGAGCCGATGGGAGTCCGCCGGGCATCGATGCTGTCGCCGGCGCGGCGGCAGGGCGCGACGCTCTACCGCCTATTTGCATAGTGTGAACTAACCTGCCTACGCGTCACCGCTGTTCGAGAGTGGCAGGTTGTAGCTCCACGCAGCCGCGCGGAGTGGCTGAGTCCATACACGATGGATTGGCTAAGACTAACGTCGGGCTTTACCTAGGGCGTTGGTAACAAGTTGATCGAAATCTTCTTTGCTCTTAAAGCCGGTAATCTCTAGATCATTGATCAGGAACGTCGGTGTACCTTGTACTGAAAGCGCGTGGGCCGCCACGGTGTCACGCGTTACTCGGGCGATGCTCTTTCCATCATGAAGACATCTCACGAACTGAGCTGTGTCGGAAATGCCGACTTCGCGTGCGTACGATGCCCAAGACCGCTTGCTAATGGAATCGCTGTTGGCAAAAAGCAGGTCACGAAATGAACTGAACTTCCCGACGTCGGCCGCACACTCCGATGCAACAGCGGCAGCCGTAGCGTCGTCATGAATTGGATAATGGCGGTACACCACGGCCACCTCGGTCGGGCGACGGGCCTGCAAATCGGAGAGGTATGCGGCCGCTTTACGACAGTAGGGACACTGGAAGTCGGAGAATTCGACAATGGTAACTGGGGCATTGGCGGGCCCCTGTCGGTGACCTACCGCGGAGAACGCCTGCCAGTTCTTTACCCGGAGCGGCTCGGAAGCATTGTCTCTCGGGAAGAACTCGTCGCGTAACCTCAGGGCCACCAGAAGCAACGCACATAACGTGACGATGCCCGTGGCAGCACTGAGGAAGCGGTCATATAGGCCGCGTTTATGCATGGGTCCGATTGATAGGGTTAGCTCGGCCGCCTAAAAGCCGGCCGTGCACTTTTTGGTTCCGCCCTGCAAGTCGCAGTTGGAGCAGCTTGCGTCGCAGTCGAAGAGCGACAGACAGGAGCCGGTACAGAAACTCCGCGCTGCGGCATGTGCCGGTGACGGGGTTGCTACCGTCCCAATTACGCCTGCCATCACGATGATCCACAGTTTGCGCTTCATAACGAACCTCCTGAATATTGCCGGTGTGAGTTGTCTGAACGCGGTCACAGTGGCAAGGGCCGCCGTGGGAGCGCATAGCGGAGTAGGCCGGCATCCGATCCGTTGTGAACATGCAGACTTGCCTGCGTCGTAGACAAGCGCAGGGCGGCGCAAGAATGAATGAGGACGCGCAAAGTGGGTGTCTATTCTGTATGTCGAAGTACTAATTGAAGAAGGACAATGATTGTGAAGGCTTTGGGGCCGCCCTTAAATGTCGAACGGAGGTTGTTGTGACGAGAATGTGTCTATACGCCGTAGCAGGCATGATCCTGTCAGCACAAGTGGCCAAAACCCAGACGGCCGATCTCGACGGGGCTTGGGCAAATGTAGATCGCGCCGCGCGGTCGCTGACTAAACTCGAGTTCTCCAGTGTCTCTGGCGCCGATTCCGTAGAGGCGTGGGGCAAGTGCGCGCCAACGGATTGCCCATGGGGTAAGACGCAAGTGTCAATCGTTCACGACTTTCGGTTCTGGCAACCTGACAGCCTGCGTGTAGTTGTCGCCGTGTTCACGTCCGACTTTTCCACGACAACGGTCGTTATGAGTCGTGGTAGAAGTCACGATATCCTTCACGCGCGCCTAACGGTCCATTATAAAGCCGTGAGAAACAGAGCTGACCGCAGTGATACCGTCGTTCTCAAACGAACTGGCCGCTAAGGCGATGAGGAAGTGTCCGGACGACGAGTTTAAGGAGCGCATCGTAGCAAATGAGTTGTGCTCCGATATAACTGTGTGCGGTAACCCGTATCGCCCTATGAGCGAGTACTAGCACAGCGGAGAGAGCTGCCCCGCACACGACGCGGAGTCTTAAATTGTTGACACAACGTTCCAGTTGGATCGGTAGCCAAACCATCAGTCATGTGCCGCACGCGATGTTGTGTGCCCAAGAGTGGTTGAGAGCGAATAAGAGCGCGCTGCCTGAGAAGGTTGCGTGCGGCTCGCCATCATCAAACAGGGATCGCCAGTTTCGCAGGACCGCGTCGATTCTACTCTGCTTGATTGCGCTCGTCACCCCAGCCGGCCTCGCCCTCAGCGCGCAGACGCCCGCACCCGCGGTACGCGTGGTCGGTGTGTTCGACGGAGCGACCGGCGCTCCCCTCCCCGGCGTTCAGGTCGTCGACCTCCTCACCGGCTCGTACACCATCACATTGGCAAACGGCGCCGCCTCCATCGGCTTCGTGAGCTTTCGTGGATCCGCCGGACTGATCGAGCTCCGCAAAATCGGTTACACCCCGCAACAGATTGCCATCACGAGTGCCGACACGACGCCGATCACCGCGCTGTTAGATCGCTTTGTCGAACTCCCCGCGTCGGTAACGACCGAGGCCTATCGCGTCGACCTCGATGCCGGTCAACGGGGTGGCTTCGAGCGCCGATGCGCCGTCGCGAATGCGTCCTGTCTCCGCGCGTCCGATATGGCTCGTCGTCCCGCCAGCTCCGTTGGCGACATCCTCGCGGATACGAAGGGCATGCTTGTCGGGTTATGTGGAGCAGCGAACAGCCCAATGGAGTCGCAGTCCCGGCCGCGTGGCTGCAGATTGTTGATGGAAGGGTCGTTCGGCGCGTGCGAGCCGACATTTCTCGTCAATGGCTTTCCCTGGAATCAGAAGGTGCTTGGACCGCCGATTGACCCTCCTGATGTGCCGCCCGGTTACGCGCCGTACGGACCGGGAGATGTCGCGGGCATCGAGATTTACGCTCCTGATCGTCCCATTCCCGCACGGTTCGGGAGAGAGCCGGGCTGTGGTGTCGTGGTGATCTGGACCAAGTGAGCGGGGGGAACAATGGATCTGCGACACGATTTGATATTTAGTGTGCGCGCCCTGCGGAGAATGCCGGGGCTCGCGGTGACGATCATTGTCTTGCTCGCATTGGGCATTGGCGCCAACGCTGCCACCTTCGCGGTGGCAGACCAACTGTTCCTGCGACCGCCCCCCGGTGTCGCACATCCGGACGGCCTTGTACGGTTGTATCTCCGCAGCAATTGGACGGTCGACCAATCCGTCGGCATCACGCCGACGCTCGAGTTCGCAGCGTACACGGACATCGCTGGAGCACTGCAAGGTCGCGCCTCGCTTGCCGCGTATACGGGACCGGATTCCGCGTTCGTCGACATCGACAATGCAACGCACAATGTTCGCGTCGTCTACGCTACGTCGAACTACTTCCCCGTGCTTGGCGCGGGGCTCTCGCTCGGACGCACCTTCACGGAGCAGGAAAACCGCTTGGATGCGGGGGTGCCCGTGGCGGTGATCAGCTACGGCATGTGGCAACGCGAATTCGGCGGGGATTCGACAGTGCTCGGCAAGCATCTCGAGGTCGCGCTGGCTCGGTATACCATAATTGGCGTGGCTGCGCGCGACTTCAATGGTCCTGATCTCGACGCGACCGATCTCTGGTTACCTATCGCCATGCGTCCGGCGGACCCGGTTGGCAGCGTCCCATGGTTCCAGGAATGGCGTTCCGGTTCCTATGTAAGAATCATCGCGCGTCCACGCGCGGGGGTGACGCCGGCGGCCATCGGCGTCCTCGCCACCACCGTCTACCGGGGCGGCGAACGTGAGCATGTGGCGCACAGGCCAGACACCACAGCCACGGTACTCCCTGGCCCGTTGCTCGAAGCCTTGGGCCCGTCGATTACACCGCCGGTGGAGCAAGCGATCACGTCCCGGTTGCTCGCCGTGACGATCATCG
>JBEPVD010000058.1:0-14464 GCA_041691155.1 Candidatus Dormiibacterota bacterium | reverse complement strand
GCGGTGAGCTGACTCGATACATGGCCTCGGCACCGGCAAGCACCCTGCCCGATTCAGGGTCGATCGCGAGCCCTTTGGCAGAGGTGGTCCCGATGTCGATGCCGACCAGCGCGGCCGGTGTCATTCCGAGACCGCGACCGGAGTGCGGTCTGCGGGCACCTTCGGGGTACCCACGCGGCTCACGCCGTTCGCCGCTCCGCCGCCAGAATCGGTACCAGCGTCGGCTCGTTCAGCACCCTGGTCAATGCGAGTTCGGCGGCGCCGAGCAGGGGGGCGTCCGCCGCAAGCTGCGCCGGCAGGATCTCCACAGCGTCGAGCGACGGCGCCATGACACGGACGAGCAATTCCTCGTCGACCACACGCTCGACCAGCGGCCACATGGTTCCGAGAAAGCCGCCGAGCACCACGCGTTGCGGGTTGAAGGCATTGACCAGGCCGGCGATGCCGACGCCGAGCCAGCGTCCGAAATCCTCGACCGCCGCCAGCGCCTGACCGTCGCCGGACGATGCGAGGCGCAGCAGACGGGTCACGTCTTCTGGTCGGTAGCTCTTGTCGACGCGTCCGGTCCGGCGGAGCAGGGCAGGGCCGCCGATCTCGGTCTCCCAGCAGCCGATCGCCCCGCAGCGGCACTGCACCCCCTCGGGATTCACCTGAAAGTGGCCGACCTCCCCGGCGCACCCGGCGGCACCCACGAGCGGACGCCCGTCGATGATCAATCCGCCACCAACACCGACATCACCCGACAGGAAGATGAGGTGATCGACACCGATGCCGGCGCCCCAGGTGTGCTCTGCCAGCGCGCCGAGGTCCGCATCGTTGGCGATGAGAATCGGCAGGCTCGAATGCAACCGCTCAGCGACGAGCCGGCCGAGCGGGACATCGCGCCAACCGAGGTTCGGCGCGAAATGCACAAGACCGTCCGCACGGCGGACGACACCAGGAACCGCGACGCCGACGCCTGCCACCCAGCAGCGGTCGGGGATCGACGCGAGGCAGTTCTCGATGAGCTTGCCGATGTCCGCGACCGTCTGCTCGACGGCCAGGCGGCTTGGCCGGTGTGCAACCCGTGCGAGATGCAGGATGCGGCCTCCGACACCGACGACCGCCGCCGAGAGCGAGCTGACGCCGATCTCAGCGGTGATTGCCGCGGCGCCCTCCGGATTCGGGCGAACCACCAGCGACGGGCGACCGGGCGATCCCAGCCGGGCCGGATCTTCTTCGAGGACCAGCCCGCGAGAGCGAAGGTCTGCGACCAGCACCGCGATCGTGCTGCGAGCCATGCCCAGGGCACTCCCGATCTCCGATCGTGACATCGGCCCCGACTGATGGAGACATCTGAGCAGCAAACTCAGGTTGTGGCGCCGGACCGACTCCGGCGAGGCCATGGAACTCACCTGTCAAATGCTCCGGCAGGTGAGCAGCCGGTCATACCCGGCCTTGCGCGCCGCGGCGGGACAGGACGTCGATCGTGCCCGCGGAGAGGAGCACCAGAGCGACGGCGATGTCGATCCACTCCGCCGAGACGCCGATCAGGTAGAGGCCGTTGTAGATCCCACCGATGACCAGACCGCCCAGGACCCCGTGGATAGTTTTCCCGCGGCCGCCGAACAGGCTGGTGCCGCCAATGACCGCGGCGGCGACCGCAAGCAGGACGTAGCTGTTGGCGTCCTTGATGATATTGGTCGTCAGCGTGACCTGCCACGAGGCAAAGAGAACGCCCGCGATACCGGCCGTCAGCGAGGCCAGCACAAACCCCCAGGTCCTGACGCGCCGCAGTTCGACACCTGCGCGTCGCGCCGCCTCAGGGTTGCCGCCGATCGCGTACACATAGCGGCCGAAGCGCGTGCGCTGCAGCAGGATTGTCCAGGCGACCAGCACCACGCCGACGATCGGGATGATGTACGGGAGCCCGTTGATCGTCCCGACGTGGGCGCGGTTGACGTTGCAGACCGCGACGACCACGACCCCGGCGACGGCGGCAACGAGGATCTTGAGTGCGGTCACACTCGCGGGCGGTGCCACGAGACCGGAACGACGCCGTCGAGCATCGGCAGCCCACACTGCGCCGCCTGCCAGGACAGCGACCACGGCCAGGAAAATCCAGCTCAAGAGTGGGGAGAAGTGCCCCAGGTAGATGTTGTAGATGACCACTTCGTTGTTGAACTGGCTGTTGCCGATGCCCACGAGCGTGCCGCCCAGCACGATGATGGCAACGCCTTCCAGAACCAGCAGCCCGCCGAGGGTCACGATGAACGATGGCATCTTGAGCCGGGCGACCATCGTCCCCTGGATCGCGCCGATCGCGCAGCAGATGAGGAGCGCCACCAAGATTGCCGCCCACCAGGGCAGGTTCGAGCCGGACGGCTGCACCAATTCAGCGGTGATGACGGCACTGAGCGCCATGACGAGACCAACCGAAAGATCGATCTCGCCGAGCAGCAAGGCGAAGATCTCGGCCATCGCGAGCAGCATGTAGATGCTGCTCTGCTCGAAGAGGTTGACCAGGTTCTGCGGGGAAAGGAACTTCCCGTTGGCGATTTGGAAGGCGACGGCAACGACGATGAGACCGAGAAGGACCGGAAGCACCCCACTGTCGCCACCGCGAACCCGCGCGACCGATCCGCGCACATAGTCGCCGAGGGTCCGCGCCAGGATGGCCGGCGGCATCTCGGCGACCGCTGCCACTTCGGACGCGGGGGTTTCCGGTGCGGTCTCCACGCTCGTGGCCTCAGACACGGGACACACTCCCGGTTCGCGCGCCGCGCCGCGAGAGCACGTCGACGAGCACCGCCAACAAGAGCACGGCGCCTGGGAGGATGTACGTCAACGGGGTGGACAGCTGACCGAGCTGAAGCAGAGAGACGCCGTAGGCGATGCCGCCGATCAGCAGCCCTCCCAGGACACCGTGGATGGCCTTGCCGCGGCCGCCGAAGAGGCTGGTGCCGCCGATGACCGCGGCGGCGACCGCGTACAGAACGACCTGCCCGGGGTCCGCAGTGTTGGTGCTGTACTGCCCGAAAAAGAAGGATCCCAGCAGGATTCCGCCGAAACCCGCGGTCACCGAGCAGAGCGCGAACGCCGCAGTTCGAACCAGGGCGAGGTTGACACCGGCGCGGCGGGCGGCCTCGGGATTGCCACCGATCGCGTAGATGTACCTGCCAAACCGGGTCCGCTGCAGTCCCATCGTCCAGAGGAGAAGGATCGCCAGCACGATCGGGATCACTTCCGGAACGCCTGGCGTGAAGGTCTGGCTGCAGATGAACACGACGACGACCCCGACCACGGCCAGCAGGACTATGCGAATCGCGACCAGGCTCGCGGGCGGCGCCACGAGGCCGCTGCGCCGGCGCGCCGCGTTGCGCAACCACATCACGGCACCCGCGATGACGATCAGGACGGCCAGCCCCACCCAGCTCACCGTCTGATCGATGTCTCCCTGGACCAGGTTGAAGATCACCGCTTGATTGGGAATCGTGGAACTCACCGAGACGAACCCGTCAGCCCCGCCCAGGATGATGATGAGAATGCCGGTGAACAGCAGGTAACCGCCGAGCGTGACCACGAACGACGGGATCTTGAGGCGCGACACGAGCGTTCCCTGGAGTGTGCCGATGAGACCGCAGCAGACGAGGCTGATCAGGATCGCCAGCCACCAGGGCAGGTCCGGCTTGGGATGCTGCACGAGCTTGAAGGCGATGGCGCCTCCCATGAGGGCGACTGCGCCGATCGAGAGATCGATCTCGCCAAGCAACAGGACCACGGTCTCCGCCATGGCCAGAACCATGTACACCGTGCTCAATCCGAAGATGTAGATCAGGTTGCTCGGACGCAGGTATGCGTTCTCCGGGGTGATCACCTCGAAGACGATCGCGACCAAAGCCAGGCCGAGGAGCACCGGAAGGATGCCGCTGTCGCCGCTTCGAATCCGTTGCCACGACGCACGCAGGTACTGGCCGAGCGTCTGCGCCAGCACGTCGGCTGGGACATCGGCCAGAGCAGAGCCCCTGGCGGCCGTCAAGTCCGCCTGCACCTCGGCGAGCTCAGCCTCCGGGACCGCGGTCAGCGCGTCGTTCTCGGTCAGGGCCATGAGTCAGGCGGTCTCCGCGGCTGCGACTCCGGCCGGTGGGCGCGACTTGCCATCAAGCTTTCCCGTGGTCATGTACTCGACAACGCTCTGCCGGTCGAAGTCTGTCGCCGGTCCCTCCGCAACCATGCGTCCGAGTTGGAGGATGGCGATGCGGTCGGCCACCTCGAACACATCATTGAGGTTGTGGGAGATCATCATCACCGCGAGGCCATGATCGCGCAGGCGGCGGACCAGGTCGAGCACCTGGCGGGTCTGGATCACGCCGAGAGCCGCCGTGGGCTCGTCGAGCAGGACGACCTTCGAGTTCCACATGACCGCTTTCGCGACCGCCACGGACTGCCGCTGCCCTCCCGAGAGTGACGCGACCGGCTGGCGGATGGAGCGCACCGTCGTGACACGCAGGCTGCTCAATGTCTCCGCGGCCGCGCGCTCCATCGAGTCCTCATCGAGCAGGCCGCGACGCAGCCGTTCACGGCCGAGAAACATGTTCTGGACGATGTCCAGGTTGTCCGCAAGCGCGAGGTCCTGGTAGACGGTCTCGATGCCGAGACTTGCGGCGTCGCGCGTGGTCCGGATATGGACCGGTTCGCCTTCGAAGAAGATCTGCCCGTGATCGGGCTGGTGAACCCCGGCGATGCATCGGGTCAGCACCGACTTCCCTGCTCCGTTGTCACCGCACAGACCGGTGACCTGACCCGCCGGGAGATCGAGATTTACCTGATACAGCGCCTGCACGGGCCCGAAGTGCTTGTCGATCCCCCGCAGCTTCAGGCGGGACTCCGAAGGTGCCACCGCTGCGCCGTTCGCGGCGGGTCCGGGCTCGTGGTTCATCTCAGTGGCCTCAGAAGAAGATGGCGCCGTTGGCATTCACATGGGGGCGCCGTCGAACCCGCTTCGCTTCGGCGTCCGCGTACTTCCTGGACCGTCCCACCCATTCTCGAGGTGCCGACGTCCGCCGGTGATCAGAGGGGCCGGGCCGCCCCGAAGGGCGGCCCGGCAATGTCACTTGGTCGCTGTCAGCCGGCCGTTACGAGATGCCGGCCGCGCTGCATTCCGCTGCAGTGGCGAGCGCGCAGATGGCTGCCGCGGTATCGAAGCCATCCTTGACGACGGTCGCCTCCATGTTGGCCGCGTTGACCCACGTCGCGGTGAGGAGCGATGCCGGCTCCTTGATGGTGGCATCTGCCGGGTCAATGGTGGTGCCGTTCAGCAGTGCTGCCGGAACCTTGTTGCCGGAGAGGAGGACAACCGCCATGGCGACCGCATCCTGAGCTTCCTTGTAGACCGGCTTGTAGACCGAGCCACACTGGTACCCCGAGAGGATGTAGGCCATGCCCTGCGCGGTCGCGTCCTGCCCGGTCACGGGGATCGTCTTGGCCTTGACACCCGCTGCCTTGAGGTCGCCGACTACCGCGCTGCCGAGGCCGTCGTTGGCCTCGATCGTGGCGTTGATCGAGGGATGCGAGGTGAATTCCTGCTGGAAGATCGTGCCGCCCTGGGTGTTGGACCAGCCGGGCGCATAGTTTTCACCAACGAGGGTCATGCCCTGGCTGTTGGTCGTCCCTGCAGCGACGGTCTTGTCCGACTTGCCCCACACGACCTTGTTGTAGCCAGAGGCGAACGAGATGGCGTTCGGGTCGGTGTCTTCACCGCCGTTGAGCACGAAAACCTGCGGGCTCTTGACATTCCACGCGGTGACGCAATCGAGGAAGCCTTTACCGATGGCCTCGCCGACGGCTTCGTTGTCGAAGCTGACGTAGTAGGTCTGGCTGCCCTGGAAGGTCGCACGGTCGTAGCTGATGAGGGTCACGCCGGCCTTCTGAGCTGCCTGTGCGATGGCCACGCCCGTCGGTCCGTCGAGCGGGGTCATGATGAGAACCTTGGCGCCGAGGTTGATGTCAGCGGTCGCATCGTTAAGCTCGACCGCGTCGTTACCCTGCGCGTTGTCGATCCGGTATTCGGACTGCTTGAATCCCGCGTCAGCCAGCGCCGCGTTCAGGTACGGCTGATCGAAGTCGACCCACCGTGTCGATGACGTGGTGTCCGGTAGGATCACGCCGATCAAGAGGGTGGCCTGGCCGCCCTTGGTCGCGTAGTTGGTCAACGTTTTCAGCGTGCCCATCGTCCCCGCGATGTCGGTGGTGAACGAGCTGACACTCAGCGTCGACGGAACCCCGGGGTTCGAGATGGCTCCCGAGCTCGAAGAACCGGTGGACGAATCTCCGCAAGCGGCAGCCAGCAAGGCTCCCGCCGCGACGACCGTCAGCAGGCTTCCCTTGCGCAAGCCTCCGGACTGTTGGCCAATTTTGTGCTGCAAACCCATCTGCCCTGTGCCTCCAGATCCGGACTACACCCTTTGCGACGCCACCCCGCTCCGGTGGCGGCGGGCGTCACAACCGACTCATCACTCGACCTTGTTTGAGAACGGCGGACGGATTGTCTGAACAAGCCGAGGGGTTTGTCAACACCTCGGACGAAAATCACCCCATCGAGTGAAATTCACCCCAATGGGTGATGACAGCGAGGCTCAGGTATGCCTCGGGGGGGCGAACGGGTACGCCGTTGGTAGGATGGCTCGGTTCGATCTTGCGAATACTGTCGTAGGGCTTTTGCGAGGAACCTTTTGATCACAAAACTCGCAACCGCGCTGATCGCGGCGATCGTCGCCATTGGCATGGGAGCACCCAGGGCGGCGGAGGCCGCCAACCGCCAGTGCTTCGCGTACCTGACCGCGTCGGGTTCGCCGACCGTGGTTTCCGAGCACGCGCACGCGCTGCAGTCGTCGCCGTGCGCCGGCATCTCGTGGGTGCTCCCATGGAAGGACCTCGAGCCCGCCCAAGGGTCCTACGTGTGGACCAAGCTGGACTTCGCGCTTGCGCAGTCGGGAGGGAAGCCTGTGTTCCTCCGCGTCATTGCGGGCATCACCTCGCCGGCCTGGCTCCCGCGCGCCGACGGCATCGTGGCACCGAACCCGAAGGGAGGGAGCGCGTGGACCCCCATCCCGTGGAACGCGAATTTTCTTGCGACATGGAAGACCTTCATCAAGGCATACGGCGCGCGCTACAACAGCAACTCGCACATCGCGGTTATCGAGGGCGGAGGCGACGGTCCGCAAGGTGAGGCGCATCTTGACGGCTCCTATGCGTTGTGGCACGCGGCCGGGTACTCAGTGCCCGCGTATGTCGGCGCGATCTCGACCGAGATCGCCGACTTCAAGAGTGCCTTCCCCAGTCACAAGATCAGCTTCGCCGGGGCGACGCCGCCGACCGGTGCCCCAGCCCAACCCAACCTGCTCCAGGCCTTTCTCGGCGCATGCGAGCAGGCGAAGATCGTGGTGCAGAACAACGGTTTGACGGGCTCCAAGTACGGACACATCAATCAGAAGATCATCGAGTTCGGCTACCAGACTGCAAGTGCGCTCGGCACCGGGCTCGGCGCGGCGTTGCGCCTCGCCACCAAACTCGGAGCGAGTTTTGTCGAGGTCTATTACGTGGACGCAACCAATCCGAGGAACTACGCGGCGATCAAGACCTTCCAGTCTTCTTAACATTCATCGCTCATTGCGCCGGCGCAATTAATTAAATGAGTCAAGCAGCAACGAGCGCCGTCAGGCACTGGGCGTGCTGCACAGACGCAACACATGCCACTTGGTGCACGCCTCCGTCAGCCGCGTCGCATCTGACGCCCACGTTGCAGGACGGGAGGAGCGCGCCGACAGCCTCGCGTGAGCGCCATCAGGCAAGATTCGTCTGATGGCCGCACCGCTTCCGACCACAGCCGGCGTGATCGGCTTTGGGCGCTTCGGAAGTCTCTGGGCCTCGATCTTGCAGGACGATTTCCACGTCACGGTGTTCGACTCGGATTCAGAGGCTCGTGCGCGCGCTGCCGCCGGCGGCTTCTCGTCGGGGTCGCTGCGCGAGACGCTGGCCGCTGAGGCAATCTTCTACTGCGTCCCGATTTCGGAGCTCGAGCCCACGGTCCGTTCGCATCTCCCGCACTTTCTCGAGCTTGGCGGCACGCGGACTCTCATCGACGTCCTCTCCGTGAAGGTGCATGCGCGCGACGTCTTCGAGCGGTACCTGCCGCCCTCGTACCACGCGCTGCTCACGCACCCGCTCTTCGGTCCCGATAGTGTCGCGGCGGGGGGCCTCGCGGGGCAGACGATCGTGATCGACGGAGTCCGACTGCCGGACGGTGCACTCGGCGCGTGGGACGCGTACTTCACGTCGAAGGGCCTCGTGGTCGTGGTCATGGGGGCGGACGAACACGACCGACTTGCCGCGGACAGCCAGGGTGTCACACACTTCGTCGGCCGGACGCTGGAGCGATTTGGATTCGCACCAACGCCAATCGACACGCTCGGCACGAAGCGTCTGCACGACGTGACCACGCAGGTGCGCAACGACACCTGGCGGCTTTTCCTCGACCTGCAGACGCAGAATCCGCACACCCGCGCGATGCGCGTGCGCCTGTCGGAAGCGCAGGATGCGGTGTTCGATCAGTTGCTCCCCAACCGGCTGGTGGCCGATCGCCTCGTGATCGGCATTCAGGGCGGCCGCGGGAGTTTCAACGAGGAGGCGGCGCGGTCCTTGATGGGCCGCACGCCCGATGAGACCTTCGAGATCGTGTACCTGCACACCACCGAGAAGGTGTTGCGGGCGCTGCACGAGGGGACTGTCGATCGTGGGCTGTTCGCGATTCACAATTCGGTCGGCGGCATGGTCGGCGAGTCGGTCGAGGCGATGGCGAGGTACCGCTTCGCGATCGTCGAGGAGTTCGCGATCGAAATCGCACACGCCTTGATGGTCGGAATGGATGCCGATCTGTCGAAGGTCAACGCGGTCATGGCGCATCCGCAGGTGTTCCGTCAGTGTCGCGCGAACCTCGAGCACAAGTATCCGAACCTTCGTCAGATCAGCGGCGAAGGTGATCTCATCGATCAGGCGAAAGTCGCTGAACTCCTGGGCCGTGGAGAGATTCCAGACACGGTCTCGACCTTGGGCAGCAAGGTGCTTGCCGGCATCAACGGACTTCGTATCGTCGAGGACAACCTGGAGGATCTGACTGAGAATCTCACGAGCTTCCTGTTCGTCGAGCGCCCGCGCTGATCGCACGACGCCGACCGTGCATCGGGACATGCCCGCCGGCGATGCGTACGCCTTCGGCGCGAAGGAGTCGCGCATGTTCACGTTCGTGCCCAGGCACCAGTCGCCCGGTGCCGCTGACCACGCGCCACCAGGGGTAACCGGTGCCACGCGCGAGCAGATTGCCCACCGCGCGTGCGGCGCCGGGGTAGCCCGCCTCGCGCGCGACCTCGCCGTAGGACATGACCGTTCCAGGGGACAGCTCCGCGAGCACGTGACTGACACTGTCCGCGAACCGATGCACCGCCACCGCCGTCACCTCATGAGTGCGCGTAAGGAGCGCACCGGCGAGCAAGTGTAGAGCGCCCTGTTCGGATGACCGTCACCACAAGGTGGCATGTCATGTCGCGATCGGTGGCGGCGCCGACGCGGCCGCATCGCGTGGCAACGGAGAATGCGCTGGTGCGCAACTCGACACCCATAGGCGTGTGCGCGCCGAACGCATTCAAAGGCACGCTCACCGCCCGCGCAGCCGCTGCTGCGATGGCTCGCGGTGTGCGCGACGCCGGTGCCGAAGCGATCGAGGTCCCGGTGGCCGACGGCGGCGACGGCACGCTCGACGTGCTGCTCTCGGCGCGCGGCGCGGCGTCGCGGGTCACACGGCATCGCGTCACCGGCCCATACGGTGCAGCGGTCTCGGCACGTCTGGGCTGGATCGGGGCAACTGACGCGGTCGTCGAGCTTGCCGAGGCGTCGGGACTCCGACGGGTCGTTGGAGGCGATTCCGATGCACTGCGTGCGACGTCGCGCGGCACGGGTGAGTTGATAGCAGCAGCGCTGGCGGCGGGCGCCCACACGATCATCGTCGGGGTTGGCGGCAGTGCGTGCACCGACGGGGGCGCCGGCCTGCTGCAAGCACTGGGTGCGCGCCTGACCGACGCGCACGGAGCGGATATCGACACCGGCGGTGCGGGGCTGCGAGCCCTTGCGCACATCGATCTGTCGCGGGTCACTGCCGCGCTGCAAGGGTGCCGCGTCGAGGTCGCGTGCGACGTGAGGAGTCCGCTGCTCGGCGCCGAGGGCGCCGCGAGGATGTTCGCGCCGCAGAAGGGCGCGCGTCCCGACGAGGTGCAAGCGCTCGAAGCAGCCCTTGCGCATTTCGCGGCGCTTGCGGCACCGGCGGGCGGCCCTGACCCGTCGCTGCTCCCGGGCGCCGGTGCGGCGGGGGGCTGTGGCTTTGGGCTTGCACTCATCGGCGCGCGACTGCTTGCGGGCGCAGCGCTGGTCTGCGACGTCGTCGGGCTCGATCAGGCGCTCGCCGCCGCGTCGCTGGTCATCACCGGCGAAGGACGTCTGGACAGCCAGACAGCAACTGGGAAGGCTCCCGCGGAAGTGGCGCGTCGGGCGCGCGCGCACCGCTTGCCATGCGTCGCGATCGCCGGGACGGTCGCAGAGCGTCTCGAGGACATGTTCGACGCGACGATCGCCCTCGACCAGCTGGAGTCCCAGCTGGATCCGCGTCGCCATGCGCGACGCTTGCTGCGACGCGCAGCGCGTCAGACGATGCTCGAATTCCTCAGCGCGCGCCGTGCGCGGTGAACGGACCTCAGCCCGCGACGGACTTCATCCATTCCAGGCTCGAGGCCGTGTCCGCGAGCGGACGGTATTCAAGTCCGACGCACCCTTGGTATCCACGGTCATCCAGGTCGTCCAGGAACGCGCGAATCGGTTGCGTGCCGGTGCCGGGCTCGTGCCGACCGGGCACGTCGGCGATCTGCACGTGTGCGATGAGCGGAATGTTCGCGTGCAGCGAGGCGATCGGATCTTCACCGGCCATCGCCGCGTGATACTGATCGAACTGCAGGCGCACGTTGGGATGTTGCACCGCCTCGACGAGTTGCACGGCCGCCGCGACACTGTTCGCGAAGTATCCAGGCATGTCGATGTTGTTGATGCCTTCCACGAGGAGCGTGACGCCGGCGTCCTGCGCGAGTGGCGCGACGCGGATGAGATTCGCGATTGCCACCGCTCGCGCCGTGTCGTTGCTCACCCCGTCGGGACGCACGCCAACGAGCGCATTCAACAGGTGGGTGCCCAGTCGCTTCGCCAGCGCGATTGCCTGATGCACGGAATGGAGAAACTCGACCTCTCGTCCTGGAAGGCAGAGCAGACCGCGTTCGCCGCCCGCCCAGTCCCCGGGATAGGGGTCGAACCCAACCAGGTCGAGATGCAGCCGATCGAGCGTCGCCACCAGGACGTCGGCATCGAGTTGATGGGGAAACAGCATCTCGACATGCGCGAAGCCGGCGTCGGCCGCGGCCCGGAAGCGCTCGAACGGTTCCAGCTCCTGCCACATCATGCTGAGGTTCGCCGCGAAGCGTGGCATCTCAGTCTCCGGCGTCCGGTGTGCCGGGCGACGCCGCGACGCGATCCCAGAACTTGACCAGGGCGGCCATGTCGTCGCCGCTCCACCCCCGCGCCTTCGCCTCGAGATAGCACTGCTCCACGAGTCCACCGAGGAGCAGTGGGACGCCGGCAGCCGCCGCCTCGGCATGAATGATCGACAGATCTTTCGCGATCAACCCCACCGGCGTCGCGGGGCTGAAGTCGCGGGCCACAAAGCGAGGGAGGTTGCGCAACAGCATCGCCGAGCTCCCGAATGAGGTACCGATGACGTCCTGCACGGTCGCGAGATCGGCGCCGAGAGCCATGCCGAACGCGGCCGCCTCGGATGTCGCCAGGGTGTGCACCGCCACAAGATATTGGTTCACGAGCTTGATCGCCTGCCCAGCGCCCACCGGACCGCAGAGGCGGATCTTGCTGCCGAAGGCTTCGAGGACCGGAAGCGCGTGTGCGAGGGTCGGTTCGTCCCCACCCACCATCACAGTCAACGTGCCTGCGGTCGCTCCTGCCGGGCCGCCTGAGACCGGTGCGTCGAGGAACGAGGCGCCGCGGCCGGTGAGCGCCGAGGCGCAGGCGCGATTGAGATCTGGACTGACCGTCGAGTGATCGATGAAGCACTGACCGGCCACGGCGACGTCGGTCATCTCCGCGTAAACGTCGCGCACCGAGTCCTCGGTCGGGAGCGCTGTCAGGACGATGTCAACCGCGGACGCCAGGTCGCCCGGCGACGCTCGAACCGTGGCGCCGTGCTCTTCGAGCGCGTGCAATCGAGCATCGTGGGTGCGATTGCAGACCGACACCTCGAAGCCGGCTGCGAGCAAGCGATCCGCCATCGGACCGCCCATCTTCCCGATGCCGACAACACCGACCTTCACAAAGCCACCGTGACGACACGAGGCATCGGACCTGCCATGCGTACCTCCTCTGGCATCACGACGGCGGTTGCGCGGACCGGCACGGCCTCCGCGACTGCATGACAGTGTGACGACGTCAGGGGCGGTCTCGCGCGCGCGACACGACCGGGCGAGGGGTGTTCAACGCGTGTTCTGAGGGAGGCGCCGACCGTTCGCGAGCCGGCGAGTCACGCTGACCCCGGGTGCGACACCAAATCACGACCGCGCGACCAGGCCGCTGATGATGCCCAGCCCGACGGGGTCATCGAGCACGCATGTCGGCGCCGTCTGAACATCGCGCTCGCGCCCACGAGAAGGCGAGAGCTTGGTCGCTACGCTGGTTTGCGCAACGTGCGCGCTCGCCTGCTTCCGCGGGCTAAATCGCGGACGTAGACGACCAAGCCGTTTCATGGTCGCGCACCGTACCGGTCCGCGAAAGTACCACTTTGCGCGACCTGCGATAGCCACTTCACGATTCGCGACACCCACCTCACGCTCACGGCGCGGCGCAGGCCCGCGCGAGCGGTCATGCACGGACTTCACATTGGTGTAGCTGGTGTTCTTACGTGAACCCATACAACATGATCGGCGACATAGCCACTGGCGCAGTGTGTTGTATAGCCACTTGCGGGGTTCAAGGGAGACCGTGGTTGCGCGTTGCTCACTCATTGGTATGAATTCATTGCGAGCGCGTCCCTCAACAGTATGAATTTGCGAGGGAACGCACCGAATGGCATGCGCGCGCTGGTTACGATCTGCGTGCGGCACGCTGCGTGACGCGTGGGCTCTGTCATGCAGAGCGTAGAGATTGGCAGTGTGCCGCACGGAGGAACGCATGGTTCGAGTCAGCAAACTAGGTATCGGTGGCGTCGGGCTGGGCGTGCTCGGACTGCTCACCGCCGCGGCGTGCGGAAGCACGTCCGGAAACGTTGCAAAGACGCTCGCGACCTCACAGGTGTTGCACTTCCCAGTGTTTCAGGACCCGGGGACATGGGATCCCGGCGAGATGGATGCCGAAGTCGACACCGAGCTCATGCAGAACGTGTTCGACAACCTGTGGAAGTTCAACGATCAGTTGCAGATTGTTCCGGACATCGCCACTGTCGTACCGACGCAGGCGAACGGTGGGATCTCCGCTGACGGAACGACCTACACGATCCATCTGAACCCTGCGGCGAAGTTCTCGAATGGTGACGCGGTCACGTCGAAGGACGTCCTGTACTCGTGGAACCGCGGTGCGGACCTGCACGGTGCATACGCATCGATCCTGAGCGCGATTCAGGGCTTCAAAGCAGCCCAGACTGCCGCCGGTGCGCCGCCTTCGTCGGGCACCCCGACGTCGTTCCAGGCGAACATCGAGAAGAACCTCGCCAGTGGCAATTCCGCCTTCATGATGAGTGGCCTCACCGCCGTTGATCCGGAGACCGTTCAGGTGAAGCTCTCGGGCGGCTGTGGCTGGTGCCTCACCGCGTGGACCCTCGAAGGCACGGTCGGCGGGATTGTTGACGAGAAAGTCATCAACGCCCCGGGCGTCGATCCAGTCAACTGGTGGCAGACGCCTGCCAACCTCGTCGGCACCGGTGCGTACAAGGTCACCGCCTATACCGCCAAGCAGTCGATCACGTTCAGCCAGGTGGCGAACTGGTGGGGGTCCCCAAAGCCGACGTTGACGACCATCAACATCGACATCAAGGATCCCTCGACCGCTCCGACCACTGTGGACGCCTTCTTCCAGGGCGGCTACGACCTCATCGGCTACGGCGGTAACAGCTCCAACATCCCGCTCGCCAACGTGCTCGCCATTCAGGCGAACTCGAGGGAGAAGTCAGACTTGCTGGTGCAGCCCAAGGGCCGCACAACGTGGCTCAGCTTCAACGTCGGGTACCCGGCGACGGGTGGGCCATTCCTCGGTGAGTCCGCTGCAGCGGTAGGCTTGCGCACGGCGTTCGCGCTCGCCGTGGACAAGCAGGGACTGGCGACCACGGTCTGCCACAACC
>JBEPVD010000057.1:0-14649 GCA_041691155.1 Candidatus Dormiibacterota bacterium | reverse complement strand
GTCAGGAGGGGCGAACCCTGATTGTGAAGCTGGGTTTCGTCGCCGTTTCGGGGCTGGCCGCCGGCGCGCACGCCATAGTCCGGGCGCCCCACCATCGAGAGGAACGTGCCGGCGGGTTCGGGAGCTCCGCTTTGCTGGGATCCATCAGTCTCGTCGCTGCCCTTCTGGCTGCGCTGTATGGAGTTGTGATTGCGAACGCCTGACGCGGTTCGTTGTCGGCCACCGTTTGCTCGCGAACTCACACTGTGCCGGTCCCACGTCCCTCGTTGGCTTTGTGCTGGTCGAACGTCGCCATCGCATCGGCGATGGCGACTGCCCCCTCGCGTCGCAGGGATCCGTCGGGGCGGCCGTGCCGGGCGATGTTCGCCTCTGCGACAGCGAGCACCTCAAGCGCCCGCGGCACGGCGATCCGAGCCACCGCGATGAGCTCACGGTCTCCGGGCCGCGGGGTGGCGATACCGAGGGACGACTGAACCTCGCCATCGAGCTCCATACCGAGGACCAGATGTCCCGGATCCCACAGGGGTGGCGTGGTGCTGCGGTCGAGCTCCGCCAACGTGCCTCGGAAGGAGGTGGTCTCACCCACAACGGCGTCGAGGATGTTCAGGACTTGGCTGATGCCGATGGCTGCCGGCACCGCCGGGTTCTCCGTCGCGCGCACTGCGAGCCGCTCGATGGCATCCATGACCTCGATCAGTTGCATCACCGCCGCCCTATATACGGCGATGAGGCGGCTGTCGAGTGGGCGGTGCGGGGCAAAGCCGAGCGGCATGAACGAGCCGTTGTCATGCACGCCGTACAACTCCCCGTCGCTGACCCAGGGTGCTGGGGTGGCTAGGCTGTCGAGCTGCCTGATTTCCTCTCGATACGTCATCATCCCGCTCGCTGACGAACGCACAGGTTGACAGGCCTGGTTGTCAGATCGGTTGATCGACCGTTGCTCGGTATAGAGCGAGCGCATGGGCGGTGGTTTGCACTCACTCGAGACAGCCCGGCCAGATCGGGGTTCGAAGCGGTTCGCGCAGGTATCTCCAGGATCGAGTTGCGCGGTACCCCGGTGGGCTCCGTGGCGGCGGGAGCGGGCTGTGTGTCAATGGTCAGTCTCCGAGTCGCGGTAGGGCTGGCCTGCACACACGGCTGCGCCACCGCACATTCCGTGAGCTTGTCTCCCGGAGCACGATCGGTCATGCGTTCTACGATGGCAACGGACGATCGACTCATGAGCGATGGGGCGCGGGCTGTTCGACGCGTGGTTGCGCGCGCTGACGAGAATCCCCTCGGCACTTTGGTGGGGCTTGTCGTGGAAGACACGGCCATCTGCCTCGTTCGTGCGGGAGACGGGTGCTTCTACGCCCTCCGGGACAACTGCACGCACGAGGACTATCCGCTGAGCGACGGTGAACTCGACGACTTCACGGTCGAATGCGCCCGCCACGGCTCCCGGTTCGACATCCGCAGCGGCGCGGTTCTGAACCCGCCGGCGGTCATTCCGGTGGAGACCCTTCCGGTTGAGATCGTCGATGGCGACGTCGCCGTCTGGGTGATGCCGTGAGCGGGCTCGCCACGCAGTCTGCATTGGGTGCGCCTCGTCATCATCGCCGCAGGCAGGTTGGAAAGCCGGGGGTCTCGATGCTACCGAGAGTAGCGCCCAGGCCGGCGAGCGCTGTAGAGCGCCATTAGACACGCGTCCCCGACGCGGGTGCCGCTTGATACCGGGACCGAGGCATTCCGCCACTGCCACATCCTCGGGTACATGCCGCGAACCTCGAGAGGTTTCGATCAGCCCCGCTGAGGTGCTCGAGCTACGATGGGCGGAGAGGTTCCAGAGTTGTCCGTGCCTCTCAGCCGCCTCTGAGGTCGTGCTCGCTTCGTTCGATGCGGGCCGTGTCCGGACAGCGACTCAAGCGCTCGGGAGGGTCAGCTTCAGCCAGACGACGCCGTCCGCCTCGCGAACGTCGAAGGTCGGCTGGGCAAACGTCGCTGGCCCGCGCACCGCCCGTCCCGTGTCGGTGCGGAATCGGGATCCGTGCCAGGGGCAGGTCACCACGTCACCATCGAGTGACCCCTCATGCAATGGACCTCCAGCGTGAGTGCAGACGTCTGCGATGGCGCGGAGGACGCCGTCCCGGCGAACCACCAGCGCCGCCATTCCACCAGCGTCGATGCAGCGCATGGCCCCCTCCGGAAAATCGGCGGAGGCACCGGCCGCCACGAATTCCTCCGGTCCCGCCGTGAACGCGAGGTGATCGACCATGGTTCCCATTCGGAAGACGAGGTGCCCACCGAGGTATGCGCCGGCGACCAGGACCACCAGCCCGGCAGTCGACAGGGCGACTGCCAGCGGGTGGAGACCCATGCCGGCCCACCAGCGCAGGCCGAGTGACGCCGCGTCGAGGATGATCGCCACGGTCATGGCAAGGCCATGAGCCACCGCGACACGTCGCTCGTGGCCGGCAGTGTCGTAGAAGTCGGTGTACCCGGTGAGCGCGGAACCGAGTGCTCCCACCAGGCCGACCGCCAGGGCCAGGTCGCCGGCCTCGGTTGGGATGCGATTGCTGAAGTGAGCAACGAAGTCGGCGACGACGCCCACGGTCCAAGCACCGACAGGAAGGTCGGTCAAGGCAGGGTGAAGCGGATGACCGAGGATACGCGTGCCGTGCAGGGCGCTGCGAAGTGCCGCTCCCGGTCTGCCGAGCAGGCGATAGACGCCGCCGATCGCCTTCTCGATCACGTCAGCGATTGGCTCGAGCCAGCCCTGACGACGGATCACGCGGTCCACGAGTGGTTCTGTCATGACGTCTCCTCCGTCCGCATCTATCGGCCGCAGCTGCAGAGGCTCTCTCGGTGGCGTCGGTCGCAACGCGACTGACCCTGACATGTCGGCGGTACCGCCGTGACCGCGCCTCTCCTTGTCATCGCGTCGCAAAGCCCTCCAGCATGCCGTCCACTGCCCTACTTATCTTTCCCCAACGGAAGGCGTTGGGGTCGAGGGCATAGTGCAGCACGAGCCCGTCGCTGATCGCGAGAAGCAGTGCTGCCAAAGCATTGGGCGGGAAAGCGATCGACATCTCGCCGATGGCTACAGCCTCTTCGACCCATTCGCGGAGCACACGCTGCCGCTCTGCGACCACGGATATCACTGCGGTTCGCACTGCCGGATATGTCTGCAGAGCACCCCAGACGTCGGCACGCAGCTGAACACGGGCGGGATCTGCTCCCTGCATCAGCATCGTCTCGGTCAGCTTGCGAATCCGCTGGACCGGGCTGAGCTGGAGTGTCGCAGGGTCCTCCGCAACGCGAGTGATCGAGGCAGCATCATCCGTGATCAAGCCCAGGAGGAGTTCCTCTTTCGAGACGAAGTGGCTGTAGAACGCACCTTTGCTGAGCCCCGCGTCGGCAGAGACGTCATCGACCGTCAGATCGCGGTACCCCTGCCGAGCGATGCAACGCCAGGCGGCATCGAGAAGCTGCCGGCGGCGCTGCTCCCGCGTGCGGTCGAGCAACTTGGGCACCCTGTCAGGCTATCACGAAACAGACCGGGTAGTCTTCTCGAAGTCTACAGACAACAACTGATACGAAGGGCCACGATGCTCGCCCACAAGATTGAATACGCGGGTTCGAGGGGGTAGGTCTCTGAGGTCTTCACCCGTACGGCGTAGTACTTTTGTAGGGCTGATAGTTCGACGCGGATGATCGGAGGTGAATCGACATGAATCTACATCCCGGGAGCAAAGGGGCTGATGTCAGCGCGGCGTCCGATGCCCTCATGGGTGCGCCGCCCGAATTTGCTCAGACTGCGACCCAGTGCGCAGCTGCCGTCAAACACGTCCAGTATCTGCTGAGCCCGGAGTACGCATCAGCGGAAGCAATGCCGCCCATCCCGCATATGCGGCCGCGAGCACCGTGAGGCGTGCAAAGCGCTCGACGGCAGTAGCCGCCGCGTCGTGCCTCTGAAACTGGTCGAACGTTCGCATCAGATGCACCGCGCCGCCGTGCGCGGCCACGGCAGCGACATGGGACTCGCGATCTGGCGCCGCGGTCGGCGCTGCGAGCGCGTCCCCGAGCCCGTCCACCAACGTACGCCACGATTGCGGAAAATAGAATGCACGACCCGCCTGACGGCCGCGTACCACAACCTCTTCCGCTCCGCTACTCGCAACAGCGGCAGCAGCGAGGTGGGCGACAAGACCCATCGCGTGGGCAAACTTGGCCAGTGCTGTTGGCACCTGCTCGATGACCCCGTCGCACTGATGCGCGGCGGCTACCGCCTCACGCCCTGCCACGAGCATGGACGTCGCCCTCTCCTCACCGCTTTTCCCGGTGAGGGAGAGTGCCAACGATGCCGCGTTGTTTGCGATCGCAAGCGTGGCCACCGCGCGCGCCGCGGGATGATCAGGTACCCCCGAACGCATCGAGACCACTCCGCGGTCACCGGCTTGCACGAGTGCACGGTCAGCGGGCATCAGGTGTTTGGCGAGGACGGCCGTCAGCCACTGCGCCGCATCGCGTGTTTCCGCCTCGGTAACCAGAATTGCGCTGCGAATCTCCGCACTAGCTTCGACGATGCTCATCGGCGCGGGCCCGCCCGGAGCGCAAGCACTGTGTCGTCGGTTGTTCGGGCGACCCATGCAATCGACCGGCAGACGAAAGTACCGGCCAAGACAGTCACCCCGGCCGCTGCCCCGTACGAGTAGAGGCCAGCGACCTGGAATGCCGGGAGGCCAACTGCACTCTCAAGTTTGACGTTGCTCGGTGGACGATGCAGCCTCCAAAGCATCGAGAGGGTTACGGCTCACTCGCCGCGCCAGACTTCGCACGACGGAGGAACGGATTTGCAGCCAACCACGAGGACCCCTGAGCGACTTCACCCGCGCCGTGGCGAATCGACTAGAGGTGCACCAAGCGCAACCAACGGTCTCTCCCGACACCGTTCGCGAGTGTTGTGGAGGAGACTTCAGCATCGATCCGAGTCTAGCACGCACACAAACTGAGCGGTCTGCTTGCAGAGACAGGTGGATCAGGTTCGATACCCGGTCGGCTGGATCTGAACCTTCTTGCAATTTGGGTACATCAGGCCGTATTGTTGACATATGCCCGCATACGTACCAAGCAGTCATTTTAGGGCCGTTAGGCTGCTGTACGAAATACTTGGACGGCCCGTGGAGATAACCATGAGTGCAAACCCAGACCATCTAGGGAGGGCCTTGTACCCACCGACGAGGCCGCGGCTACAGCGCATCGCCAAGAAACCCCTCGGCGCCATGGTGTCGCGGGCTCCCGACACGGGAAGAACGCCGCCCCGCGTCATGATCTCGCGCGCTCCCGACACGGGCAGAACCCCGCTGGGCGTGATGGTCTCGCGCGTTCCCGACACCGGCAGAACCCCGCTGGGCGTCATGGTCTCGCGCGCTCCCGACACCGGCAGAACCCCGCCCCGCGTCATGATCTCGCGCGTTCCCGACACGGGCAGAACCCCGCTGGGCGTCATGGTCTCGCGCGTTCCGGACAAATAACCTCCCAAGTCCGGGCGCATCAGGGCCATGGACGAATCGATCCGCTTCGCTGTGGCCACGGATCGTCCCCCTGGGTGTGGGTGCCCAGGGACGAGCGATGTCACACCGTCAACTGAGGCCGTGATGTTCGTATAGACGCAGGCTGTACGAAGACTGAAAGGCCCCCTGGACAGGCATCAAGACGCGGACTGAGCGGATATGCGATCGTAACGCCACGCTGGCGACGAAGCGAAGACTCGACCTCCCTGGCCGATAGCTCACCCGTCAGGTCATGATGGCGCTGAGCTTGAGAGCGACGATCTTGGTCGTTGAAGACGACGCCGCCCTTCGCGACACCCTCCACGACGTTGTCGGTGAGGCGGGCTTTGCCGTCTCAACGGCCGCCGACGGCGCGGAAGCCGTCCGCGCCCTCGCCGAGCACGAGTTTGACGTCGTCCTGCTCGATATCGGGCTTCCCTTCGTCGACGGTTGGGGAATTCTCGCAACCATGCCGCATCACCGCATCCCGTCAGTCATCGTCATCAGCGCGCGAGGCGACGAGGACGACAAGGTCCGCGCTCTGGACATGGGTGCCGATGACTACCTCGCCAAGCCATTCGGTGCCGGTGAGTTGCTGGCCCGCATCCGGGCCGTGTTGCGAAGGAGCCATCCGTCGACCGGCAAATCGGGAATCGTCAGCGCCGGCTCGATCACGATGGATCTCGAGGCGCGACGTGTCCTGCGAAACGGCGTGGAAGTGCGTCTCTCTCCCACAGAGTACGTGCTGCTCGCTGAGCTCGCCGCGCATGCCGGTAAGGCTCTTGATCACCGCACCCTCCTCCGGCGGGTATGGGGTCCGGAGTATGGCGATGAACGCAACTACCTGCACCAGTTTGTCCAGCGGCTGCGCAGCAAGCTTGAGGACGACCCACATCACCCAGAGGTGATCGAGACGATCCAGGGTATCGGCTACCGCTTCGTTCAGGCACCGCCGCTCGCCTGACGAGCGCCGGCGAGGGGCAAAGTGAACCAGAACGTGGTGGCGATCGCGCGGCTACCGCTCTCCAGCCCGACCACACCGCCCTGCGCCGCCACCAGACCTCGAACGATGGCTAGCCCCAATCCCAAACCGCTCGGGCGTCGATCGGCGCGGGTAGGTCCGCGCACGAATCGGTCGAAGACTTTCGCACCCAGCTCTGATGGGACACCGGGGCCGTCATTCTGAACTGAGATGCGGGCGGCGCTTCCCGGTCCGCCGTCAATGCTCACGCGGATTGGCGCGTCCAATGGGGCGAAGCGGTCGGCGTTGTCGAAGAGGTTGTCCAGAATCTGCCCGAGGCGGCGCCAATCAGCCTGCACCGTGAGCGTTCCTGGCAGAGTTGATCGCCAGGTGACCTGTCGATCGGGCGAGAGCGCGTGGAGCCGGTCGATGGCCGCAGCTAGTGCGTCGGTGACGCGGATCGGTTCGGGTTTCAGCTGCAACGCATCACCTTCAATACGCGTCATGTCCAAGAGGTCGGCAACGAGTTCCTCCAGCCGTCGTGCCTCGCCGGCGACCGCCGACAGTGCGCTGCTCGCAGCCTCAGGTCGTCGGGAATCGAGCGCCGCGGTACTCGCGGTGAGGATGGTGGTGATCGGCGTCCGCAATTCGTGGGAAACGTTGGCAAGGAGCTCGGCGCGAAACCGCTCCGACTCCTCCAGCGTGCGCAGCTGCTCCTCTGTCCTGGCCAGACGGAGCGACAGTTCGGCCGCCTCTCGTTCCTCGTGATGGAGACGCAGCAGTTCGGTCGTCGCGGCCGAAAGCCGCTCTGAGAGGTCTTCGGCGCGGCGTTGGGCACGCCGCCGGCGGTCGGCAAGGCCACCGACTACCACCGCCGTCCCCACCAACGCAGCCAGGTTGACGGTATCGAACTGGTCGATGAATGTGAACGTGTGCTGCGGCGGCACAAAGTAGTAGTCGGCAAGCACGAAACTTGTCGCGGCGGCGACCAGCGCCGGCCAGAGTCCGGCAACGATCCCAAACAGGGCGACGCACGCCGAGAAGACGAACACATAGTCGCGTGGCTGGCTGGCACCAAGCCCCAGGATTGCCGGAGTGAGGAGGATCGGCACCACGATCGCCAGACCGGCAAACAGCGCCGTAGTCCGGCGCTGATCACGTTCGATGAACACAAAGATCATTCTGGGCTCGCGCATCCCAATGCTGGGGCTGACAAAGTCGTAGAGGCGGTGTTAAGGAGCGGCGCTGCACCCTAATGCCATGGCACGCCTCTCCCGCAACCGGAACTGCGTCGACGACAGGCTCACCGGTCGGCGCGTGGTTCCCCGCTCGAACCGGCCCTGCCTATCGCGCCGCCTGGTGATCGGGATGACCGCCCGGAGTACACGCGGGCCGGCGTCTGCGTGGACAGCGCGGCTGGCGACGGTGCTGCGGGCCGACATCATCGCCGTGCATGCGATCGAGGCGGCGGCATGCGGCATCCGCTTGTCTGCGACACCCGCGGGAAGCCAAGCGGAGCTCGCGTGGGGGACCCGGCAGGATGAGGGTTGTGGGCTGTTGCGCTCCGCCGGCGCATCGTTCACCTCCTTCATCGAGTACGGGTCCCCTTCAGATGTCCTTGTGCGTGTGGCAGAGGAGGAGGACGCCGACGCAATCATTATCGGAGCGCCGCGTCGCAGATCATTTCTCAGGGCGTCAACCGGCACGACGGCACGCCGACTTCGTGCTGCAGCCTCGATGCCAGTGATTGTCGTTCCCGATGACCTGATCGTCGCGCCGTCAGCTTCGCTGCAGATCGCTGTCGCCATTGGGGATCTCGATACCGACCACCCCGCGCTGACCTGGGCGGTCCATCTCGCGGTTGCCATTGGTGGGCGGCTTCACGTCGTGCATACCGTTGACCCAGCCGCCGATCGGGTTGGACAGCTGGAACCGAAGCAATTCGCCGCGGCCCTCGAGCACGCCCGGCGGCGTTTGGAGGCGGAGGTGTTCCGGGCAGCACAGCCTGTTGCGGTGGACGCCCAAGTCGACATCCTGGTGGGTCAAAGCCCTCGAATGTTTTTCGTATTCGTCGAACATGAAGCCGTCGATCTTGTTGTGCTCACTGGTGCTTCCACCGACAGGCGCCCTATGGCCGAGGTGCTCGATGACGGGACTGAGAATCGGAACAGAACCATCCCCCGGAGTGCGGTCGCCGTCGTTCGGGTAGACAAGGTGCGGGAGGCGATAGCCAGTGTTTGAGGCGTTGCCCCCGCGCACGTGCTCTTCCCTCGTGCTCAAGCCGGCGAGTTGTCGCTTTCTCACGGAGTTGGTGCTCGAAGTTGGCCGAGAAAGATGGCGGAACACCGCATCCCAAGACGCGAGCACGCTCCCATTAGGCCCGGTCCGCGGGAACCCGGATCATCTGACGGGGCAGCGATGGTGAGCATCGCGCCCCGCAACAAATGCGTACCCACCGACTCTGCGTGCGACCCCCGCAGCGTTCGGCTTCCCAGCTCGAGATGCGCCGTGGCCGAAACATCTGAGTTGGTGCTTGAACTGACGCGTTATCGACGAGTCATCCACCCTGGTTCAACCGGAGGTACAGCCATGTATAAGACCATCGTCGCTGCAACAGACGGGACTGAGGCAAGCGATCGCGCCCTCGCTGTCGCGACGGACCTCGCCACCGCTTTTCGCGCCCGTCTGGTTGTCGTTCATGTCAACGAGCTGGTGGTGGTGCGGGGCGGGGCGATTCCCCTCGATCCGTCCGAGACTGAGACTGACGAGAAGATACGCAACCAGGTACGCAACCTGGCGCGGGATGGCCAGCAGGCTGAGCTGAAAATCCACACGGCACGTGACCCTGCTCGGTCGATCGCCAACGAAGCCAACGCGGTCGGAGCCGACCTGATCGTCACCGGCGCAAGCCGCCATGGCCCCGTTGCCGGCATGCTCTTCGGAAGTGTGGCGCACCGCTTGCTCCACATCGCCGCCTGCCCGGTGATGGCCGTGCCGATGCCAGAGCGCCACCCGTTGATTCCGCTCTTCAAGACGGCTTGATCGGACGACTCGAAATGATGCTCCGCTGTGCGCTGCAGGTTGTCCTCGAATTCGCTAATGTTCACATCCGAGGGGCTGCCGCCGAACGGTTGACGAACGCTTACCTGACGGAACAACGACCATGACGAAAACGGACAACCTCCGTCGCCAGCGCGAGAGCCTCTACGCAGGTCTGGTACGCGTGTCTGCGCTGGACGACGACCTCGACACGCTGACCGTCGACGCAGTGCAGCAAGGGTTGGACCAGGCGCTGAGCTTCGTTCGCGAGGATGTGCAAGCGTACGCGCGTGCGGAGGAGACCGTGCTCTATCCCGCTCTCGCCGCGCTGTTCAACGTCCACATGAGCAGCGGCCCGTTGCGCGACCATGGTGAGATCACGCGGCAATTCGACGATCTTGTGCAGAGCCGCGAACGCGCCGCGGTACGCGGTGCGGTGCCGCCAGAACTCCACAGCCAACTCGACGCGTTGGTGCGGCTGCTTGCCCGCCACCTTCGCCAGAGCGAGGACACGGTCCTCCCCATGCTTGAGGCGAACCTCACCCCGAAGCAGGCGCGGACACTCGATGAGCGCATGCACGCAGCGCTGTCCGGCGCGGTGGCGGCAACGCCTCGCCGTCGCGGCAGTCGGCTGCATGAGGATGCATACGCGACGTCTGGCGTGGGGCGGCCGGAACGCAGGGTATCCCCGGGCATTGCCGGGAAGGAGTAGACGATGAATCTGCAGAAGATCGTGGTCGGCGTTGACGGGTCGCCGGGGTCGGCTGCCGCTCTTGAGTGGACCATCCAGCAGGCTGGCGCGAATCGCGCCGAAATCATCGCGATCCACGTGGTGAAGCCGGTAGCCACATCCTCATTCGCCGCCGCTGTCGGCACCCCTCGATACGAAGCCGACTGCTTTGGGCCAGAGCTAACCTCCAACATCGCACAGGCGTTCTTTGAACCACTCAAGGCGTCAGGGATCGATCATCGGATCCTCTCCGCGCGGGGCCATCCTGCCGCTGAGATCACGCGCATCGCTGATGACGAAGACGCAGGTCTGGTGGTGGTTGGTAACGGGTTGAACAGCACGATGGACGAGATCTTTCTGGGAAGTGTCGCCCACGCGTTGACCCACAGTGCGCGGCGTCCTCTGGTCATTGTGCCGACTCATCCCTTTGATGACGCCGTCGCAGCGCGAGGGAGAACGCAGCCCGCAGCGGAAGGCAAGGGCGCCCTGGTTGCATGACCGTGTGAGGGCCGATGCCGGAGTGGCAGGGACCAGGTGTTGCAGTCTTATGGGCACTCGAGGAGACGCGGCCAAGGCGGAACCAATTCGTCGGGCGGCACATCGTGCATGCATCAAGCTTCGCATCGTGGCGCTCCCGTGCAGTCACCCCTCGCGGACGGTCAGTGAAGTGATCCTCCCGCGCCGAACAGCAGGTTGGACGGTTGGTACTGCGAAGCATCGAGGACGAAGTGTCGCAGCCCCCGCGTCACCACCGGATACTCGATGCGAATCTCGCGCGTCTCATCATTGACCTCGGTGGCGATTGCGTCCACCCAGGTACTCGCCACGTAACATCGCACGGTCCGCGCCGGTGCCAGGCGGTGCCATCCAGACCCACGGAGTTCGCCACTGACCCGGTCGAGTTCATTGAAACTCATTAGCTATTCCCGTGCCGTGCTGGCATGCCTAGGTCTGTTGTAGGCGCCCTCCAGAAGGGAAGAGCGAGGTCAACGCCAAACTCGAAATGAGCGGAACGCGCGTCGACAATCAGCGCATCCTGCAACCGGTGTCGTAGGTTGGTCCCGCAGGTGATGGGTGAGGAACTAGACACCGAGCTTCTGGAGTCGCTTCCGTTCTCGCCCGTGCGTCCGCCCACCGGCGGACAGCAAGCCATTTGCAACGGCGATGTCATCTGCCGCGCCGTACCGGAGACGGCACAATCAATGGAACCGTCGCTCTGCGCAGAGCGCCAGGAACTCGGCTCGCATGGTTGGCTCTTCGTCGTAATGGCCACGCCAGTATGTCGTGCGCGTCGTCGCCTCGGTCTCCTGAACTCCGCGCGTCTGGGTGCACAAGTGGACTGCTTCCAGATGTACCGCCACACCATGTGGTTCAAGAATCTGCACGAGTGCGTCGGCGAGTTGTTGACCGATGCGCTCTTGTACCGTGAACCGTCGGGCGAAGACGCGAACCAGACGCGTCAGTTTCGACAAACCCAGGATGTGTTCGTGGGCGATATAGCCGACGTACGCGCGTCCATAGAACGGGAGCGAGTGATGCTCGCAAAGGGAGAAGAAGGGAATCGGTCCCTCGACCACCTGGCTGACGCGGCAGTCCGGCCCACCGTGACACTCAGTCGGAAACGCTGTGACGATCTTCTCGTCGCCGTCGTAGCCTGCGGTCGCATCGAAGAGCGCACGGATAAAGCGCCGGGGCGTCTCGACAGTGGATGGTGTGTCGGTGCGCATGCCCATCGCCTCGAAGATCTCCGCCATGTAGCCTTCGAACCGACTCCAATGCTCTGGTGTGATACGTCGCTGCGTCACTGCCTCCCATTCCCATCCCCCTCGCCGGACAGGGGAGGGTGCGAGCGAGTCCGGTTCAGTCTCGAGCGGAGTCGTGGTCTGCTTCATCATCCATCCTTACCAGTTACGGGACAAGGGCACTGGCAGCCGGGCCTGGGCTGCGCGAATCGGGGCAACGTATCCGCCCGAGCCTTCGCCGACAATCACGAGATCGGATGACACCGGTGCCGCCGCACCAGCTCGGGGGTATCCAGTCTTTGCTGCAAACATCACATAGCTTCCATGTCGGCAGAGTACGCGCCGCGCGCCGCCGCCGCATTGCGGTTCGCGCGGTGCATGAATGCGTGTCGCGCTGCATCGATGTTCGCATCCTGCCCGCGCCACGCCGTGAGGGCATCCTCCTGAAGAGCGCGAGCGTACGAGAACGTGATCCGCCAGGGGTGGGGGCCCAACCGGTTGATAGCGTCGAGGCGTTCCGTCGCATTGATTGATCCCTGCCCTCCTGACAGAAACGCGATGCCCGGCACGGCCACCGGAACTGTCCGGCGCAGACAGGCTACTGTCGCCTCAGCCAGCGTGATCGTCGTTGCCCGAGCGGCACATGTCTTTCCGGGCAGGACCATGTTCGGTTTGAGAATCAGCGCCTCCAACTCGACCCGCTCTGCGACCAGGCAGATGAACAGCGCGCGCAGCGTGGATTCGGTGACCGCGAGGCAGCGCTCCAGTGTATGGCTCCCGTCCATGAGCACCTCCGGTTCGGCGACCGGCACCAGTCCGGCCTCCTGACACAGCGCGGCGTAGCGCGCGAGTGCGTGCACGTTCGCCCGCACGCACTCTGACGAGGGCAGCCTGGCACCAATGACCAAGACCGCACGCCACTTCGCAAATCGAGCCCCCAACGCCCGATACTCTGTCAGACGCTCGCGGAGGTCGTCCAAACCCTCAGTGATCGTCTCGCCTGGGAAGCCGGCGAGGGGTTGGGCACCGCGGTCCACCTTGATCCCGACCAGCACCCCCTGGGCCGTGAGATGCTCCGGAAACGGCACCCCGCTCGACGTCGCCTGGCGGATGGTTTCGTCAGAAAGGATGACGCCGCTGAGTGATTCACCGATACCGTCGGCACCGAGGAGCATGTCGCGGTAGGCATGCCTGGTGTTGGGAGTGGACGCCAGGCCGACGCGCGCAAAGCGCTTGGCGATCGTCGCCGGACGTTCGTCGGCGGCAAGGATGCCGCGTCCTTCGCGGACCAGCCACCGAGCGGTCCCACGGAGGTTGGCCGTGCGGGCCGCATCGCCAGCTCTCTCGACCGTCTGCAGCTCGTGGCGCACCGTCCGCTCACTCAATGGAACACCGGACGCTCAACTCTTTTCCCGGCAAGTCATGTGGAGCCCGCGGTCGGCGAGGCTCGTGATCACCCGATACATGCGCGCCTTTCTGCCTGCAGACCGCGACCTCGCAGAGTTGTGCAGCGCTCGTTCTGCGTCATCAGATCCCCTCGACCGGACCCACCGCCCGGCACCAACGCCGTGGGCGGTGAGGGCCGTGCGCCATGGCCCTCTGATCTCTTGTCGTTCTCGCACACAACGGCGCCGATCACGAGGGTGAACTCGCCAGCCGCGAGTAGCAGTGCTGGCCGGCGGTTCCAACAGCGACCCACGGCCATTGGCCTCCGACCGCCGCACCCGGCCTGTATCAACTGTTGTCGGGCCGATCGTTCTGACCTCAGCCACCTGACGATTCATGTCAGGTGGCGCGTCATCCAGCCAGCGCGCGAGCCGCATCCGTCAGGGCTCGTTCCAGATCTCGGTACGATTTCTCGAAGGCCGCAACTCCCTCGCGCTCGAGATCGTTGCTCACCTGATCGAGACTGAGTCCGCACAGCTGCATCAGACCGAGATGAGCCCTGGCCCCATCGAGGTCAGTGCCCAGTCGGTCGCGGATGCTGCCATGGTCCTCAAGGGCTTCGAGGGTGGCTTCGGGCATGGTGTCCACGGTGGCCGAGCCGATAAGGTTGTCGACGTACATGGTGTCAGGGTAACGAGGATCTTTCACGGAGGTGCTGGCCCACAGGCAACGCTGCGGGACTGCGCCGGCCCGCTCGAGCGCTTCCCAGCGCGCGCCGCTGTGCAATGACAGGAACCGCTGATACGCCATCTTCGAGTTGGCGATGCCGATCGTGCCTCGGATGGCCTCGAGCCCGCGCTTGGTGTCGTCGCTGACTCCACCAGCGAGCCGCTCGTCAATGAGTGCGTCCACCTTGGTGTCCACGCGGCTCACGAAGAAGCTCGCGACGCTGTTGACCCGCGCGACGTTTCCGCTCCTGCTCGCCAGCTTCTCCAGGCCGGAAAAGAAGGCTTCGACCACCTCCTCATAACGCTGCACCGAGAAGATGAGCGTCACGTTGATGTTGGCGCCCTCGCTGACCATCGTCTCGATTGCGGCGACCCCCTCGGGGGTCGCTGGGATCTTCACCATGACATTGGGGCGGTTGCAGCGACGGTGCAGGTCACGAGCCATCGCCACGGTTTCCCCGGTACTGTGCGCCACCGTCGGCGACACCTCGATGCTGACGAATCCATCGCGTCCACCACCGCGTTCGAACAC
>JBEPVD010000056.1:0-14786 GCA_041691155.1 Candidatus Dormiibacterota bacterium | reverse complement strand
CGCGAGCGCCGTCAGCTCGTCACTCGACTCCTCCGTGGTCCCGTCGCCGACGTCAAACATTCCTGTAGCATACACAATATTGTTTGAGTCCGGACGCGAGAAACGGAGCACAAACCCCGAAGGTCCGTACTCCCTGCTCAGATCGCCAGCCAATCCCGGATGCGGAGAGTTGGACCTCCCGTGTCCAACACCGCTCCTGGCTAACGCAACCTAAGGAACTACCGGCGGCTGATAAGGGACCGGCTCGATCTGCTCGACGGGATGTGGCCCGCTCTGCCAGCCATCAGCCGCTCCGATCGTCAAAGCGCACGCGCCACCGGTCACCGCGTCGCACGCGACCGCCTGCGTATGCACCGTCGCCCCGTCACTCCAACTGACGGTGATCGAGATGGTGAAGGTCTCGGTGGCGGTGATCGTTGCGCCGGACGACACAGATGCGTAGCGGTGACTCAGCGCGCAGGGGTCGGTCCACGTCTGCGCCGAGGGGTCATACATTGGGAGCGTCGAGGGTGCGCGTTCCACCGGGCCCGACTCGTGCGTGGTGGTGCCGTCGCCCCAGCTCCAGACCACCACGCCCGGCGTCACCGTGACCTCGTACAGCAGAAACAGCGTGTATCCGTTCACGGCCGTTGCGGTGAGCGCGTGATACGGAGCCGAAGTGGTGGGAACCGTCGAGTCCGTCCAGGCGCACGTCGGTATGTGCACGAAGGTCCGAGCCGTCACCCCTGTGCCACCCGGCAGTGTGTCGATGCTCCCGATCGTCCACGACTTCGTCAACGCCGCTACCAGATTCGTGCCGGTCGGGAACGGCGGAGTCCGGAGTATCGGTCCTGGTGGAAACGGAACGCCGGCCTCACCTGCAACGTACGGCGGGCTGAACGCGAACGTCGCTCCAACGCAGCTTCCGCCATATGGGGCAACGGGTTTTGCGTCGACCCATGAGCCCCGTACACGGAGATACGCGGTGACGGCGATGATGTGCCCCGCGACATTGTTGGCGGTGGCGCGGGCTCCCACAGCGCTGTCCGCGGGGTCGCCACCCGCAGGGATTGCGTCGAGGACCGCGTACTGGAACTGCCGGTCGTAGCCGTCATAGCCGCCGGTCACATTCTTCGTGAACCCCGGGTGGATGCTGATCACCGCGACCACTGCGCCGCCGGGTGTGGGCGAACCAGGCCCGACATGGAAGAGGTGCGTCTCCGGACACGACATGCCCTGAGGATTCGGGCCGGGAGGAGGGATCGCGAGCGGATTGCGTGGGTCGCCGCCGCTCGTCCCGATGTCGCCAGGCGTCACCGGGAGGTATGTCCCGCCGGCGCCGGCAATCAGATGACCGCCGGTCAGCGCACCCGTGCCCTGGCTCGATGGCCCGGGGCTTGTGCCAACGTCGCCCGCGCCAGCGGCGACTGCCTCGCCGGGCACGAACGCAAGCAGCAACGCAGCAATCAACACGGTCGTCGCGGGTCCCCTCACCACCTCACCCCAAACTCTCGCTGCGTACGGCGGACACGAGGCGCCCAAAGCCCATTCCGCTGTCGACCCTTCCCGCGGGGCGCCCAGCATGGCACTTCGGGGCTAGGCCCGTTTGGGCCTGACCTCACGCTTCCGCAAGACTGGCCACGCTAGGCTCCCCACCATGGCAGGACCCGTGGAACTCGACTCGGCCCGTCGCCGGCGTGACCTGAGCCTCGTGCTGCGCCGGCGGTTGACGCTCTATGCCGGGGTTGGCGCGGTGGGGCTGACCGCGGCCTTCACGCTGCTTGCGGCCACAACCATCCCTGGGAAATCGACCCCGACGACGGAAGTCCCGGCCGCGACACAGGATCCGAGCGTCAACCTCCCGTCTGCTGGTGGTCAGCCGGCATTCAACGTGCCAACCGAACTCCCGCAGTCGGGATTTCCGGGTCGGCCCGCGGCCATCTCCGGGGGATCCTAGTAACCGTCCGGCAACCTAGGCGACGAGATCGATCGCAGCGCGCGCAGCGGTCGGCATGTCCGGATCGAGCGAGTAGAACGCCCAGATCCCACGCTTGAAGCTGGTGACGATGCCTGCGTCGCGCAACTTCGCCAGGTGGTGGCTGATGGTTGGTTGGCCGAGATCGAATGCCGCCGTGAAGTCGCAGACACAGACGGGTGCGGGGGCTGCGGCAAGGATGTGCAGCAACTGGATCCGCGTCGGATCGCCGAGTGCCTTGTAGATCGCCGCCAACTGGTCGGCGCGTCCGTCGGCGAGCGGCGGCGCCACGTCGTTGCAGCATCCCTTCACCCGATCGACGACCTGCAGCGGTCTGAGGAGGTCGCTGATGGTTGTCATGAATCCATTGTAGCCATTGACAAACATCGATGGAACAGACTACGATCGCCTGGCATCAATCGACGTTCATCGATAGGAGGTTCGAAACATGGACTGTGACTGCGATTGCGGCTGCGAGGGTACGTGCGACTGCGACTGCTGCTGAGATGGGAAGGGTGCAACTCGCGCTGAACGTCTCGGATCTGGATGAGGCCGTCGGCTTCTACACGAAGCTGTTCGGAACGGAGCCGGCGAAGCGCCGCCCCGGGTACGCCAATTTCGCTGTCGATGATCCGCCGCTGAAACTGGTGCTCTTTGAAAATCCCGAGGAGGCAGGGACCCTCAATCATCTTGGCGTGGAGGTGGAGACCGCGGCCGCGGTGATTTCCGCAACCCGTCGGCTCGCGGCGACGGGACTGGCGACCGAGGTTGAGGACGGCGTGACGTGTTGCCATGCGTTGCAGGACAAGGTGTGGGTCGCCGGCGCGGACACGCGATGGGAGGTGTACGCGGTGCTCGCGGACGCGCCCGCGGGTGTCGGTTCAGAGACGGGTGTCTGTTGCGCGACGACGGCTGACGATGGCGCCGTCTGCTGCGCGCGCTGAACGCCGCATCGATTGGACGGAACCAGCGCCCCGATCCCGGAAGTCCTGTTCGTCTGCGTGCACAACGCCGGCAGGTCGCAGATGGCGGCTGCGCTCCTCGCTCGACGGGCCGGTGGGACTGTCCACGTCCGATCCGCGGGATCAGAGCCTGCGGACCGGCTGAATCCAGCGGTCGTCGAGGCGATGGCAGAGCTCGGCCTCGACATCAGTCGCGAATTCCCCAAGCCGCTGACGGACGACGGGGTGAGAGCCGCCGACGTGGTCATCACGATGGGGTGCGGCGACGCGTGTCCGTTCTACCCGGGCAAACGGTACCTCGACTGGGAACTCGAGGATCCCGCAGGCAAATCCCTCGCCACGGTGCGCCGCATTCGCGACGAGATCGACGCGCGTGTCGAGGTGCTGTTGGGCGAGCTGACAGGCGAGAAGCCCATCAGCTGAGTCAGCCGGCGAGCAGCTGTGCCAGTCGCGAACCGTCGAGGTTTCCACCGCTCAGGATCGCGACCGTGTTCGGCGCCGGTCGAGCATCGAGCGTCGCGGCGTAGGCGAGCGCGCCGGCTCCCTCACCAACGACTTTCACATCGGTGACCAGTCGCGCCACCGCGGTCCGAAGGTCACCTTCCTTGACAGTGACCCACTCGTGAACGAGCACACGCAGGCGATCGAACATCGCGGCGTTGAATGGGGCGGTGGTTCCGTCCGCGATCGTGTTCGGGGTTGGGGAGACCGGCCCGCCCGCGGCGAACGCTTCTTTCCACAGCGGGTAGCCGTCGGACTGCACACCGACCACCCGCACTTCGGGTTTCAGCGCGGCGAATCCCATTGCCACGCCCGATATCAGGCCGCCACCGCCAACCGGAACGATCACGCGCTCGACACCGGGACAGTCCTCGAGGATCTCGGGAACGATCGATGCGTGCCCGCTGATGACGGCGAGATCGGCAAACGGGTGAATGAAGCACTCGGGGTCATCCTCCCAGCCGCGCCGCGTGATCCACGCGACCACATCGTCGCGGGTCAGGAGCACCGGAACGGCCCCAAGGGCGCGAACACCGTCGATCTTCAAACGCGGCGCGCTCTCGTACATCACGACACGACACGGAATACCGAGCTCTCGCGCCACATACGCGCAGGCGAGCGCGGCGTTCCCGGCGCTGACGGTCAGGATTCCGCGTGCCAGGCGGTCGGGCTCCATCGCGAGCGCTGCCGCAAAAAAGCCACGCACCTTGAAACTGCCGGTTGGCTGGAGCGACTCGAGCTTGAGAAACCCGCCGGCGGGTGACGGAATCAACGGTGTGTGCCGGATATACGGAGCGACCAGCTGTGCGATCTCGCGCACCCGTGCAGCGTCCAGCCCTTCGATCGCTGTCACAACTCGACTTCCGTCCCGACATGGGCTGCGACCGCCGCGTCATACACGATGCGCGCGACGACCGCATCCTCAAAGCCGCTGCCGGTGGACTTGTAGAGGGTGATCTCCGATCCGTCGCTACGACCCGCTTTGAGTCCGGCGATGACTTCGCCCAGCTCGGTGATGGTCTCGGGATCGCGTCCTTGCAACTCATGAGCTCCCGCGGGCGGTGCGTTGGTGGCAGCTCCTTTCCACTCCACGAAAACCCGAGCATGCTGCACCGTCTCGGGATCGACCTCGGGACCGAATGTCCCGCCGACCGACGTGATGTGCGTGCCGGGGTCAAACCACTCGGGGTGCGTGATCGGTGCGCGCGCATCGGTGCAGAGGCACACGACGTCCGCGCCACGAATCGCGGCCTCGAACCCTTCGACCACCACGCAACGCGGATCTCGCTCGGCCAGTGCCGCCGCACGCCTGGAGTCACGTGAGGCAACGCGGATCGTCGTGAAATCACGAGCAAACGGGACGGTTGCGAGGTGCGACTCTCCCTGCACGCCTGCGCCGATGATGGCCAGCGTCTTCGCCTCCGGCCGCGCGAGCACGCGAACCGAGACCGCCGCGCCGCCGCCCGTGCGCATGGCGGTGATGTGCTCGCCGTCCATGATGCTCAGCAGCGCACCGGTCAGTTCGTCGAACAGGGTGATGACACCCTGATGCGATGGCAGCCCGCGCTCGGCGTTGTCGGGAAACACGCTCACCGCCTTCAGCGCGAAACCCTTGCCGCTGACCCAGCCCGGCATCGCGCCCAGGAGCCCCAACGGTGCACGCGCCGCGGTGCGCGGTGGCACGGATGCACCACCGGTGGAGTAGGCGCGGAAGCCTGCGTCCAGGGCATCCAGCATGTCGGGCACGGCGAGGACGGACGTCACATCCCGTTTACTGAGGAAGAGCACGGCCGGCCTCCTGGTTGCGAGCGAGGATGTCGCTCAGTATTGCGGTGTCGATGTTGCCGCCGGAGACCACGCACGCGATCGGCCCAACACTGACACGTCCGCTGCGCGCGACGGCAACCGGGCACGCGCCCGCTCCCTCGACCACGATTCGGTTGCGACGGAACAAGGTCGCGACTGCAGACTCGCACTCCTCGACGCTCGCGACCATGACGCCGTCGAGCAATTCGCCGGCGAGGTCGAACATGTCGGGAAGCACGGCCTTGCTACCGATGCCGTCGACGAACGAGCGCTCATACGGGGACTCCACGGGATGTCCGGCCGCTCGTGATGCGCTGAGCGGGGCGGCATCGGCCACCTCGCACGCGTACATCCTGCAGGCGCTGCCCGATGCGCGAATCGCCGCCGCGATGCCGCACGCGAGACCACCGCCGCCCCAGGGGATCAACACGACTCCGACAGTGGGCAGGTCCTCGAGCAACTCGAGACCGATGGTGCCGTTGCCGTCCATCACTCGCTGGTCTGCGAACGGGTGCACAAAGGTCCCCGTCAACCCCTCGAATCGCTTCTCTGTGAACACCTGCCACCAACGGTCGAACGTCACGCGTATGACGGTGCCGCCAAGACGCTCCACCGCCTGGGTCTTGTTGGAGGGCGCGGTGTCCGGTACCACCACTGTGCATGGCACCCCGAGACGCCGCGCTGACCACGCCACCGCCTGTCCCATGTTGCCCGCGCTCGCCGTGAAGAGCCCTTCGCCGAGCGCGGCGTCGCTGAGTTGCGCCACCAGGTTGGTGGCGCCGCGCACCTTGAAGGCGCCGGTCGGCTGCAGGTTCTCCAGCTTCAGGAAGGTGCCCGGCGATCCTTCATCGTGCAGCGGAAGGAGTGGACTCCGGATGGCGATGCCGGCGATGCGCTCGCGTGCACGCCGGATCTCGCGAAGCGTCGATTGCGTATCCAACGTCAGCGTTTCCCGAACACCTGTCCAGCGATCATGACCGGCCATATTGGCACGGTTAGGCACAATGGAGCCGATGACTCAGCTTCAGGCAACCTCGGACGCGGTCGGCGTCGAGCGCGAGTTCGACGGCGTGATCTTCGATCTCGGCGGGGTCATGACCGAGCCCCTCTTTCACAATCGCCACGACGTACCGCCCGAGTTCTTCGGCGTCATCGCGTTCTTCCTCAACGAATTCCGTGATCACTACCACCTGACCACCGGCGTCCACGATCTGCACCTGCTCGAGATGGGCAAGATCTCGGACGAGGAGTTTTTCGACCGGATGATCGCGCGCTACAACGAGTCAGGCAACGACCCGGTCGATCCGCGTGACGCGCAGAAGGTGATTTTCGGTAGTGGCATGGTGGCCTGTGGCGCAATGGTTGACGCGGTCCGCCAGGTCCGCGAGGCAGGCTACAAAACCGCGATGCTCACCAACATCTCACGCGAGGGGGAGGCGATCTTCCGCAATCTCTTTCCGGTCGATGAACTCTTTGACGTTGTCGTCGACTCGTCGAAAGTCGGCATGCGCAAGCCGGATCCGGAGATCTACAAGCTGACCGCCGGCCGGCTCGGAGTCGCGCCTGCGCGTTGCCTCTTCATCGACGACCTGCTCTCCAATGTGGAGGCCGCGGCCGCGCTCGGCATGCAGACCATCCAGTGCCTGGATCCGGTCGCCGTGGCCGGCGAAGTGGTGCGCCGCCTGCTCGGTCACTCGGCGGACGCCGAGGTCGAGGCGGGAGCGTGACCGAGGACCGCCTGTCGCGGTCAGTTCCCGGCGAAGGACAGGTTCTGGAGATCGCCGGGATTACGGACCGCGGCCCGGTTCGCACCGAGAACCAGGACGTCTGGGATGCGCAGATGGGCGGTGACGGCCGCAGCGCGGTGCTGGTGCTCGCCGATGGGATGGGCGGCCACAAGGGTGGCCTCGAGTCGGCGGAGGCCGCGGTCAAGGACGCGATGGCGGTGCTCATCAGCCCCGGGCCCACGGAGGACGCGGCCGCCAGTCTGCGGCGAGCCGTGGACGCTGCCACGCAGGCGGTCGCCAAGGTGCGCGATGCGATTGGCGGCGGCCCGGGCACCACCCTCGTGCTCGCCATCATCAGCGACACCCACGCCGTGGTCGCCAATGTGGGTGACAGCCGCGCCTATCTGATCACCGCCGCAGGGGCGACGCCGATCACCGAGGATCATTCGTGGGCGGCAGCCCAGGTGCGGGCCGGGGTCATGGACGCCGAGGAGGCTCGTCACCATGCCAAGCGGAATCTCATCGAGCGCGCCGTCATGGGTGACCCTGTCGAGGTGGACATCTTCGACATTGACGCGGCCCCTGGGGATCTCCTGCTCCTCTGCTCTGACGGGCTGTGGGAGCCGCTGTCCGACCAGGTCCTCGGCGCCGTCATCTCCGCGCCCGATCCACTCGGCGTCGCCCTAACCCGCGCCTGCGATGCCGCGCTGGCGGCAGGGGGGACGGACAACGTGACCCTGGTCGCGGCTCGCTGGCTCCCAACGCCATCAGCTAACGTCTGATCGTCATGGCCCGTCTCTACGCGCAGTTCGGAGCTGTCGTCTTCCTCGTGGTCGGCATCGGCGGCCTGTTCACGGGCGACGCCGGCACGCTGGTGCACCACGTTCCCCAGGGCAACGTCGGCCCGATGACCTTGCACCTCACCTACCTGCGCGATGTGCTCGACCTCATCATCGGCGGCGTGCTCGCCTACGCCGGTTTCCGCGCCGAGGGCCGCCTGACCGACGAGATCGTGCTCACGGTGGGCGTCGTCCTGCTGCTGCTGGCGTTGATCGGGTTCGCCAACCCGGACACCGCCGGAGCGACGCGAGACATCGCGGGGCTGCACTTCACCCTGGTGATGAACATCTTCGACGTTATCGCGGGTGCGCTCGGCGTTCTCTGTGGACTTGGCGGTGCCGCGTCGGCGATTGCGGCGCCGGCCGCGGGGACCAGCAAGCCCTAGACGGGCACTCCCGTGGCCGAGGTGGTGCCGTTGACGGCATGGGCGTCCCGGTGCCGAGCGCTGGCGACCATGTGCACCGCACCGGTCGCCATGGGCTTTGCGCGTTTCAGCGCCCGCCCGGTCGTGGCCAGGCCCTCGCGTGCCGCCTCGCTCGCCACCCGAAGCTGTGCCCGGGTCTTGTCGCCGGTCTGCGGGGCGACACAGAGTCCGACCACGGTTCCCACCACTGCGCCGTGCATCAGTCCGCGGATATAGCCCATGCCGTCGACCTCCATTTCAAGCGCTGTCGTTTCCCCGTCCACCCTACTCCCCCGGTCCTTTTCAGGTGAGCGAGGTTGCCGACCAGGGCCCGTCGGGCACGATCCGGAGCCGCTCGACGGGATGTCCGCCGACGAGATGCTCCTCGATGATCTCGTCCACGTCGGCCACCTCAAGGCGCCCGTACCAGACCCCCTCGGGATAGACGATCAGGATCGGCCCCTGGTGATGCTGCTGGTTGCAGCCCATGCGGGTCGTCCGCACCCAGGTCAGCTCGCGGCGCTCGACCTCATCCCGAAGGCGCTGGAGAATGTGCTCCGAACCCTGACCGCCGCAGTGATGACGGCCGACCGTCGTGCACACGAAGACGTGGAGGTTGCGGTGGTCGCCGTCGCCCATCGTGACATCCTAGCCAGCGCATGGAACTGAGCTTCGCGTTCTTCGCCGACAGCGCCGTGGTGCCACCCGACGGCAAGGTCTACGTGCTGGGTGGTGGCTTCAGCGCGCTCTCGATGGCGCAACTCCCCGGCCGGGCGGCGTTCGCCGTCGTGGCCGGCTTCCGCTTCAGCGCCGGTGACGCCGGACAGGCGCACCAGGTGGAGTTGCGGCTCGTCGACACACAGGCCAAGCTCGTCCTCGCCCCGGCGATGCTGCAGTTTCAATCGGCGGGCCCGAAGCTGGTGCCCGGCCAGGAGGTGAGCATCTCCACCGTCACGGTGCTGCAGCCGATGTTCGGCGAACCGGGCGTCTATACGGTCGAGTTCTGGAACAGCGGCAACCGGATCGGCGCGGTGAACCTCAACGTCGAGGAGCGCAAGCCGCCGCCGCAAGTCCCGGTCGACCGGCCCAACTAGACGGTATCGGCGGCGTCAGTACTCGTAGAAGCCGCGTCCGCTCTTCTTGCCGAGGTAGCCCGCCGACACCATGCGGCGGAGCAGGGGAGGCGGTGCGAAGTCGCTGTTGGCGTATTCCTCGTACAGCGACTCGCAGACGAACATCGCCGTGTCGAGGCCGATGTAGTCGAGGAGCTGCAGCGGCCCCATCGGGTGACCGCAACCGAGCCGCATGCCCTCGTCGATGTCGTCGCGGGTTGCGAAGCCGGACTCGTACAGGCGAATCGCGTGGGTGAGGAAGGGAATGAGCAGCAGGTTGACGATGAAGCCACCGCGGTCCTGCGCAACGATGATCCGCTTCCCGAGTCGCTCGCCGAGCGCACGCGTTTCCTCGAGCGTTTCGTCGCTCGTGGCGATGCTGCGTACCACCTCGATGAGCTTCATCACCGGCGCCGGGTTGAAGAAGTGGGTGCCGATCACCCGGTCCGGTCGCTTCGTGGCCCGGGCGATTTCGATGATGGGGAGCGCGGACGTGTTGGTCGCAAGGATCGCCGCCTCCGACACGATGCGGTCGAGCTTTTCGAACAGAGTCACCTTCGCGGGAAGTTGCTCGACGATCGCTTCGACACAGAAATCACACTCAGCGAAATCCTCGAGGTTGGTGGTGAAGGTCAACCGCCCATTGATCTGTTCGACATCCTCGTCGCTCAGCTTCCCGGTCTTGCGGCCGCGCTCGAGCGAGGCGTGCACCCGTCGCCGGCCCGCCGCCAGCTGGTCAGGGCCGGACTCCGTGACCAGGGTCCGGATTCCGTTGCGGGCGCAGACTTCGGCGATTCCCGAGCCCATCAGCCCGGCACCGATGATCCCGACGCTCCCGATTTCCATGGTCTCGCTCCTCACGATGTCCCGATGGCCGACCCGCGCAGTCTGCCCCAGCGCCGCCCGCTCGCGCACCTATGATGGATGCCATGGGGTCACCGGGAGCAGTCGGGCTGGTCAGCGATGATCTGATGTTCGCCAGCCAGCTGAGCACCTCCATGAAGCAGGCAGGCGGCAGTTCGGTCCTCGTGCGCGGAGACGTGGTCCCGGACGTCGCGATGGTGTTCGTCGACCTCAATACCGCACTCGAAGCGCGGCTCGATTGGATCAGCAGGGTCCGCGCGGACCATCCTGATCTCGAGATCGTGGGCTTCTGTCACCACGGCGAGCGCGCGCAGCGGCGTCGCGCGCTGGCGAGCGGCGCAACCCGCGTCATCAACAACGGCGCACTGCAGGTGGTCGCGCTGCGGCTGTCAGGTGTCACCGTTCAGGAGGCGCAGTGATCGGCAGCACCACAGGCCTCGAGTCACGCATCCGGTCCGAGGTCGACCGCACGCGCGAGTCGGTGGTGGAGACACGGCGTGCATTGCACCGTCAGCCCGAGTTGTCGGGGCAGGAACACGCCACCGCAGACGTGATGGCACGCCGCAGCGCCGACCTCGGTTTCACCGTGCAGACCGGTGTCGGTGGAACCGGAGTGATCGCCGACCTCGACAGCGGCAAACCCGGTCCGACATTGATGCTCCGGGCAGACATGGACGCGTTGCCGATTCTCGAGCGCGGCGACCATCGGGTCGTGACGTCGGAGACCGACGGCGTGATGCACGCCTGCGGACACGACGGCCACATGGCGATGACGCTCGGTGCGGCAACAGCCCTGGTTGCGTTGCGCGACAGCTGGTCGGGAAGGCTGCGACTGTGTTTCCAGCCGGCCGAGGAAACCGCGTCCGGCGCGATGCCGATGATCGATGCCGGCGCCGCGCAGGGGGTCGATCGCGTGCTCGGCATCCATCTCTGGGCGCCCATCGAGACCGGTCGAGTTGCAGTCAAGTCCGGCGTTATCTTCGGCAGCGCTGACAGCTTCACGCTGACGATCCGAGGCCGTGGTGGCCACGGCGGCATGCCCCACACGGCGATCGACCCCATCGTTGCGACCGCCCAGGTGATCCTCGCCATCCAGACCATCATCAGCCGCGAGACCTCGCCGTTCTCCCCCGCGGTCATCACCATCGGTCGCGTCATCGGCGGCACGGCCTTCAACGTCATCGCCGACTCCGCGGAACTCCTGGGCACCACGCGCGCCATCGAGGTCGCGGAGCGTGAGCGCCTGCTGAAGCGCATCGCCGAGGTCGCCACCGCTGTCGCGGGAGGCTATGGCGCCGAGGCGGTGTTCACGCGCGGCCCCGGCTGCCCGCCCGTGGTGTCGGACGGCGACACTGCCGACCTGGTGCATCGTGCGGCGGCGGCCTCCGTCGGTGAGGACCACGTCGACCTCGCGTCCCCGATCACCGTGGGCGACGACATCGCCTGCTTCCTGGAGCGAGCCCCCGGCTGCTATTTCCTGGTTGGGGCAGGGCACCCCGAGCGGGGCCCGGTACCGCCGCACCACAGTGCAGATTTCGACATCGACGAGGCGGCGCTCCCGGTGGGCGTCGAGACACTCGTGCGCGGCAGTCTCGAAGTCCTGCGCTGATGGATTTCATCCGCTCGCGGGAGGATCGAAACGACCTGTACAACAACGTCGATCTGACGCCGCGGAGAGCCGACGAGTCGGAGACGGTGCTGTCGGTGGCGATGGAGATCGAGCACGCCAACAACTCAGGTTACGTACACGGCGGCACGATCATGCGACTGGTGGACACCGCCGCCGGGTTTGCGGCCATGAAACACGCGCGACGTCGCGTGGTCACGGCCGCGATGGACGAGATGAGCTTTCTCGCGCCCGTCTACATTGGCGACCTGCTGACCGTGCGCGCCCGTGTCAACGACGCGCATCACACGTCGATGGAGATCGGCGTGAGCGTCGACGTCGAGCGGATCCCGTCGGGGGAGACGCTGCATGTGGCGACGGCGCATCTCGTCTATGTGGGTCTCGATCGTGAGGGCAATCCCGCCGAAGTCGCCAAGGTGATCGCGGTGACCGACGAGGATCACCACCGGCAGGCAGAAGCGAGGGTGCGCCGGCAGCAGCGCCTGCTCCGGAAGCGAGCGCTCGCCGAGGCGTCACATCGAGGGTCGTGAGCGCGGCGCTTCGACGGCTCCGCTACGATGAGGGAGCCATGCCAGAGGTGACGGCGCCGCTGACGGTTCGGGACGCTACCGCGCAGGTCCCCACCGCCCGCCAGCACATCCGCTTCTCGTTCTATCGAGTCCGCCCCGACTGGCGCCTCCGATCCGCCACGGAACGGGCCGCGGATCGCGAGGAGGTCGCCGCACTGGTGCGCGAGATCGGCGATCGCGATGGCGTGCTCATCCGCCCGTACAGCCTGGTGGGCACACGCGGTGACGCCGACTTCCTGCTCTGGCTGGTCAGCGAACGGCTCGACGATTTCCAGGAGTTCTCGTCCCGCCTCAATCACACACGCATGGCTGGATATCTCGAATCACCGTACAGCTACTTCTCGATGACCAAGCAGAGCATGTACGTCGAGAAACACCAGCACGCCAACCAGGAAGGCCGCAGCAACCGGCTGGTGATCGCGCCCACCGGGCGCAAATATCTCTTCGTCTATCCGTTCGTCAAGACGCGCGCCTGGTACCGGTTGAGTAGCGAGGAACGGCAGAAACAGATGAGCGAGCACATCGCCATGGGCCACAAGTACCCGGGTGTGAAGATCAACACCACCTACTCATTCGGCCTCGACGACCAGGAGTTCGTGGTGGCCTTCGAGAGCGATTCCGTGGCCGATTTCTTGGACCTCGTTCACGAGATGCGGGGAAGTGAAGCCTCCACGCACACGGTGCGCGACGTGCCGTCGTTCACCTGTGTCGCAATGGATATCGACGAGGTGCTCTCCGCCCTCGGATAGACCGAGGCTCAGCCGGCAAGCACCGCGCGACGTCGCTCAGCGCCCTGCATGGACGCGAGCATCACTTCCATCACATGCATGACTTTGACGCCGGGTGCGTAGCGGGCCGCGCCCGCCCGCAGCTGGAGCAGGCACGAGATGTTCTCGGTGACCACGATCTCTGCGCCGCTGGCGCGAATGTTGTCGAACTTGCGCTTCAGGATTGCCTCGCTGCGTTCCGGCTCACGCGCGAAATACGTGCCAGCACCGCCGCAGCACATCGCCCGCTCGTTGAGCGGCACGAGTTCGAGATGCGGGATCTGCTCGAGGAGTCGTTGGGCCGCGCCGCGTTCGGGTCCATCGATCGGGAGTGCGCACGGCTCATCGATGGCGACCCGCCAGCGCAGTGGACCGAGGTCGCCGCGCACGCCGTTGCGGTCGAGGAAGTCACTCGCCAGTGCGGTGCGACGCGCAACGTCGCGCGCACGCGCGCCGACCTGACGGTCGTCCCCCGCGATGCTGCCGTACTCGCGGTAGTGCTCTGTGCATGACGCGGTGTCGCCGATGTACGCGTCCACCTCGAGATTCACCATGGCGCCGCTGTTCTTGACTGCCATGTCGATCATCGCGTCGCGATCGCCGAGCGTCCTCGCCGGAAGGCCGCTGCACCCGAGCACCGGGATCTCGACCCGATAACCGGATGCGAGGAGCACCCGGATGGTCGCCTCGGTCGCCTCCGGGATGGTGAGGTTGGAGAGGCAACAGACCAGCATCGCGACTGTGCCGCGGATGGGCACGGACGGTTCGGGAAAGTCGCCGAGCATCTGGTACACGGTGCGCTCGGGCGGTGGCCCACTCTGTTCGGCCATGGCGCCAAGCGTGCCGAACCATGACAACAGTCCGGTGCGGCGAGCCAGCCCCAGCAAGCCGGTGCGTTGTGTGAATCGCGCGAAGCCGTGCAGCGCGCGGAGCGCGCCGGGTCGTGGCAAAACGCTGCGCAACGCGAAGGACTGTCCCCACGGAGAGCCTTCCTGCGCGTGCAGTTCCTGACGCGCACGACTGACGATGTGGCCGGTCGGGACTCGCGGCGCGCAGGCGGCGACGCAGTTGTCGCAGGTGAGGCAGCTCGAGAGCGGCCCGTCGGCGATGTCGCTCAACTCGAGGCGGCCCTCGATGGCGTCGCGAATCAGGGCGATCCGTCCTCGCGCCGTCTCCCACTCCACGGGGTTGACGACATACGCCGGGCACGTGGCCTGACAAAGCGAGCATTTGTTGCACTCGCTCGCCGCCTCGTAGACGTCGGCAAGGAAGCGGGGGGTCGGGACGGCGGCACCGGCCATTGGGGCCGGATTGTAGACGAGATCGCAAACCGCTCCACCTCGTGCCGTCCGTAGAGTCGCCGTCGATGGGTGCCGACTACCACGTGGAAGCCTTCACGGCGGAGGAGCAGCGGCTGCTCGCACCGCACGTGACCAATCTCGATCGTCCGGTCTTTGCCCTCACCAACCTGCCGCAGGTGACTGCGGCGGCGCTCTTCGCCCGGTACAGCAGGAGCGCGAAGAGCCTGCGCCGCCTGCTGCTCGACGAGTTCCTCGCGGGCGGGTCCATCGACACATCGACGGTCAGTGCCGGCCGTGAGCAGGCCTCCGACCTGTTTGGACGTGTGCTCGCCGAATACGGCGACGACTCGGTC
>JBEPVD010000055.1:0-15331 GCA_041691155.1 Candidatus Dormiibacterota bacterium | reverse complement strand
CTGTCGCTCAGGACAAGGTCCATCTTGCCGTCCGCATTCACGTCGGCCATGACGATCTGATTCGGATTCGGACTGGGACGCAACCCAGTTCCGTACGAGTACTCCGTGGGCCCCGTGAAGGTGATCAGCGACGGCGGCACGGGTGTACCCGTAAGGCGTGTGGGTGCATGAATGATCCGTGTCGACGCGGGCACGGCCCCTGGCGGTGTTGCCCGACCAAAGACACCCGGAATCGCCAAGAGAATGGCAATCGCACCAACGCCAAGTCGGCTGAGAACCGACCAACGGACGCGGTGACGCCCTACGCTGATGCGTCGGCCGGGCGCGCCTTTCATCCCCTGGCTGGAGTCACGAGTGTGCGTGTCGACGCTTTCAGGAGGGCGCATCCCCAGCAACTCCTTGGTATCCCCGCCTGGTCCCACTCACCGGGAGACCGTGAGTAGGTGTTGCCGACGATCGCTGCCGAGACGTCATACCAACGTTGCGCGATGCTACTGGCCTGCCCGAGCGCTTGTCAATGACGACATTGTCATCAACCACGTCAGCGCACGCGAGCGCGTCAGAACGACGAGCATTCGACCTGAGCGGCTGGGACGCAAACCTGTCGTGTCAGCGGTTGACGACTTCGTAGCGGCTACGTCAGTGGGGTAAAGCGGCTACGTCAGTGCGGTATGCAGGCTGGGCGACCAGCCAACCAGGGGATCCTGTCCTGACCACGACAATCCGTGTCGTCATTTTCCAAAGGCCTCCCGTCCCTCTCCCGCGCCGCGACCTTTACCGCGACCAAGTCATCCACGCCCGGATAGTGCCGGAAACGGCGGTGCCTAATGCTGCGAGCGTCGGGGGTGATTGAGGGATGCTCGCCTGGTCGGCGCTTGTCTACTCGGACGGCTCTTCCCTAGACACCCTGAACACCCGCTTAAACCGCTCCTGCTCAAAGAAGCCCTTCCGTGCTAGTTCTCCAACCGTACCCGGCGACTCGCCAGGCCAGATTGCCAGCGCCCCACCGGGACGGCAAACGATGAGCTGGCTCCCGGGCCCCCGCACTTCCCATGCCTCATACCTCTCGTCTGGGTCGGAGCGAAGTACCCAGCCATCTACGGGAGACTTGGGGCGACCGCCGACGAATCGGATGTCAAGTCGGCCGCTCTTGTGAGCAAGTGCCTCGCTGACGGTGGCGTAAACGAGATTCAGCGCTGGACCGAGTTCTGTGCGATCCGCGGCCTCGGGGTCCATGGCAAACGGGGCGGCCTCGGGGCCGCAGAGCAAAGAACCGTGGACGCTAATCTTGCTGGCGAAATTCGACTGTGGTTGGTCCAGTTTCAGCGCCAACTCCAGGCTGACCGACACCCCGACCCGCCACACTCGCCAGCCGACGAAGGGCAGCCGCCAGCAGGTCGCTTCCTCAATCGGCTGGGGCTCTTCCGCTGCTGGCACGTCGTCCGGTGCCATGGATATCTGCGATCCTCCAATTTGGCGGGGCCGATGCCGGATCAGCGTATATCTCAAGAAGCGCACACGGACATGCTGGTGCCTGCGAACGCGTGTCTCGGCTTTCTCGGCACAGTCTAAGAAGTTCCACCCGTGGCTTGACCTTTCCCCGAAGGAGCGTGTGTTCAGGGGTGATTCGCGGATGTCTCGCCTGGTGGTCGTGCTCGGCTTTAACCCTGACTACTCGCCGGTGAGATGCTCGCATCGTGCCGCACAAGTCCATCCGCACTGGCGAGGGTGATACCTACCTCGACGCCTACCCGGAAATGCGACGCTGGATCAATGAATGCACAACGTGCCATGACCGAGGCTGGAACCCGTCACTTCCGGACCGACTGACCGCGCGAGCATCGGGCGGCGAAATCACGATCGCCGGCGCGCACACCCTCCGGCGCTACTTTCCTCGGCCGCTGGCCCTTGACGAGCACGGTCGCTGCCCCGTCTGCGCCCAGCTTCCCGACTAAGATTCTGGCGACATTAGCGGATGCTGGCGTGAGCAGTGGATCCGTACCAACTAGAACTCGTCGTCGTCGTCGAGGGCCCCACTCGAGGCAGCGCTCCAACCAAAGTTGACGATATGGTTCTTCATCGGAATCGGCGCGCCGGCACCTTCGCGAGCTAATCGCCGACCCTCATCGAACTTCGCACGAACCGCCGTCTTCGTGCCGAAGTAGCGCGAGAGGAATCGGAGAGCCGACGACTTGTCTCCATATGCGGTCGCCCACCAGAACAACGGCTCTGGGAAGAGTAGCCATCGGTCAGGTAGGTTAGTGGCGGCGACTGCCGGCCCCTCCCGAAGGGTTCTGACGTTGGGCAGCAGATCGTTCTGGAGCGCCTCTAGGAACTGGGTCAGTGACAGAGGCGGCCTCGGATCTTGCTCACGGATCGGGCCGAAGAGCTCCACGCTTAGCGGCAAGCCTAGGTTTACCACCATGCTGTTGAAGATGTAGCCGCCCCGCGCGAGGGATCCCGAGATACCGTGGCTCCTCTGCCATGAGCTGACCTTAGCGTCCGTCACCCAAACCCGCGGCTCCACCCACGTGCCCTGACCCTGACGGCTCCAACTGGACGTCTGTAGCCCGATTCCCTCGGTCCGGCCCGATCCGCGTCGGACAACCTCGCGCTTCGAGCGGAGATACTTGAAACCGTCCAACAACTGTTCCGCGAGCCATTCGCCCGCTCTATTGACAATCGCCGGCGGCGGTTCGTCCGCCCTGAAACGGGGTTCATCGAGCACTTCCCCCAATCTTGCGCCGGGCTCTGCTCAATTGGGACATCGACGGCCTCTGGCGTGGCCCGAACGCCCTCCCGGTTCGACGCAGAATCATTTGCGACGCTGGCCAGCTCCGGCAGGATTTCGCCAAACGAGGTAGCGACGCTGGGCCGCGAGTGACTCGCGTTCGGGGGTGATTGGGGAATGCTGGCCTGCAGCAGCCACGTCGCACCGGATGGCCGCGCTGCGCCATTCTCTACCGGTGTCTCCCGAATCCGTGGCGCCCGACCCAGGCGGAGCCCCGAAACTGGCAAGCGCTGCCGGAGATCCTTGGTCGGCATGGCTATTGTCCCGCCGACAGGGTGGGCGGGACCTCCAGCCCGATCAGCTCGCCGAGCTGAAGCGCTACCGCGACGGAGTTCTGGCCGGCGCAGACCTTCGGCCTGGGGACGTGCTCCTTGACGTGGGATGCGGCGACGGGCTGATTGGTTTCGGAGCAAGCGAGGCGCTGCATCGCACTATCCAACTTGTTTTCTGCGATGTCTCAGCCGCACTGCTGCAACGCTGCGTGGAACGAGCCGCCCAGATCGGAATATTCGACTCCTGTCGGTTCGTGCAGGGTCGCGCCGAAGATCTCGCCGACCTCGGTGACGTGAGCATCGACGTCGTCACCACCCGCTCCGTCCTGATCTACGTCAGCCGCAAACGCGATGCCTTTGCTGAGTTCTTCCGCGTGCTGCGTCCGGGCGGTCGGCTCTCGATCTTCGAGCCTATTAATCGCCGCCTCTTTCCTGAACCTACCAATCTGTTCAGGGGCTGGGATGTCTCGGCCGTCGCGGACCTTCGGGATCGGGTGGCGGCTGAATTCGAGGGCGACGCAGGTCCTGAGCCGCGGTCGATGATGAACTTCGACGAGAGCGACCTCGTCGCCTTGGCTCGGGACGTTGGATTCGACGCCGTCGAACTCGTCTTGCACGTTGCGGTCGAACCAGCCCAGCGGCAGGACTGGGAATCCTTCGTTCATTCGTCCCCTAATCCGATGGCGCCGACACTTCTTGAGGCAGTCACGGCCTCGCTGGATGGCACCGAGGCGAACCGGTTCCTGAATGTTCTCCGAGTCTCGGTGGAAGCCGGAATTGGTCGATACCGCACTGCCGGCGCCTACCTCCGAGCCAGAAAAGGGCTGAGGTAGGCACCAACGCGTGGGCGTGGCGTCAAGGGACATTGGCGGATGCTCGCCTGGGCGGAGGACGGATCTCTCGGCGCCACGCGTTTCTCGGCCAAACTACTCGAGATGGCAGGCCCTGGCCGACTGAAGGCGTCGCTGATCGTAAACGGCGAGGACGTCGACCCCGATGAAGTCACCCGACTCCTCGGTTCTCGTCCCGATCGCTCGTATCGGGTTGGCGATCTAGTGTCGAGCCACAGCCCAACCCGCCGGCGAACGGGGCATTGGAGCATTTCCACAGAAGGGGTAGTTCCGGAAGCCGCTCCGCTCGAGGAGCATGTCGCTCAGCTCCTCAGCCGAGTGACGAACGACGTGGGAGTATGGAATCTCCTCACGGCGCGTCACGACGCCCGCGTCTTTGTCGGTTGGTTTATGGAAACCGGGAATGAAGGCCTCGCAATCCCGCCGTCGCTACTAGCAGGGCTAGTTTGGCGCTCGCTTACCGGGGCTTGACCCGATAAGACGGACCACCATGATGTGGGGAACAACCCCGCAGAGGAGGTCCAGATGGCTCGACGGGAGCGTCGGAAGTTCACTGACGCATACAAGGCTGAGGTGGTCGCCTTGGTGCGCTCGTCCGGGAAAGGCATCGCCGCAATCAGCCGCGACCTGTTTCCGGCCTGGCAAGCGTTACGTGAGTCCCAACAATTCGCGGAGTCTGGTCCCCTTTCTCCCACGGTCCACTCGTCTAAGTCGATGGGCGATCGGAGGGCAAGGTCCAAAGATCGACCTCAGTCGACCACTGTACTGCGATGGGGTCGTGCTCGTTCTCGGCGAGAAGGCGCGCCATGAGTTCATCTGACCCTCCAACATAGACTGCAGGTGAGTCCGTGTGCATCGCTACTGCCCACGCCAGATCCTCTGACCAGAAGGCCGACGGCGAGACGAACCGCCGTCGAGGCCGCTCGACGTAGAGGTGTGATGCAACGCTGAGCGCACCCGCGTAGACGTTGTGCATCCGATTCTGTCCGACATCCGCGCGCCCGCCCCAGTAGTAGTACAAGACTGCGGCATCACTATCCACCAGGCTTCCTAAGGCGCGGCACAGCGCATGCAGGGTATCGATGTCGTATTCCCCAATCAGTGGTTCCAGCAGGATGCCCCCTTTGCCGAGCAGCCGCGCTGCACGGTTGAAATCGCGAAGCAGCGTTCCTGGCCGGCCATCTCCCTCTACGTCGTCAAGAGCACGCTCCCATCTCCAATGCGATTCCCGTGCTCCAGATACTTGCAGAGCGGGCAGAATACGACAAAACGACTTACAAGCCGTGGGCACAAGATGACCGACGCGCAGAGATCCTCTGGTATCCGGGAGGCAGCGTGATCTGTACGAATGTAATGCCTGAGCCGCATCCAGCTGGTCCAGTCGGCGCAAATCAACGACGCGCCTAAGCGCGTCATCGGGCATGCCACGGGATCCTTCTAAACCGCAGAGCCGTGTTGCCCCCTTGAGCCGTCATCGACTAGTCCCGTGGTTGTACGGCTTCCGAAGCTTCCAAGTATCGAGGATTGGGCTCGTGTCACGTGAATCGAATGCGGCAGCTGAACACGCAGTCAAGCGCTGAGGTACGCGCCTTTGCTCGGAGACAGGAAAGACCCGTACTCTACGCCGGCCACGACATATGAATATGCGTTGCAAGCGATCCACCAGCCGGTCCCGTGGGCGACTCCCGCTGCAGGAACATAGCGGGTTGAGGATTCGGGTGGGCTCGAGATGCCACCGGGTACCACGTATTGCATTTCGCAACCGTACTGTGATTCCCAGGTTGACTCTGGGTGCCCCGTAGGGTCGGAGCCGCACTTAAAGAGATACAGGATGTAGCTTACGGAGGTGACCCCTGGGTCGCAATAAAAATGGGCCTTGGCGAGGATACCACCCGACGAATAATGCGGGTTGTCCATTGTGCCCCCGCACGTCGGCGAACCGCAGCCGAGTGGTGTGTTCGTCGTTTTCGGGGCTGCGGGAACGCACAGTCCTATAGGCGCCGAGCTCCCCAGCATCGGCGTCCCGACGGCTACGCTTGGCCCCGCAACCTGGGCGACGACGCTGAAGGGGCTCATCACGAGTGAACAGACAGAAAGACCGGTGACAACGGTAGCTACAAGCAGAAGCTTGAAGACCCTCGATCCCATGCCATCCTCCTGAGCGAGCGGACCCAGACCAGCCGGGACGAAGGTACGACTTGGGCAACCTATTGTCAAGCCTGGATTTGATCTGCACGAATCAGGTTCGGAGGGATGACACCATGACACACGTGAACGTCAATAGAAATCGGAGATTCGCCCGGTAGGGCTTGGTGGAGCGTCAGCTGCCCGCCCCGGCCGGGGGGAGTTACGGGAAGGTGATGCGCAGAATCGGATTTCCGCTGCCACCGACGACCCACAAGTTGCCCGCACTGGGAGCGAGCAGGAACGTCTGATAGTCCGCAGTACCCGGGATGGTCAAGCGGGAAGACGAGTCCAGCCCCGTGACGGGATCCACCGCACTCAGGTATGCCAGCGACCCGACCAGGCCGGTGCGGATGGAGTTCCCAAACAAGACCTGATACGAATGCTAGCGCCTCCGCACCTGTTCCTCCCGGGAGCGCGGTGACGGCACCGTCTGAGAGATTGACCCGAGTGACTCCGAGCCGATCCTGAATCGCGCTGGCGAGAAAGAGTGAGGTGCCATTGCACGTCATCGGTGACCAGTAGTCGTTGGGAGGCACCGCGAGGGTGCGCACAGCACCCCCTGTCGGTGACACGGAATATATGATGACAGTCGCGCTCGCGCCTCCCGTGAGCACGCTGATTCCCCCAAATACGCGGTTGGCACAGACGGTCAGCGCGCTTTCACTGGACACCGAAGGACCGGAGAGATTCCCGGGAACGGTGGCCACCCTCGACGACCGGCCGGCGATCAACACCTGAATCGTCGTTGAGCCTGCCCCGCCGCCGGCGCTGCTGGACGAGACCACTAGCGGAGTTCCCATTTGCAACGAGGCCGCGCGGATCGTTCACACGGTAGATGTGCACCAAGGCCCCGGTGTTGGCGTCCAGTTGCATGACGGTGTTCTGGTCGGGTAGGACCTTGGAGCCGTCTCCGGAGCTATTCGCCACCCACACGTAACCACCCGCCGCGGGACACTGCAATTGGTTCGCCTCCCACGAACCAACTCGCCGTCTGACGATCGGAAGTGTCGTTATGCGAATCAGCCTTCCGGCGTCCCCATACAGGACGCCCTGCGTAGCCACCCAGACAACGCCGGGGCTCACCGCGAGAGCATTGGCCACCTGGTCGCCGAGGTTCAGCTGCTGTGAGATGTGCGCGCGAATCGCGAGTCCTTGAACAGCGCTCGGCGACGGTGTTGGCACCCGTTCGGTCGAGCTCGGCGGGGTGTGCCCGGCTGAAGACGGTGCCGGGACCACCGGCCGCGCGAGCGCCACGACGAGCGTAATCACCAACGCAGCGACGACGCTTGCAATCATCGGACCAGCCTGTTCGGCAACAAGGCTGCGAGTGCGTCTGGGACAGTCGTTCAGCGCTCTAGGCAACGGCATTGTCTACTTGGTCTTCACGATCGCGGAAGCGCCGCTTGCACTCTGCGCGGGACACCGGGTGTCGAGCTCCTCAATGCCGGGGGAAACATTGTCGCAACGCCGGTCGAACTTGCGTCAGGCTTCATACCGACCCTTCCCAACGATGGCGTCGGACTGGTCCCACTCGCCGACCAAGGCAATGCTCCAGGCCCGCTCCCGGAGGGCGGTCTGCGCGGTCAGGCGTCACTGCCGCTGCAGCACGGAATGTACGGGTGCCGCACTTCTGTTGCGGCTGTCCGCCTTCACATTGACGACGGGACCTTCACACTTCGGCTTCCGATTAGCGGACCGGATGCGGCCGGCTGCGAGATCACACGGATATTTGTGAATCCCTTTCAGCCCGCTGAATTCCTGCCCTGACGTTTTGAAGCGGCAGTCCGCTTGCGGCGCACGTTCGTTAGGTCACGTTGCCGACGCTGGCATCACGACCCGTCTGCGACACGATCATCGTCGTGCGATCCTTCCAGGGTGATTGAGGGATGTCCGCCCTGCCGCAGCGAGCGGTCACTGGACGCGCGCTATGCGGACCAGCCAGTCGCGCCCGCGATGACGAATATCACCCCAATAGCAAGGCATGGCCAGCCGATGTAGCGGTTCAGGGCGAGGTAGCTTCGCTCACTTCCGGGCCAGACCCATCGTCCCCACCGGCGAAACAAGCCCGAGATGACGCGCGAAGTCCAGCCTCGATAGTCCAGTGACCAGGCCAGGCTGTACACGTTCAGCAGGCCACCGAGAACCAGCAGGGTGGCGTGTGTAGCAACTGGCATCGGGCGATCGTAACCCTCTCCGGATGACGCTCCCGTCACACTCGGGGCACCAGCGCTCTCCGGGGGTGATTGAGGGACCCTGGCCTGCGCGTCGCTCCCCACTCCGGCCAGGGGTCCGCTAGTGCACGGCAGGCTGCGTCTAACGAGTCGTTCGCCGACGGATGTTCCGTCGATGGACGACCACCAAGGTGAGCGCGACCATGGCGGCCTGCACCACAACAATGGCTACCAAACCCGCCCAGTAGGCCACGTCGGCACCTGTAACCAACCCGGCAGCGATGTAAATGGTGTCTATGCCAATGCCGATGGGCGCAGCCCAACGCTGGTCGATATGCCCGTAGCGCCCATATGACGACGTCCAGCGAGCCCCGTTAGTTTTGGCAATCCGGCGGGTGCTGACCACCACCGTGGAAAGGCCCAGGAGAACGACGAGAATCATCGCCAATAGCGCGAACACGATTCAGACCCGATCGAGGTTCGTGTTCATCCCATTCATTCTCCACAATCAGACGGAATCGCTACCGTGTGGTTGCCTGGGTCTCGTGCAGTCCTCTGGCGACAGTGTCGGATGCTGGCTTGGGCGAGCACGCAGGCCACTGATACTGTGTCACCGAACGTAGTCTGCCTACCGGGATCAGGGACAACCAGGCGATGCCCGCGCCGAGATGACGGTGGCGCAACGGTGCTGAGCGGGAAGACCGTTGTCTCCCGTCATGTGTGACACCCCCGGTCACACCCGAGGCACACTATTGCCGACGTTAGACCGCTGTCGCAGGGGTGTCCGTGGTTGCCTGCACGGCGATGAGCCCGCTCCCGTATCGAGCATCGAAGAAGGCTTGGGCATCCGCAGTGTAGTTTTGGGCGGGAGTTGACGGCGGTTTGAGCGTCACACTCACGGTGTTCGAGGTGGTGTCAGGACCGAAGTGGTCAAGGGGGAAGCCGGCGGCTGCGAGGCTTGCGTCGTCCTGCGCCAACCGCATCGTCAGGTCGCTTAACTGCTGGATGCTGTGTGTGACCGGCGCATAGTGGACGACCACCGCCGCGGTCCTCAACGCAGCGGCCTGTCTCGCGACCAACGAATTAACCGCGGCGACCAGGTCTGGATCGGAACCGACAATGAACACGGTGATATCCCCAGGGCCGTTGATGCTGGTACCACCGTACGCCGAGGCGAAAGACTGAGAACCAAGGGAGTTGACCAACCCAGAGACCGCGTTGGATGGCGAACTCTCATCGACGGACGACGCGGTCGCGGGATGGCTGACGGAGAGCATCACGACAGCCGCGGCGCCTAGGACAACGAAAACGACGATCAGCACAGCACGTCTTGCCCGGGAGCTCTGGGTTCCACTCACACTTCGGCCCACCAACGCATAGCGGGATCGTAGGTCGGCTGGCAACCGGGAATATGACGCCATCGCTATCGTCCGGTGACGAGTACTTTCTCAACTACTAATCGCGGTGTCGACCAGCGGGCTTGGAGGCCGCGCGTCTCGGCGGGCCGTCACTGTCGTATCAGCCGAGGGGCCGAGCGTCGCTCCGGGTACATTGACGGATGCTGACCTTGGGCACGGCACCCTCCCGAGCTGAGGATCTCGCGCCGCAACGGGCTGTGGCTACCTAGTCGATCCAGCGATGCGCGCCCGTCACATGCTGTCGTTCGCGAGGTACGACAATCGGGCCATGAACGCGGCGACGCTGGTGATTGCCGCTCTTGCGCTCGTCGTCCTGGTGCCGCTCGGAGCCCTGGTTCGATCGCGTGACCTGCGTTCAATGGACGGCTCGCTCTTGCCCGCGCGGCATGGCCATCAGGCGTTTGTTGGGGTGATCGTCCTCTTAGAGGGCTGTTAGTCGCGATAGCCATGCTTATCGCGACCGTGGCGGTCCTCCTGTCGATCTGGCTTTCTGGCAAGCCGACGCTCGAAGTGAGAAACGTTGATGGGCAAGCCGTGGATGTGGTCCCTTGGGCGGGGGCTCCCTCCATCACCGTGTCTTGCGGGCAGACCACGGAAATCAACACCAGTGGAGCCTCTACACAGCCGTGGCTCGTAACCGTCACCGCCTCGGCTGACCACCACCTCCTCCTGCAACAGCAGGCGTCTGGACCGCTGGAGCTAATCGTCCGCGGGAGCGGAGTTCTGATTGGCGCACAAGCGCCTTCGGTCGGGTCGGCGGGATTGGTGAGAACGCCGATCCCCTTCGCGGCGCAATTGCTATTTATGACCTGGCGCGGAGCGGAGGAGCATGGGATGAGAGCGACCCATCGCCGACGCTGCGCAGCTGGGGCGCCGAGTTCGTGCAGTTGTTCGATGAACTCGAGCGCTGGCAGGACCATCCCGAACAGCGTGCCGCATACCAGGCGCTGATCCGCGAAGCCGCTAGGTCAGTGCTCGGCGAGCGCGAGTTCCCTGATTGGGAGCCGATTGGCCAGCCGGCGCCGCGCGTGCGCGGCTAAGGTCAGGGTACATTCCCGGATGCTCGCCTGGACTAGCCCGCCGTCGCTTCACGGCCTGAATGAGCCCTTCGTGTGCGCCTCCGCCGTACTCTGGCGAACCTTCGCGAAGTTGCATGCGAGCCACCCCACGAACGGGCTGAGCGCCGCTCGGCATCCCTGTGGTCAGTCGGTCGCAGCCTGAGGGCCGATGCGAAAGCGAGTCGCGACCACTACCCCAGGGCGTAGATCAGGCCAATTCCACCGCCTTCGTTGAGCCCGAACGATGTCCCGGGCGTGCACATGTACGAGGTCTCTAAGCCGGTGTCCACGGACGGGGTGCCAACGGGCGACCCAACAGGATCAAATAACGAAAAACTCTCGGTGCTGCCAGCAGCAGGCTTGTAACTGAGCCGACCACCGCGCGTTGTGACGGTGCCGGTGCTCGTCCCGCTGAACTTCTCGGTGGCGTGTTGTCCATTTGACGTCAACATGAGGGGCTGCATGTGAGTGTCGTCCACTGCCATTGTCCCGGCGCTCGAGAAGGTGATGACCTGGCCGGTCCCACCGCTGGCGGTCACCGTTGCGCCGTTCCGCACGACGACTCCCGTCGATGTCCATCGACCGACGAGACAAGTATCGATCACGGACGCCCGACTTGGACTGGCTGCCGCGGTGGGTCCTGGGCCACCGCACGCCACGAGGATCAGGGTGCCGAGCGCGAGGACGATAAGCCTGAGCACCGGCTGATGATGGCACGTCACCGTCTTCGAGTAGACATTGGCGCACCCTGGCCTGCCGAAGCCCACCGTCGCTCGACCTCGCACTGAGGCGGACCAATGGACGGTGCAAGATACCGCGATGCGGCGTTTGCTGAGCCCTGACAACGAGCGGCTGATTGAGGGCTGCCCCGCCGAGGCGTTGCGGTCAATGGCGGCGGCGCTCGCCGAGTTCGCGTGCGATGCCGTGGACGTTGGCGACTCGCGGGCGAGTGCTGCCTTGGACGCGCTGCGCCTCGGCCGATTCCGTGGCCCTGAGCTTCGAGGCGCCGAGGAGCTGACCCAGGAACTCGACGAGGTGGCTTGGGACCTGCAGGAGCGCATTGAGAGCGACGGTTCCGACCAGAGCAAGTACGTCGCGGCATTCAAGCGAGCTCGCGCCGTAGCGACGATTGTCATGGCCTTCGATGATGACCCTCGCATGGCGCTATTGGAGGCTGCGTAACGAGGCGAAGCATGCAACCAGCGCGGACCAGGTGGGCGCCGTGTTGAGAGACCCAGCACTCAGTGATTGACGGATGCTCGCCTGCGGGAAGAGATGCTCTCTAGCTATCTCCGGAAGCTTCTCCTGACTGTGGGTACGAAAAGGAGCACACCTAAAACCACGACGGCTCCAGCCGCATACGACAGTCCGACGAGTGCGATCAGGCCTTCACCTCCGTCTGCGAAAGGGCCGTCCGTCCCCGGATTTGCCGGGGTACCAGCATGCTGGGTCGCATAGTTTCCCAAAGAAAAGAGAGCGACTCCCGGGGCAAAGAGGAGAACTTCAGAAAGGATCGTGAGGTAGCGAGCCCTGACGGAAAGGAGCCCCAACTTGGCCGAGGCGATGAACATTCCCGCGGTGATCAACCCGCTAACCGCACTCACGATCAGCAACACGCCCGCCAGGAGAAGCCATCGCGCGCCTAAGACCGCCGTCGCAGCGGACAGCAACAGCGACGTGATGCCGATCGCCGACGTTGCGCACCCCTGAATAACGAGCATCCTGCGGGCGATTCGAAGGGCCCGCGAGTACGACCCAGCCGGAGACACCTGCCGCCACCATCGCAACGACACCATTTGGCTGCGGCCATTGCGTGGTGGCGGCGGACTCCAAGCCGTTGGCGGCGGCGGCGGACTCCAAGCCGGTGGCGGAGGCGGGGGCGGATTCATCTGCGAGCGTAACGAGATTTCTTGACATACGGTACTGTGCGGGATCTTATCCACGTGGCGGACAGATGCGAAATGATCGGCGCAGCGTTCTCGCCAACCGCCTTGACAGAGAGTACGTTCCGCCCGTCGAACTGCGGTGACGGCAGCGTCGCGAGCGTCGAATGGCCAGCTACGGCAGTTGGCAGGGTGCCCTCCGGGAACATTCCCGGATGCTGGCCTGCGCGAGGCGCGTGCGCCTAGTCGGCGCGGTGACACTTGTAATTGCTGGCCTAGCGTTAGTTGGTCTACTGCCACTGGTGGCTTTCGTTCGATCACGCGGCGTTAGATCAAGAGACGGTCGCCGTTGCCGGCGCGCTACCGGCGGCAGGTGTTGGCTGGGACGACCGCCCTTTTAGTTATGTTGGTCATCGTCGCACTGCTTCTTGCGCTCCGCCAAGATCCGGCATTTTGTTCGTCGTGGCGCTTCTGTGCTTGCTCGCCGGGTTCTGGGCCGCCGCTACGCTTCGCGGGTTCAGAGCCTACCCACGACCCGGGCGCCGCACCGACGGTGGGTGCGGTCAGGGGTGATTGGACGGACGCTGGCGTGTGCGACGAACAACTCCCTCTTATCCAGCTGCCTGTGAATGCCTGCCCGCCGCAGCGGGCTGTCATCATTCGAGGGAGTCGGACTCTCACGCCTGAAGGCATGGGTCGTGAGCGCGTCGCGCCAGTAACGATCTTGAGCCTGCCGGCAATCGTCCGCTACCCCGGTGGAATAATGGCCGTGCCTTGAGCCGTGGTAGTGGTCTACATGAGACCACCGAAGATGCGCGTGTCGATGGCGTAACAGGGCGAGTCGTCGTGCCTCCCCGGATATTCCTGCTCGTGGTTCGGACGCTCGCCGCGCTCGCCATGTCGTTGGGCGTACTTGCGAATCTCATCTTTATAATCCCTAGCGGGATAGCCGCGGCCCTGTTGATCGACGGTCTCGATGCGCGCCACGCTAAGTGGCGCGGCTGGCGTCGACCGATCGATCGAACCCGGGCTCTTCTTTTCGCCGGCTGGTTCTGTCTGAGCCTATTGGGGTTGGGCGTGCTGACTCTTACGATCGAGAACCACGTCAACAACGCATCCGAGATCACCTAATCACGTTGTGATCACTCCCTAAGGCCGATACTGCGGAGCGTGCGCGTGTCACCTCCCCAGGCCGCCGCCATCTATTGTCGTATCTCGCACGATCCATCGGGTGAACGTCTTGGCGTCACTCGTCAGGAAGACGACTGTCGGGCAGAGGCAGCCCGGCGAGGTTGGCGCGTCGCCGAGGTATATATAGACGACGATCGCAGCGCCTTCAACAATCGCAGACCTCGCGCCTCCTATCTGCGCATGCTTGCCGATCTCGCGGATGCAAGACGCGACGGGGTCATGATCTGGCGGCTCGACCGGTTGCATCGCCAGCCACGCGAGCTCGAAGAGTTCATCGTCGTTTGCGACAAGTCCCACGTCTCGCTGGCAACCGTGACCGGCGACGTGGATCTTGCCACCACCCAGGGGCGCCTCCTCGCCCGCGCCTGGGGAGCCTTCGCCGCCCACGAAAGCGAGGTCAAGAGCGAACGTCTGCAGCGCGCCGCGTTGGAGCGCGCCCGTAAAGGGAATGACGCGTGGACCCAGCGCATGTACGGCTATCAACCCGACCTGCTCACCCTCAACAAGCCCGAAGCAAAGGTCGTCAAAGAGATGGCGGCGCGCGTGCTTGCCGGTGACTCGATGCGCTCCCTGGCCACGGACCTCAACCGCCGCCGTGTCCGCACCAGCACTGGATGCGAGTGGACATCTGCCGGTCTGCGCTCCGTGCTCATCAATCCACGCATCGCGGGCCTCGCGCAGTACCACGGTGAGGTCGTCGGAAAAGGCGCCTGGCAACCGATCATTCGGCCCTCGCAGAGCGCCCGGCTCCGCGAACTCTTTCACGACCGCGATCGCATTAACCGACCCGCGTACTCCGCAAACGTGCTCCTCGCGCTGCTCCGCTGCGCGTACTGCGGATATTTCATGGTCTCGACCCCGCGCAAGAGTCCGCATGCGCGCCGTCGCACCTACGGATGCCAACGACGCCCCGGCCCCAATCACGCCTGCGGGCGTCTCTCCGTCAACGCCGAAGACCTCGAAGCCTATGTGTTGAGGTGCATCCTCGAACGCCTCACCGCCAACGCCATCACCCAGAACCCCGCCCGCGACAACGCCCGCAACCGTCAGTGGCTCCGTGCCTTAGCGGACCTCAATCGCGCCGAGCACTTGTTGAACGAGCTCGCCTCCAAGCTTGCCGACGCAGTCCTCACCAAGCGCGAGTGGGAACTGATGCGTCCCCCAATCGTCAAGCGCATCGCGGACGCCAAAGCTGTCGTGATGGCTGACCGCTACGGCCAAGCAGTGGCGGAATTCGTCGGCCACCCAGACACGCTGGCGATGCGGTGGGAGGAGCTCTCTCTGCCTCGCAGGCGCGCCATTTGTCGCGGACTCATCGACCACATCGTCGTCGGCCCCGCATTGGTCGGACAGCTCTTCTTCAATCCCCAGCGAGTACACATCGCTTGGCATGGCGATCCCGCTTTCGAGAAAAAGCGCCGCGTCCCCGCGGTCGTGCAGGCGCGCTGTTCCGTCACTGGTTGCCGCCGACTCAATCACGCGTGCGGGTACTGCCAGATGCACTACGCC
>JBEPVD010000054.1:0-15386 GCA_041691155.1 Candidatus Dormiibacterota bacterium | reverse complement strand
GGTGGGCCAGGCTGATTTCGCCGGGTTGCGCGAGCCCGGTCCCGCCGCCCACCAGGCCGGCTCGGGAGATGGAATGGTGTGGCGCGCGAAACGGCGGGCGGAGCGTCGTTGGTGGCCGCTCACGCAGTGTGCCGCGCAATGAATAGAGTGCCGCAACTTCGAGTGCCGCATCCGGCCGAAGATCCGGAAGCAGCGACGACAACGTGCGCGCCAGCATCGTTTTCCCGGCTCCCGGCGGACCGGTCATCAGCAGGTTGTGGCCACCGGCGGCGGCGATTTCCAAGGCGCGTTTCGCCTGACCCTGACCACGCACGGCGGCAAGGTCGGGCTCGTATTCGAGCGGGGCTGCCACGCTGCCTCGGACCACCGACGGAAGCGGATGCTCGCCGCTCAGGTGCTCGATGCAGGCGCGCAGTGAGGGCGCCGCGAACACGTCAAGGCATTCGGCGAGCGCCGCTTCCTCCGCGTTCTCGACCGCTACGATCAGGCGACGCATCCCGGCCTGGGCAAGGCAGCGCGCCATCGGGAGGACGCCGGTCACGCCACGCACCGAACCGTCGAGGGCGAGCTCGCCGAGAAACGCAACGCCGTCCAGGAGCAGCGAAGGATCCGACGCCCGCAAGATCGCAACTCCGATCGCCAGGTCGAACGCGGAGCCTTCTTTCGGTACCTCCGCCGGGGCGAGGCTCACGGTCACCCTCCTCGTCGGAAAGGTGAAGCCCGCGTTGCGGATCGCCGGCTTCACACGCTCCCGCGCCTCCTGAATCGCACGGTCGGTGAGACCCACGATCGTGAACCCGGGCAAGCCGTTGGAGATGTCCACTTCCACTCGCACGGGGACACCCGCCAGTCCGCGGGTCGCGCAACTCATTGCACAGGCGATCACACAACAGAGTGTAGCACCACGGAGATGTGTAGCTCTCGTTGGTGCGTCGAGCGCATGCTTCGCGACAGCGTCAGACTGGCCGCGCAGATTGCCTCACAGCGGCGCGACCCGATGGCGCTCAGCGTAGTCACCTCGCACCGCGTCGGTATGGTGTGGCCATGTCAGCCTCCGACGGCACGCCGAATCGGCCCTTCGCGACGCGCACGCCACCCCCGTTTGCTCGTGACCTGGAGCGGGAGGCGCTGGCCGACTCCTGCACGAGATTTCTCATCGGTCACGGCCGCCCCGGCGCAGCGACACTCCTGGACACCATTCCTCGAGACTCGGCAGTTGACTACTACGGCATCGGCGGGGTGGTCAAAGAGCTCCAGGATGAGGTCGCGGCACTCCTCGGCAAGGAAACCGCGCTCTTTCTCCCGACCGGGACCATGGCGCAGCAGGCGGCGATCCGTGTGCACGCGGATCGCCGCGCGAGTCGCGCGTTCGCCTTTCATCCGGCCTGCCACGTGGAAGCCAACGAGGAGCGCGGGTACCAGCGTCTCCATGGGCTGTTCGGGGTGCCGGTCGGGCCGCGCGAGGAGCCGCTGAGCGCAGCGAGCCTCGCGCACATCCGCGAGCCACTTGCGGCGCTGTTGCTCGAACTGCCGCAGCGGGATCTCGGCGGCACCCTCCCCTCCTGGGATGAACTGGTGGCGCAGGTGACCTGGGCGCGCGACCGCGGTGCGGCGGTACATCTCGACGGTGCGCGCCTCTGGGAGGCCACGCCGTACTACCGGAGCGCGCACGACAAGTCGATCACGGACATCGCCGCGCTCTTCGACACCGTCTACGTCTCCTTCTACAAGGGACTGGGCGGCATTGCGGGATGCTGCGTTGCCGGCGACGCGGACGTGATCGACGAGCTCTCCGTCTGGCGGACCCGGCACGGCGGTCGCGTGATCATGATGTGGCCGTACGCGGCGTCAGCCTTGACCTCGATGCGTTCGCGACTCCCCCGGATGCCCGAGTACTACCGTCGCGCGGTCGAGATCGCGGACGCGATCCGTGGTCTCCCCGGGCTGGAGATCCTTCCCGATCCGGTGGTGAGTCCGATGATGCACATCCGGCTGTCGGTCCGGCTCGATGACTTTCGCGATCGCGTGCAGGAAATTGCCAGGTCTGACAAGATCTGGACATTCGCGCGCCCGTACTCAGAGGGCCTGACCCTTCAGCGGTTCGAGTTCAACGTCGGCGACGCGACGCTCGAGCTCAGCGTCGACGAGATTCGCTCGCTGTTCGAACGGCTGCTCGGCGTCTCCCGAGCGTGATGCGACGGCGGGACGCCGTTTCTCGCAGCGCTCCGCCGTCTCATGCAGACTTCAGCAGCCGGTAAGCGAACCGAGCTCCAGCTTGGCCTTCTGCTTCGGCGCACTCGGTGTGACGAGGTGGCCGCTGTACACGTCCGTCGTTGTGTTCAAGGTTCCCTTGAACACAAATCCCGTGGCGGGTCCGCTCGTCCACTTCAACGTGAGGGTGCGGTCGGTCGGCTCCGACCACGTCCCATGATTGCCCGTCCCGTCGGTGGTTGCGACGAACTTGCGGTTGGCCTTGATCAGGATGTTCTCGCAGCCGCTGTTCTGCGTCACGATGACCCATGGGGTCGAGCCCGGCCCCGTTCCAAACGGGATCGCCTGTGACGCGAAAGTCGTTGTCGCCATGGACGCGCCGATCACGGGCACTGCCAGCAGGGCTCCGGCCAACCCGATTGATCGTCTCATCTCCACTCCTCATCGCCGGCTAGCCCGACGTTGAGCACGACTCTAGACTTCCGCCCGCCGGCGCGTCGCGCTCGAACGGGTGCGTCGGCGGCGGAGCGCCGTGCACTACGACGCCCCGCCCCAGATCGATTCAGCTCTGGTTGTGCCCGCCCGGGCCAAGGATCGTCCCTGTCTCCAAGAGCGTCTTCAGGCTGCTGAGCACCCAGTTCCAGCCGCCGCCGGCTCCGCCACTCTCCATTCCCCCGGACATGAGCACGGCCAGCATTGGCGCCCCCTCCAGCTCGTGGATGACGGTCAGCTTGGTGACGTTCCCGTGGCTGGGCGCAATCTCGTAGGTGAGCCGGGTCAAGCCCTGCGCGCTCATCTGCTCGTCCATGACCATCCGGAAGGTCTGGACCAGCTTGTGCGGAGGGTCCACCTCGAGCACCTCGCCTTCGACGGCAACCTCGGGTGCCCCGTCGGCACGCATCCCATCGCTCGAGAGGCCGCGGTAGGCACCGCCCTTGCGAAGGTCGAATTCCGACCGGCCGAAGTAACCGTAGCGCACGGTCCATTCGGGCTTGGTGATCGCGTCCCAGATCGCTTCCGGGCTGGCATTGATGTAGACGCGGTACACCTGGGTGGTCACGGTTGTCGGCGCAACGGTTGTCATGCACTGTCCTCCAGCTGATTCTTGAGTTCTGCAAGCGCCGAGATCTGGCGCTCGGTGTATTTGTCGATCCACCGGTCGTGGACCAGTCGGATCGGCACCGGGTTGAGGAAGTGCAACTTCTCTCGCCCCGAGCGGCGCGTGACCACGAGGTTCGCTTCTTCCAGGACGCGCAGGTGCTTCATCACGCCGAACCGCGTCATCTCCAGCTCCGATTCCAGCTCAGTCAACGTGCGGACGTCACGTTCGAAGAGCCGGTCGAGCAGGATGCGACGGGTCGGGTCGGCGAGCGCCTTGAAGACTCGGTCGTCGTCAGTCATGTCGCAAGGATACGTGACCAGATGGTCACTTGTCAAACGATGCCACGGCCGGCTCTCAGACCGCGTTCGTCAGTCGTCCTGGACCGCGTCCCTGATGTGCTCGGTCTTGGTCACTGTCAAGGCTCCGTCCATGAGCAGGCCGATGACGTCGATGCGGCAGGGCTGCTTCAGGCGATGTGTCTGCGCGCGATACAGCTCCAAGAGCATCCGGAGCTTGCGCCGCTTGCGCGCGTCCACCGCCTCCTCGGGCGTGCCGAAGCCCGTACCGCGACGCGCTTTCACCTCGATCAGGACAAGGGTTTCGCCGTCCTCGGCCACGATGTCGATCTGGCCGAGCCGGCATCGCCAGTCGCGCGCCAGGATGCGGAAGCCCTGCTCCTTGAGGTATGCCAGCGCCGCTGCCTCGCCCGCGTGGCCGACCCGATCTTTCAGGGGTCGTGCCGGAGGCAGTTGCTCAGGGGCTCGCGACCCCTGGCTACGCTCCGCCGTCGCTCTCCGGGGCCGGGATGGCCTCGGCGCCGTCGGTCTGGGCGGTCACGTCCGCGGTCTGATCAGCCTCGTCCGGCACCTCGTCGAAATCGACGTCCGCCGGTACGGCTGCCTCGAGCTCCGCGCGCTGCAAGGTCATGCCGGGACCGCCGATGGGCTGGCGGCGCTCGCGGATGCGGGCGTGCCGGCCGACCTTGTCTCGAAGGTAGAAGAGCTTGGCCCGGCGAACCTGGCCGTGGCGGAGCACCTCAATCTTGTCGATCCGCGGTGCGTGCACGAGGAACGTCCGCTCGACGCCTACGCCGTGCGCGATACGACGGACCGTGAAGCTCGACGCGAGTCCCACTTTTCCGTGCAGCGCGATGACGACACCTTCGAACACCTGGATGCGTTCGCGTGTTCCTTCCACCACCTTGACGTGCACGCGAACCGTGTCGCCTGAACGCAGGATGGGGACTTGCTCTTTCTCCTGCTCGCGCTTGAGCAGATCAATGACATTCACGTTGTTCCTCCGGGCCTTGGCGAAGACCGTATCAGATCGGGCCGGCGCAGCCCTGTCCGTCGTGTGCTTTCATCGCGACGCCATGCGGCAATCGCTGCGTGGTTTCCCTCGCGGAGGACCGCGGGGACGGCGTGCCCCTCGAAGTCCGCGGGACGGGTGTACAAGGGTGCTTCGAAACCGCCGCCGGTTCGTTCCGAGAAGGTCTCGTCGCCAAGCGACTCCGGTGATCCGACCACTCCGGGAACCAGGCGAGATGTCGCCTCGATGACGGCCATGGCCGCAACTTCACCGCCACTCAGGACGTAATCGCCCACCGAGAGTTCCTCGCCGATTTCATCGCGGGCCCGCTGGTCCACGCCCTGGTAGCGGCCACAGACCAGCAGGATCGATCGCTCTGTGGCGAGTTCGCGCGCGACGCCCTGGTCGAACTTCCGACCCTGCGGCGACAGGAGAATGCTGCGCAACGCCGGTTCAGCCGCGCGCATCGCGCGTACGGCGCGCATCAGCGGCTCCGGCTTGAACACCATGCCGGCCCCCCCGCCGAACGGTTCGTCGTCGACCTGCCGGTGCCTGCCCTCGGTGTGCGCGCGGAGATCCTGGATGTCGAGCTCGACAGCACCCGCAGCGATGGCGCGGCCGATCACGCCGACGGCCAGAGGGCCGGGGAACACCTCGGGAAAGATCGTGAGGACGTGAAAGCGGATCACACGTCGTCCTCGGCCCATGGCGCGACCGTCAGCGTCCCGGCCGAGACATCCACCGCGGAGATGTAATCGCGGGCCATGGGTAACCGGTGGATGGTGGTGTCGTCACGGATGACGAGCACGTCGTTGCCGACACCGGCTTCGACATCCTCGACGACACCGACGTCAGCGCCGGTCGTGTCCACAACTCGGAGGCCGACCAACTGCCACACGAACCATTCGCCGTTCGAGAGCTTGCGTGCTGCCTCGACGTCGACGCAGAGGTACAGCCCGCGAAGACGTGCCGCTTCATTCGGCGTGGCGATCTCGTCGAACCCAAGGAGCACTGCATTCCCGGGACCGGGCCGCGAGGTGCGAACCGTCAACGACACCGAGCCGTCCTCGGCATCGAGCTTTGTCCCAGGGGTAAAGCGCTCGGAGTCACCGCCAATAGGCTCAACGCGAACCTCGCCGCGCACGCCGTGCGCGCGGAGGACCTGCGCAGCGCGCAGCTTGGCTGGTGCGAGTGGGCGGGCTCCGGTCACCGCAGGTCTTTCAACTCCACCTGCACGCGCTGGTGATGGCGGAGGCCGGCCGCGCGCACCACCGCGCGAATCGCCTCGATGTTGCGACCCGTTTTCCCGATGAGCTTGCCCATGTCCTCGTCGGCAACGTGCAGCGTGACGATGGTGCTGCGTCCGCGCGGACGTGCCTCGACGGTGACGGCGGCCTCATTCGAAACGATGCGTTCAGCGATAAACCTGGTGAGGTCCGCGTAATCGGTCACTCGGCCGGCTCTTCAGCGGCGGCCTTTTCCGGGGCAGGCTCTTCGGCAGCGGCCTCTTCAGCGCCAGACACTTCCGCGGAAGACGCTTCGGCGGCGGGCTCTTCAGCAGCGGGTGCTTCGGCAGCGGGCGCATCAGCGGCAGGCACGTCGGCGCCGGGCGTTTCAGCGGCCGGCTCACCGGCGACTGGCGCCTCAGCCGCTGCTTTTGGGCCTGGCGCGGCTTTCGCGGTGCCGCCGTTGGTCGCTGCTTTCGCGGGCTCGGCAACTTCCGGTCGCGGCGTCACCTTGAATGGACGCGCCGCGAGAATCCCCTCTTTCACCAGGAGTTGACGCGCACTGTCACTCGGTCGCGCACCGCGCTTGAGCCAGAGTTGGACGCGCTCGGCGTCGATGGTCACCACCGCGGGATTGGGCAGCGGATCGTAGAAACCGATCGACTCGATGAATCTCCCGTCGCGCGGGCTGCGCGAATCCGCGACCACCAGCCGGTACACCGGCCGTTTGGTCGTGCCCATTCGCTTCAACCTGATTTTTACCAATGTCGTGCTCCTTTCAGAATCCTGGTTGTCCGAGTTGCGATGGATCGATGTTTTTGAGCTGTTTCAGCATTCGAGCCTTGCCGCGAACACCCTTGGTGCCTTTGCCGCCGAGGCTTTTGAACATGCCCTGCATCTGCTCGAATCCCTTGAGCAGACGGTTGACGTCGGCGATGGTCGTGCCGCTGCCCATCGCGATGCGCTTGCGTCGCGCGCCCTTGATGAGCTCGGGATGGCGGCGCTCCTGCAGCGTCATCGAGAGCACGATCGCCTCCATGCGCCCGAGGTCCTGCTCGGACGGCATGGCCGCTCCGGCCTGCTGAATCATTTTGCGACCGCCGGGAATCATTCCGAGGACCCCTTCGAGCGATCCCATGCTGCGCAACTGGCGCAGCTGCGCGAGCCAGTCGTCCATGGTCAAGCGACCGGAGAAGGACCGCTCGATCATCTCCTCGGATTTCTTCTGATCGAACTGCTCCTGGGCCCGTTCGACCAGCGTCAACACGTCGCCCATCCCGAGGATGCGCGACGCCATCCGGTCGGGTGCGAACGCCTCAAGATCGGAGACTTTCTCGCCCGTCCCGCAGTACATGATCGGCTTGCCGATGGTCTCGCGCATCGAGAGCGCGGCGCCACCGCGCGCGTCGCCGTCGAGCTTGGTGAGGATCACGCCGTCGACCGGCACGGCATCGTCGAACCCCTTGGCGACGTTCACGGCCTCCTGGCCTGTCATCGCGTCGACGGCGAGGATCGTCTCGTGCACCGTGGTCGCCTTCTTGATGTCCTTCAGCTCGTTGAGGAGCGCCTCGTCGATCTGCAGCCGGCCGGCTGTGTCAAGAATGACGACGTCGCAATTGAGCCGCGTCGCCTCTGCGACACCACGCGCGCAGAGCTGCGCGACCTTCGTCTTCGGGTTGTCAGGGGCCGCGACCGGAATCTGATTGTCCAGCCCGAGCTTCTGCAATTGCTGCACCGCCGCCGGGCGTGTGATGTCAGCGGCGACGAGCATCGGGCGGTGTCCATCGCGCCGGATGGAGAGGGCGAGCTTGGCCGCAGTGGTGGTCTTACCGGAGCCCTGTAGTCCGACCAGCATGATCACCGTCGGCGGACGTGGCTGGTACTGGATTTTTCGCTGCTCGCCGCCGAGCAGCGCCACGAGCTCGTCGTTGACGATCTTGACGATCTGCTGGCCCGGGGTCAGCGATTCGAGGACATCACTGCCGACCGCGCGCTCGCGAATGCGGTCGACAAACGCACGGGCAACCCGGAAGTTGACATCGGCCTCCAGCAGCGCGACTCGCACCTCGCGCAGTCCGACCTCAACGTCTTCTTTGGAGAGCCGGCCGCGTCCCGAGAAGCGCTTCAGTGCGGCGGCGAGCCGGTCGCTCAGTGCTTCGAACATCTCAGGCGCTCAGCCGAGCGCCGTCAAGCCGTGCGCGAAGGTCTGCTTCGACACGGTCGCGACGCTCCATCTCAGCCGCATGCCCGAGCCGGTCCTCGCAGTGCTCAAGCTGCGCGAGCGCGCGCCGGACGAGATCGTGCGCGCCGCTGCGCGTGCAGGTGAAGTGCTCGGCCAGCTCGGTGAATGACCAGTCCTCGTGGAGATGCAGGCGGCAGGCTTCACGCTGGTGCTCGGTCAGGAGCGCGCCATACACGTCGAGCAACCGCTCCTGCCACGCGCGTGACGAGAGCGGTTGCTCGGCAAAACGTTGTGTCAAGGGCAAGGCCTTGACATCCTACACGATCCGGCGGCGCGGCCCTATACCGCGACCGCCTCCTTGACCGGGGCCGCATTCTCGAGCACGGCGGCCTTGCGACGCGCGGGGATCGATGCCGCGGCGAGGGCGCCGACCGCGACGACGATGCCGCCGACCGTGATCGCCGGAGTCAGGCCGGCGACGAACGACGCTCCCGAGGTGTACCCACCCCAGTGGGCAAAGATCGAGGCGAGGACGGTCACGCCGAGCACGCCGCCCAGTTCGCGGATGGCGTTGTTCGCGCCCGACGCTTTCCCTTCCTCCCGGGCGCTCACCGAGCTGAGCACGACGTTCGCGACCGGCGCGAAGAACATGCCCATGCCGATGCCGCTGAGGATGAACGGGATGATGAAGACGGAGTATGGCGCGGTCGGTGTGACCACCTGCGCAATCCAGAGCAGGCCGGCCGACTGCAGCGCGAGGCCGATGGCCATGAGCGTGCGCCCGTTGATGCGATCGGAGAGTGCTCCCGCGGTCGGCGCGACCAGGATCGGCATCGCCGTCCACGGCAGGATGCGCAAGCCCGCGCTGAGCGGCGAATACCCCTGCACCGTCTGGAAGAACTGGGCGAGCAGGAAGACGCTGCCGAACATCCCGAAGAACATGAACATCGATGCCGCGTTCGCACCGCTGAAGGTCCGGTTGCGGAAGTAGCGGATCGGGAGCATCGGCGCGCGGGAGCGGAGTTCGTAGATGACGAAAGCGACCATGAGGGCGGCGCCGCCGGCGAGTGTTCCGAGAATCTCCGGGCTCGTCCAGCCTTGCTGATTGGCGCGGACCAGGCCCCAGACGATGGCGAAGAGACCGGCGCTTGCGATGACCAGGCCGCCGAGGTCGAGATGGCTGTCCGCGCCACGGGTTTCGTTTAGCCGGATGCGTGCGAGTGGCGCGAGCGCGAGACCGATCGGCACGTTCACCCAGAAGATCCAGTGCCAGGAGATTCCTTGCACGATGGCACCACCGACGATCGGACCGACGGCGACCGCGAGGCCGCCGATGCCGCCCCAGGCGCCGAGCGCGACACCGCGACGATTGGCCGGGACCGCCGCGCTCAAGATCGTGAGGGTCAATGGGGTGACCATGGCTGCACCGGCACCCTGCACTGCGCGGGCGATGATCAACATCGTGGGGCTGCCTGCCAGTGCCGAGGCCGCGGACCCGAGGGTGAAGAGCACGAGGCCGATGGAGAAAACGCGTCGGCGGCCGAAGCGATCACCAAGCGCCGCACCGGTCAACAGCAGCACCGCGAAGGTCAGCGTGTAGGCGTTGACGGTCCACTCCAACTGCTGCAGATTCGCATGGAGGTCATGCCGGATCACCGGCAGCGCTGTCGTGACGACCAGATTGTCGAGCGTGACCATGAACAGCGCCAGCGCTGTGATCGCGAATGTCCAGATGACCTGGGACCGTCGAGCCATGATGCCGATCCTCCTTGTGATTCCTATGGTTTTCCGTGATCTCTAGTGATTACTCACTCACTTCGCGGGGCAAAAAAAAGCGCCGAGCAGAACTCCGGGTTAGCGACCGACCTTCGCGTTCATCACGCAGCCCTCGATGAGACGCATGGCCCACGCTTGCGGCTCTTCCATCTGTCCCATCATCGCGAGGACGTTCAGAAGCATTCCCTGCGCGAAGAATGCGCTCAGGCGCTCCGGACCCACGCCCGTCAGCTGTTCGACCAGGCGGACGAGGCGGCCGAATCCTTCCGCGACGACGGCGCGGATGGTCAGGTCGTCGCACGCGGCATATGACTGCAGTTGCGCGCGAAGTCTGAGGGGGCTGCTTCGGATCTCCTCGATGTAAGCCTCACCGATCGCTTGCAGCGCCTCTTCCCCGACGAGGCCGTTCGCGGACCGCATGAACAGTCCTTCGGTGTCGGCGAAGCAACGCTGCACGGTGGCGACGATCAGCTCGCGCTTGGTCCCGAAGAGGCGGAACAGGTACGGCTGTGAGATGCCGGCCATCCGCGCGATCACGTCCGTGGAAGCGCCTTCGTAGCCGCGCTCCGCAAAGACGGTGACCGCGGCCTCGAGGATCTGCTCGCGCCGCTCCGGTGCTGTGAGCCGTTCGGCGGCCGCTGTGGGTGTCATCGACGCCTATGGTAGTGAGTACTCACCACCTTGTCAAGCGCACGCGCTTACGGGGTCGATCCGAAGATGGCGTCGAGGTAGGAGGCCGGGTCGAAGACGTTCAGGTCATCCAGCCCTTCGCCGAGACCCACCAGCTTCACCGGCACTTTCAACTGCTCCTCGACCGCGAGAAGCGTCCCGCCGCGGGCGCTCCCGTCAAGCTTGGTGATCACGAGCCCGGTGAGCTTGGTCGTCTCGTGGAATGCCAATGCCTGGCGCATCGCGTTCATGCCAGTCGTCGCGTCCACCACCAGCAGCACCTCCACCGGCGTCTCGGGCAGGAGGCGCTCCACCACCCGGCGGATCTTCCCGAGCTCCGCCATGAGGTTCACCTTGGTGTGCAGCCGCCCCGCCGTGTCGACGAGGACCACATCGATGCGCCGCGCTTCGGCCGCCTGAATCGCGTCATAGACCACGGCGCCTGGATCGGCACCAGGTTGATGCGCCACCACGTCGCTGCCTGCTCGATCCGCCCAGACCCGCATCTGGTCGATGGCCGCGGCCCGGTAGGTGTCGGCCGCGGCGATCAGCGTCGAGCGGCCCTCCTCCCGCAGCCGGTGGGCGAGTTTGCCGAGCGTGGTCGTCTTGCCGCTGCCGTTGACTCCGACCACCAGGACGACACTCGGGACGGCGTCGAGGTGGAGCGTTCGGTCGTAGGCGCTCATCACCGCGAGGATTTCCTGCTTCAGGGCGCCGATCGCCTGCGCGGCGTCACCGAGCTTGTCGCGATGCGCCCTGGCTCGCAGCGAGGCCGAGAGGCGCTCCGAAAGCTCAACGCCGCAGTCAGATGCGATCAGGACTTCCGTCAGGTCATCGTAAAAGGCGGCGTCGAGTTTTCTGCCGGACGCCGCGATGCCCTGGATCCCCGAGCTGAACGCGTTGGAGGTCTGGTCCATCCGGCCCGACATGCGCCGCCACCAGGCGGAGCGACGAACAGGGGCGACGATTTCTTCAGGCGGCATCGCTCGTTTCTGTCGTGACCCGGCTCACCCGGCGACGCGATGAAGTTTCACGGTCGGTGTGGCGGTGACCTCGGCCTCATCGAACCGCACACCGAGCACGGAGCTGGTCCCGTCGGCGTCGATGGTCACGCCCCAGAGCGCGTCGGCCGCAGCCATGGTGATGTGGTTGTGGGTCACCACCAGGAACTGCTGGTCAGCCCCAAGCCGGCGGAGCAGCCGGGTGAAGCGGAGCACGTTGCTGTCGTCGAGGGCCGCGTCGACCTCGTCGAATACGTAGAAAGGACTCGGATTCACCTGCTGCAGCGCGAGCACCACCGCAAGTGCCGTCAAGGCGCGCTCACCGCCGCTGAGCAGCCGCAATGGGGTCTGTCGCTTTCCGGGGGGCTGCGCAAGGATTTCGACTCCCGGCCGGCGCTCCGCCTTCCGTGGCGCCACCGCGTCGAACTCCAAGGTGACGGGCTCGGGCTCCTCGAGGCGGAGCGTTGCCTTGCCGCCCGGGAACAACTCGGCGTACAGCTCCTGGAAGTGGAAGGACACGGCGCCGAAGACGGTGTCGAAGCGCTGCTCGATCTCGCGCTCGAGCTGACGGGCCATGCCGCGCAGGTCCGTGCACGCGCCGGCCAGGTCGTCGCGCTGGGTCGCGATCGTGATGACCCGGGCGTTGAGCACTTCGTGCTGTTCGGGTGCGAGCGCGTTGACGGCGCCCAACCCGGCGATGCGCCGCTCAAGGCGGACGATCTCGCGCTCGGCACGCTCGGCAGCGGCAGGGTCGAGTTCGATTGCATCGTCCTCGCCGAGGTCACGAACGGCGTCGGCGTGTTCGGCGACGACCGCCTCGCACGCAACCACCTCGCCTTCGGCGGCGGACAGCTCGTCGGCGGCCCGGGCGACGGCCACCGCGACCTCGGCGTGTTCGGTCTCCAGCCCCAGGACCGCGAGCTCGAGCTCGGCAATGGGCAGCGTTGCGAGGTCGTGCGCCTCCTGCGCATCCCCCTGCTCCACCGCGGCGCGGGCCGCTTCGGCGCGGCCCTGCAGGGCATGCACGATCGCCCCGAGCGCCTCGCCTTCTGCGACGAGCCGTCGGGTCTCGGCCGCGGCAAGACGCGATCGGGCGGCGTCAAGAGCGCGTCGGGCGGCTTCGCGCCGCTCCTCGACGTGGGCTCCCTCGGCCTTCGCCCGCGAGAGCACGAGTTCGGCGGCATCGGCCGCGCTTCTGGCCGCGTCGGCTGCCTCGCGAATCCCCCGGGCATGGGCTTCTGCGGTCGCCGTGGCATCCTCGAAACCGGCGTACGTCTCGACGACGGCCGCCAGCGCGCGCTCCGCTGTCGATTGCGCATCCAGTGCGGCGGCCGCCTCGGCTCGACGCGCCTCCAGCGCCGCTGCGGCGCGTTCTTCCTGAGCCCGCGCGGCGTCGAGTGCCTGCCCGGCGCCCGCGGCAAGGGCGGCGGCGCCGGCCTCGGCCGCGCGAGCCGCCCGGTCTGCGTCGACCGACGCCGAGAGTGCTTGATCGAGGTGGCTCAAGGCGTCGCGGGCGTTCGCTGCTGCTGCGACTGCAGAGGCCTCAAGGCGCTCACCGCGTTCGGCGGCTGCTGCTGCCTCACGTTCCTCGCGCGCCAGGTCGATCGTGTCCACTCGCCGGCCGCCCCGGAGGCCGGCGGCAGTGACCACGGTGCCATCGAGGAGCACTGCGGCAGCGGCGCCTCGGGTCACCGCCTCGTGGGCAGCCTGTAGGTCGGGAGCGAGCCAGACGCCGCGCAGCAAGAGGCCCACGGCGCCGCGGGCGTCCGGGGTTACCTCGACGGCACCGGAGAGCAGCCGGTACGGCGCGGGCGCGGCCTCCTCCACCACCGGATCGACCCCCGCGCGGACCAGGCGCTCGCGCGGTCCCTCGCGATCGAGCAGCGCCGCTGCGGCAGCGAGGTCATCCACGAGCCAGGCACCGAGATGCTCCTCGAGCGCGGCAGCGACCGCGCCGGCCACGGTCTCATCGACGATCTGGAGGCAGTCGACGAGCCGCCGTGCTCGCAGCGTGCCGGCCGCCACGGCGCGGGCGACCCCACCGTCAGCTGCCGTGCCGCTCAACCGCCCACGCGCCGAGGCGAGCGCCGCGAGGGACATGCGGGCCCCGGCAGCGGCGGCCGCCACCGCGCGCTCGGCGGCGTTGACACCCTCCCAGGCACCGTCCACAGCGCCGCGAGCCTCTCCCACTTTTGCCGAGGTCGCTCGAGCGCGCTGTGCGGCCTGCTCGGCTTCGCCAATCCTGGCGGCGAGTTCAGCCTCGAGCTTGGCGATCCGGGTTGCGGCGGCATCGCGCTCCAGGGTCAGGGTGGTGACCGCTGACGCCGCCAGTTCAGCGCGCGCCACCGCCGCCCGGACCTCGGCGGCTGCGGAAGCGCGCTCGCCTTCAGCCATTGCGAGCGTTCGGGAGGCGCCGGCGAATCGCTCCTCGACGATTTCCGCCTCGGCGGCGGCCTCGGTCGCGGCCATTCTGAGGCGGTCGGCTTCGCGCTCGAGGATGTCCCACGTATGGTGCTCGGCGCCTGCTTCGATCTCTCCCAGAGCGAATGCTGCCGCCGCGACCTCGGGCGCGATCGCTGCAAGATCCGCTGCGGCGACGCCGCGCTGTGCTACCGCCGAACGGAGTCGGTCCGCGTAGCGCCGCTGCCCGCCCTGGCCGCGTTCGACCTGGATCCGAGCATCCTCGAGCCGGCGGGCGGCGACGTCGCGCGCCGCTCGCGCTGCCTCGAGCCGTTCACGCGCGACCTCGGAGCGATGCGCGAACGCGGCATCGGCCACGGACGCAGCCTCGCATCGTCCCAGTGCCTGCTCGAGGCGCCGTCGCGCCAGCTTCAAGCCCGCGCGGGCTGCTCGCCACTCTTCGTGCGCCAGGCTGCCGCGCAACTCGGTGAGGCGGACGCTCATGGTCCGCAACTCGAGGGCGGCCACCGACTGTTCGCTCAATTCCACCAGCCGGGGCGTCGCGTCCTCGAGGAGGTCGGTGAGCCGTCGAACGATGACGTCGGCGCCGTCGAGACGGTGCGACGCCTCCTCGCACGCAGCGCGCAGCGCACGTACGCCGGCCGCCTGTTCGACGAGGGTCCGGCGCTGCGCCGGGGTGGCCTCGATGATGCCGTCGATGTCGTTCTGCACCACCACGGCATAGCCGTTCTGGGTCAGCCCAGTCCCGCCAAGCAATCGCTCGAGGTCACGGAGCCGGGCGTGATCGCCGTTGATCCGGAACTCGGTGTCCCGGTCACCTCTCCCGACACGCCGGCTGACCGACACCTCGGGATCGTCCGAGGGCAAGGCGCCCTCCTCGTTGTCGATGACCAGCTCTACCTGGGCCAGCCCCATCCGCTGGCGTCCACCGCCGCCCGCATAAATGACCTCGTCCATGCGCTGGCCGCGCAGCTCACGCGCGTTGGTCTCCCCCAGCGCCCACCGAACGGCGTCGACCAGGTTGCTCTTGCCGCTGCCGTTTGGTCCGACGATCGCGGTGATCCCTCGATCGAAGAGCACCTCGCTGCGATTCGCGAACGTCTTGAACCCGGACAGGGTGATCCGCCGGAGCCTCATCCGCGCGATTGTCCACGCGCGGAGCGCGCCACGTCAACATCTTGGGCCGGCGCGTACTCGGCGCCCCAAGATCTGGTGCTCACTGGTCGGCCGGCGGCGTGCCCCCACCACCGCCCCGGCCTCGCCCGCCGCGGCGTCCACGACGCCGTTTGGGCGCCGGGCCGGTCGGCTCCGGGGGCGGTGGCGGCGCCGGCTGGCGCCCGACCAGGGCCTCGGCGGCGTGACGCAGCGCGGAGAGCAGGCTCCTGCTGCGACCTGGGCGCGAGGCGCCTGTGGGCGGAGCGCCAGCCTCAACTGGTCGCGGGGCCGAGACTCCGCGGCGCCGAACCGGGGTTTCGCCGCGGTCAGCGGCG
>JBEPVD010000053.1:0-16030 GCA_041691155.1 Candidatus Dormiibacterota bacterium | reverse complement strand
ATCCCAATGCTCCCGGCGAGTGCGTACATGTCGCTGAATGCGTCTCCGGAGCTCATCACCCGCTTCGGCCATCGCGAGCTGCCAGTCGACCTCGTCTGCGATCGCATCCTGCTGGAGATCACCGAGCACGCGCGGATCGACGACTATGCGGTGTTGCTCGAGGCGCTCGCGCCACTGCGTGCCCGGGGCATGCGTATCGCGATCGACGACGCTGGAGCAGGCTATTCGAGCTTCCGCCACATCCTGCTTGTCAAACCCGACGTCATCAAGCTCGACATCTCGATCGTACGCGACATCGACAAGGACTCGTCACGCCGAGCGCTGGCGGCCGCGCTCATCAGTTTCTCCGCGGAGATCAACGCCAGTCTCGTCGCCGAAGGCGTTGAGACAGAAGGCGAACGCGAGGCTCTGCAACGCCTCGGCGCGACCCTCGGACAAGGCTACCTGTTCGCACGACCGGGGCCGTTGCCGCCCACTGGGGATCAGCCCGCGGTGATGAGCACAACGGCCACGACGGCTGCCGCGACTCCCACGATCTGAGAGGTCCGGAGACGCTCACCGAGCACGATCATCGAGCACAGCACCGTTGAGACTGGATAGAGCGAAACCAGCACCGCGACGATACTGAGCAGACCACCGTGCACGGCGAGCAGGTACAAACCGTTCGCGCTGACATCGAGCACACCGGCGCCGATGATGATGAGCGGATTGGTCGCCCCGAACCGCGGCGCCCGACGCGAGAACGCGGTGGCGACAACCAGCGCGACGACTGAGGCGCCGCGAGCGGAAACCAGTGGCCAGAGGTTCGCGTCCATCGACGTGCGCGCGATGGCGACGTAGAACAGACCGAAGCCGATCCCGGCGCCGACCGCGAGCAACACCGTTCCTCGGTCGAGGCGTGTCGCCCTGTGGCCGCCGGCGCTCAGCACTGCGACCGCGATCACAGCAATGGCAATGCCAAGGTACTGCACGCTGGCTGGGCGCTCGCCGCCGGCCACGCCGACCGCGATCGGCACGATCACGGCGACTACTCCGGTGATCGGGGCCACGAGCGACATCGAACCCGACGCCAGTCCTCGGTACAGCATGGCGACACCGAGCAAACCGGCCAGGCCCGCGAGCGCGCCGTCAATGAGATCCGCGCCGTTGGGATGGCCGCCGAGAACGACGGCGACGATCGCCATGCCGAGCAACCCCGCGCCCTGAGAGATCAGCAGAACGGAGAGCAGTGCGGTGGTGCGATTGGCGAGACCGCCGAGGAAATCCCCACTTCCCCACAGCGCCGCGGCGGTCAGCGCGAGAACGACGCTCATGTCGCGATCAGTTCGCGCCCGGCAGTGGCACCGCGGTCGCGCGAGAGCCGATCGCGCTCAGGCTGTGGTCACTGACGCGGCTGTCTGCAACCCCAGTTCCTGGACGGACACCTCACGCATGACGTACTTCTGCACCTTCCCCGTGACCGTCATCGGAAATGTGTCGACAAACTTCCAGTAGCGCGGGATCTTGTTGGTGGCAATCCTGCCGCGGCAGAACGCCTCCAGCGACCCGGCATCGAGTGTCGCGCCTTCCTTCAGCTTGACCCACGCCATCACCTCTTCGCCGTACCGCTCAGAGGGGACTCCGATCACCTGAACATCGCTGATGTCCGGATGCGCGTACAGAAACTCCTCGATTTCGCGCGGGTAGATGTTCTCTCCGCCTCGGATCACCATGTCCTTGATCCTCCCGACGATATTGACGTAGCCTAGGCCGTCCATGGTCGCGAGGTCGCCGGTCTGCATCCAATGTGCGCTGTCAATTGCGTCTGAGGTCGCACTCTCGTTGTCCCAGTACCCGAGCATCACGCTGTACCCACGCGTGCACAGCTCGCCCGACGCCCCGCGTTCAACGATCACGCCCGTCTCAGGATCGACAACCTTGACCTCGACGTGCGGATGCACGCGGCCCACGGTGCCAACCCGCTTCTCGAGTGGGTCGTCCAGGGCACTCTGGGTCGACACGGGAGAGGTCTCGGTCATGCCGTAGCAGATGGTGACCTCACGCATGTGCATGCGTGACTGCACCTGCTTCATGACCTCGACCGGGCACGGTGAGCCGGCCATGATGCCGGTGCGCAGCAAGCTCAGGTCGTAGCCGTCGAAGGCAGGATGGTCGAGCTCGGCGATGAACATCGTGGGCACGCCGTACAGCGAGGTGCAGCGCTCCTGCTCGGTGACCCGCAGCACCGCCTCGGGTTCGAATGCCTCGCCGGGCACAACGATGCAGGCGCCGTGCGTCGTGCACGCCAGGTTGCCGAGCACCATGCCGAAGCAGTGATAGAACGGAACCGGGATGCACACTCGATCCTGTGGTGTGTAGCGCACGGTCTCGCCGATGAAGAACCCGTTGTTGAGAATGTTGTGGTGCGACAGCGTCGCGCCCTTGGGGAATCCGGTCGTGCCCGAGGTGTACTGGATGTTGATCGGATCATCGAACTGCAGGCGCGCGCCGGCGTCGTCGAGCGTCGCTTCCGAGACTCCCGCGCCGTCACGCAGCAGTGAATCCCAGCCATCCTCGAGCACAAGCGCCTCGCGGAGGTCCGGGCACGCGGCTTTGACCTGGCCGAGCATCCCCACGTAGTCAGTCTGGCGAAAGGCGCGCGCCAGCATGAGGAACGACACCCCGGACTGCCGGAGCGCGTACTCCAACTCGCTCGTCCGGTAGGCCGGGTTGATGTTGACGAGGATCGCGCCGATACTCGCCGTCGCGTACTGGATGACCACCCATTCGAATCGATTCGGCGACCAGATTCCCACACGATGGCCCCGTCCAACGCCGCGCGCGATCAACCCGCGCGCCGCGAGCGACACCTGCTCCCAGAGCTGGCGGTAGGTCGCTCGATAGTCCTGATGAGGCACCACGAGCGCCTCCGAGTCGCCATGGTGCAGGACGGTTCGACGCAGGTTCTCCCCGATCGTCTCGCCGAGCAGCGGCAGCGAGCTTGGCCCCGATGCATACGACAGCATCCTCAACCCCCTCGCAAGGCGTCGGTCACCATCGGGGCGATCTGCACGGCGCAACCATACCGAACTGCCTGGAGGCGCACCGAGCTGGTGGGATCTGAGCTAGAGGCCGGCTCGGATGATGACGCCAAGGCCCTTGATCGCTGCCGTGATCGCGGCAGGCTCCGACCCTCCGAAGCCGATGATGAGACCGCTCCGCTTGGGGTTGCTCGCGTAGCAGGTGCTGAGCGGGATGGGGAACAGACCCTGTTCTCTCGCTCGACGCGCCACATCGCGGTCGTCCACCCCTTCCGGGAGGAACGCGACCATGTGGAGTCCGGCATCCGTGTTCTCGACCGTGAGCACATCGTCTGCGTGGTCGCGAATCGCAGCGATCAACGCATCCCGCCGGCCGAGGTAGACGGCGCGCATGCGGCGGAGGTGCCGCGCGAAGTGCCCCTCGGTCAGGAAGTCCGTGAGCACCAGCTGATAGAGGATCGGTGAACAGACATCGAACGTCTCGCGCATCCGGATGAACGTCGAGATGAGGTCGTGCGGCACCACGGCATAGCCGAGCCGGAGCGCGGGGAATAACACCTTGCTGAACGTCCCGATATAGATGACGCGCCCGCTGCTGTCCATCCCCTGGAGCGCGCCCAGCGTGCGACTCGCGTACCGGAACTCGCTGTCATAGTCGTCCTCGAGGATCCATGAGTCATTGCGCTCAGCCCAGGTGAGCAGTTCCAGTCTTCGCGACACTCCCAGGGAAACGCCGAGCGGGTACTGATGCGAAGGCGTGACGTAAGCGACTCGGGCCTGGGAGCCCAGACGGGAGATTGCCGCGACATCGATGCCGTCCTCATCGACTGCGATCGGCGCGATGGTCCCGGTACCGACCGACAGCGCGTGACGAGCGCCCGAGTATCCCGGTTCCTCCATGCAGACGATCGAGTCCTGTGTGGTCAGCGCCATGGCCGCAACGCGCAGGCTCATCTGTGAGCCCGAGAGGATGATCACCTGGCCCGCATCGCAATCAACCGCACGCGCCGTGCGGACGTAGGCGGCGATGGCTTCGCGAAGCGGGAGGTATCCGGCCGGGTCCCCATACGCCAGCAGGTCATCGCGCAGGTGCGCGGCGTGCCGGCGCGTGAGACGTGCGAACGTCTCGTGTGGAAACTTGTCCAGCGCCGGGAGACTCTTGAACATCCCGAAGGCCCGGTCGGGATGTTCACCGCCGAAGTCAGCTGACAGGACTGCCGGGCGCGGCGGCCTCGGGTCCGGACGGCCGAGGCGCAATGGCCGGGCAACCTCGTCAGGGATGCAGTCGAGCACGTACGTCCCCGACCCAACCTTCCCTTCGAGGTAGCCCTCATGCAGCAGCTGCTCGAAGGCGTTCAGCACCGGGAGACGCGAGATCCTCAACTCTGATGCGAGAGTCCTCGTCGACGGAAGCCGCTGGCCAGGCCCGAGCCTCCCGGCAAGGATCGCTGTGCGGTAGCCGTCGTAGATCTGGGTGTAGTACGGAGTCGGCGAGGATCGATCAAAGGGAATGAACGGCGTGACGGCTGCGCTCGGTGCCGTCTTCATCCCAGCCGGTTCCCTGAGTGCCTGGCCGCCGGGCAACGAGGAGGCGACGCTGTTCGCGTCGTGGGACAGAGACTCGCATCACCCAGGCGACCAAGCGCGCACAGCTTGACAAGGCTGACGGCAAAAGACGAGTACCACTTCGACGCGCGGGACAACGGCCATTCCGACAAACCAATTCGCGTGCAAGTCATCGTGCCATTTAGCGGCCCTCGCCGAAGCGGCTCATCACCCGATAGAGTGATCTTTGCGTTGCATGCCGCATGTGGTGGGTTGCGTTCAGCGCGTACGACGCCGCAATCGCATCCATTCGGATTCCCATGTAGCCGTACCACTTTTCAAGCATCGTATCGGGCCATTCTGTCGCTTTCCGCGAGGTAGTTCATCACCCGTTGGAGTGAATTTCGTCAGACCCGTCTTATTCGTGTCGCCGCGTTGCGTATGGTCGCCACGTAGGAGCATCGATCGGTACGCAGAGGAGTTCGCGCCGGACGACAGAACAGGCATGGCGGCCATGGGCTGTCGCCAGCGTCACCGGCGTCGGACAGCCCTGGACCCGGGAATCTGGCTGCCGGTCACCCACGAGCATCTGTCCGAGGTCAACAAGGACTTGCAGGGCGCCGGGCCGCAGGACCCGGCGTCAACATCTATCCGCAGCACCGGCGCCGGGCATGAACCACGCCGTCGGTTCGAGGCATTCCTCCCGCCTCATGTTTTAGCCGGAGTTGTCAGCAACACCGGCGGCCGCCGCCAGTTCCGCCATTGACCCAAACGTCCAATCTGGGTGCACATCAAAACGTGGGGGCGGCGTGGCGCCCCAGCCGTGACGGGCGCCGCGGCGGTCGATCCATGCGGTGGGGAGCCCCATGCTCTTGGCCGGCACATGATCGTGGAACAGGCTCTGCGCCACGTGGAGCAACCGCCCGCCGCCGACCCCAAGTTCGCGCGCCGTTTCGAGGAGTGCCTCGAAATTGCGTGGTGACGGCTTGTACGACCCGACGTCTTCCGCTGTCACGATGCCGTCGAAACGCACGCGGAGCCGCGCGTTGCTCCCAGCGAACGATGTTCGATCCACGTTGGAAAGGATGATCAGCTTGTAGCGGAGCGACAGCCGGTCGAGCGCATCGGCGGAATCCGGAAACGCCGGCCAATCCGGGACAGAAGTCGCCAGTTGCTCGCGCTCCGCGGCGGTGACCTGCACACCGAGCGACACTCCGACCGCGGCCATCGCCGCGCCGAGGATCGACGGATAGCGCGCCGTCGGAGTCCGCTCCTCTTCCTGCGCTTCGGCGGTGGCATATCGCTCGAGCAGCTCCTCGGCGGTCAGTGCGATCCCATGGAGCGCGGCCCACGGCGTCAGCACCGCCGCAATGCCCGCTTCCCAGTCGATCAGCGTGCCGTAGCAGTCAAAACTCAACGCGTCGAAGTCCGCGAGCCTCATTGCTGCTGCATCAGTCAGATCGCGCGCTCGATCCACAGGAGGCGACGGGCGGCCCGGAATATCACGCCCGAGATCGTCCCGCGATGCCGTCAAGGACGACGCCGAGCGCAAGGCTGAGACCGGAGCCCGCGAATGGCGCTGCCTGCGCGGTCACCGGCGGCACTCCGCTTTCGAGGACCGACTGGTCGAGGCTCACTCGCACAGCGCCACCGCTGATACGCACTTCGTATCTGTCGGCCGCGGCGCCGGCTCCCGGCGTTTCCCAGCGAGTGTCGGCGAGCGCGACGCGCGTGACCACGTCATCGAGGCTCACGTTGACAGCACCGCTCTTGATTTCAGCGATGACAGCGGTTCCAGGGGTGCGTCGGAAGGTGACGCGCACGACGCCGCTCGATATCTGTATCGGGACGATGCCGCGAGGTGACGGCAGGATGCATTCGATCTTGGTCGCGCTGCTGTCGACGTGGAGCTCGCGAAGATCCAGTCCGCGCAGGTCGAGCAGCGTGTTCCACGTCGGGCCCTGTACCTGCACACGCCAGGGGAGTGCGGGATTCACCTCGATCTCGCCGGTCTTGCCACCACGCAGCCGGCGGACGATCACTCGCTCATCGTGCTGGACCGCCGGCGCGGCGGTCGCCGCGGCGTGCAGGATCCGGAACAACGCATCCATCGGTGGTCCGGCTCGAACGACCACGCCGTGTGAGCCCGAATCGATCGCCAGAGTCATGATCTTCCCGGGGGCCGTCTTCGGCGCATCGAAGCGCGTCGAGGGTTGCGTCACGACAAACCCGATCATCATTGCGGCCACTTCGCCGGCGCCGTTGTCATCGATACCGCCGGCAGCGATGGCCTTCACCAGCCGCGCGTACACCGCACTGCGACGCACCGCCACGGGGACCTCATGCAGGATCCGGTCGCCATCGCGTTGGGAGGCGACGGTCGCGCCGGTCGCCAAGCAGAGGGCGAGCGCTGTTCCGCGCCAGTCTTTTGGTTGATCGCGGGTGGCGACGCGGGCCAGCAGCGCGTCGGCCACCAACTCGAGGAGCTCCTCGCGATCGCGGACATGCCAATAGAGTGACGCCGCCTTGACACCGGTGCGATCCGCCAGCGTCCGCATCGTCAAGGCGTCGAGGCCATCCTCCTGAATGAGCGCGAGGGCCGCGTCAGCCAGGGTTGTCCGGTTCACATTCGTGATCATCCGCTTGGTCATTCCCGGGGTGCCTCCATAAGCTGCCGTGGTGTCTCGCTTGACACACTAACAGCGTTAGGGCTACATTGTCCACGAAACGCCCTAACAACGTTAGCTCAGGAGGAGCAACCATGGCACACCAATTCATCCATGTAGCCGTGATCTGGCTCGCTTACATCGGCGTGGTCGGTACGGCAGGAGCCGCGGGAGGTGGCCCCCGAGTCGTCGGCGCCATCGCCACCGGCGGGGTGTTCCTGGCGACCATCGGGACGCTCCTGGTCCTCATCGCATGAGCGCACCCGCGATCGAGGTCCAGAGCCTCGAGAAGACCTATGCCAGGAACGTGAAGGCGCTTCAGGGATTGAGCTTCGCGGTGGCGAGGGGCAGCGTCTTCGCCCTCCTCGGACCCAACGGCGCTGGGAAGTCCACCACCGTGAAGATCCTCACGACCATGAGCCGCCCCGATGCGGGACAGGCGCGCGTTGCCGGAACCGACGTCCTCGCCAATCCGCAAGGAGTCCGGCGGGTCATCGGGTGCGTCTCGCAAAAGGACGCGGTCGACCTCGACGCCACTGGGCGCGAGAACATCCTGCTCCAAGGCCAGTGCTACGGCATGTTCGGCGCCGACTTGAAGCGTCGCGTCTGCGAACTGCTCGATCGCTTCAACCTCACCGACGCAGCTGATCGAGTGTCGCGCACCTACTCGGGCGGCATGCGTCGGAAGCTTGGTGTGGCGATCGGCCTCGTCAACCGCCCGTCGGTGTTGTTCCTCGACGAGCCGACGACGGGACTCGACCCGGAAGGGCGCGCCGGGTTGTGGAGCGAGATCCGCGGTCTGTCAGACACAGGCGTCACGGTCCTCCTCACCACGCACTATCTCGACGAGGCGGACTACCTCGCCGACAGGCTGGCGATCGTCGACTCGGGCCGGGTCGTCGCCGAGGGAACGCCCGACGAGTTGAAGAGCCGGCTGCGCGGTGATGCAGTGCATATCGAGCTCGATGCGGAGCTCGTGGTCGACGATGCCCTGAGGGCGATCAGCCCATTGAAGGGAACGCTGCGCAACCTCGCCGCTGAAGGCCGTCTGCTGCACGCACGGGTCGACGATGGAGCCAGCGCGGTACCAGTGCTGCTCGCCGCCCTGGAGACAGCCGGTGTGCGCGTGAGCGCCGTCAGCGTCTCGCGCCCATCACTCGACGACGTCTATCTCACCCACACCGGGCGGAGCTTCAGCGCCGCTCACGGAGGAGATTCTCGATGAGCACGCTCGTGATGCAGCCCACCCACCTCGCGGTCCGTCATCTGCGCGCCCTGTTGCGGCAGCCTGCGTATGTGGTCATGCAGTTGGTGCAACCGCTGATCTGGCTGTTCCTGTTCGGGCAACTGTTCAAGAACGTCACGACCCTCCCGGGATTCGGTGGCGCCGCATACATCAGCTACCTCGCCCCCGGAGTCGTGGTCATGAGCGCCTTGCTGTCGAACGGTTGGAGCGGGACCACCTATCTCGTCGACATGGAACGCGGTGTCCTGGACCGGTTTCTGGCGACGCCGGCGCGGCGCAGTTCGTTCCTCATCGGGCAGCTCGCCTACTGGGCGGCGCTGACCATCATTCAGTCGGCGATCCTTCTGGGGCTGGCGTTCGTCGGTGGCGCGCGCTTCGCCGGTGGACCACTCAGCATCCTCTCACTGGTTGCGGCCGCAGTGCTCCTCGGCATGGTGATGGCGTCGTTCTCGAACTCCCTCGCGCTGCGCGTGCGCGATCAGAACACCGTGATCGCGGCGAACGTGATCCTCGTGCTGCCGCTGTGTTTCCTCTCGTCCGTCTTTCTGCCGCAGTCACTGATGCCGCAGTGGATGCAGACAGTCGCGCGAGTAAACCCGGTGAACTGGGCGGTCGACGCCGGCCGGCAGAGCATCGCCACTCACGTCGACTGGTCGATCGTGCTGACCCGGCTCGGGGGGCTTGCGATTCTGGCGCTGGTGTTCGGCTTCGCGGCCGTTGGCTCCTTTCGGGCCTACCAGCGATCCATCTGACCTGCCCTCCAGGAAAGGACTTGCCTCATAGGCAGGTAGACGGCTGCTGGGCTGAGGAGCACGGAGCGGTAACCGACCTTCCGCGATCACCGGGATTGGGTGACAATTCGGCCCGTGGAACCCCCTCCCGTCGAGCCGAGGTACGCGGATGGACCCGCTTACCTCGGACCGACCACGTTCTGTCGCGTGCCGCTCCTGGCCACGCCCGACGACCTTGACCGGGTCAAGCCCGACGTCGCCATCGTCGGCGCGCCGTGGGATGAAGGGGTCACCTACCGCCCGGGTGCACGCTTCGGCCCGCGTGCCGTTCGCACCGCCTCGTACCAGAACCCTGAGTGGCATCTCGAGCTCGAGGTTGCGCCGCTCGAGGTCTTGCGGGTCATCGACTACGGTGACGCGATGTGCCACCCCGGGATGGCCGAGGTTTCCCACACCGCCATCCGCGAGCGCGTCGGCGAAGTCGCGCAGCGAAAGATCGTCCCCATGGTGATCGGCGGGGACCACTCCATCACCTGGCCGTCGGCGACCGCTGTGGCGGCCGCCTATGAGCCCGGCAGCGTCGGCATCGTGCACTTCGACGCGCACGCCGACACGGGCGACAACCAGTGGGGCAACCTGTACTCACACGGTTCCCCAATGCGGCGGCTCATCGAGTCGGGCGTCGTTCCCGGACGCAATTTCGTCCAGGTCGGCCTGCGCGGCTACTGGCCTCCGAAAGACACCTTCGACTGGATGCGCGGGCAGGGCATGCGCTGGCACCTCATGGGCGAGCTGCGTGACCGCGGTGTCCGACCGGTCATCGAAGACGCGATTGCTGAGGCGCTCGACGGCCCGAAACACATCTATCTGTCGATCGACATCGACGTGCTCGACCCGGGGTTTGCACCAGGAACAGGGACGCCGGAGCCCGGCGGCATGCAACCGGTCGACCTCCTCAGCGCCATCCGCCAGATCGCGTTGCGCACGAATGTCGTCGCCGTGGATGTCGTCGAGGTATCACCCCCCTACGACTGGGCGGAGATGACCTCGCAAAACGCGCACCGCTGCCTGCTGGAGGCCATCTCAGCGCTCGCGGTCAAGCGTCGCGACGGGGTGGCGTCGGGCGGCTGATCGTCTGGGAAGCCCGAGCGCGAGCGGCAGCCCGAGGAGGCCGATGACCGCGAGTGCCGCGAAGGGCACATATGCGTTTCCCATCACCGCCTGGATGACGACGAGCAGCACGACGCCGCCGAGGTTGCCGGACATGAGCAGGAAGCCGGCGGCGGACCCCTCTCGCGCCGCGCCCGCATGTACGGCAGACCAGTCAAGAACAACAGGAAGACACGCCATGATCATGAATCCCGTCGCGAACAGCCACACAGCGAGCCACAGGACGTCGTGGCGCACATCCGCCGCGGCGAACGCAACCGCCGTGAAGGCAAGCGCCAGCACGAGCAACGCGCGTCGCTGATCGCGCGCGGCGACCAGCGGTGGCAACACCGCGGCGCCGACGATGCCGCCCGCGGTCAGCACCGCGATGAGGTTGCCCGCGGCACCGCCTTCGCCGAAGTTCGCGAGCACCGGTTGCAGCCAGGTGGCGACCGCGTTGTACACCCCCATCCCGATGAAGATGAGACCGGCGAGCAGCCACATGAATCGGTCACGCACGAGCCAGCGCAGGCTCACGGCGGTGGATGCGTCGTCGGGATAGATGGCCGGCAGCCTCAGCAGCAGGAGCATCAGGACCGCACCGATCATCGATGGGATCGCTTCGACAACGAGCAGCAACGACAGTCCACCCGCGTCGAACAGTGGCTGCGCGATCAGCACCGACGCGAGGATGCCGATGAACAACGCGACACTCCCGATCGCAATCGCAGTCGCGCGCTCCGATCGCGGGAAGTATCGTGCCGCCACCTTCGTGATGCTGTTGAGCACAAAGGGCTGTCCGGCTGCAATCACGATCTGCCCCAGCAGCTGGATGAAGAACGATGCGGGTCCCGCGATGCGCAGCAGCGCGCCCGCGCCGGTGAGCACCGCGCCGATCGCGAGCGCCTGACTGAAGCGCGCGTCCAGCCAGCGTCCGACGGGAAGCGCAAGCACGACATACACGAACGGGAAAATCGCGGCGAGATCACCGACGGTGCCGACATCGACGTGCAACACCTTTGCCGTGTCGGTGTCGACCGCCGCGAAGCTCAACCAGAGGAGCTGCGTGCTCGCGGCGAGGACCGCGTACACGGACAGGATCACCCACCGCACCAGAGGTGCGCGAGTGCCGGTGTCGATCATCCGTTCAACTTCGCGTACATGCCGTGCAGGCGATGGTAGAGATGGCGGTATTCGCTGTACATCGGCGCGTACACGCGCTGCGCCTTCGGATCCGGTTCGAACGTGCCCGTTATGGGCACGCGCGCGGCGGCATCTGCGAGGTCCAGCTTGCCCAGCGACATCGCGGCAAAGAGCGCGGCGCCGCGAACGTTTGCGTACATCGGATCCGCCACTCGTTCAATGCGCCGATCGAGGATATCGGCGTGCATCTGACACCAGAGATCGGACACGGCACCGCCGCCGAGCAGGCGCAGGACCGGCATCGGGCGCTTGACGAATCGCTCGACAGCGTCGAGCAACCAGCGGGCGTTGAACGCCACGCCTTCGAGCACGGCGCGCACGAGATGCGCGCGTTCGGTTGTGATCGAGATGTTGAGAAACGCCGCGCGGAGCGTGCGATCCTCTACCGGGCTGCGCTCGCCGTTCAACCACGGCGTGAACATGACGCCGCCCGAGCCGGGCGGCACGGATCCTGCAAGCGTGGTGAGTCGCGCGTACCCGGCATCGCCGGTCACGTCGCGTGCGTCGCCGCTACCCACCGCGTCGCGCAGCCATTGCAGGCAGACCCCGGCGGTCTCGTGATTGTTGGCCACCAGATAGGAGCCGCTGCGCAGGCCCGGCACGGACGCGATCTGGTGAAAGACATCGGTGCGCTTGAAGGGCACTTCGCACCCGATCCAGGAGGTCGTGCTGATGGTCATGTGACCGGCGTACGGAGCGACCGCGCCGGAGCCGATATACCCGGTATGTAGATCCGGGATGCCCGCGACCACGGGGATGCCTCTCCGAAGTCCGAGTTCGTGTGCGGCCGACGCCGACATGCCACCCAGCACGCTCCCGGTGGGTATCAGCTCCGGGAGTTTCGCCGCCTCGCGGCCCGACCTGCGGAGCAGTGCCGCCTGATAGCCGGGCTTCCCGTTCGGGCGATTGTCGGTGAGCCAGGAAAGGATCATGGATGCCTGAGTCGCCGCGCGCCGACCGGTGAAGCACATGCCGAGATAGTCGATTGGTTCGAGCAGCGTCTCGATCCGGGAGTACAACTCCGGCTCACGAGTCCGCAGATGGAGGTGATGACCGAGCGGATCGGCGCCGCCTGGTGACGGAGCGCCGCCGGTCAAGCGCAACCAGCTCATCAGGTTGCCGGGCGAGTAGCCGGCCACTTTGACGAGACCGCCCAGCCGCCGCGCCGCGAGCGCCCCGCCTCGCGTGTCCGACCACAACAGGCACGGTGCGACCGGTTCGCCGTCTGCGCCGACCGGGACCGTCGATCCCCACTGACCCGTGATCCCGACGCCCAGCGCGTCATCGGGGGCCACACCCTGTCCGAGCAGTTCGGCAACGCCGTCGCGGATTCCCTGCCACCAGGCGCGCGGATCCTGGACAGCGCCGCCATCCTCGCTGAACACGGTTGGCACGCTGCGATGGGCCACCGCGAGCAGCTCACCGTCCAACGTCACCGCGCCCGTTTTCGGCCCTCCGGTCCCCAGATCGACCGCGAGGATCCAGGGCTCTGACATCGGGTCAGGGCACCACGTCGTACATCGCGTCGAGCGCGGCGGCGAACAGCAGGTCGAGCGCCTCGTTGCCCTCGGGCGAGCCGCCCAGCCCGTAGAGCGCGCCGCTCTTCGCGGGGCTGAGACCGGGCGTCTTCGCGTACACGACGGCAGCCCGCAGGTCGGCGAGGAACGCCTCGGCGACCCCGTCAGCAGTGTTCGGTCGCGTCACGCAGAAGTGCAGACCGGGCGGGAGTTGCAGTGCGTTGAGGCGCCAGCCTTTGGCGATCAGGAAGTCGTTGACGTGATAGATGTCGATGCCGCGCCCCTGGAACGCGATGATGAAGGTCGGGTCGCCGAACACCTCGAGCTCGGGAATGTCCGCGATGCCGGTGAGGATGGTCGCGGCTGTCTCGAAGATGCGTTCGGCGATCTCGAGATATCCCGCTTCTCCCAGGCTCAGCATCGCCGCCCAGGCCGCCGCGACGATGCCGCCGGAGCGGCTGCCGGAGAGCCCCGGGGACATGTAGATACCGCCCGGCCAGTCGGGGTAGCTGAAATATTGGTAGCGGCGCAGCACGCTGTTTCGATAGAGCAGCACCGACGTGCCCTTGAGCGCGTACCCGAACTTGTGGGTGTCGGCGGAGATGGACGTGACTCCCGGAAGGCGGAAGTCGAAGGTAGGGATCGGATACCCCAGCTTCTCGGCCCAGGGCAGGATGAACCCGCCCATGCATCCGTCGACATGCAGGCCGAGGTCGTACTCGAGCGCGAGGTCCGACATCTCCTCGATGGGATCGATGAGGCCGTACGGGTAGTTTCCTGCCGAGCCGACGATGGCGATCGTGTTGGGCGTGACGTGTTCGCGCATCCACTGGACGTCGGCCCGCCAATCGTCCCCGACCGGCGCCTGGATGATCTCGATGTCCAGCATGTGTGCTGCCTTCTGCAACGCCACATGCGCCGTCACGGGAACGATCACCTCAGGCGCGCCAATCCCCTTCTCGACCCGCCCACGCTCGCGGTAGACGAGCATCGGGTCGATCAGGCTCTCGGTGCCACCGAACGTGATGACGCCGCAGACCTGCTCCCCGGGGTGATGCTCGGCAACCGCATCACCGTGGAGCAGCGACGCGGTCATCGCGACGATCTCGCCCTCGAGCTTGGTGGCGCTCGGGTACATGTCGCGCTGCAGGACATTGGCGTGGGCGAAGAGGCCGTACGCCTCGGTCAGGAACGCGTAGTGATCGTGACCGCCGTGGTAGATCGACCCCGAGACCTTCCCGGCGTTGCCGATGCGGTCCTCCTCCTCGGCCATCACTCGCAGCTCGGCGAGGATGTCCTCCCGCGGGCGGGGCTCGGCCGGGATGCTGTGGTGCGTCTCGAATCGATCCCGGTAAGGGTGAAAGTCGATGAGGGAGCTGAAGTCCTCGGCGTATTCGGTGTCCTGGGACGCGTCGTGATCATCCATCGCGGCCCGGATTGTCCATGAAGCGCCGTGTCGGGCGCTGACGGGCCGGCGAGCTTATGCTCCGGAACGATGGCTGACGATGCGGTGATGGTTCAAGCGGCGGGCCGCGAGATCGCGATCACCAACCCCGGCAAGGTCTATTTCAATGAGCGCGGCGACACCAAGCTCGACCTCGTCCGCTACTACCAATCGGTCGAGGAGCCGCTGATGCGCGCGATGGGCGGCCGCCCCGTGCTCCTCCAGCGATTCCCGAACGGCGCGAGCGGGCCCTCCTTTTTTCAGAAGCGCGTCCCCGAGACGCGGCCCGAGTGGCTCGAGACCGCGATCGTGAGCACCCCCAACGGCACCACGTCGCAGGCGCTGGTGACGGCCGACCTTGCTCACGTGCTCTGGGCGGTGAACCTCGGGTGCCTGGGATTCCACGTCTGGCCGTCGCAGGCGTCCGACCCCGAACACGCGGACGAGCTCCGGATCGACCTTGATCCAAGTCCCGGCGTGGTCTTCCCGATGGTCCGCGAGGCTGCACTCGAGGTGCGCGCCCTGTTCGATGAGCTTGGCGTGGTGTGCATGCCCAAGACGACCGGCAACCGCGGCATTCATGTGTACGTCCGCCTGCAGCCGCGGTGGACGTCCTATGAGGTGCGGTCGGCGGCCGTGGCGGTGGCCCGCGAACTCGAGCGCCGAAGGCCGGACCTCATCACCGGCGCCTGGTGGAAAGAGGAGCGCGGGCGACGCGTCTTTGTCGACTTCAATCAGAACGCTCCGCACAAGACGATCTTTGGCGCTTGGTCGGTGCGGGCGCGCCCCGGTGCGCAGGTGTCGACGCCGTTTCCGTGGGATGACCTGGAATCGATCATCCCGGACGAGCTCACCATCGCCACCGTTCCCCCGCGAGTGGCTCGCGACGGTGATCCATGGCTGCCGATGTCGACCGCCCCTCAGTCCCTCGAGCCGCTCTTGGCGCTCCACGATCGCGACACGGCCGGCGGCCTCCCCGACGCTCCATGGCCTCCGCAGTATCCGAAGATGCCCGGAGAACCGTCGCGCGTCGCGCCGAGCAGAGCGCGCAAGCCTGAGGCCGGCTGACAACGCGCCTAGCGGGTCACACGTGTCGCGGCGTAATCTCTCCAGCTATACAAAACGTCGGCCCCGAGAGGAGGTACCGGGCGTTAGGCTTGACGACCGGCACCGTGGGTAGACCACTCACGGCAGTTTCATGGAGGCGAGTGCCCTTGGTATTCAGCTTGGTTGTTGTTGTTTGTGTGCCAGGGCTCGGCGCACCGCGCCGAGCGAGAGAACATCACGGGGGAACCACGAACCAATGATTTCCATGCCAAAACGGGTAGCAGGACTGCTGTCCGGATCAGGCCTGATGGCCGCAACCCTGCTGACTGTCGGCGGGTCGGGTGCGGCCACTGTCGGAGCGACCATCGCTCCAGTCCCGCTCGCAAAGCTCGCGAGCACCAGTCTGTTATACACATCTCCGAGCCCACGAGACGGCCTCCGATGTCGGATGCCGGCGTGAGG
>JBEPVD010000052.1:0-16133 GCA_041691155.1 Candidatus Dormiibacterota bacterium | reverse complement strand
TGGCTGGGGAGGGAGGACTCGAACCTCCGATTGGCTGATCCAGAATCAGCTGCCTTACCACTTGGCCACTCCCCAGCGGGCACCGTCGAGTGTACCCGAGGCCCCCCGGGGCCTTCGTTTGCCGCCGGTGAAGGCGGCCTATACTGAGCAGTGATGGACCTGCTGGAGTTGCTCCGTTTCCAAGCTCGCCGGTACCGCTGCTCCGCGTGCGGCGAGAACATGGCTGACTGCGGAATCAACGTGCTCGCGCAGCAGGGAAACCGTGCGCTGGTGCGTGTGACCTGCGCGTCCTGCAACGACGAGAACCTCCTGCAGATCATCTTCCAGACCGAGGCTGACGAGAGCAAGGTGCCGGCAATCGACGAGGGCGTGCCCAACGTCGCGGACCCGATCACCGGCGACGAAATGCTTGAGCTGCACTCGCTGTTGTCGTCGCACGAAGGTGCGCTCACCGAGCTGCTCGTCAAGCGCTGACCGCGTCCCTCGTTCGGGGTCGTGCGACACTTGCCCGCCATATGGCAAGCCTCGATCCGCGTCAGGACATGCTGTTCGACAACCTGTATGGGCTCGAGTGGGGTGAGACATCTCCTGACCTGATGCGCGCGACGGTCGAGGTCACCCCGAAGGTGCTGCAACCGTTTGGCATCGTCCACGGCGGCGTCCTGTGTGCGATGGCCGAGACCATCACCTCAGTCGGGACCTACCTCGGTGTCCACGAGGCGGGCAACATCGCCCTCGGGATGTCCAACGACATGAGCTTCCTGCGACCGATCAGCACGGGCACGATCCACGCCGAAGCCAAGCCGCGCCACCGCGGACGGACCACATGGATCTGGGACGTGGAGATCACCAACGACGACGGCGCGCTCTGCGCCATCGGCCGCATCACGATTGCGGTTCGGCCCCGCCCATAGCTTCCTGGCGGTCGACCACCCGCTTGGCGACATACGCGCCGCCGGCGGCACCGGCCGCGCTGACGCCCCGGAGCGCGACCTTCTGCCAGATGGGCGTCTTGTCGCCGCCCTTCGCGACCTGCTTGCGGAGTTCGCGAAGCTGATCGGCGAGATCGTCGAGTGTCACTGCCGGCGTCTCTTCCTCGGCGGCATCGCGGCGGAAACGCGAGCGTACGAACACGAGAGTCCCCACGAGCACGATCGCCGCCCCGCCGATGGCCGCGAAGCGCGGCCCGTCACGGCGCAGACGCGCCTTCCAGTCGAGTTCGGCGCGCACTCGCTGCTCCAGTGCGCCGACGCTACGCGCCAGCGACTGCTTGGTCAGTTCCCGCTGACGCTGCGCTTCGTCAGTTCCCGGAGCCACTCGGCGTCCTCCTTCAATGTGTCTTCCACATGCTTTCTTCCGCGTTTGATTGCCTTGGTCGCGCGCGACTTGCCCAGGAAGACGAGCACGATCGCAAGGATCAGAAATATGCCTCCGAGCGCCAGCCAGCGCACCCACTCGGCGCCCAGGATGCCGAGCCCCGACGGGAGCGCACCCAGCGCCTCGATCACGCCGATCAACAGGAACATGGCAGCGACGGTGATCATCGCAATCGCGATGGCCAGCTGGATGGCTGCGCGCTTGAGCTCCGAGCCCACCACACTGAGCTCGGCTCTCCCCAGGCGGATGGCATCCTCGACCACTTGCCGTGCAAGCGAGATAGGGTCGGTGCTGTCAGGCGCGTTGCCGTCCACGGTACCTCCAGGCATTGGATTGGGAACTCAACGGGGCGCCTCAGACGCCGCGCGCCGACGGCAAAATCTCCCACAACTCTGCTTGGGTGCATGATACTGGCGTGTACGTCGGGGGGCGTAACTCGATCCCTGTCAACCCCGTTGGACAGAGCAGATGGCGGAAATATCCCCAGTTCGACGACTCCCCCGAAACAGTCCTGACGGGTCCGCGGATCTCGAGGTTCGCCGCGCCTACCTCCGTCGCAGCCGTCGGTTTGCGACCGGCCGGGCGTGGATCACGCTCTGGGTCGTCGCGTTTGCCACCGTGGGCTGGCTGTTCATCGCGGGGTTCGCCGGCTTCAATCACTGACGGGGCGGTCGGCGGTCAGCCGATCAGCTCACGGAGATCCTGCAACTGCAGGGCGATCCATCTGGTGATGTCATTGGTCCGCACCGTGTCGCGAATCTTGCTCAGGCGCGCCTTCTTCTGGGGGTCGTCCATCATCAAGGCGAGGTAGAGCGCCTCCGCGGTCTCGTCGATGTCGAAGGGGTTCACGGTGATCGCCCATTCGCCGAGCTCCTCGTGCGATCCGGCGTTTTCGCTGAGTATCAGTACGCCGTCGCGCTGGTTGACGAGCGGGCCTTCTTTCGCGACCAGGTTCATGCCGTCGTAGATCGGGTTGACCAGCAGCACGTCGAAGATGCGGTAGCCCGCGATCGCGCGCTCCATGTTGTCCTCGATCTCGACGCGAATCGGCGTCCATCCGCCGCGACTGTATTCGCGATTGATACGCGCCGCGACACTCAGGACATGGCCGAGATAGGCGCGGTAATCGTCGATGTCCTGGCGGCTTGGTTGCAGGAACGCCCAGAACATCACGTCGCCGGTGAGCTCCGGATGCGCGGCGAGCAACCGCTCGTAGGCGAGAAAACCGCGCACGATGTTCTTGCTCAAATCGGTCCGGTCGACGCGCAGGATCAAATGCTTCGGGCGCCATTGCTCGATGCGCTCGACCTCGGCGAGCACCGCGGGCTGTTCCGAGTGCTGGATAAAGGTTTTCGGGTCGACACTGATTGGATAGTTGCGCACCCATACGGCGCGTCCTTCGGAAAACACCGTGCGCTCGCGATGGTCGACCGTGAGTCCGAGGTTCTGCTCGCACGTCATCAGGAAGTTGCGCACATCGCGCAGCGTCTGGAATCCGATGATGTCCGCACCCAGCAGCCCATGCACGATGGCGTCACGAATGTGCCGTGGAAGAATCGTCCAGTACTGCGGCGTCGGCCACGGTATGTGCACGAAGTGTTGAATGCGCACGTCCGGGCGTCGCTCGCGAATGAGACCTGGAACGCAATACAACTGGTAATCCTGGACAAACACCAGCACCGGCTTGTCGGAACGCTCCGCTTCCGCGAGCACGCGATTGGCAACCAGTTGATTGACGTTCATGTAGCCGTCGACCCACGCTCGATGAATGGTCTCGTCGACGACCGGTTCGCGCGCGAGATCCCAGAGGTAGTGCTGGATGAACCAGAGCAGCGGGTTCGCGATGACGTTGTAGTAGAGGTCGTATGCCTCCGGCGTCGGCTCGACGAACGCGACCTTGATGGAGGTGCCGTCGTCGGTCGTCAGGCACGCAGGGTCGCCACGAGCAGCGAGCGTGCGGTCGGATGCGTCGCGCGCGAGCGCGATCCACACGGCGTCGGTGGCCGACGCGAGTGAGGTCATCGCAGTCACCAGTCCGCCCGCGCCTTTGACCAGACGTTCGGGGGTGCCCCGGTACGGGTCCGCGGCGTGGAGGACGAGCGGCGCCCGGTTGGCGACGATGATGGGTTGGACGCGTCCGAGCATCCGGCGCGTGTACGGCTCGATTGCCGACAAAGGCTCGACTCCTGCACAGGTCGAGCGGGGCCTGCCCGCCACAGCATGCTACCCGACGGTACTTCCAGCGCCGTCAGCGGCGACAATCCCATCGCCATGACCCACGACATCGCCGAGTATCGCGTCGAGACCCCTCGTCTCGCGCTGTCGGTGCGGGATCACGCCGGCGGTGAACCGGCGCTGCTGGCGCTCCACGGCCTCGCCAGCAACTCGCGCTGGTGGGATCTGGTCGCCGAACGCCTGGTGCCGGCGCATCGGGTGATCGCCGTCGATCTCCCCGGGCACGGTCAGAGCGATCGCCCGGACACCGGCTACGACTTCGACACGATCTCGCGAGATGTGGCCGGGCTGCTCGCGGGCCTCCGGCACCCCGAGCCCGTCGTGGTCGCAGGGCACAGCTGGGGTGCGTCTGTGGCGCTGTCGTTCGCCGTGGACCACCCCGACCTCACGCTCGGCGTGATCTGTATCGACGGTGGCGCCGGTGATCTGAAAGCGTATTTCGGCCCCAACTGGGCGGTTGCCGAGCGGACCATGAGGCCGCCTGCGATGGCGGGCATCACGCGGGAGCAACTGCGCGCGTGGATGGATTCATCCCCCTTGCGCGACGGTTCGGATCCGGACACGGCGGCGGAGATCCTCGGCGGCAACTTTGAGGACGACGGTACCGGTGCCGGCACGCTCCGACCGCGGCTGACACTCGAGCACCACATGGATATCGCGCATCACCTCTTCGATGCCAACGGCTACGAGCTGATGGCGAAGGTACAGCGCCCGATGCTCTTCATCCCGGCGGGATCCCCGGACCACGAGGACTCTCCCAAGGTACGGTCGATCGCGCTGGCGAAGGAGACGGTCGGAGATCGTGCCCGCGTCGTCTGGATCGACGGGGTGCACGACCTTCCGGTGCAGCGCCCCGATGCGGTCGCGGACGCGATCGCTACCTTCTTCGATGAGCTTGCGGCTCAGCCGAGCAGCACGTCCCAGAAGTAGCGCTCGCGCCGGGGGACGCCCTGGTCCACATGGATGTGCTTGACCTGGGTGTACTCGAGCAGGCCTTCGCGGCCATGCTCGCGACCGATGCCGCTCTGCTTGTAGCCCCCGAAGGGCGCCAGCGGATTGAGCAGGTGCCAGTCGTTGATCCACACCGTGCCGGTGCGCAGCTGCTTGGCGATCTCGATCGCGCCGCGCGTGTCGCGCGACCACACGCCCCCGGCGAGCCCGTAGATCGTCCGATTCGCGCGGTTGATCACCTCTCCGAGATCGCTCCAGCGCTGGACGGCGAGCACCGGTCCGAAGATCTCCTCAGTGCCTGCGTGCGAATCGGGCAAGACATCGGTCAGCACGGTCGGTTGGATGAAGAATCCGCGATCGCCGGCGTTGGGTGCACGCCCGCCACCGCAGGCGACCGTCGCGCCTTCCTGTTTCGCGCGCTCGATCGCGGACAGGATCATGTCGTACTGCGCCCTGTTGATCACCGGACCCACCTGCGATTCGAAGTCCGCGGCGTCACCGACGCGCAGGGCTGCCGCGCCGTCGATGAGCCGGTCGACGAAGGTGTCGTAGATGTCGTCGTGCACGAGCAGCCGCGTTCCCGACTCGCACATCTGCCCCTGATGGAAGAACGTCCCGAACAGCGCGCCGTCGACGGCGATGTCGAGGTCTGCGTCGGGGCAGACGATATTGGCCGACTTACCGCCGAGCTCCAGCGTCACCTTTTTGATGGTGGGCGCGGCTGCCGCAAGGATCTTGCGCCCCGTCGCAGTGGATCCGGTGAAGGCGACCTTGTCGACATCCGGGTTCTCCACCAGTTCGATGCCCACCTCAACGCTGTCCCCGGTGATGACGTTGAGCACGCCTTTGGGCAGCAGCCCGGTCTCGTCGATGGCTCGGGCGATGACCAGCGCCGTGAGCGGTGTCTGCGGCGCAGGCTTGAGCACCACCGAGTTGCCCATCGCGAGCGCGGGTGCGATCTTCCACATCGCGAAGATGAGCGGGTAGTTCCAGGGGATGATCCCGGCGCACACCCCCACCGGCTCGCGCTGCACGAAGTTCCAGGACACGTACGGCGAATCGATCCAGGGCAGCGGTTCGTACCAGGGGATGCCGAGAGCCTGTTCGGCCATGCTGCGGAACCACTCGATCGCGAGCGGGACGTCCACGACGGCCGTCTTGCGCAGGACGGCACCGGCGTTCTGCGCCTCGAGCAGGCCCCAGCCGTCCGAGACCTCCTGGAGGTGCTCGACGATCTGGAACATGATCTGGGAGCGCTGGAGCTGTGACTTGAGGCGCCATTCGCCGGCTTCGAACGAGCGGCGGGCGGCGGCGATGGCTCGACGAGCGTCCACGCGGGTACCGGCGGGTGCGAGGGCCATGACCTCTTCCGTGGAAGGGTTGACCACCTCGTAGGTGCGCCCGTCCTCGGCACCGGTCCACTCGCCGTCGATGTACTGGTGGTAGGTCGCCACGTCGGGTTTGACGATCGCTGCCACTGAGTACCTCCACGGCCACGGGCCGACTCTGACGCAGGGTGTCGATTATGCGACGGCGACCGTTGCGGCTCTGACGCCGCTCCTTGCAGGGCGACGTTCGCGATTCGGGCCGAACGGTGCGGGTTTGTCCGCAGCACGGTCGCGGACTATACCTACGATACTGTCATTCTGCGGACGCAAGCATTGGAGTGGCGGGATGGACCAGATCGAGTTCGCCGACGGTTTCGACACCCCAGACAAACTTGCCTTCGGGCTCGGGGCGGGCCAGCTCGCCGTCGTCATGGGAGGTGCGCTCGCCGCGTACTCGCTGGTTCGGTCGCCCTTGCCGCCGGCGATCGCTGATCCGTTCGCGGTGCTGATCGTCTCGGTTGCCGCGGGCCTTGGGTGGATCCGGGTCGCGGGACGGCCGGCCTTGGATTGGGCGGTCTTCGCCGGGTTCTTCTGGATGCGACCGCGACGCGGGATCACGCGGCTGGCGGTGGCGGAGGCGCCGTTGCCGGCGGCGGTGGTCGCCTCGAGCACAGGGGACCCGGCACCGGATGCGCCCGATTCCCTCATCGAGCTGTTCAGCGCTCGGGAGCAACCACACCACAAGGAGCCGGCCTCCAGCCTTCGATCGATCACCCGCCGCGACGGCGCTCGCCGTGTGACTTTCTTCTCGCTTCGTGGCGGCACGGGTCGTAGCACCCTGGCCACGGAACTCGCATGCCTGCTCGCGGCAAGCCGGAGCGAGTCGCACCCGGCGCCGAAGGTTGCCCTGATCGATCTCGATCTTCGGAGCCCGAGCGTCGGTGTGCGTCTGGGGACGCCCGAGAAGACGCTTCTCGACTTCGCGCTTGCATCCCCGGATGAACGCAGCGTTGTCGACTTCATGGTCACGCACGCATCCGGCGCGCGCGTCCTGCTCGGGCCGCAGCGCGCGGTGAACCCCGAATGGCCGATCACCCCCGCGCTGTTGCGTGAGGTTCTGCGCGAACTCGACATGGAGAGCTTCGACCTCGTGGTGCTCGACGTCTCGCCGGAGCTGTCGGCGTTGAACACCACCGCGATCTGCGCCTGCGACGACGTCTTCGTCGTGGTCGTTCCGACTGCCGGCGGTGTGCAGGACGCGTACCGGAGCACCGAGACGCTGCGCCGTCTCGGCTTGCGTCAGCAGCTCCGCTACATCGTGAATCGCTCGCGTCCCGGGACCGACCTGTCGGAACCGATGGCGGACCTGGGTGGTCAATTGATCGGCGACATCCCGGACGACGAATCCGTCATCAGTGCAGAGAACGCGCACCGCCTCGTCGGCCTCGATGAGACGGGACCTGCCGCGATCGCGCTGCGAAGACTGGCGCGCCGGGTCGGCAGCGAACTGCAGTCCACGTGGCAGGTCTGATCGCGCGTGCGCTCGACCGCGCACGTCTCGTCGGCTCGCCGCTGGGCGGGACCATCGTGATCCGTGACGATCACATTGAAGGCGGCTCGCGGGTGTGCGCAGTGCTCGCCACCAGCGACCTCGACGTTGACGCCTTGGATCCCGCGCGAAAGACGGCGGCGGCCGCTGCGTTTGCTCGAATGTGCCACACGCTCGAAAGCCCGATGCAGTTGGTCGTGCGCGTCCGAGCACTCCAAGCCCCGGTTCTGACACCGGCGCAGGGGCCCCACGCGCGCCTGGACGCGGCGATGCAACAGCACTGGCTGGAGCAGCTCCGGATGGGAGAGCGACACACCCGTGCGGTGTTTGTCGTACTCACGGCAGAGACCCCGCACGCGCTCAACTTCACGTGCGTGCACGCGGCTGATCGGCTCGCGGCGGTTGGCGTCAGCGCCGCCAGGCTGAGCGGCGACGCGCTGGTCGCTATGGTTATTGACGGTTTCGACGTGAACTTGGAGCTGTCCTGCGACGAGCAGCGGGATCACGTGAAACTCGGAGGACTATTCCTCCGCGGGTATGAGCTTCGACGACTTCCCGGACATCCTGTGACGCCTGGATGGCTGGCGCCACTGCTCACCGTGCAAGCGGAGTGCGACATCGCCATTCACCTCGAGCCCGCACCCTTGGGCGAGGCGCTCGGACGTCTCAACCGGCGTCTTCGCGACTTCTCTGCACATCGCATGCTCGAGGAGGAGCGCGGGGCGATCGGGGATGTCCACGTCGACATCGGGCTCGACGCCGCGACGGCACTTCGCGAGCGGCTGGCACGCAATCTCGGGCGACCCTTACGTCTGTCGGTGATCGCGTGCGCGCGGGGTCGCTCGCTCGAGGAGCTGCATGCACGTGGCAACAAGCTGCGCCTGGGATTCGCGTCCGCGCTCATCAGCGTCGAGGCCACTCATTTTCGCCACCTGCGCGCTGCGACCAGCGCGTTCCCTTTCGGCATCGACGCAGTCCGGGACGCCAAGCTCGTGGACTCGACTGCGGCCGCCACCTGCGTTCCCTGGGTGGAGGCGGGGTGCTCCGACCCGGGTGGCTACCGGCTGGGCGCCGCGATCCGGTCGAAGCTCCCTATCCGTGTCGCGCCGTTCGATGTCGGGCAGCACCCCAATCCCAACATCGCTGTGTTCGCGGCGTCGGGTCACGGCAAGAGTTTCGCGATCGGCGCGCTGGTGCTCGAGGCCGCAGTGGCCGGCGTGAACTCGGTGATCATCGATCCTGAGGGCGAGTACCGCGGCCTCGTCAACGCACTCGGCGGTCGCTATCTCGAGCTGGCTCCGGGGTCCGACGCGGCGGTCAATGTGTTCGAGGGCTCGGCGGATGACCCGGAGAGCGCCGTTGCCGCCGTCGTCGATCTGGTGACCGTGCTCTGCGGAGATCGTCTCGGGGATGTCGAGCGAGCGGTGGTCGACAGCGCAGCACGTGACGCCCTGCAACGCGCTGCCGCCGAACGCCGGACACCGTTGCTCGAGGACTGCCTGGCAACGCTCAACGCCGAGGCTCGCCCGGTAGCCATGGTGGTGCGCCGCTTCTGCACCGGAGGGCTCGGCGCCCTGTTCAATCGCCCAACCTCGCTTGCGGTCGACTCGGGGGTGTGCGCCATCTCACTGCGCGACATGCCGGCCGAACATGTGGCAGCTGCGACGCTGATCGTGGCGCGCTGGTTGTGGGAGTTGGTGCGTCGCGACCGCCGTCGCCGTCACATCGTCTTTGATGAGGTTGGTGCGCTCTGCGTACATCGTCCCTTGCGCGAACTGCTCGTCCAGCTCGCGCGACGGTGTCGCAAATACGATGCCTCACTGGTGGTGGCCACCCAGAATGCACAGGATTTGTTGAGTAGCGACGAGGGAAGCGTGATCGCCACCAATTGCGCGGTGGTGCTGCTGGGCGGTCATCGGGCCGCGGAAACGGCGCGAATGGAGCGTGCGTTCGGTCTCACCGAAGCGCAGCGAGCGTTCCTCGAGACCGCATCTCGCGGTGAGTTCCTGCTGCTTGCGGGCGATCGACGCGTTGCGATGCAGGTCGAGGTTCCGGACCTGCATCGAGCGATACTCACGGGCGCAACGGAGAGTCCATAACCCCTTGACGCCAGCTCTCGCGACTCGCAAGATATGGGGGCTCCCGGGCGGTGGAGCCCCAAGATGTGGGATCATTGAGGATCTCAGCACGCGGAGATTGGGGCTCCAGCCCCGCCAGGGCGCCGTCTTGCACTACGTCTCAGCACAATGAAGCGCCCACCAGCTAGAAAGAGGAAAGACCGTGGATCGTTCCGCCTCCAAACTTCCGCCTGACGACTCCCACCGGATCTCGATGGAGCCCCCGTCAGGGCGCCGAGGAGCTCGCCGCAGCGCGCCGGAACACGCCCGCGTGAGCACCAAGGTGGAGGTGGAAGCCGGCGGCGTCCACGTCGAGCGGCGCTTCACCCACGAAGGCGTGCATCCCTTCGACGAAGTGACCTGGGAACAGCGCACCGCCGCCATCGGCAACGAGAAGGGCGAGAACGTTTTCGAGCAGAAGGATTGCGAGATCCCGACGTTCTGGTCACAGATGGCCACAAATGTCGTGGTCAGCAAGTACTTCCGCGGCAAGCTCGGCACGCCGCGTCGCGAGACCAGCGTCAAGCAGATGATCTCGCGCGTCGCGGACACGATCGCGAAATGGGGCCGCGAGGGTGGCTACTTCGCCACCGAGACCGACGCGCAGGCTTTCCAGGATGAGCTCACGCATCTGTTGCTGCATCAGAAGATGAGCTTCAACAGCCCGGTGTGGTTCAACATAGGAGTTCCGGGAAGCAAGAATCAAGCCTCGGCGTGTTTTATCAACTCAGTCGAGGACACGATGGAGTCGATCCTCACGCTCGCCAAGACTGAAGGCATGCTCTTCAAGTACGGCAGTGGCACGGGGACGAACCTCTCGCCAATCCGTTCTGCAACCGAGTCGCTCGCAGGCGGCGGGACGGCAAGTGGGCCTGTCTCCTTCATGAAGGGGTTCGACGCCTTCGCGGGCGTCATCAAGAGTGGGGGCACGACCCGGCGTGCTGCGAAGATGGTCATCCTCAACATCGACCATCCCGACGTCGAGGACTTCATCACCTGCAAGGTGACCGAGGAGCGCAAGGCTTGGGCCTTGATCGAAGCCGGCTACGACAGCTCGTTCACGGGTGAGGCGTACGCATCGGTCTTTTTCCAGAACTCCAATAACTCGGTGCGTGTGACCGACGAGTTCATGCGAGCGGTGCAGGACGATCGTGACTGGCACCTCCGCGCAGTGACCGATTCGAACCGCATCCTCAAGACGGTCAAAGCGCGCGAGCTCATGCGGCTGATCGCCGAGTCTGCCTGGCAGTGCGGCGATCCTGGCATGCAGTACGACACGACCATCAACGACTGGCACACTTCGGCGGCGACCGGCCGGATCAACGCCAGCAACCCCTGCAGCGAGTTCATGTTCCTCGACGACACCAGCTGCAACCTGGCCTCGATCAACCTCACGCGGTTCCTCAACGAGGATGGCTCGATCGACATCGAGGCCTACAAGCACGCGATCCACATCACGATCACCGCGCAGGAGATCCTGGTCAGCAACGCGTCGTATCCCACCGAGAAGATCACGAAGAACAGCGAGGACTTCCGTCCGCTCGGTTTGGGCTACGCCAACCTCGGCGCGCTCCTGATGGCTCGCGGCGTTCCGTACGACTCCCGTCAGGGACGCGACCTCGCGGCCTGCCTCACGTCGATCCTCACCGGGGAGGCGTACGCGCAGTCGTCACGCATCGCCCGCGAGATCGGGACGTTCAACGGCTACGCCGCCAACCGACAGCCGATGCTCCGCGTGGTCGGCAAGCATCGCGAAGCTGCGTACAACATCCCGACCGACAACATCGAGGCTGACCTCGTCGCGGCTGCGCGGCATGCGTGGGATGAGGCGCACGAGCTCGGTGCTCGCCACGGATACCGCAACTCGCAGGCGACCGTGCTCGCACCAACCGGAACGATCAGCTTCATGCTCGATTGCGACACCACTGGTGTCGAGCCCGACATCGCGCTGGTGAAGTACAAGAAGCTGGTGGGCGGTGGGATGTTGAAGATGGTCAACGGCACCGTGCCCGCCGCGTTGCGCCGGCTCGGCTATGGCGAAACCGCGGTCGCGGACATCATCTCCTACATCGACACCAACGACACCATCGAGGGCGCACCCACCCTGCGCGACGAAGACGTCGCCGTCTTCGATTGCGCGTTCACTCCACAGAACGGCAAGCGGTCAATCACTTGGCAGGGACACCTCCGGATGATGGCCGCAGTGCAGCCGTTCATCAGCGGCGCCATCTCCAAGACGGTGAACATGCCGCACGAGGCAACTGTCGAGGACATCGAGCGCGCGTACACGGACGGCTGGAAGCTCGGGCTCAAGGCGGTGGCGATCTACCGTGACGGCAGCAAGCGCAGCCAGCCGCTGGCGACGAGCATCGACAAGACCACCGGGCACCGCGCAGAGGTTGCGGCGCGCCCGGCGCGCAAGCGGCTACCAGTCGAGCGCGCCGCGATCACGCACAAGTTCGAAGTCGGCGGACACGAGGGCTACCTCACCGTCGGGCTGTACGAAGACGGCACGCCCGGCGAGATCTTCCTGCGCATGGCGAAGGAAGGTTCCACCGTCAGCGGCCTCATGGACTCCTTCGCCACCGTGGTGTCGGTGGGTCTGCAGTACGGCGTGCCACTCCCGGCATTGGTCGAGAAGTTCGCGCATACCCGGTTCGACCCGCAGGGATTCACGCGGAACCCCGAGATCCCGATCGCCAAGTCGGTGATGGATTACATCTTCCGCTGGCTGGCATCGCGCTTCCTGCCGCAGGAGGATCGCGACCGCCTCGGCATCATTCGCCGCGAGCCGGATGGCAGCGTGTCGGAACCGGTGGAACCGGTGGCGGAGGCCGAAGCAGCGCCGGTTGCGGCGGCTGCGGTCGCCGCAGCACCGTCCGCGGTCCCGAAGCCGGTCGCAGTGATTCCGTTCACCAGTGCCGGTGCATTCATCAACCAGGAAGACGCACCAACCTGCAGCGATTGCGGCAGCCTCATGGTGCGCAACGGCGCTTGCTACAAGTGCCACAACTGCGGCGCGACGAGCGGCTGCAGCTGATTCTCTAGAACCTCCTCCCCTCTCGCCCGGGCCGCCTCCGAACCGCTTGGAGGCGGCCCTCTCTTTGGAGAGGCGCGCCGTCCCCGGGCATGCGTTCGGCGGTGCATGTTCGCCTCCGGCAACCGATGGACGCCGGCAGCCATCCGAAGCACAGTCCGAGGGCGAGCACTGGCGTGACCGCCGGCAAGGGGCTGAGCGATTCCTCGTCCGCCTTGGATCCGGATTTCGGTTTTGGTGGATTTTTAGGCACCCCTCGGACACTTCGGCTCATTCACGCGACGTGAGCACGAATGTGCGCAAGGAGACACCATGAATCGACGGACCCTTCTCGGCTGGAGCAGCAGCATCGCGGCAACCACGCTGTTGCTCGCGGCGTGCGGCAGCCCGGCGTCTGGGGCGGCACCAACCGCGCCGGCGAATGGAGCGACCAGCGGGCCGGCGAATGTTGCCACGAGCGCTCCCTCGGCAACATCGACTGCAGCTCCCGCGGACCCGGTGGCCGCAGCAGCTACGGGTAACTGCGGGCTCGTCACGCAGCAGGAGGCTTCGACCGCGCTCGGCGCTGCTGCTGGACCTGGCGACACCAGCGTCGGCTGCACCTACAAGGGACCAGCCGATCAGACCCTCTCGGTCGTCCTCATCGCCGGTACCAAGGCTGAGATCGACCAGGTCAAAACCAGCATGGTGGGAACTACCGGCTACCAGGACGTCCCCGGCGCCGGCGATTCGGCCTTCATGAAGAGCGGCGATGGAGGTGGGCAGTTCTACTGCGTCAAAGGCTCGCGAGTCCTGATGGTCACGCTGTCACAGGTGAGCGGTTCGGTGGCAGATCCCCTCATGACGGTCGGCACCATTGCCTGCGGGCGCCTCTGATCGCGGAGAGCGCTCTCGCTCTCGCGCTGAAGGTCGTGCCGAAGCGCTGACGCCGATAACCGCCTCGTGTAACGTGACCAGTGATATCGCCCTGAGCGGTCACGCGGAGACAAGGCAGGAAGTTGAACCCATCGCGACACGAGCCTCGTCGAGCGGCGCCGCTGATGTACGGAGCAGCGGCGATCTGCATCGTCGCGATCCATCTCGCCACCAACGCGACACTCGGGTTCCAGACCGACGAGCTGTATTACCTTGCGTGCGGCCGTCACCTCGCCTTCGGGTACGTCGACTTCCCGCCGCTCGTCCCCCTGCTCGCCCGTCTCGACACCGGACTGCTCGGCGTGACTCCGTGGGCGCTCCGCGTCCTCCCCGCGATCGTGAGCGGCGTCACGGTCGTGCTGTCCGGGCTCTACGTTCGCAGACTCGGTGGCTCGCTGGTGCTGCAGGGAATCGCGTTGCTGCTGGCGCTCACCACGCCCCTGATCCTCGGCACCTGGCTCTTCCAGACGGTGGTCTTCGACCAGCTGACCTGGATGCTCTCGTTGTACTGGTTTCTCTCGCTGCTCGTGACCAGGAAAGCAAGGTACTGGGTGCTGCTCGGGATCACGCTGGGGGTCGGCCTCGAGACGAAGGACACGATCGTACCGCTCATCGCCGGCATGGGCGGTGCGGTGCTCGCGACACCCTCGCTGCGGGCGATGTTGCGGACCAGGTATCCCTGGTATGGCGCCGCGCTCCTGTTCGTCATCTGGGCACCGAACATTGTCTGGCAGATCGCGAACGGGTTTCCCTCGCTGACCTATGCCTCCAATCACGGTGGATCCATCGCGGGAGGCGGTGGTATCGCGGCCTATCTCGGCGGGCTGCTCCTGATCCTCAACCTGCTCCTTCCACTGTGGATCGCCGGCATGATCTCCCTCTTCCGGCATCGCGAGATGCGACCGATCGGCATCGCAATCGCCGTCCCGCTCGTGGTCTTCCTCTTCGTCGGTAAGTACTACTACGCGGGCCCGACGATTCCGATCGCGATGGCACAGGGACTGATTGCACTGTCCCATGTGGATCGCGGCAGGCTCCGCACCTGGCTCACCTCCGGTGTCGTTGTTGCGGCGCTCCTCGCGTCTGCGGCGCTGCTGAAATACGCACTCCCCATCACGCCCGCAAGCCGGTTGCACGCCACCGGACTGGATAGCGTCGAGGTCTTCGCGGATACCGTCGGCTGGCCCCAGATCACCAACCAGGTGACGGCGATTTACACATCCCTGCCGACGTCCGAGCGCGACACCACCGACATCATTTCCAGTGACTACGGCGTCGCCGGCGCGCTGGACATCTTTGGCAATCAGGCGATCCTGCCCGGCGTGTACAGCCCGCAGTTGAGCGACGCATTCTGGTTACCGTCACACGTCGCTGCGACCGACGCACTCATGGTCGGCTACTTGCCGTCCGACGTCGCGTGGATGTGCACGTCCGCCACGGTGGTCGCGCACCTCAGTGTCCCCTACCGCGACGCGAGTCTCGAGCAGGATGCTCCGGTGACGTTCTGCCACCTGAGCGAACCCATCACCAGCGCCTGGTCGCGTCTTCGCAACTTTTCCTGAAAGGCCGGGTATCGCCAAGAACGTTGCGGACCGCCCCCACACAAATTGGAGGCGGCCCGTCCGTTCGCCACAACCGCGACGCACCATCGTGCGTCGCCGCGTTACGCCGTGGTGCCAGCGATTCGCGGTGTCGACGCCATGGGCGCGAACCCAACGATGAGCAGGACCAACGCGGAAGCGGCGTGGAGCGCAATGTCAAGACCGCCGATCGGCACGATCCCGAGGAAGTTCCCCGTATTGAAAATCGCACCCAGGACGGCGAGCAGCAGGTAGGTCAGGCCGATACCCTGCGCGAACACGCGCGAGGTGCTGGTGCCGCGTGCGTAGGCGAGCAAGCCGAGCACGCCGACGGCAATGTGCACAACGTTATGCACTGCATTGACCGGGAACAGCCCGAGCAGATTGTGTGCGGTCGTCCCATCCGCGCCACCGACGGCGGGGATGAAACCGATGATGCCGACGAGCAGGTAGACGGCCCCGAAGAGACCGGCCGTGGTCTTGGGAATGGACATTGGAAGCCCTCGTGATATCGGCCGTGTGACCGATGTTGGTAGTTGGTCTTGTCAGGGCTACGCTGTGTGTACCGGGACCGGATCAATCGCCGATATCCGTGATCCGGGTTTGTGTCAGGGCGCGTAGCAAGGGTCATGGATATGGCAGGCGACCACGCCGCCGCACTCATGGGCGTGCTCGTCCTCCCGGTCGCGGTGATCCCGGCGCTCCTCGCGCTGCAGTTGCTGGCTGCGCGCTCCGTCCACGCGGCCGCGTTGTGGGACCGCATCGAATCGGCAAGTCCGGCCACCCGCCTTGGGTCGGTGATGTTGCTTGCCACCGCCGCCATTCACTTCACCCTGGTGCCGGCCCACCTCGTGGAGCAGCCGATCACGGGGATCCTCTTTCTCCTCGACGGTGCGGCGCTGACCGCACTGGCGCTGGCGGCGTTCGCGACCCAGCGGTGGCAGGCATTCGCCATAGGCCTGCTGATCGCCAACGTCCTCGCGTTCGCACTCTACGTCGCTGCGGGATGGGAGGGCGCGGATATCGTCGGCGTGAGCACCAAGC
>JBEPVD010000051.1:0-16750 GCA_041691155.1 Candidatus Dormiibacterota bacterium | reverse complement strand
AGATGTGTATAATAGACAGGTCCCGCTCCGGGATAACGTGGTGTTCCCGTCGCAACTCGCCCCGCTGGCCGCCGGCCGGCCGCGCTCGGTGGCGGCTCTCGAAGCCGCGGTGAACGGCGATGGACGCGTCATCCTCGCCATCCAGCGCGATGCCGAGCGCGACGAGGCGACGATCGACGACGTCCACGTGATCGCGGTCATCGCGCATGTCGGCGCTTTCCGTCGTTTGCCCGGCGGCGGGGCGCATGCGCTCGTCGAGGGAAAGGAGCGGGTTCGCATCGATGCCTTCGACGCCTCGGGCGACGCCTGGATCGCCACGGTCACACCCATACCGGTGGATACCGTCCCGGGCACCGAAGTCGACGCGCTGTTCGGTTCCGTGCGAACGCTGTTCGCCGAGTACGTCAACGCAGGCGCGCAGGTCGGCGCGGATACCGCTGTCGCGATGGCGCGGGCCGCGCAACCCGACCTCATCGCGGACATCGCCAGCACCTGCCCCGATTTCAGTTTCGACGATCGCGTGGCGCTCCTCCAGGAGACGGACGCCATCGCGCGATTGCGAACGCTCATTCCGCTGCTTGCGCGCGAGGTGGAAGTCGCACAGCTGCGCACGAAGATTCACGAAGACGTCCAGAAGACGATCAACAATTCGCAACGCGAACACATCCTGCGTGAGCAGTTGCGGGCCATCCGCAAGGAGCTTTCCGACCTCGACGACGCCGGTGAGGACGACGAGGATCTCAGTGCGCGCGTTGAAAAAGCCGGCATGCCCGACAACGTGAAACTGCGTGTCCTCAAGGAAGTCCACCGCCTCGAGCAGATCCCGAGTGCCTCCCCGGAAATGGGAATGGTCAGAACCTGGGTCGATTGGCTCCTGGACCTGCCGTGGGTTGATCCCCCCACCGAGACGCTCGATATCGAGCGTGCTGCCGCGATTCTCGACGAGGATCACTACGGCCTGACCAAGGTCAAGGACCGAATCCTCGAATGGCTCGCGGTGCGCGACCGGATCCGCGTCAAGGACATTGAAAGACTTGACGCTGAAGCGAGGGACGCCGCAGCCGTGGGCGTCGCCGAGTCCGCGGGTGGCACCGCGGGGGGCAGCGCCGGTCGGAGGGCGGGCGGCGATATGACCATTGCAGCAACGGACGACACAGGTGACCCGACCGCAGAACGGGGAGGGGAACCCGCGGTGACAGGACCCGCGGGAGATGAGCCTGTGCCTGCGAAAGCGGTAGTCACTCCACCCGCGAAGCGGCGCACTCTGCAGACCCCGATACTTTGTTTTGTCGGCCCTCCGGGCGTTGGCAAGACGTCGCTGGGACGCAGCATCGCGAGAGCGCTCGATCGCAAATTCGTGCGCATGAGCCTCGGTGGCATTCGCGACGAGGCGGAGATTCGCGGACATCGACGCACCTATATCGGTGCGCTACCGGGGCGGATCATCCAGTCGATGCGCACGGCGGGTACACGCAACGCCGTGATCATGCTCGACGAGATCGACAAGGTCGGTGCGGATTTCCGCGGTGACCCGTCGGCAGCGTTGCTGGAAGTCCTCGATCCCGAGCAGAACTGGGAGTTCAGCGACCACTACCTCGAGGTGCCGTACGACCTGTCGCAGGTGCTGTTCATCACAACGGCGAATATCGCCGAGACCATCAGTCCGCCGCTTCGCGATCGGATGGAGATCATCCGGATCACCGGATACACGGAGCAGGAGAAGGTGCAGATCGCAGAGCGCCATCTCGTGCCGCGCCAGTTGGATCAGCATTCGCTGGACGCCGGCGAGTTGCAGATCTCGCGCGAGACGATCGTCGCCATGCTGCACGGCTACACGCGTGAGGCTGGTGTCCGGCAGCTCGATCGCACGATCGCCGAGGTTGCCCGCAAAGTGCCGCGGAAGCTTGCGGCAGGCGCGACGCCACCGGTGGTCATCACCCCCGAAGACCTGACGGATCTGCTCGGTCCGCGCCGTCACGACTACGGCGAGGCTCAGGAGCAGGACGAGATCGGCGCGGTGACGGGCGTTGTCGTGAGCGAGGTCGGTGGCGACATCATCACGGTCGAGGCGCTTGCCATCGAGACCAAGCCGGACCTGGTGTTGACCGGTCAGCTCGGCAGCGTGATGGAGGAGTCGGTTCGCGCAGCATTGTCGTGGGCCAAGGTGCATGCGGTGGAGTACGGCGCGCCCCGCGACTTCTTCGACACGCATGCGATCCATGTGCACGTCCCGGCCGGGGCCATACCCAAGGACGGTCCATCGGCCGGTGTCACCATGGCGACGGCGATGGTGTCGGTCGCCGCGGGTCGCCGTGTGCGCCGCGACCTCGCGATGACCGGCGAAGTCACGTTGCGTGGCAAGGTGCTGCCCATCGGTGGAGTCAAGGACAAGCTACTTGCCGCACACCGATCCGGGCTCAAGACCTTCATTCTCCCCGCGAAGAACGTGCGCGATCTCTGGGAGGTCGACAAGGAGATCCTCGATGCCATTGAGGTGGTTTCTGTGGAGAACGTCAGCGAGGTGCTTGAACGCGCGCTGATCGAATCGGATGCCCCGCGCCGCCGTGAACGGCAGGCCGGATTCGTGCTCCCCATCACGAGCGCCGACGTGGTCGGGCCGATCAACGCCGACAGCGCGTAACCTTTCGGCGTGGCCGATACGTTGCGGGACCTCGTCGAACTGGCAATCGTGGTCGATCCCACGTTCGATCAGAACTGCTATGTGCTCCGACGTCGTGACACCACGGACGCGCTCGTCGTGGATCCGGGCCTGCAGCACCCGCAGACGATCGCCCTCCTCGAGAAGGGAGGACTACGGTGTGACCGGATTCTCCTGACCCATGGCCATCCTGATCATGTGAACGGAGTACCGGCACTGAAGGCGGCATTCGGGTGCGACGCCGCGATCCATCCCGATGATCGCGAACAACTCGAGGCTGTGCACTACCTTCCCGGCGTGCCTGACGACCTACCGGATGTGGTCTGCGAGCAGGATCTGAAGGATGGCGAGATGTTCCGCTGGCACGATCTCGATATCGAAGTGGTGCATACGCCAGGCCACACTCGCGGGTCCGTCTGCTTTCGCATCGGCCCCGACTTGCTGTCCGGAGACACGCTGTTCCACCGGGCAGTCGGGCGATGCGATCTGCCGGGCGGATCGTGGCCTGCGCTCGTCTTTTCGATCGAGAACCGCATCTACACGTTGCCTCCCGACACGGTTGTGTATCCGGGACACGGAGAGCGAACCACTGTCGACGAAGAGATGCGCCATAACTCGTTTGTGGTGCATCAGCGCTACCGCTGACGCCGGGACCGTGTGTTACGGTGGCGGGGCGGGGCGATGGAGATGATGAATATCACGCGTACACCACTGGTCTTCAGCGCGACCGTGACGACCCTCGTACTGGCCGGTTGCGGGAGTTCCGCGCCTGCTGCACCCTCCGTTTCGGGGACCACTGCGCCGCTGTCGTCACCCTCGGCGACGCCCGGCGTGTGCGCGAATCCTGATGTGAGTCCGACAACCAACGCGGTGACCTCGCTCGCACTGACTGTCGATCAATTGCCGCCGAGCAGCGTCGTGCTCGCGCAGATCAGTGACGGCAAGATGAACAACACCCCGAACACGGATCAACGTGGATTCGCCAACAGCACCAATACGTTTCGGATCGAGGATGACGTCGTCATCGACGCGTCGACGCAGACGGCAACCACCGACTATCCACAGTTGCGCGCTGCGGCGCAAAGCCAGGTGACCACCGTCGCCGGCTCATCGTCGCCCGCGGGGCTGGGGTGCCAGGCCGACGAGTACATCGGGACGACATCGACCGGGTACAGCGAGATCGGCATTTCCTTCCAGGAAGGGGACATCATCTCCGTGCTGCTGATCGTCGACTCGACCGGGAAGGTCGACGCCTCATATGCGCTCGCCGTGGCGCAGGCGCAGGACCAGAAGATCGTCGCTGCAGCGAACTGATCCTCAGTCGGCGCGGCCGAGCAGTGTGAGCAACTCGTGGACGATGACCCCGGTGACACCCCAGATCACGCGACCCGCAGCCTCGTAGTAATGGACGCGGCGCGGGATGCCCTCGCGCTCGAACTCGCGAACGCTATGTGGCGCAACCAACAGATCCGCGATGGTGACCCAGAACCACTCGGCCACCTCAAATCCGTCGCTGCGCAGCTCCATCGGCCCGCGTTGCAGGCCGACGACAGGAGTCAGCCAGCGTCCGGAAACGACGGTGGAGAAGGGGGAGAGGATGCCCAGCACTTCGACGTTGTCGCTTTCGATGCCGAGCTCTTCCTTGGCTTCGCGCAGCGCGGTTGCAACCACGTCGGCGTCGGCCGGCTCGGTGCCACCGCCTGGAAGCGCGATCTGCCCCGGATGTTCGCGGAGGTCCGCCGATCGCAGCACAAAGAGCAGGGGCAGGCCGGGCTCTCGTGGATCGCAGAGCAGCAGCACGGACGCCGGCCGCAGTCCCTCTGGTGCCTTGAGCGTCACCGCATCGGGTGTGCTCACCACCTCACGCAACCGTTCCACGAGTCGCCGCGTCTCTGCTGTCAACGCGCGACCCGCGATGTCACCGGCAACGTCGTAGGCTTGGCGCGATGGTCGGCGATATTGGGACCGAGAGCAAGCCGCGGCGCCGCTGCGCGAAATGCGGCGGCGAGATGCGATTCTCGCATCGCGAATATGCGGGCCGAGGGACGTCGTCCGCGGTGCTTCGCTGCAGCGGCTGTGGTGATGTGAGTCGCGACTCGGCTCGTGAAGCTGCACCCACCAAGCAACGCCACACATCGAAGCGTCATCGCGACCTCGACGCTGGTCCGCTGGAGAACCCTGTCATCGACCCGGAACTCGCCGCACGGCTCCTGGAAGCCACCGGCGAATCCGACTGATTCACAGCCAGTCCTGAATCAGCTGCCCGCCGTCGCGACCGCGCGTGTCACCGGTGCGAACTGTTCAAACCACTGCAGAATGTCCTCGTTGACCGTGTCGCGGTCGACGTCGACAGAGATGGCGTGGCCGCTGCGCGGGAGCATCTCGAGGCGCACCGACGCACTCCCGATGAGACGCCGCGCGATCTCTCGCGCGCAGCGCGGATCGATCGAACGATCACGCTCGCCATGCAGGACCAGCACGGGCGCGCGGATCTCGGCAAGCTCCTTCCGAACCACGGCGCAGAGCTTGCGAAGCTCGTCGATGCTTCGCGTCGGCCGCAAGCCATAGCTGTGCAACTCCTCCACCGCGTCGGGATTCCAGAGGTCGACATCGCCGCCTGCGTGATGCCAGCGCACCACGCGTTTGATCACCGGCAGCAACGGCGGCAAGGGCCCGCTCAGCCAGATCGGTGCGGCAAGGCTCGCCACTGCCCGGACACGATGGTCGCGTGCGGCGAGGTTGAGCGCCAGCGTCCCGCCCATCGACTGGCCGGCAACGACCACGTCGTCGCACTCCTTGGCGAGATCGTCGAACGCCACGCTCACGCATTCCGCCCAGTCCTGCCAGCGCGTCCGCTCCAGGTCCTGCGGTGTCGTTCCATGGCCGGGGAGGACTGGGGCGTGGCATCGGAACCCGTTCCTCGCAAGCACCTCCCCGAGACGCCGTAGCTCCGGAGGCGTCCCCGCGAACCCATGAATCAAGAGCGCCCCGCGGGGTCCGTCGCCGAGCCGCCACGCGCGGACCGCGTCGGGATCGAACGGCTGCAGGGTGCGTGCGGTCATCCCTTCGAGTATATGGGTCGCCCTCGTGACCCCCGGTGCTACCGTCGCGCGAGATGGGCGAGGAGGTCATGCGGCAGGCACTCGAAACGGTGGTATCCGGTCGCAGCCTGGATGTCGAGACAGCGCGGGCCGTCATGGACACGATGATGGAAGGCGAGGCGACACCAGCTCAGGTCGGCGCGCTGGTCGCCGCGCTGCGCACCAAAGGCGAGAGCGTCGATGAGCTCACCGGGATGGTCGAGTCGATGCGCGCGCACGCAACACATGTGCACCTGAGCGTTGACGCCGTGGACACGTGCGGCACTGGTGGCGACGGAGCGGGGACCTTCAACATCTCGACATGCGCAGCGATCGTCGCCGCGGGTGCCGGCTGTCCGGTGGCCAAGCACGGCAACCGCGCGCAGTCGTCTCGATGTGGGAGCGCAGACGTGCTCGAAGCACTCGGTGTGGTCATCTCGCTGTCGGCTGACGACGTGCGACGGTGTGTCGAGGATGCCGGCATCGGATTTCTGCTCGCGCCCGACTTTCATCCCGCCTTGCGCCACGTCGGTCCGATCCGCCGCGAACTGGGGATCCGCACCGTCTTCAACGTACTCGGGCCGCTTGCCAATCCCGCCCAGGTGCGCCATCAGCTGGTCGGGGTCTCAAATGCGAGGCTTGCGCCGATGATGGCGCAGGTGTTGCAACGGCTCGGCCACGTCCATGCGTTCGTCTTCACGGGACCTGACGGCATCGACGAGCTTGGTGTCGCGGGGTCGGCGCAGTGCTACGAGGTGACCGCTGACGGCATCCGCGATTTCGTCCTCGATCCGCGCGATGCGGGCGTTGAGGTTGCATCCCTTGACGCAGTGCGTGGGGGCGATGCCACCACCAACGCCGCGATCATCCTTGCCGTGCTGGGCGGTGAAGGCGGACCACGTCGCGACGCGGTCCTGATCAACACCGCGGCGGTGCTGCTTGCCGCCGATCACGTCACCACGCTCATCGACGGTGTAGCCCATGCGGCCGCGTCGATCGACTCCGGTGCGGCGCGGACGGCGCTCGACAATCTAATACGCGTCTCGCACGAGGCAGCGGCGTGAGCCGCGCGTCGGGGCTGCTCAGCCTGCAGCAGCTCGACTCGCGGATTGCGACGGTGACGCTGGACATCGCTGCCGTTGACGCCTCGCTTCGTGGCGATCCGGAGCTCGACCGTCTCCGTGCCGCCGAAACGGCCGCGCATGACAAGCATCGAAGCACCGGCGCTGATGCGAGATTGTCCGAGCTCGAGGCGGCGTCGCTGCAGGCCCGCATCCGAGACCTGGACCGGAAGCTCTACGGGGGCACCGTTCGCAACCCCACGGAGCTGATGGAAATGCAGCGTGAGTTGGAAGCGATGCGCGCCAAGCTGTCGACGGCCGAGGACGATGCGCTCGGCCGCATGGACGAGGTCGACTCCGCGCTCGCGACGCTGCAAGCGGCCTCGGCGGCCGTTGCGGCGCGCGAAGCCCAGCGCGCCGACGCGCTGGAACCGCTGCGCGAACGCCGCGCTGCACTGGGCGCCGAACTGGATGTGTTGCATCAGGAGCGCGATGCGCTGCGCGCCGACTCGGAGCCCGGCGACCTCAAGCTGTACGAACGGATCGCGGCGCATCGCCGGCCAGCGGTCACGGGCCTTGACGGTGAGTTCTGCGCGGGCTGCCACATGCCGGTGTCGAACGAGGAACGCCGCGCCGTACGCACCGGGACCGGGCTCACCCAATGCGCGAACTGCGATCGCATTCTCGCGCCGTGACCGAGACGGTGATCGCGTACACGGATGGCGCGTGCTCCGGAAACCCCGGCGCCGGTGCCTGGGCATATCGCCTGGAGTGGCCCGACGGCACCGTCGATGAAGCGGTCGGTGGCGAACCCGCCACGACCAACAACCGCGAAGAGTTGAAGGCGGTACGCGAGGCGTTGCTGCGCTTCCGCGCACGCGTGGGCGGTGACGCGGGCTGGCGCATCGTGGTGCGCACCGACAGCCTCGGCGTCATCAACTGGCTCAACCGATCGTGGAAGCGCAAGAAGAATCTCGACCTCTATCCGGGCATCGATCCCCTCGTCGACTCGCGCGTGCGATTCGAGCACGTGCGTGGGCACAGCGGCGAACCCGGTAATGAACGTGTGGACAGCCTCGCGGTGGAGGAGACGCAGCGGATCATCGCCGGCACAGCTGGGGTGGGGTGAGATGGGTGTCGGGGAGCGTGCAAGCCGGCCGATAAGCCGGGTTCTGTCCTCATCCTTGCGGACGGGGGACGGTCATCCATCTACGACGCCGGTTACCCGGCGCCTCGAGCGGCCCACCTGAGACACGAGGAGCGAGCAACTCCTGAGTGCCGAGGCACTCGGTCTCTGTTCGGCCTTGCTCCGGGCGGGGTTTACCAGGCCGGCCGGTCACCCGGCCGCCGGTGGGCTCTTACCCCACCATTTCACCATTGCCCCAGACGGATCCGGGGCTGTGTCTTTTCTGTGGCACTCTCCTTCGGGTCACCCCGACTGGGCGTTACCCAGCGCCCTGCTCTGCGGAGCCCGGACTTTCCTCGGACGGCGAACCGCCCGCGACCGTCTGGCCGGCTTGCCCGACGAGTCTATCCTCTGTGGCTGCTTCCCACAAAACAGCCCGCAAAGGTCGACGGAGGTTCATGAACCGACGCTTGATGCTGCACGCCGGCGGTGGCTCCCTCAGCGCGTTCGCCGCCATCGTCGAGCACCTTCGCGGCGCGCGCACCGCGCTGATGATCCCCTACGCGCAGAGCGACCACGATGCCGCGACCGCGATGTTCGCCGACCGCCTCGCCGAGCACGGCGTGGTGATGACCGGCATCCACACCGTGGACGACCCCGCGAAGGCAGTGGCCGCAACCGACGCCGTCTTCGTGACCGGTGGCAACAGCTTCCGGCTGGTCAACGCGCTCCACCGTCTCTCGCTCCTCGGTCCGGTGCGCGAGGCGATCGATCGCGGCACTCCGTATTTCGGCGCGAGCGCCGGTGCCAACGTCGCGTGTCCGTCGATCCGGACCACCAACGACATGCCGATCGTGCAACCACCGAGCTTCGAGTCGTTCAAGCTGGTGCCCTTCCAGATCAATCCGCACTACGCCGATCCGCCGCCGCCCGAAGCTCGCATCGGGGAGACGCGAGAGGAGCGACTCCGCGAGTTCCTCGAGGAGAACGATGTTGTTGTGGTGGCCCTCCGCGAGCAGACCTGGCTGGAGATCGATGGGGACGCGATGGCGCTCCGTGGGGCGCCGGGGGGCGTCCTCTTCCGGCGAGGATCCGACCCCGAGCAGCTCGCCGAGGGCGCCGACCTGTCCCAACTCCTCCGGGAGACGCCCCACTACGACGCCTGACTCGGTTCACATGGGGGACTGAAGCGTACATTTGTTTGCGTTGACGCCTCACCACACACCTGTTAGGGTTCAGCCCGCCGGTGGTGAAGAATGGTGAGTAGTGGGGAAAGCGAGGTGTCGACGGTGACGGACGAGGTGCAGGTCGATGTGCGCGTTCCGGTCACGTTCTGCGGAACGTACCGGCATCGTATCGACGAGAAGGGCAGAGTAGCGATTCCTGCCCTGTTGCGCCGTTTCCTGCCCGAGGGCAGCGTCGTCGCCCCCGGCCCCGACCATCGCCTGATGATCTGGCCGCCCGCCGAGTGGGGCGTGCAGAAGGATCTCTTTCGGCGCACCGCCGAAACGCCCGCCCAGGAACGGCGGTTCCTTCGCTGGTTCACCGGGAACAGCGCCCTCTTCGAAGTCGACGCCCAGGGGCGGATGCTCCTCTCGTCGCAACAGCGGAGCTTCGCTGAGATCACCGATCACGTCGTCTTCGTCGGACTCGACACCGGTGTCGAGATCGTCGCCGGCGAGCTCTGGCAGTCGGAGCAGGCCGCGCTCAGCCCCGACGAGTTCACCCAGGTCTGGGACCTAGTCCACCAGGGCGGGATGTCCGCCACTTCGGCGCCGGCGTGAGCGCCCCCGAAGGATTCGCCTCGCTCAATGACCATCCCCATGTCGTTCGTGGCCGGTATGGGGACCTCCTACCCAGCCACACCCGGTAGCCCTGCGCCTGACGGCGCGAGCCACCGGCCGGTCCTTCTCACACCCCTCATAGAGAGCCTGCAGCCCCGACCCGGGCAGACTGCCGTCGACGCCACGTTCGGCGCCGGTGGAGTCACGGCCGCGCTCCTCGAGCGCGTCACCCCGGGAGGACGGGTGATTGCGATCGATCGCGATCGCAGTGCCGTCGACGCCGGGCGCGCCCGATTCGGCGCCACGGTCGAGATCGTCCAAGGTGATTTCGCCGACCTCGAGGCCATCGTCCACGCGCAAGGAGTGGCCGCGGCGGATGTCGTCGCCTTCGACCTCGGGATCTCGTCGCTCCAACTCGACGATCCAGCCCGCGGCTTCAGTTTCCGCCTCGACGGACCGCTCGACATGCGCATGGACCCGGCCTCCGGGATGACCGCAGCGCAACTCGTCGACTCGCTGACCGCGGACCAACTGACCACACTCATTCGCGACTACGGCGACGAGCGGTTCGCGAAGTCGATCGCAAACCGAATCGTGCGAACCCGAGAGGCTGCGCCACTCACCACCACCACCCAGCTCCGCGAGCTGGTGGAGCAGGTGGTGCCGCGGCGGTTCTGGCCCAAGCGGATTCACCCGGCGACACGCACGTTTCAAGCGTTGCGGATCGCGGTGAACCACGAGCTGGAAAGCCTCGAACGAGGTCTGCAGGCAGCAATCAGCATCCTCCGGCCCGGTGGGCGTCTTGGGGTCATCTCTTTCCACTCTCTCGAGGACACCCTTGTCAAGAACGCACTCCACGTCGCAGCACAGAACTGTATATGTCCGCCCCAACAGCCCCACTGCACCTGCGTCCACCGGGCCACACTTTTCCTCCTCACCCGCAAGGTGATCAGGCCTGACTCCGCCGAACTCGCGACGAATTCGCGATCTCGGTCGGCCCGCCTCCGGGTCGCGGAAAAGCTCGCCACCGACGGCTGATCGTCGGTCCTCCTCCCCTCGAACCTCACCGCTCCCCAGGGGGAAGCCGGGCAGTAAGCTCGGCTTCCCCCGCCACCCCTCCAACGTCCCTCTCAACGTTTCACCACTGGAGACTAGGGCAGTGCCCCATCTACGATCCACCCCTCGCGACCAGCGCGATCAGGCCCCGGCGTCCGGCGGTGTCGACACGGTCCCGTTCGAGCCGCTCGTGCGCCGGTTCCGCATTCGTCGTGGCGGACCGCGCACCCCGTTGCCGTTGCTGCCGGTGATCGCGATCGCGGCTGGAATCGGGATCGCGTATGTCAACCAGACAGCACACGTCACCACCGCGACCTATCAGGCGACCCGCCTGACGGCTGAGCAGCAGCAGCTTGCTGCACAGGCCGGCCAGCTCAGCGCGGAGCTGTCGCGCCTCTCGTCTTCGGAGCGGATCATCGCCGCTGCGCAGCAGATGGGCATGGAGCCGGCGCGGCGCTGGATCTTCGTCGCCGCCACACCGAATCATGTGATCGCCGCGCCCCCCGCAGAACAACTCACTGCGAGCGAGAGCAACAGCACACTGGAGCAACTCGTCGCGGCGCTCGCCGGGGCATTCGGCGGGAGCGGGGCGGGCCGATGAACCTGCGCCGCCGCTCGGTCGGATCGTCGCGGTCCGCGGGCGTGCGCGCTTTCGGTGACGCTCCCGACGTCCGCCGGCGCGGCATCTGGCTCGTGCTGGGGTTTCTGGCCATGGCGACAGCGGTCTTCGGCCGCCTCGTGCAGGTCCAGGTGATCCAGGGAAAATCGCTCGCCTCCCAGGCCGCCGCGTCGCACACCACCTCGATCAGGCTCCAGGCCACACGCGGCGTCATCCTCGACCGCGCCGGCCGTGTCCTCATCAGCAACGTGCAGGTCTTCGACGTGTTCGCCGATCCGGCGCTCATTCAGGCAAGCGACCGCCTGTCAGTGGCGGGGAAGCTCGCGCCGATCCTGCAGCAGACGCCCGCGCAAGTACTGCGCGCGCTCAACCAGACCAACCAGTTCGACTATCTCGCCAAAGGCGTGACCCAGGACGTCAACGACAAGTTGCGGGCACTTGGGCTGAGCGGCATCGGGACGATCCCGTCAGAGCAGAGTGTCTACGAACCGTCCCCGGTCCCCGGCATCTCGTTTGCGGCAAACCTGCTCGGCTTCGTGAACTCGGGCGGCGCGGGCCAGTACGGACTCGAGGGCTATTACAACTCGCTCCTCGCCGGGGTCAACGGACATGAGTCGACGCTCACCGACGTCAACGGCAACGCCATCGTTCTGGGCGAGCAGCAGAAGGTTCCTGCCCAGAATGGCGATAACCTGGTGCTCGGACTGGACTCACAGGTGCAGTACTGGTCTGAGCTGGCGATCGCCAACGGCGTCAACTCGACGCATGCGACGTCGGGCACGATCATCATCATGGACACCAAGACCGGTGCCATCGACGCCGAGGCGCAGTACCCGTCGTACAACGCCAACTCGTATGCCTCCGCGAACATCGCCGACTTCCGGGATGTCTCGGTGACACAGCCCTACGAGCCCGGATCGATCATGAAAGTCGTGACCTTCGCCGGCGGGCTCAACCACAACGCCTTCACGCCGAGCACGGTGATCAACGAGCGCCAGCAGCGCATCGACGGGTACCTGATCCATGACTGGGACGGTCGCTCCCACGGCAAAGTGTCGATGCAGTGGGTGCTCGACGACTCGCTCAACAACGGCGCGATCGACGCCATGAAGATGGAAGGCGAGAACGACTTCTACAACAACCTGCTCGCCTTCGGGATCGGCGCTCCGACCGGAATCGACCTGGCCGGTGAGGTCAACGATCCGGTGCCCCCGCAAACCTCGTGGAACAGCTTGAAGTACGCGACCGCATCCTTCGGGCAGGGCATCGTGACGACGCCGCTGGAGATGATCGCCGCCATCAACGCCGTCGCCAACGGCGGCGTGTGGGTGCAACCCCATGCCGTCGACGACGTGGTGAACCCGAATACGGGCACGACGACGCCCTTCGTGCCGGTGACGCGCCGAGTGATCTCAGCCGCCGCCGCGCACACGCTGGCGAAAATGATGGTGGGTGTGGTCAACGATCCCGGGGGTGAGGGCAAGAAGGCCAGAATCCCCGGATACAGCATGGAGATCGCAGGCAAGACAGGCACGGCCCAGGTGGCCCTCCCGAACGGAAAGGGATACGGCAGCAACGTGGTTGCCTCGTTCGTCGGCTTCATGCCCGCGACCAACCCGCAGTTCACCATGATGGTGATCCTCAATGATCCGCAGGTCCCGCTCTCCACTCGGTTCGGATCGCTGCTCGCCGCGCCGATCTGGAAGCAGGTCGCCGAGATGATGATCGACGCCTGGCGCATCGAACCGTGAGGCAGGCGATCGCCGCCGGGGTGCTCGCGTTCGTGGCGGGGCTGGTGCTCTACCCCGCGTTCATCGGCCTGCTGGTGCGCTTTGGTGCTCGTCAGCACGTCGCCTCGTACAGCCCCGCAAGCCATCGAGCAAAAGAAGGCACGCCAACGCTCGGCGGTCTCCTGTTCTGCCTCGTGGCAGGGGTCGCGTGGCTGGCCGTCGATCGCTCCCGCGCGGGATTCATCCCCGTCTTTGCGCTGCTCGCCGGCGGCATCGCCGGGGGGCTCGACGACGTGGTCAACATCCGTGACGTCACGCGTCTCGGCATTTCCGTATGGCAGAAAGTCGGACTGCAGGCGATCGCCGGAGTGCTCGTCGGCATTGGCTTGACCATCACCGGCTTCACCCATCAGTTCGTTCCGGGGCTCGGTGCCCCGAACCTCGGCTGGGGTGTCGCAGTGGTCGCCGCGATCGCCGTCGTCGCCATGAGCAATGCGGTGAATCTCACCGATGGGGTTGATGGACTGGCGGCCACCTGCACCACGCTCGTGCTCGTCGGGCTCACGATCATTGCGGTCAGCCGTGATGACATCGCCGTGGCCGCCATTGCCGCGGCGCTGGCGGGCGTCGTCGCCGCGTTCCTGGTGTTCAACTGGTTCCCAGCCCGCGTGTTCATGGGCGATGCCGGGTCCCTGGCGCTGGGGTGCGCGATCGTCGCGCTCACTGCCGAGTTGCATCTCCTCTGGTTCCTTCCGGTGCTCGGCATCGTGTTCGTCGTCGAGGCAGCAAGCGTGGTCGTCAACGTCACGGCGATACGCCGTTTCGGGCGGCGCGTGTTGCGCGCAAGCCCGATCCACCATCACTTTGAAGAGCTCGGTCTGCGCGAGCGGAAGCTGGTGGTCTCGTTCGCCGCGGCCGCGGCTGTCGGCACGGCGATCACGGTCCTCTTCGCACACGTCGCCGGCGCGGCGGCGTGACCGAAAAGCCTGTCGTGGTCATCGGCGCGGGACGGAGCGGTCTTGCCTGCGCGCGAACGTTCGCTCGCGAAGGGCACCGCGTTGTGCTCGTCGATCGGTCCGCGACGCTCGCGACCCGGGAACGCACCGCGCTTCTGCCCGACACCGTCGAAGTCCGGCTCGGCACTTACACGGACGACGTGGCGGCGGATGCGCTCATGGTCTGTCCGAGCCCCGGAGTTCCCTGGAACGCGCCCGAACTCGAAGTTGCTCGTGCGCACCGCGTTCCCGTACGCAGCGAGATCGATCTGGTGTTCGAGCGTTGCCGGGCTCGCATCTGCGGCATCACGGGCACCAATGGCAAGACAACGACCACAGCGCTCGTCGCGGCGATTCTCGAGCGATCCGGGGAGCGAGTCCATCTCGGCGGGAACATCGGGATGACCATGCTCGACCGCCTCGACTCGGTTGGTGAGCACGACTGGGTGGTTCTCGAACTGTCGTCCTTCCAGATCGAGTCCGTGCTCGAGCCGCGCTGTGCCATCGCGTGCGTGCTCAACGTCACGCCCGATCACCTCGATCGGCACGGCGATTTCGCCGCCTACGCCGAGATCAAGCGCCGCCTGGTTCGCTTCGCGATCGACGATGCGGTGCTCGGCTACGACGATCCGATCACGCGGGAGATGGCGACGGTCGCCCAGTGCCGCGTGCTGCAGTTCGGGCTCGAGCCCGGCATCACCGATGGTGCGACGCGCAGCCGTGACGACGTGGTCGGAGTCGAGGCGGGGACAGCGACGCTGATGTTCCCGGTGGCCGAGATTCCGCTCTTTGGCGAGCACAACCTGCAGAACGTCCTTGCCGCAGTCGCCGTCGCCCGCGCGGCCGGCGTGCAGCAGTCACCCATCGCCCAGGCGGTGCGCGACTTTCACGCGGTGCCGCACCGCCTGCAGACGGTGCGCGACGCGGGCGGCGTCCTCTGGGTGAACGACAGCAAGGCGACCAACGTGGAGTCGGCCGTCGCCGCACTTCGCTCGTTCCCGGAACGGAGCATCGTCTGGATCGGCGGCGGCAAGGGCGCGGGCACGTCGATCGAAGGGCTCGCCGACGAAGTGGCACGTCGTGCCCGGCATGCGGTGCTCAACGGCGCGAGCGCCGGCGAACTGGACGAGGCCCTCGCGCGGCGCGGCTTTGCCGCGCGCACCGTCGTGGCCACGCTCGCCGACGCGGTGCGCGCAGCGGCAGCGATCGCCGTCGCGGGCGACGTTGTGCTGCTGGCGCCCGGCTACAAGAGCTTCGATCAATTCCGCGATTTCGAGCATCGCGGCGACGCGTTCAGCGTCGCCGTCCGCGAGCTCGCGACGCCGCACGCTTTGAGGAACGGCTGATGGCAGCCCGCGTCGGGAAGCTGACGGGTCTCACCGGGCGCTGGGTCAGTGGCTCTCGAGTCGCCGGCGCTTTCGCGTCCGCCGATCGCGCCGCGGCAGCTGCCGGCGTCGACGGGTGGCTGATGATCGTCGTGGTCGGCCTGGTCGGGTTCGGCCTCGTGATGGTCTACAGCGCGTCCGAGGCGCTCGGCTATCTCTGGTACAGCGACCCCAACTACTTCTTCGCCCATCAGCTCATCGGTGCGGCGCTCGGCGGCGTCGGCCTCGTGGTCGGCGCCCGCGTCGACTACCACCGTCTGTCGCGGCTCGCCCGGCCGGCGATGTTCGGGGTCCTTGTCCTGCTGGTCACCGTCCTCATTCCGCACATCGGCGCGCGGCATTACGGCGCGCAGCGCTGGTTCCAGGTCGGGCCGCTCTCTGTCCAGCCTTCAGCCATCGCGGTCGGTGTGGCAGTGGTGTTCTTCGCTCGCTGGCTCACCGACCGCGAGGGTTCGATCCGGAGCTTGCGAGGTGTCCGCGACTACGTCATCGTGCTGAGCGCGCTGCTCGGTCTCGTGCTCGCCGAGCGCGACTTCGGCAGCTCGATCGTCATCGCGGCAACTGGGCTGATCCTGCTGGCGCTCGCAGGGGCACGGAAGCGGCATCTGTTCCTGATCATGGTCGTCTTCGGCGCGTTGAGCGTGGCCCTGGTCGGGCTCGTCGCCTACCGTGCCGACCGGCTGCTCCACTTCCTCAACCCTTGTGGCGCCGCCCTGACCTCCGGTTTTCAGAACTGCCAGGCGCTCTACGCCTTCGGTTCCGGGGGGATTTTCGGTGTCGGCCTCGGGAATTCCGTCCAGAAGTACGAATGGCTCCCCGAGGCGCATACCGACTTCATCTTCGCCATCATCGGCGAGGAGCTCGGGCTGATCGGAACTGTCGCAGTGCTGAGCGCGTTCCTCTTCCTGGCGTGGCGCGGGGTTCGCGCATCGCTTCGGGCGCCGGATCGGTTCGGGGCCCTGCTCGCGGGAGGCATTACCTCGTGGATCTGTTTGCAAGCCTTCATCAACGTGATGGCGGTGACCGGGGTCATCCCGACCACGGGCATCCCGCTGCCCTTCATCAGCTACGGTGGCACCTCGCTGGCGACCACCCTCGTGGGCATGGGCATCCTGCTCAACATCTCGGCTCAGGGTCGCCGGCAAGGGACGAAGCAAAGTGCGCACGCTGATCGCTGGGGGGGGAACTGGGGGCCACCTGACCCCGGCGTTGGCCGTCGCGCTCGCACTTCGCGACCGCCGGCCTGACGCCGAGG
>JBEPVD010000050.1:0-17164 GCA_041691155.1 Candidatus Dormiibacterota bacterium | reverse complement strand
CCCCAGCAACGCGCGTCCACTGGACACCACATCGAGCGTGGTGACGATCTTCGCCAGGAGTCCGGGGTGCCGGTAGGTGACGCCGGTGACCATGAGCGACAGTGCGATGGTGTTGGTCTTGCCCGCGATGAAACCGAGCGACGTGTAGCCCTCGAGCATGGGGTCGAACGACGTGGCGAACTGTTCCATCTGGAACCAGTGATCCATCATCGTCAAGGTCGAGCAGCCGGCCTCCTCGGCGGCTTGCGCGGTTGCCGCCAGGTCGGGCCCGATGGCGGTGTTGCCTCCGGGGAGGGTGAAGTTCATGTAGTGGATGGCGAGTTCCATCAACAGCTCCTGTCAGGACGCGGATACAGCGGCGGCCTCCCAGCGCTTTACAGGCTAGCGGACCGCGTCGAAACGGCGTCTCAACCACTTGGAACGGACCGGCGGCCGCGACAGGCAGGTGGTAGACGGCTTCCAGAGGCGCGCACGGCGGCCAGCGTCCCTTAGGCTACCCACGAGCCATGCGGGCACCAGAAGAGGATCGACTGTGAACTATTTCGAGGGGCGGACCATCCTGGTGACGGGAGGAACGGGCTCCTTCGGCCAGCACTTCACGCGCACCGCGCTCGCGAAGTGGAATCCCGCCGCCATTCGCATTTTCAGCCGCGACGAGCTCAAGCAGACGGAGATGGAGCGGAAGTTCGGCGACCCGCGCCTCCGCTTCTTCATCGGCGACGTTCGCGACAAGGAGCGGCTGCGGCGCGCCATCGAAGGCGCCGACGTGGTCATCCACGCGGCGGCACTGAAGCACGTGACGGTCTGCGAGTACAACCCGTTCGAGGCGGTGAAGACGAACATCCTCGGCACCCAGAACGTCGCCGAGGTGTGTCTCGATGCCGGGGTGCCACGGGCGATGGCGCTCAGCACCGACAAGGCGGTGAGCCCCGCCAATCTCTATGGCGCAACCAAGCTCTGCGCCGAGAAGCTGTTCGTGCAGGCCAACGTCTATGCCGGCAAGCACGACACGCGCCTCTGCTGTGTTCGCTATGGCAACGTCGTCGGATCGCGCGGCAGCGTCGTGCCGCTCTTCCGCGACCAGGCCGCCTCAGGCGAGTTGACCGTGACCGACGAGCGCATGACCCGCTTCTGGATCACGCTCGACCAGGCGGTGCAATTCGTGGCCGACTGTTTCGTCGCCATGCGGGGGGGTGAGGTGTTCATTCCGAAGATTCCGAGCACACGCGTGCTCGACCTCGCTGAGGCGATCGCACCGGGATTGCCCATTCGCTACACGGGAATTCGCCCGGGCGAGAAGCTGCACGAGTCGCTGATCACCGCCGAAGAGGCGCGGCACACGCACGATCGCGAATGGTGCTACGTGGTCGAGCCGGAGCACGCATTCTGGGGAACCCGTGGGACGGTCGATGGGACTCCCGTCGCCGATGATTTCGTGTACAGCAGCGATACCAACACGCAGTGGCTCGTCGGCGACGAACTCCGTGAGGTGCTGGCCACGGTGCCGGAGACAAACGCCGCCGTCGCCATACCGGCGGAATGAGCGTCAACCGGCCGCCGGCGATTGCCGGTGGCACGCCGATTCGTGAGCGTTCCCTCCCCTACGGACGTCACCGGCTCGATGATGCCGACATCACCGCGGTTGTGGAATCGCTGCGTTCGGGAACGCTCACGGGCGGTGCCGCGGTCGCCGACTTCGAGCACGCCCTCGCCGCACGGTGCAAGGTCGCGCATGCCGTTGTGGTCGCCAACGGCAGCGTCGCGCTCGACATTGCGGTGCTGGCGCTGGGCGTCTCCGCCGGCGATGAGGTGATCACGACACCGCTCACCTTTGTCGCCACCGCGAACGCCGTCCTCCGCATCGGCGCGACGCCGGTGTTCGCCGATATCGGTGACGATCGCTGCCTCGATCCGGCATCGGTGGCGCAGGCGGTGACCCCGCGCACCAAGGCGATCATCACCGTCGACTACTCGGGTCTGCCGTCTGACATCCCGGCCATCAAGGCAGCGCTCCCGCGTCCCCTGCCGGTGATCGCCGACAGCGCGCATTCGCTGGGCGGGTGGCTCGGCGCGAAACCTGTGGGCTCGATTGCCGACATCACCACGTTGAGCTTTCACCCAGTGAAGCAGATGACCACCGGTGAAGGCGGTGCCTGTCTCACCGACGACGCCCAGCTGGCTGCGCGCATGCGCATTCTTCGGAATCATGGGATGACCAGCACCGCCGAGGAACGCACCGGCACCAACTGGAAATATGACGTCACGGTGCTGGGCGACAACCACCGGATGACCGCTCTGCAAGCGGCGCTGGGCACATCGCAGCTGCGTAAACTCGACGATGTCGTCGCTGAGCGCAGCGAACTTGCGGATCGATATGACGCGACGCTCGCCGGCATCCCCGGTGTCGGTCTGCCGCCGCGCCCGGAGGGGCGGCGCAACGCCTGGCACCTCTATCCGGTGGAAATCGACCCGGACGAGTTCGGCTGCCCGCGAGACACGGTCATCGACGCCTTGCGTGCCGAGGGCATCGAGGCGACGTTGCACTACCCAGCCGTGCACCTCCTTTCGCTCTATCGCGAGCGCGGTGGCCTCCCCGGGACTGCGCCGCGCGCCGAGCGCATGTGCGATCGCCTCGTGACATTGCCGCTCTACCCGGCGATGACCACCTCCGACCAGGACGACGTCGTCCTCGCGCTGCGCCGGATTCACGCGTGGGCGGCGGCGAGCGCGGTCGCACCGTGACCCGGCGAGCGCTGCTCGCCGCGGATTGCGGCAGTGGCGTCGGGCTCGGGCATCTCGAGCGGATGCTGGCGCTCGCGGATGCGCTGCGCCTCGATCTCGACGTCGTGATCGTTGTCCCGCAAGGCGATGCGGAGGTGCGCCGTCGCGTGACCGATCGTGGTCACGTCCCGTGGGAGGCGCCGGGTGACACACCGGCGCGCGTGGCCGCAGCGGTGGATGCGGTCGAATCCGTCGACGTGCTCGTCCTCGACGGCTATGTGTTCGATGTCGCGTTGCAGCACCGTCTTCGCGAGCGCGCACCGCTGACGGTCGTCGATGACCTGTGCCTGCCCGCGGATTGCGATCTCGCGGTCAATCCGTCACCGGGGGGCGAGGATTTGAGACCCTCGGGTGCCGACGAGTTCCGCGGCGGTCCGGGTTTCGCGCTCATCCGCGCGTCGTTCGCCGACGCGCGTGAACAGGCGCTGCGTCAGGGGTGCTATTCGCGGACCGTGCTCGTGTCGAGCGGTGCGACCAACATCGCCGATATCGGCGGCCGGGTCGCCCGTGCATTGATCGACGGCGACGCAACCGTCCAGGTCGTTCGTGTCGTCGGCCCCGACACGCAACGAGTTGCCAGTGGCGACCATGATCGTCTGCGCGTCCTCATCGCCCCCCAGAGCCTCGCCGAACCGCTGGCGCGCGCCAATGTGTACGTCGGCGCGGCGGGCACCACGGCAGTGCAGGCCGCGTGCGTCGGCACCCCGTCGGTGATCACCGCGGCTGTGTCGAATCAACGAGCCCAGGCCGCCGCACTGGCCGCCGCGGGATGCGCAATCGTCGCCGAGGTCGAGGATCTCGCGAGCGTCTGTCTGCGACTCCTCGATGACCCCGTGCGCCGCGACGACATGGCAGCACGAGGCCGGGCGCTGGTCGACGGACGCGGCGCCGAGAGAGTCGCAGACGCGATTCGCCGGCTGGTCGTGGCGCGAGCAGTCTGATGACCACCGTCGCCGTCATCCAGGCGCGCTGCGGGTCGACCCGATTCCCCCGCAAGGTGCTGGCGGCCCTCCAAGGCCGTCCAATGCTCGCGCACATCATCGAGCGCGTCGGCCGCGCGACCCTCGTCGACAAGGTAGTGGTCGCCACCACCGATGGCCCCGGCGACGACGAGGTTGCATCCCTTGCACTGGCATCTGGGGCGCAACTGACACGTGGTTCCGAGCAGGACGTGTTGAGCCGCTACGTGCTCGCCGCACGTGAGCATCAGGCGGACGTCATCGTGCGCATCACCGCGGACTGTCCGCTGACCGATCCCGAAGTGGTCGATGCCGTCATCCGTGCGCGCCTCGATGCCGGCGCTGATTACGCGAGCAATGTCGAGCCACCGAGCTATCCCGAGGGCTATGACTGCGAGGTCTTTACCGCCGCGTGTCTCGCGCGCATCGAGCACGAGGTGACCCTCGAATACGAACACGAGCACGTCACCGTGCTGGTCCGTGAACATCTCGAGGACTTTCGCACCGTCCGCGTGGTCCACGAACCGGATCTCTCCTGGATACGCCTGACCGTGGACGTGCCGGCCGATCTCGTCAGGGTGGCAAGGTTGTTGGACTCGTTGCCTTCCTCGCCTCCCCCCGGACTTGTGGACGTCGTCGCGGCATTCGAACGCGATCCGGCACTGCACGACCAGAGCGGGCTGCCGTTGCGCAATGAGCGATATCGCGCGCAACGCGAGGCTGCCCGCCGAACATGACCTCCGCTCCGGTTCCAGTCGCGCACGGACGCCGTCTCTTCCGCAACACGCTCATCACCGGCTCGGTCGGCGTGTTCTCGCTGCTCGCCAATTTCTTCGTATTGGCTGCGGCTGGGCGCGCTCAGCAGCTGCAGATGGGCCCGTACGCCGTGCTCGTACTCGCTCTCTCGTTTTCGGTTTCCGCGGGATACCTGAGCATCTCCGACCTCGGGCTGCAGGCGGGGGTGACCCGTTTCGTCGCGGATGCCGACGGGCGCGGACAGCGACAGCGGATCGGTGAGGTTGTGAGCTCCGCGCTGGCGGTGCTCACGGCGACAGGACTGTTCGCATTCGCGGTCTTGATCACGCTTTCCATTGCCGCGAGCCATCTCTTCACCAACGTGAAAACCGTGCCGCTGCAGAACGATCTTCATCTGCTCTTCGTGTTGTTTGCGGCCGAAGCCCTCATCGGACTGCCGGCGCTCGCCTTCCAGGGCGTGTTGCAGGGCTTGCAGCGATATGGGTGGATCAAGGTCATCGACCTCTCCCGCCAGATTCTGTACACGGTGCTGGCGCTCACGGTGATCCTCACCGGTCAAGGGGTGGTGGCCCTAGGCGCGGCCATGATCACGGGAACCGCGTTCGCGTCGATCGGCTATGCCGTTGCGGCCCGCGTGCTGTGCCCCGAGCTCCGCGTGTCGCCGCGCCTCATCAATCGCAGGGCGTTGCGACCGCTCGCCAGCTTCAGCGGGTGGGTGTTCATCCTGCGGATCAACGGCGTCATCTGGTCACAGATGGACACACTCATCCTCGAGGTGGTCGTCGGTCTGGGCGTGCTCGAGGGGTACTTCTTTGCGGCTCGTCTGCAATCCGCCATCTCGTACCCGCTCTCGCTCACGGCGGCAGCCGTCGTACCCGCTGCCGCGAATCTGCTCGCCCTCGAATCACGCGTTCGCCTTCGCGAGCTGCTCATCCGCGGTACTCGGTACACGCTGGCCCTGTCACTGCCGGTGACCATCGCGGCGCTGGTACTGGCACGCCCGATCCTGATCGCGTGGGTGGGGCCGCAGTGGGCGGGGTACGCAGGGCCGGCGCAACTCTTCCTCACGTACCAATTGATCACGTGCACCGCGACCATCGCGAACACCATGCTCGTCGGCATGGGACGAGTGCGATCGGTCGCCACATACGTGACCTTTGCGATGCTCGTCAACCTGGTGCTGTCCGTCCTCCTCGCGAAGCCGCTTGGCGTCTCCGGCGTCATCATCGGGACGCTCGTCGGCTATGGCATCGTGGCACCGCTGTACATCCGCCTGACGCTCCGTCTCCTGACCATGGGTGCGGGGGAGTTTGTGCGGCGTGCACTCGTCCCAATCGTTCCGTGGGCCGTGCTGTTCGCGATCGTCATCGGGCTCACGGCATACGTGTTCCCGCCGGTGGGCCTCATCCCCATCGTGCTCTGCTGCATCCCCGCGGGCCTCGTCTACGTGGCCGGCGTGGTGCGGTTTGCGATGACGGCCGAAGAGCGGACGGCGCTGATCGGATTCATCCTGCCGAAAAAAGTCGTGCATTGACGGACCGACTCCGCGTCCTTGCGTTGGATCATTTCTTCGACCAGGATCTGCGCGCACTCGAGGCTCATCCACGACTTGACGTGCGCCGTGTTCCGTATCAACGTTTGAGGAACCGGGCTCTGCGGATCATGGGCGACGAGGTCGGCCGTGGCCTCGCCGGGTACAACAATCCGGGCCTCGCCGGTGCCCGTGGTCGATATGCGGCCTGGCTCGCGCGCGAAGTGCGCCGCCTCTACCTGGAGCGCGCATTCGACGTCATCATCCTGCCGTCCGACGCGTTCTTCTATGTGCGCACGCTCCCCGCAGCCGCGCATCGGCTCGGAATTCCGGTCGTCGTCGTGCAGAAGGAAACGACTGTCTCGTACGCGACCATGGAGACGTTCACCAAGGAGGTCGCCGCCGAGGCACCCTTCGTCTCCGACTGGATGACTGTGTGCAGCGACCGTCAGCGAGAGTTCTGGATGCGCGCCGGCGCCGATCCGGCGCTGATTGAAATTACCGGTCAGCCGCGGTTCGACCTCTACGCCGCAGCGCCGGCAGTGCTAGCGCCGGCTCGTCGCCGCGTGCTGTTTCTCACCTACGCACTGGATGCGTATGTCCCCGGCGCCGGGCGTGGCCAGGGCCTTCGCACCTGGGAACCACTCCGAACCGACACCGAGGCGGCGCTGCTGGAGCTGGCGCGCGCGCATATCTGCGACGTGGTGGTCAAGTGCCACCCGCAGCAGGATCGGCGGCATGAAGCAGAACGCGTTGCGAAACTCGCTGGTCCGGCGTGGAACCACGGCATCAGCGTCGCTGCGGCGGATGCCGATACCCGCGACCTGATCATCGACAGCGATGTCGTCGTGGGATTCCAGACCACCGCGATGTATGAGGCCGTGGCTGCGCGCCGGAGCGTCATCTATGCGGCCTGGGGCGCCGCGTATGAGCTCCACCGCGAAGGGCTCATTCCTTTCGACGCGGCGCCACATGGCTGTCTGCGACATGCGGGAGCGAAAGAAATCCTGGCCGCGATGATCACCGACACGTGGACCCCGCAACCGTCGGGGTGCGGGAGCTGGTACGAGGAGGCCCTCGGCCCGGTCGACGGGCATGCCGCCGACCGCGTCGCGGAGCGTCTCACCGGTGTCGCCGGGTCATGGAAGGCAACCGACCTGCGTCACAACCTCGACCGGCAGCGCCGCAGGTTCGCGATCGGCCTCTTCGCGCGATCGCTTGCGACCGAGACGATGTGGACGGCGGCGCGTCCGGTCGCGAGGATCTCGGGCCAGCAGCAACGAGTTGCCAGACGCCGCCGGCACGCCGCAAACGCGCGCCACATGGCCACCGCAGCGCTGACCGGGCGCGGCCCTACCCGTGGTGCAGGCTGAAGGGTCCGTCCCCATAACGCAGCATCACGTACGGCTTGCCGTTCTCGGTGAGGAGACCGTCGACCTCGAGCCGGATCCGTTCGACAGGTGTTGCGGCGTTGGCCACGTCGTCGCCGCTCACGCTGACGCGGACAGCGCCGTGCGGTTGCACCGTCACCGTCCGCTCCGAGAGCACCGCCCCGTCGGGATGCCCGCGCCAGCGAATGGTGGTCTCACCCGCCGATGAGCTGTAGTTGACGAGGTACGCGTCGGCACGTCGCAGACCCGGCGCGTCGATGAGGCGCTTGCTCGACCACTCGCCTCCGCGGTGCCACCGCGCGCGGAACGCGAATGCCGCGATCCTCGGCACACCGAAGACTTCACCGTAGAACTGATCGATGGAGTGCACGTACGCGACGCTGCCGCCCGCGTCGAAGTACCCCATCCAGAACGGGGACTGCGCGCGCGCATTGTCCGGCCCGATCTCGACGAGTTTCCGCTCGTAGGTCTGGGAGGGCTCCACGTCAACTGCCACCGATCCGAGCGTCTCGGTGCTCTTCAGTTCGGCGAGCACCTCGGTCATCGGCAGCACCAGCGACGTGAGCGGCTGCAGCCGCCGGGACACGACTCCGAGGCGAGCGCCCTCGGCGCCGAACACATGCACATGCGCGTCGACGGGCTCATTCACGTCCGGCAGAAACATCGAATAGAAATGGTGCAGGTGCAGCCGGCTGTGGACCCCCTCCTCCTCGATGAAGCAGTGTTCGTAGCCGCGGCGTGGCAGACGACCACGCGGATTGACGGCACGCTGCGTCAGCCGGATGCCGCGCTTCCTGAGCGAGCTGGTCGTTGTCATGGTTTCGCCACCGCGTCACCGCTGAAGAGCAGCTCCCGGACGCGCTGATTCGCGGTCTTGCGAATCGCGCCGCCCCACCACGGCAGGTAGTACATCGGTGGCAACGTGTGGTCGCAGGCGAGACCTTTCGATCGGTCGTTGCGGGTGATCGACAGCGGAACGACGCTCCCGCGGTCGGAGAACCCGACCACGAGGCCGTTGCCGCCGAGCTCAATGAACCGGGCGAGCACGCCGGCTTCGCGAAGCACGTCGCGCGAGCTCACCCGCGTGAATCCGAAAGGAGCGACTTTGATCGGATGGTTGGCGAGGCGCTCGCCGTTCGCGGCCATGAACGCCAGTTCGAAGGAGATCTCCTGGTCATACCCCTGGAACGACGAGATGTTGAGCAGGATCAGGTGCGTATCGGTCTCCGCGTCGACGAGCAGCTTGGGCGACTGCATCAGCGTGCTGCGGGTGCCGCCGAAGCGCGGATCATTCATCGGGATGGACTGATAGGCGAGTCCGGCGGCGACTGACCACTCCTCCGAGTGATATTCGATGTACTCGTCCGATACCGAGATGCGCGCGAAGATCTCGCTCAACTCGATGTCGGTGGTCTTCTGGCCGACGAACTTTCCAGGCGTCAGGTGGAAGATGCCGAGCACGTCCTCTCCGTCACTGTCGATGGCGCGTCCGGGACCGACGTGGTCCTCCACCTCGATCAGCGTGAAGCCACCCGGCTTGATCACCTCAAAGGGATCGACCGATCCCAGCCTCCGCCCACTGGTCGTGAACGCCTCGAAGGAAACGTGCAGATCGTCAAAGAGCGGGCTGTCCTCACTGGTCCCGTTGGCAAGCGACACCCGCGTCTTGTAGCCCAGTTCGCCGAGGGTGGCGAAGTAGCACATCTTGATGTAGCGCGGGTCGAATCCCTCGACGAGCATCAGGCTCCTCCGTCAGCGGCCGATCGCGATCGGCGGCGGTGTTGTACGCCCCGATCGCGGGCGCGGGCCGGGGTCATCGTAGCCTGAGGGACCGCAGGACACGACCGGCGACCCGCCGGAGCCCGCGCCGCCGCTGCTCGTATCGGCTGATCCCGCGGAAGGCGTGCGAGCGCTGGTACGCGATCACGTCGATCGGCTGACCGTCGAGGATGCGTCGCGCCGCGTCCAGGAGCAGCGCCCGGGTTGCGTGGTCGCTGGTATGACCGCCGATGCGGCGTGCGTCGAGCGTGACCTCGCCGCCGGCATGTTCCCACGCAGCCTGGAGCGGCTCGACCTGCTCCGTGAAGACGCCCGCGTCGTCGCGACACGACTGGATGAACAGACGAGGCAGGTCCGGAGGCGCCTGCCAGCCCTCCACCATCGACCGCACCTGTCTGGTGAGCGGCCAGTTGTGCGGGGCCACGGCGTCTCCGTCAGCGACGATGGCCGCGACGTGGCGCATGCGGCCCTGCCGCTCCGCACAGATGTCCAGGTCGATGTGCGGGCTGATGGCAACGATCCCTTTGACACCGAGCTTGAGACCGAAGGTCAGCGCACCGGTTGCACCCATCGACGATCCCATGGTCACCGTCGTCTCAGGACCGTGGCCCAACGAGCGCATCTGTTGCGGGATGAGGTCGAGCATCGCGCGCTCGACGAAGAGGTCGCCCTTCTCCCCGGTGTAGTAGGTCCCGTTGCCGTCGGCGCCGAACTCGTCGTCCAGGAACAGGAAGTCCCAGTCCGGTGTATCGCCGAGCATGCGCAACCGGTGGAAATGCCCTTGGAATATCGCGCGATGCTGGGGCGCATCACCCCACTCACCGAAGAATGCGCTGAAGTGCACGATGAGGCCCTTCGCGCCCGGGTGCTCCACCGGGACATAGCGGAAGACGCGGCCCTCACCATCGCGATGCTCGCGAACCTGGCTCGCCCAGTACTCACGTGTGGATGGCGTCGCGGTGGTCACGGCCATTCAAGGTGCACAAGATCGCCTTCGCCGGCGACGCGATGAAACGTCGCGGCTTCGAACGCACGGAGTGACGCCGCGTTGTCCGAACGCACCAGCGCGATCAGCACCCGCGGCGCGCCTTCGGCGTGCACCGATTCCGTCAGCGCACGAAGCATCGCGGTGCCGACACCGTGACCGCGATGTGTCGGGGCGACAGCGATTGAGACGGTGCCGGCTTCGCCGGTGATGTCGATCCGCACCTGGCCGACACGCTCGCCATGCTGTTCGGCGATCCAGACGCGGAATCGGTCAGAGTCGTCCTGAACGCGCCTGAACCATCGCTCGTGTTCCGCAATGGTCACGGCGCGCCGGCTCACCGAATACCGCACAGCGTCCGGATCGTTGCGCCACGCGCGGAGCGACGCGGAGTCGTCGTCACGTGCGGAGCGCAGCGTGACCTCGGAGTGACTCTCGCCCGGGTCGGTCAACGAACCAGGTCGTCCCACTCGAGCACCTGGTCGGCAACCACAGCGTCGTGCACATGCCGGCCGATGACCTGGTCGAGCGCATCGACGGGAATACCGAAACCGGGGCGCTTGATCGCCAGATCCTCGCGAGTGAGCTCGCCGCCGGCGGGCACATCGCGTGCCGCGACGATGCTCCGACGTCCGAGACGGAAGAGGTCGGCCTCGGCGTCGGTCACACGTTTCACACTCGAACCCAGTGCGTCCTCGGCTTCGCGGATCGCCCGCACCATGCTTGTCAACTCGGCGGGCTCGAGCGCGAAGGGATGATCCGGCCCCTCCTGGTCACGGCTCAATGTGAAGTGCTTTTCCACCGCGCACGCGCCCAGGGTCACCGCGACCACATCGGCGGTGTGCCCGGGCGTGTGGTCGGACCATCCGATCGGGATCTGGAACGCGCTCTGCAGCGTCGTGATCGCACGAAGGTTGAGGTCGGCGAATTTCGGCGGATAGTTGACCGCGCAGTGCATCACCAGCAGGTCTCTCCCGCCTACGGCCGCCGCCGTGTCGAGTGCGCGCTCGATGTCGCCGAGGGACGCCATGCCGGTTGAGATCAGCACCGGCATGCCGGTACGCGCCACCCGCTCGATGAGGGGGAGATGGTTCACCTCATAGGACGCGATCTTGTAGGCTGGAACTCCGACCTCCTCCAGAAGGTCGACGGCGGCATCCTCGAACGGCGTCGAGAAGAAGGCGATGCCGTGCCTGGCGGCATGACCCGCGAGCTCCGCGTGCCACTCCCAGGGAATCTCCACACGCTTGATCAGATCCCAGACCGACTCCTGGCCGGCAAGCAACCCCTTCTCCTTGAGGTACTTCATATCCGGCGTGTGCCGAGAGTACAGGCCCTCCGCCGTGTAGGTCTGAAACTTGACCGCGTCGGCTCCGGACTCCGCCGCAACCTCGATGAGGCGTAGCGCGGTCGGCAAGTCGCGATTGTGGTTCGCGCCCGCCTCGGCGATCACATAGCAGGGATGTCCGGGGCCGACCGCGCGCGCGCCAATCCGGAACTCAGGATTGCCGTAGACCCGTGCGCTCACGAATCAGGCGTCGTATGACCCGTTCAGGCGCTTGCGCAGCAGCCAGGTCGCCGAGCGATTGTCGTCGTCGACGTCGGCTGTGGGGAGTGGCTTGGTGTGCTCTCCCGACAGCATCGCGACCAGACGGTACGAGCCCGAAGCGGTGAACATCGCCGACCAATCCTGCTTGTAGGTGTACACCTCCTGCCCCGGCAGATGGTGATACCGAGCGCGCGTCGCGTGCCGGGGATAGAAGTCGCCGATGAGCAGGAACCCGCCGTCCTCGACGCAGCGATCGATCTCGGCCACCGTCTTCAGCAGCACCGAGCGGTCGATCCAGTGGAAGACGAAATTGATGATCACGAGATCGAATTGCTCGTCATAGGGGATGGCGTCGCCACGCCCCTGTTCCATGCGCACGTTCGGAAAACGGGTGTGGCCGTCGGCCACAGCGACTTCGCCGGGCTCGACACCCGAGGCCTTGCAGCCATAGATCCGGGCCAACGCCGCGAGGCGGTATCCGTTGGCGGCGCCGACCTCGAGGACATTACGAGGATGCAGGTCGTATATGGAAAGCATCCGCAAGGGCGGATCCTTCTCCGCATCGGCTTCCTGCAGGGTGTGATCGCGGACACGTTCGAAATAGCGATCGCCCTCACCTTCGAGGATGGCCTGAAGTTGTGGTCGAGCGGCGGATTCAGCCATGGGAAAGACGATGAGGAGTTGCCATGCCGCTAGATGATAGGTTCACCGAGGTGGGCGACGACACGTGACCGACGAGATCGCGCCGGCACCGGGCATCCGCGGGAAGGTCCTCGACTGGGCCTGGAACCACCCCCGTTGGAAGCGCCGCATCCGCGAAGTGTGGGGCATCGAGCGTGAGGCTGCCGCTGCTGTCGGCCTACCGCGGCTGCTCGAGCCGCCGGAGTGGGAAGCATTGCGCCGGCTGGCCGGCACCGCGCAGCCGCCGGCGCCAGGCGCCGAGCGGGTGCTGTTCATGAGCTGGCGCGGCTGGTCGACCCATCTCGCAATCGAAACCGTGCTTGCCCATGCAGTGCTCCGGCGCGGAGGCGCTCCCATCTTTGCCTACTGCGGCGGCCGGCTTCCGATCTGCGACGTCATGCCTGTCGACGCCGCGCCGCCAATGCCGTGCCATTCGTGCCGCGCCTATGCCGGCGGTGCGATTGAAGCGGCGGGGTTCGACAGCCTCTCACTGCACGACGTGATGGACGTGGCGAGCACCGTCCGGCTTGCTCGCCACCGGGTCGCCGGACTCGCCAGCGTGCGCGACTGCGAGAAATACGTCGACCAGGGATTGCCGCTCGGTGCGCTGGTGCGTGTCTCGGTTGCATGGTTTCTCTCGCGCGGCACATTGGCCGAGACGCCCCAGGTGTTCGAGACGTATCGATCATTCCTCGTGAGCGGGATCGTGGTCGCACGAGGACTTCGCTCGATCCTCCAGCGCAGCGGCGCGCAGCGGGTCTTCATGTTGAATGGCACGTTCTTTGCCGAGCGCATCATGCGTGCGATCGCCGAAGAGCGCGGGCTACCATTCGGCACGTACGAGAAAGGATTCATCCACGACAGCATCGTGATGACCAGCGGCGCGCCGGCCTCCCATCTGAAGATGCCTGACGGCCTTTGGGAGAGCGCGCGCGATGTTCCGCTCACGGGGCATGAGGCGGAAGCCATCGACGCATATCTCGGGTCTCGTCGCAGCGGCGGTGGCGCGCTCGACAACTTCTGGCGCCAGCGCGTGGAAGACGTGAACAGGATCCGCCGGGAGCTGGATCTTCAACCGGGCCGGCGACTTGTGGTCATGTTCTGCAATATCCTCTGGGACAGCGCGGTCCTCGGCAGGGACATCGCGTTTACCTCGATGGGCGAGTGGGTTGTGGCCGGTATCCACTGGGCCGCGACGCGTCCCGAGATAGATCTGGTGGTGCGGATACATCCCGCTGAGGTGGGCCTGCGCAATCACCCCACACGTGAGCGTATGGCCGAACACATTGCCGTCGAGTTCCCCGCCCTGCCGTCAAATGTGCGGGTCATTCAGTCCGAGGATCCGACCAGCTCTTACGTTTTCATCGACGAAGCCGCCGTCGGTCTCGTCTACACGTCCACCGTCGGGTTGGAACTGGCTGCGCGCGGCGTTCCAGTCATCGTCGCCGCGGACACACACTACCGGGGTCGCGGCTTCACGGTTGATCCCGATACATCCGAAGCGTACTGGGCAGAGGCCGACCGACTGCTCGACACACCCCTCAGCGCGGAGGAACTGGCTCATATCCGTGAGCTTGCGAGGCGATACGCAGCCTTGTTCTTCTTCCGATTTCACAACGTGCTTGAGTCTGTGACTGAAGATGGGCGGAGCCGGCCGCGGATCCGGGTATCGAGAGCAAGCGACTTGGATGCCGGCAACGAGTTCGCCCTGGATCGGGTGGTCAGCGCCATTCTCGACGGCAGGACCGCGGTGGCTCCTCCGGGCCTGTCCCAGCCGCGTTGATTCGCAGTTCCGGCCAATCGGCAATACTCACGCCGATGCTTCGACGAGCGCTCGGCCCTTGCGCCCTGGTTGCGGTCGTCGTTGTGGCTACCTGGCTGCTCACCGGAGTCGCGGTCGACGAGATCGCTCGCTTTGTCGGATATGAACTCGTCTTCGTCGCCCTGCCAGGAATAGCTTCCCTGTGGGCGCTCAGAGGGCGACGGCCTCACCTCCTCATCGCCCTCGCAATCGGGTGGCCCGTAGGACAGACACTCGAAGTCTTCGCTTTCACCGCCACCGCGGCAGCCAACGTGCGAGGTCTGTATCTCTTGTATCCGGTCGTAGCCATCGCGGTGAGCGCGCTCGTCATATCGCGTCGGTCGCGGAGCGCGGAGCCGGTTCGCAACGGCGAACCGCTCTCGGCCTTGGTGGTGTGGACATCGGCGGGTGCTCTGTCCGTGGGATTGATCTATCTCGCCCTCATGTTCCTGCCGGCGGCCCCCCTGCCCTCCACCACGCCATCGGTTGCCTACAGTGCGGACTTTCCTTACTTCATCGGACTAGTCGCGCAGGTGACGTACCACTGGCCACCAGCCAATGCGGGCTTGTCCGGCGTTCCACTTCGATACGAGTGGTTCGTGTTTTTTCATATGGCGGCGGTGACGCAGGTCACCCATCTGTCCATTTCGACAACCGCGCTACGGCTTGACTATGTGCCGAGCATTGTTATGATCGCGGCCCAGCTGCTCGCGATAGGACGCTACATGGGACGCTCCGCGTGGGTCGGCGTCGTGGCCATCGGTGTCGTGTTTCTCCTTGGCCCGCTCGACCTGACCACAGATGTCGGCGGCTCGAGCCCGTTCTTCGACCTTTTCATGGGTCACCTCTGGTCAAGCTGGACGTTTCCCTATGGATTGACATTCTTTCTCCCACTGCTGTACCTCGTGGTGCAACGGCTACGCTCAACCACCTGGCGCACACCTGACGACCTGAGGGTCTGGATAATCATCGTGCTGCTGATGACTGGTGCATCAGGGGCCAAGGCGACTGTCCTGCCAGTCATCATCGCCGGCACGGGTCTGTACACCGTGCTCGCATACGCATTCCGGCGCACCGTGTCCGTAAATGCCGCAGCCACCACGGTGCTGGGGATGATCGTTTTTGTGGTCACGTTTCTGGTGGTGTACGGCGGTGGCGTTCCGGGTACCAGCATCGAACCACTGGTATCCCTTGCGCGCACGGCGCCTGTCATATTCGCGAACGGCCTCGCGAGCCACACATTGCGCACGATCGCGTTGCCAATCGCCTACGCGGTCGGTCTCGCCGGAATGCTGCTTCCGCTCGCCGGCATGCTCTATCTATTGCGCCGAAAGCACCACGATCAGCTCGCTCTGTACGGACCCGGTCTCTGCATGTTCGTTGCCGGTTTGCTGATCACCAGCGTCGTACACCAGGTTGGCTACAGTGAGCTCTACTTTCAGGACACCGGGTACGTCGCAGGCGCTGTCGTGGCGGCGGCCGGCTACCGCCTGGTTTGGTTGGATGCCGGCGAGGCGCTGCCAGTGTCGCGGCGAACGCTCGCGGCGTGCCTCGCCGGCTGGGTCGTGTTGATGCTTGGCGTGGTTGCCGTCTCATCGGGGGCGCTCGCGCACCCGGATGCGCTCATTGCGCGTTATGGCGCGCTCGGCGTTGGTGGTGTCATGTTCGTGGGGGCTGGACTGCTGACTACCCGTTTGCGCCGTCGCCGACCTGTCGGGGCAATGCTCGCGATGGGGTTGATTCCCATATTGGCAGCTGCCGCGCTCGCCTCCCCGATCGAGGTTTCCCCGACCGCGAAGCGGGTGCTGACGCGTGCACCGATCCCATCGCCCCAGCCGGACCCTGGAACGGTCTGGGGCCTCACCCCCGGGCTGCTGTCCGCGCTGCAATGGCTACACGATCACTCGTCGGTCAATACCGTCTTCGCTGTCAACAACCACTGGATCGGCCCGAGCTTGGCCGACGGTCGCTACTACTACTATTCAGCGTTCTCAGAACGGCAGGTCGTCATTGAAGCCTACGACCCGGTCCGGTACGGGATCACCACCGGCTTGGCGACCGCCGCCGGTCGAGACGACGCCAGGCGGCAGACGTTGAACGACGCGGTATTCGAACATGGAGACAGCAATGCGCTCGCGGTACTCGTCCACCAATACGCGGTTCGCTTTCTCTTCATCGATCGCGTTCATGGGACCTTCGACCCTTCGGTCCTGCAGCTCGGAGCCGTCGTCTACAGCACCTCCAGCGCGACGATCATTGAGATCGGCTGACGGTGACACGAGGGCAGCTGGCACTGGGCCGTCGGATTGGGGGTACATTGCCCGCCGTGAGACCTGACAGCCACTCGGAGGCGCGCGAGGTACTCGCGTTCGCGGCGATCCGCTTGCATCCGAAAGCGTGATGGCGATTCCGGCCACGCTCCCGGACGGGATATCGGCGGTGATTCCGGTGCATCGCTCGGAGGACATGCTGGCGCTTCTTATTCCGCGACTGACCACAGCCCTTGAGAGTCTTGCACCTGCGCACGAGATCATCCTGGTCGACGATGGCAGTCCAGACCAGAGCTGGGACGTCATCGCCGCCGCCGCCAGCCGCGACAAGAGGGTTCGTGGTATCCGGCTGATGCGGAACTTCGGTCAGCACAATGCGCTGCTGGTGGGGATACGCGAAGCCCGCTATCGCTTCATCGTGACGCTCGACGACGACCTCCAAAATCCTCCCGAGGAGATTGCGGCGTTGATGGCCCGCCTCACCGAGGATGTCGATGTCGTCTACGGAACGCCTTCATCTGAGCAACACAGCCTCTGGCGGTCCGCAGCGTCAAGGATCACCAAGTACGCGCTCGAGGAAGCAATGGGGGCGACCGCCGCCAGGAGTGTGAGCGCCTTCCGGTTCTTCCGCACATCGCTCCGCCGCGGCTTCGAGCGCTACCAGAGCTGTCTCTTATACAC
>JBEPVD010000049.1:0-18602 GCA_041691155.1 Candidatus Dormiibacterota bacterium | reverse complement strand
AGCACGACGACGCCAACCGCGCGTTGATGGGCTCGAACATGCAACGCCAGGCGGTGCCGCTGCTGGTCGCGGAGTCGCCGATCGTCGGCACCGGCATGGAAACCCACGCCGCGCGCAACTCCGGCGAGATGGTGCTGGCACGCAAGGCCGGAACCGTGGTGGGCGTCGGCTGGCCGGAGCCGGCCGACAACGACAGATCGGTCGAGAAGATTCTCAGCGGTCAGGACAGTGGCATCGGCATCCTGGTGCGTCCCGACGACGGTGGCCCGGACCAGTGGTACGGCGTCCACAAGTTCGTGCGCAGCAACCAGGGCACATGCCTGTCGCAGCGCATCACCGTCTTCAGCGGCGCCCACATCGCGGTGGGTGACGTGCTCGCCGACGGTCCGTCGACCGACGGTGGGGAACTCGCGCTGGGTCGGAACATGCTGGTCGCGTTCATGCCCTGGGAGGGCTACAACTTCGAGGACGCGATTCTCATCAGTGAGTCGGTCGTCCGCGAGGACAAGTACACCTCGATCCACATCGAGGAGTTCGAGATCGAGGCCCGCGACACCAAGCTCGGCGCTGAGGAGATCACTCGCGATCTTCCCAACATCAACGAGGAATCACTGAAGAACCTCAACGAGCGCGGCATCATCTACGTCGGTGCCGAGGTCCACCCGGGCGACATCCTGGTCGGCAAGATCACGCCGAAAGGCGAGTCGGAACTCTCCGCGGAGGAGCGCCTCCTGCGCGCCATCTTCGGTGAGAAGGCACGCGAGGTTCGCGACTCATCGCTGCGTGTGCCGCACGGCGAGCGCGGCATCGTGGTCGACGTCAAGGTCTTCAGTCGCGAGAGCAACCACGAGCTCCCGCCAGGCGTCAACGAGCTGGTGCGCGTGTATGTCGCGCAGAAGCGAAAGATCGCCCAGGGCGACAAGATGGCCGGACGCCACGGGAACAAGGGCGTCGTCGCCCGAATCATGCCGATCGAGGACATGCCCTATCTGCCGGACGGCACGCCCGTTGAGATCGTGCTCAACCCGCTCGGCGTCCCCAGCCGCATGAACCTCGGTCAGGTGCTGGAGACCCACCTCGGGTATGCCGCGCAAGCGCTTGGCATCAAGGTCGCGTCGCCGGTGTTCGACGGCGCATCGGAGGAGCTCATCGAAAGTGAGCTGGCGCGTGCCGGCCTACCGAGCAGCGGCAAGGAGAAGCTCCGCGACGGGCGGACCGGCGAATTCTTCGACCGTGAGGTCACTGTCGGCTACATCTACATGCTCAAGTTGCATCACCTCGTCGAGGACAAGATCCATGCGCGCAGCACGGGTCCGTACTCGCTGGTCACGCAGCAACCGCTGGGCGGCAAGGCGCAGTTCGGCGGTCAGCGATTCGGCGAGATGGAGGTCTGGGCGCTCGAGGCTTACGGCGCGAGCCACATCCTCCAGGAAATCCTCACCGTGAAGAGCGACGACATCGTCGGGCGCGTGAAAGCGTACGAGGCGATCGTCAAAGGCGAGAACACGCTCGAAGCGGGCATCCCGGAGTCGTTCCGTGTGCTCGTGAAGGAGCTGGAAGGCCTTGCGCTCGGCGTGGAGATCCAGTCCGACGACGAGCACCAGATCCTCCTCGGTGAAGAGGACATCCCCGACATCCCACTCGACCTGGGTATCCACCTCGAGCGCGACGAGCGCGACGACGTGGACGACATTCGATAGCAATCGGAAGTTAGGACACACATGCTGAAACTCGAGAACTTCGATGCGCTGAAACTGTCGATCGCCAGTCCGGAGATGATCCTGTCCTGGTCCCATGGTGAGGTCACCAAGCCGGAGACCATCAACTACAGGACGCTGAAGCCGGAACGCGATGGTCTGTTCTGCGAGAAGATTTTCGGTCCCACCAAGGACTGGGAATGCCATTGCGGCAAGTACAAGCGGTATCGGTACAAGGGCATCATCTGCGACAAGTGCGGCGTCGAAGTGACCCGCGCGAAGGTGCGCCGCGAGCGCATGGGCCATATCAAGCTCGCGTCGCCGGTGTCGCACGTCTGGTACTTCAAGGGCATCCCTTCGCGCATGGGACTGCTGCTCGACATGAGCCCGCGCAACCTCGAGAAGGTCCTGTACTTCGCCAACTACATCGTCACGTCGATCGATGAGAAGGCGCGGACCGAGCTGCTCGCGAAGCTCGATCCCAACACCGACGAGCGCATCGTCGCGCTCAAGGAGCGGATGAGCTCGGGCAGCGCTGACGAGAAGCCGGAGATCGAGGCACATATCGCCGAGCGTGAGGCGGAGCTCGCGGCCCAGAAGACGCGGCTCGAGGAGGAACTCGAGAAGCGGCTGGCCGAACTCCGCAAGTCCGCCGAGGCGGCGGACGCGTACATCCAGAAGGGCAAGGGCGGCAAGGCGGCGGCCAACCTCTCGATGACCGACTCGGTCATCGTGGAAGTGGTTGCCAAGAAGAGCACGGTGCTCGACGAGGACCTCGCCGTCCAGGTGCAGAGCCGTGCCGCCGCGCGCGAGGACGAGCTCCGGGCGAGCATGGGTCAGCGCATCCAGGAGGCGGAGGACGCTGCCGGCGCGGAGATCGCGGGGCTCCGCGCAGACCTGCAAGGCGGTCGTGCCGAACGCGAGGTCAGTGCGCACGAGGAGCTCGACGCGCTTCGCGCCGACGTTCAGAAGCAGCGGGACGAGCTCGAAGCGCTGACCGTGCGCGACCTGCTCACCGACACCCAGTACCGCGAATACGTGGAGAAGTTCGGCAAGGTGTTCAAGGCCGGAATCGGCGCCGCGTCGATCCGCGAGCTCTTGCAGCAGATCAACCTGCCCGACGAGGCGACCCACCTTCGTGAGGAGTCGAAGTCCGCCAGCGGACAGCGCCGTCAGAAGGCAATCAAGCGGCTCCGTGTGGTCGAAGCCTTCAGGAAGTCGTCGACGTCGCCGGCGTGGATGATCCTCGACGTGCTGCCGGTGATCCCGCCGGAGCTGCGCCCGATGGTGCAACTCGACGGCGGTCGGTTCGCCACCAGCGACCTCAACGACCTCTACCGTCGCGTCATCAACCGGAACAACCGGCTGAAGCGGCTCCTCGAGCTCGGTGCGCCGGAGATCATCGTGCGCAACGAGAAGCGGATGCTCCAGGAAGCAGTCGATGCGCTCATCGACAACGGCCGTCGCGGCCGTGCGATCACCGGCACCGGCAACCGCAAGCTGAAGTCCCTCTCGGACATGCTGAAGGGCAAGCAGGGCCGCTTCCGGCAGAACCTGCTCGGCAAGCGCGTTGACTACAGCGGTCGATCCGTCATCGTCGTCGGCCCTGAGTTGCGCCTGCACGAGTGCGGCCTGCCGAAGAAGATGGCGCTCGAGTTGTTCAAGCCGTTCGTCATGCGCGAGCTGGTCTCGCAGAACAGCACGCAGAACATCAAGAGCGCGAAGCGCATGGTCGAACGCGTACGTCCCGAGGTATGGGACGTGCTCGACGGCGTGATCAAGGAGCATCCCGTGCTCCTCAACCGCGCACCGACCTTGCACCGTCTCGGCATCCAGGCCTTCATGCCCGTGCTCGTCGAAGGCCAGGCAATCCAGATTCACCCACTCGTCTGCAAGGCGTTCAACGCCGACTTCGACGGCGACCAGATGGCGGTGCACGTGCCGCTCTTCAGCGGTGCCGTCGCCGAGGCGAAGAACCTGATGATGTCGTCGAACAACATCCTCAGCGCCTCAAACGGCAGCCCTGTGGTCGCACCCCACCAGGACATTGTTCTCGGCGCGTATTACCTGACTCAGCGCGGCGCTGACGACGAGCGGCCCGAGACCGACCTGCACATCTTCTCCTCCACCGGCGAGGCCCAACTCGCGTTTGAGCACCACGTGGTGAACCTGCACGAGCGAGTCCGCGTCCGGATGCCGAAGCGCAACGTGCACGCGCACCGCGCGTCGGGTGAGGATCCGACCGGCACCGAGATCATCACCACCACCATCGGGCGAGTGATCTTCAACGAGGTGCTGCCGCTCGGTGACGCGGGGGCCGACAACGACCTCCCGTCCATGGCCTTCCGCAACGAGGTCCTCGACCTCGGCAAACTCTCGCACCTGGTCAAGGAGTGCTACGACCTGCACGGCGCCGAGACCACCGCATCCCTGGTCAACAACATCAAGCGCCTCGGATTCCACTACGCGACCATCGCCGGCGTGACAGTCGCCGCTATGGACATCAAGACTCCGCCGGCGAAGGCGGGGATCATCGCCAAGGCTGAGGACGAGGTCGAACAGGTCGACCTGCAGTTCCGCCGCGGGCTGATCACCGACGACGAGCGCTACCTCAAGACGGTCGACATCTGGACCAATGCGACCGACAAGGTGACCGAGGTCACCATGAGCTCGTTCGACCGCTTCCACTCCGTACTGATGATGTCCCAGTCAGGAGCCCGAGGCAGCAAGCAGCAGATCCGGCAGCTCGCCGGTATGCGCGGCCTGATGGCGGACCCGACGGGACGGATCATCGACCTGCCGATCAAGGCCAACTTCTCCGAGGGCCTCACCGTTCTCGAGTACTTCATCTCCACCCACGGAGCCCGCAAGGGATTGGCGGACACCGCGTTGCGGACCGCTGACTCGGGATATCTCACCCGCCGCCTCGTCGACGTCGCGCAGGACGTGATCGTGCGGATCGAGGATTGCGAGACCACCGCGGGCATCTGGATCGAGCTCATCGACGACGAGCTCAAGGATCGTGTCATCGACCGTTACCAGGGTCGCATCGCGGCGCAGGACATCGTCATCGGCGACGAGACCGTGAAGCGCGGCGGTGAGGACATCGACGACGAGACCGCTCGCCGCGTGCTGGCCGCGAAGGACAGCGTCGGCAGGGTCAAGGTGCGCAGCATCATGACCTGCAAGGCCCGCGAGGGCGTCTGCAGGATGTGCTACGGCCGCAACCTCGCGACCGGCCGCCTGGTCGAGATCGGCGAGGCGGTGGGCGTCATCGCGGCGCAGTCGATCGGCGAGCCTGGCACGCAGCTCACCATGCGTACCTTCCACACGGGCGGTGTGGCAACCGGTGGCTCCGACATCACGCAGGGTCTCCCGCGTGTCGAGGAGCTGTTCGAGGCACGGATTCCGAAAGGCAAGGCGTTGATCAGCGAGATCGACGGTGTCGTTGAGGTCATCCGCGGCGAGAACCGGTCGCAAAAGGTGAAGGTCACCTCGCGCGACATCTTCGACACCACCTACCCGGTACCGTCCAAGCACGCGGTCGCCGTCGCGGACGGCGCCCACGTCGCCGAAGGCGCCGAGCTCATCCGCGGTGTGGACGAGCACGGCAACGACGTCGCGATTCGCGCCCGCTACGCAGGCACGGTCAAGGTCGAAGCCAAGCACCTCCTGGTGCGCAGCATGGATGACGACTCACGCGAGTACCCGATTCCCGTGTCGGCGCAGATCAAGGTGCGCGACGGCGATCATGTCGGCGCCGGCGACAAGCTGAGCGAAGGATCGATCAGCCCGCAGGAACTGCTCACCGTTCGCGGTCGCGACGATGTGCAGAACTACCTCGTGCGCGAGGTGCAGCGTGTGTACCGGACGCAGGGTGTCGATATCAACGACAAGCACATCGAGGTCATCGTCCGGCAGATGATGCGGAAGGTCCGCATCGAGAACGCCGGCGACACCGACCTGCTGCCGGGAGAGATCGTCTCCCAGCTCGAGTGGGAAGAGGCCAACCAGAAGTCGCTGAGCGAAGGCGGCGATCCCGCAATCGCTCAGACGGTGCTGCTCGGTCTCATCAAGGCGGCGCTCAACACCGCGTCGTGGCTGTCCGCCGCGTCCTTCCAGGAGACCACGCGGGTGCTCACGGAAGCGGCCATCTCGGGCAAGATCGACCGGCTGCGCGGCCTGAAGGAAAACGTCATCATCGGCAAGCTCATCCCCGCCGGCACGGGCCTCGACTACTACCAGAAGCTCCGCGACGAGGCACTGCGTCTCTACGAGGAGGAGGCGGCTGCCGCCGGTGGTGGCGACCCCGATTACGTCGGTGCCGACATGGGTGTCGACGCCGCGGTGAGCCTCGCCCTGGAACCCGAACCGCAACCAGATCCAGTCGCCTGAGCGGGCGGCTGCATCACGCAGCACACCTCACGATCCGGTGACGGCTTCACTGCTGTTACCGGATCGTGAACCGTTGCGTCGCAAGCGGGGCTAGGCTTCCGTTGATGCTCCTTCTCCTCGCCGCGGCGACGCACGCCGCGAAATCGGGCTCGATCCCTGGCGACGTCTATCTCGCGGCGACCGGAGCGCTCGTGTGCTGGCTCGTCGTCTATCTCGTCTACAAAGTCGTCATGACCGGGCGCAAGGATTTTGGCATGCCGGTGAAACGGCGCCTGCTCTGCAAGCACCTTCGTGTCGACCACGATCAGAGTGCCGAAGTTCCCATCTGGTGGACTGATCTCCAGGTGCAGCGCGCCGTGCGTGCCCACTGGCGCCACACGCTCCGTCTTCCTTTTGGGGCAGCACCAGAAACCAGGCCATAGTTGTTGCGTTCTCGCGCAGGGGTGTGACAACGACCGCGATCGCAGCCTGGCTCCGCGGCGACACCGCGATCGCAGGAGGCTCGACCGCCTCGGTCTGATCCCTACCCGACGAGGGGACTGAGGGCGGTCAGAGCCGATAGATCGCCGGCGACGAGTGCCGCCGAAAGCATGGCGATCCCTTTGCCGTTTGGCTGGGTGAGCACGACATCGGCGCGACCCTTGAGGACGTCGACTGCGTTGGCCACCGCGACCGATACGCCGGCCACGGCGAAGAGCGCGACATCGTTCTCGCCGTCGCCGACAGCGACCGTCAGGCTGGGCAATTCCCCGATCAGGCGCAGGGCCGCCTCGAGGCCGGTTCGCTTGCTGATGCCGGGTGGGATGACCATGGCGGAATCCCGGTTGCGCACGACCTGGCGATCGACGCCGACCCGCGCAACGCCCGCCGAGAGCTTCGGCTCCTGGCTCCAGGCGCTCGAACACAGCACGCGCCCCACCACGAGCGGCTGGACACCAGTTCGCCGGTACTCCTCGACCAGTGCGGGTGGAACGCGAGGCGCGAGGAGCTGCTCCTCACCCGTCCGCACGTCGATGACGACGGCGCCGTTCTCGACCACGATCGCCTCGAACAGCGATCTGGGGTCGAATACGTCGGCAAGCTCCTCACGAGTTCGCCCGGTCACCATGAGGAGCCGGATCCCGGCCGCAGCGACGCGCTCGAGGGCCTCGACTGTGGCGTCTGCGCAGATCCCGTCGGTGGCGAGGGTTCCGTCGTAGTCGCATGCCAGTACGCGATGCCGCATCCCCTCCATTGTCGGGGCGCGGTACCGATCCAGGCTCCGCAGCAGCGGCGCGGCCGCTCTCAGAGATCGAATGTCGCGCGAACCTCGGTCCCCTTGCCCAGCTGGGAACGGATCTCCAGCGTGCCCTTGTCACCGTCTGCGCGCTCACGCATCGTGAGGAGCCCAAAGTGACGGGTGCGGTCCACACGCGCCTCGGTGGCGTCGACGTCCATGCCGACACCGTCATCCCGGACCACCGCGGTGATCTGTTTCGGCAGGAAGGTCACAACCACCTCGACGTTGCTCGCCTTGGCGTGCTTACGGGCGTTGTTGAGCGCTTCCTGGATGATCCGGAAGAGAGTCTGCTCGAGCCCGCCGCCGATCCGGATCTCCTCCCCCACAACTCGGAGATGCGCGTTCACTGAGTTGCGCTCGCCGAACTCCCCCACGAACTTGCGCAACGTCGGGACGAGCCCGAGGTCGTCGAGCGTCATCGGCCGGAGGTCGAAGATGAGCCGCCGGGTGTCGTCGAGCACGCTCCGGACACCGTTCTTGAAGTCGGCCAGCTCGCTCACGACCATCTGCGGGTCGCGGGCGATGAGGCGTTCGATGATCTCCGCCTGGAGCACCAGGTTCGCCATGGATTGCGCCGGACCGTCATGCATGTCCCGGGCGATCCTCATTCGCTCCTCTTCAATGATCTGGAACACCTGGCGCGAGGCGTCGCGGAGACGTGCGGTGCCGTTGCTCGGGCCGGCGCTCGACGCCAGCAGGTCGTCGAGGCTCCGGTAGACGGCCCGCAGCACCTCCTGCTCGCCGCGGATGCTCGAGAGACGCGTCCCCAACTCCATCTGGCGCTCCTCTGTCGCTGCCAGGTCGGCGCGCACCTTGGCGAGGCTTCGAAACGCGCTGTCGATCTCGTCGACATCGCCGGCCGGGAGGACGCTGAGGAGCGCTCCCCAGCGCGCTTCAGCCTCGTTCTGGCTGGTCCGGAGTTGTTGCAGACGAATGGCGACGGCGGCAAGCTCGTCATCGAGGGCAGTCGCTGCCGCGTCGAGCTCTTCGATGCGCTTGGTGACGAGGAATCGCACGCCGGACAGCGCCGACGGGTTCATGGTGGGGGCAGTTTCTACGTCGCTCACCGGCTTGATCATGTCACCGCAGAGTCGCACCCTGCCCGTAGTTCACAAATGGCTGTGACAGGCCTGTTGCACGACGGGCCGCGAGTTGCGCCCAGCGTATAACCAGAACGAAGACCACGACCACCATTCCAGGAAACGTACACACATATGACGCACGGCGATCCCCCGAAGATTCTGATCGCGGAAGACGACGACTCCCTGCGTCGGCTCCTCGAGCTGCGGCTCGCGAGTGACGGGTTTGATGTTCGTTGTGCCGAGGACGGTATGGAGGCGCTCGAGATCGTGATCAAAGGCTGGCTCCCGGACGCGGTGGTGTGCGACGTGATGATGCCGCGGTTGAGCGGACTGTCGGTGTGCCGCGAACTGCGTGCGCAGGCGAAGACGGCCACGTGCCCGATCATCCTGCTCACCGCGCGCTGTTTTGACGAAGATATTCAAGCTGTCATGGATCTCGGCGGGATCACATACATGGGCAAGCCCTTCGAGTTCGCACTGCTCTTGCAGAAGCTGTGGGCGTCGGTAGGGCTTGAACAACCAGTCGCAAGCGCGGCTCGAGTGATCTCGGGAGCATCGCAGCACTGACGAGTGGGTAGCGGCGGGCTATGAGCAGCGTGGCGGCTGAGGCGGTGCACGAGCAGCGGACTGGACTCCGCGCGCGCCTCGATTCGATGACCACACCGAGTGGACTCTTCCTTGCCGCCGTGCTCGTGATCATGGCGTTGCCGGTGACACGGACCATCCAGGATCCTGATTTCTGGTGGCACTTGCGCGCGGGACAGTTGCTCATCCAGCACGGCGGTCTGCTCGGCAATGACCCGTTCACGTACACCGTCGCGAACCATCACTGGACGATGCACGAATGGCTCAACGAAGTGCTCTTTGCCGTGGAGTACGCGATCGGCGGTCTCGGATTGATCGTGCTCATCCTCTCCGCGGTCACGTGGTTCGGGTTGATGGCGATCGTGCAGAAAGCACGGCTTCGAAATCCTGGACGCGTCGCACTCGGTCTCGGCATGCTCGTCGCGGTCATCGCCGGCTTTCCAATCTGGGGCCCGCGTGTGCAGATGATCACGTTCTTCTTTGCCATGGTCACGCTCCTCATCGTCGAGCGGCATCTCGCCAAAGGTGGCAGGGCAATCTGGTGGCTCGTGCCGCTCTTCCTGGTGTGGAGCAACTTCCACTCCGGGTTCGTGATCGGTCTGGGATTCATCGCGGTGATCCTCATCGCCGAGCTGATCGGTGGACGGTGGCACATGCCGGATCCCGCCCCCCGCGCACACCTTCGACCCCTGCTCTTCGTGCTCATCGCCAGCACGGCGGTCAGCATGATCAACCCGAACGGTCCAACCATTCTCCTGTACGCGCTGGGGACGCAGACATCCGGCGCGCAGCAGTCGCTCATCGAGGAGTGGTTCTCGCCGAGCTTCCACGACTGGGAAGTGCTCGTCTACGGCGCCATGCTGCTCAGCCTCGCCATGTTCATCGTGGCCAACCGGCGCATCCGCGCTCGCGACGTCGCGCTCGTGCTCGTCACGACGGCGCTCTCGCTGCAGTCGGCGCGACATATTGCATTGTTCGTCGGCGCTGCGACGCCGGTCTACATCGACCAGCTCGCGATGGCGATGCCGAGGATGCGCGCGGGAATACGGCACCTGCGTCGTGCGCGCGGCGCAGCGCGCGTGCGCAATCGAACCCAGCCGCCGTTTGCGTTCCGCCTAATCACAAGCGCGGTGCTTTTCGCCGGACTCGGCGGTATCTCGCTTGCGTGGCTGGTTCCGAAGATGACCTTGCAACCCGTGTCGCTTGCGTACGCGCAGGAGTTCCCGGTGTGCGCGGCGCAATGGCTTGCGAGCGCCCCGGAGCCACTCCGAGTGTTCAATCAGTACGGTGAAGGCGGATACCTTTCGTACGCGCTCTCTGCGCGCGGCGACAGGGTCTTCATCTTCGGTGACGCAGCGCTCATGGGTGATCCGCTGCTGTACAGCTACGCCAACGTCGAGACGGTGACGCCGGCGTGGGACTCGATCATCAAGAGCGCGGGCACCAACATCGTGCTGTACGATGTCAAGACACCGCTCGCGGATGTGATGGAGCACAGCGCGGACTGGACCAAGGTGTACCAGGACGGGCTCAGCGTCGCATTTGTGGAGACCGACCAGCTGGCCACTCTGCAGCTCCCACCGGTGCCTCACTGGGCGCCGGGAAGCGTGTGCGCGAAGCAGGCCAAGGCCGCACCCAACAGCGGAGCGCAAAACTCGTGATGCGGCCCGACCTCCTGGTGATCGCCGACGCCGAGCGCGACCGTCGCGCGTTCAGCAATGCGCGGATCGCCTGGATCGCGGCCGCCGCGATCGTCGTTCTCGTCCTCAGCGTTCAGCCGTTTCGCGACACTGACGTCTGGTGGCACCTGGCCCTCGGCCGGCTGATCACCACCAGCGGCATCCCCGGATCCGAACCATTCAGCTTCCTGCCCGCCGCACATGCGTGGGTCGGTCAGCAATGGCTGTATGAGGTCACGCTCGCCGGACTCTTCGGTGCCGGTGGAGCCGGCCTTGCCTCACTCGTCATGGGACTGGTGGCGACGAGCGCAGTGGTGCTTGCGGCAGTCTCGGTACCGCGCAGTGCTCGCGTGAGTGGACCGTGGCTCGGACTCGCCATGGTGCTGACCGGCGTGGTCCTCAACAGCGTCGTGGGTGTGACCAGCACAGTGATCTCGGTCCTCGGCGTCGCGATCGTCCTCTACGTGATCAGCCGCTGGCGTGAGGGACACACCGCGGCGCTGTGGGGATTGCCGCCGCTCTTGCTCGTGTGGGCAAACATGGATGCGGGCTTTACCGCCGGGCTCCTGATCATCCTCGCCGCGCTGCTGTTCATCCGGCCGATCAGCGCGGCGCCGTCAGGGGCGCGCAGGATGCTCGCGGTCGCCCTCGGTCTGAGCGCCCTCGCAGTGCTCGCCAATCCCATGGGCCCCGAACTGTATGCCTCGGTGCTTGCCGGCATCTTCAACCCAGGCGTCGCGCAAAGCCTCGTCGGATTCGGCTCACCCAACTTCCACGACTGGTCGGCTAGGCTTTTCGAAGCGGAGGTGGTCCTCATGATCGTCCTCTGGACGGTGAGCGGCGGTCCCGACCGGTTCAGTGCGGTCACCGGATTCGGACTGCTCATCGCGACCCTCTTCGCGCAGGAGAATGTCGGCATCCTCGCGGTGTTCCTCACGCCCCAGCTGGCGGTCCACAGCGGCCGGGCGTGGGACCTTCACGTCGGCCCGCGGCTCCGACAGCGGTCCAACACACGGCGCCGCCGCCCACATCCCGTCGCTACCAGCGGCGTCCTCCTGGCGATGACCGCCGCGATGGCCGTGGTGCTGATCCCGCAGCTGACCCCATCCGCGGCGGCTGCATACCAGGCGTCCACGTACCCCGAAGCCGCCGCAACCTACGTCAGCGCGAACTTCCCCGCGCAGCGCGTCTACAGCATCGACGCCTGGGGTGGCTATCTCGCCTACCGATTCCCGAAGGGCCGCGTCATCTTCCTCTACGACGAGGCAGCGGTCTTCGGCGATCAGGCGCTGCAGCTGTATCTCGACATCGATCAGCTCGATCCCAACTGGGTGCACGTGCTGACCAGCGAGGACATCCACCACGCCATCCTCCCCTCGGATGCGCGTGAAGCCGCGGCCCTCCATGTGCTCGGCTGGGCGATCAACTGCTACGACGCGAGCAGCAAAAGCATCGTCATGTCGTCGCCGCCTCCAGGTGCCCCCCTTCCGCAGAGCGGACTGGTCATCCCCCCGCCCGACGCCCCTGCCTGCTGACAGTCAGTCAGGGGCGGGTGCTCAGAGACCGCCCGGATTGACGAGGGACCGCGCTGCCTCGAGCCCGGCCTCGAGCCGCTCCGTCCCCCCGGCGCCACCCTCACTCGGCAGTGGCGACGAGCCCGACAGCACCTGGGCGAGATCGTCGCGTTCCAGCAATCGATAGATCTCCGCAGCGCCCTCATTGGCCGGACGGGCCACGTCCTCCAGGCCGGCTCGGGCTGCTTCGGCTCCCACGAGCAGAAGCGTCACGGCGCAGGCCTCGAGATCGTCCTGGCCCATCGAGAGGATGACTGCCTGCTCCGCATAGCCGAGGGCGCGCAGCAACGCCCCGCGACGCAACGCGACCTCGGCGAGCCCTCGCGAGCCGGATGCCGCCAGCGGGTCGAGCCCGAGGCTGCGCGAGATGACAACGCTTTCGGTGAGGCGCCCTGCCGCATCGTCGAGAGCGCCTGCGAGGAGCGCGATGCGGCCGAGGTCATGAAGCGCTTCGGCGGCCACGGTGAGATCGCCACCGCGCCGGGCGCTGTCCAGCAGGTCCTCGCCGTAGCGAGCGGCCGCCGCGTAATCGTTCCTGGATCGAGCGAGACCGCCGAGTGCGGCGAGCGTCCGTTCCCGGATCTGACGATCCGAAGCGCCGCTCAACGACAGCGCCTGTTCGAGGCAGAGTTCGGCGTGCGCGGTGTCCCCGGAGTGGAACGCGCCCGCCGCGACGTCGATGAGCAGGCCGGCGGTGGCGGCGCGCAGTTCGCCGCGCTGATCGCGGGCCAGCGCCTCACCGATGTTCCTCATGGCATGTCCGCCTCGACCGGCGTCGAGCTCGACGCGAGCAAGATTGACGAGCGCCTTGGCGACGATTGCGTCATCGCCCGATCGTCTCCCCAGCTCGGCGGACTTCTCGAGCAACGCCACTGCCGTGACCGCCTCGCCGGCACGCGCCGCATGGCGACCCCACTCGCCCGCCACGGCGGCCTGGAGGACGACGTCCCCGCTCCGCTCCGCCAGGCGGAGCGCAGCCTGCCAGTACGAATCGGCGGCCAGGTTCCCGGCGCCGGAGAGGGCTGCCGCAAGATCCGACATCGCGCTCGAAGCCCAGTCGGCTCGCGCGAGCGCCCAGGCGTTCAACGCACTGAGCACGTCCGACGACGCACGCGGCGCGTCGCCAAGCAACTGGTACGCGAGCCCGCGAGCCAGGAGCGCCGTCCCGCGCTGCTCGGGCTGTCCGTCAGGCGACAGACGCTCCAGGGCGCGATCGTATGCCGAGATCGCATCCGCCAGCCGTCCGTCCCTCAGGGCGGCAGCGCCGGCAGCGAGTTCATCTGGGCGATCCGGATGCAAGGCAGCGATCGGTGGAATCGACACGGGTGACGTGAAGTTTCCAGGACCGGGGCATGCATGCGTTCGCCTGTAACAGTGGGTGGTGCGGCATCGTTACGAGACCTTCGTCTGGCAACCGTGAACCGCCGGTAGGCTCACCTGAGTGAGCGACGCCTTCCGCGACCGTGCGCGCGTAGCTGATAGAGATGGCTGAAGCCGTGAGTCGTGAACTCACCCAGTCTGCGCCGGCACGCCCGATGATGAACAACGCGGCGGATCGGCCGGCCGGCCGGCTCCCCACGCGCAGGCCCCGCAGCGAGTCCACAGCAGCGCCGAGCCGTGACCGCCGGGCAGGGATCGAGCGGACCATCGAACTGAGCCGTTGGATGGTGCTCATCTTCGCTGCCGTCGCCAACAACTTCCCGGGCCTGGCGACCGGCCAGTCGACTGCAGCAGTCAACCTGGTGCTCGGCGCCTGGGGGGTCTTCAACCTCGCGGCCACCGTCATGCTTCTCGCCAACCGCATCCCGAGCCGTCGCCTCCAGATTGCGACCATCGCGCTCGACCTCGCGGTCGCGAGCGGACTCGTCTATCTGACCGGCGGCTACAACTCCGACCTCGCGGTCACCTTCTTCATCGTTGTGATCGCGAGCAGCCTTCGCTTCGGTCTCGCCGGAAGCATGGCGTGCGCGCTCGTCGCCGGGGTCGCGTATTTCGTCGTCGGTTTCAACGCCGCCAACCATCACCTCAACACGCCGTTGGTTGACGCGCTGGTGTCACGGCTCTTCCTGTTGTTCGTCGTCGCGCTGAGCAGCAACCTGCTCGCGCGCGAGCTCGTCGGTGAGCGCGACCGTCAAGTGCGCCGATCAATTGAGCTCGAGCACGCCGCCTTCGCCGAACTGCGTGAGGTCGACCGCATCAAGAGCGAATTCATGATGCTGGCGTCGCACGAATTGCGCACTCCCCTGACCAAGATCAAGGCCTGGCTCACGCTGATGCATGACGCCGGCGATCGCCTGCCGCAGGACGCGCGTGATGAAGGGTTGCACGAGCTTCGGCTCGAAGCCGAGCACCTGGCTCGTCTCACCGACAACCTCCTGTGCATCGCGCAGCTCGAGTCCGGCGAGATCCGGCTCAAGACCGCGGCAGTGGACCTCGACAATGTCTTCCGTGAGGTCATTGCACGATTCGTCGAATCCGCCGACCACGAACGCTTTGCGATCACGGTGGCGCCGGACGCGCAACGCGTGCTTGCGGATCATGAACGTCTCGCCCTCGTGGTCGCGTGTCTCATCGACAATGCGTTGAAGTTCTCCCCTGACTCGGAGCCGGTGCGCGTCACCACATACCGCGCGGTGAACAAAGTGCACGTCGAAGTGCGCGACAACGGACGTCGCATCCCAGACAGTGATGTGGATCGTGTGTTCGCGTCCTTCTATCAGGTGGAGTCGCCGTTGCTGCGCCAGCGCGGCGGATTCGGCGTGGGCCTCTACCTCGCGCGACAGCTCGTCGAGCGCATGGGCGGCCGGATCTGGATCGACAACTCTCGCGCGCGCGGCAACACCTTCGTGGTCGCGCTCCCGGTGCACGTGTAGTGACGTTCACGCACACCGACATTCCGGCGGACACGGCCACGCGGGTTGCACAGAGCCGTAAAGACGGGAAACGCCTGCGTAACCGCAGCAAAGCCATGACGGTAGCGGTGCTACGTTGCGCCAATGGCCACGTTTGGTGCGCTCGACCCGCAGTGAGGAACTGATGACCACGTTCACGGAATCGATCCTCACCCCGCTGGGCCATGGCGTGATCCGCGCGCCCGCGGAGGCAACCGTCCTCGTCATCGACGACGACCCGGCCATGCGAGACATCCTCAGCACCGTCGCACAGCAGCACGGCTTCGGCCTGCAGTTCGCCGAGGACGGCACCGAGGGTTTGCGCCTCGCCGAGCAGAGTGACGTCGACCTGATCCTGCTCGACCTGAGCCTGCCCGGCATGCCCGGCCTCGACGTCTGCCGCCGCTTGCGGGGCGCCGGGGTGGAAGTCCCGATCATCATCCTGTCGGCCAGCACGGACACCGTGGACGTGGTGGTCGCGCTGGAGATCGGCGCTGACGACTACATCGCCAAGCCTTTCGAGATCCGCGAGCTCGCGGCCCGCGTCAACGCCAAGCTTCGCCGCCAGCGGACCACGCAGTCGCAGGTCCGACCTGGTCGCCTCAAGTTCCCCGGTCTCATCGTGGACATCGGCAGGCACGAGGTCCTTCGCGACGGCGAGTCCGTCAACCTCACGCCGACCGAGTTCGACCTACTGGCACTGCTGTCGGCCTCACCCGGCCGGGTGATCTCGCGCTCCGAGATGATCCAGAAAGTCTGGGGACAGGGCGCAGACCTCGACCTGCGCAGCGTCGACGCCCACGTCTACCGGTTGCGCCGGAAGATCGAGCCAACCGGCCCACGACCGACCTACATTCACGCTGTGCCCGGAATCGGCTACCGATTCGAGCGTCGCGGTCTCAACGAGCGCCTGTCGCGCAGCGTGACCGGGAGCGACGAGACCGGCCTAGCCAGCTGACCAGGGCGGTGTCGACCATGCGGCACGTGTGGCCATGCTCCGCGGCAACGTGCGGCGCTGCCCTGGCTCCTCGACCAGGACCAGTTGACCACGGTCGTTCAATGTCGCCGGTCGCGCTTCCACGATCTGACCGCGCAGCAACGAGAGCGGGCGCCCGTGCGGACGCTGAAACTCATAGCACACGGCTTCGCGGCCGTCCCACAAGCGTCGCTTGGACGCACCCGAATAGACGGCGAGGCTTCGCGTGACACGCCGCTGCTGTGGGGTTCTCACGGTGTACGAGATGCGATACATCTCCCCCCGCCGCAACCGGAAACGTTCCACCTCTCCGTGATGCCCTGCACTCTGTGCATTCATCATTGTTTGCAAGTATTGACGCGTTCTGCAGCGCAGGTTCGGACCCTGCGTGACGCCCGCGTGACAGAGCGCCACCGTGTCGCCGGAGGCGGATCGACGCGGTATTCGCAATCTCTGTCGAGTTCGGGTGCACACTATCGGTCAGGGGTGTTGTGACTGTATCCATTGCTTGCGTTTCCGGCAAAGGCGGGGTGGGCAAAACCACCACCGTCATCAACCTCGGCGCCGCGCTCGCCGAGCGGGGTAAGCGCGTGCTCCTCGTGGATTGCGATCCGCAGTCGAACCTCACCAGCGGCGTCGGCCTCGACCCTTACGACGAACGTCCGGGGATCGCGTCGGTCATCGCCGGAAGCGTTGACGCATCGGCGGCGATCGTCGAGACGAGCTGGTCGAATCTCATGGTGCTGCCGGCCTCTCCGGACCTTTCGGCCGTGGAAGGTGAGTTGCCTTCTTCGATCGACAAGGAACTGGTGCTCCGCGATGCGCTCCGACGCGACGGCGCGCGCGCCACGTACGACTACGTCCTCTTCGACACACCCCCCAGCTTTGGTTTTCACACCATCAGCGCCCTGGCGGCAGCAGGCGATGTCCTCATTCCCGTGCAGATGTCGGGCTTCGCAATCCGCGGTCTCAAAGAGGTGCTGCGCACCGTGCACCTGGTCCGTGGGCGCCTGAATCCCGACCTCGCGATCCTCGGGATCGTCCCGACGTTCGTGAACCTCCGCACCCGCTTCAGCCGGCAGTTGCTCGACGGGCTCTGCGAACTCGCCAACATCCGCGTGTTCGCCACGGTGATCACCCCGACCGTCAAACTGCAGGAGACGTCGCTTGCGGGGATTCCGATCACCGCATACGCCTCGTCGTCGAAGGCAGCCGCCGCGTATCGCGAGCTTGCCGGGGAGATCGAGCGAGAAGAGGTGGCAGCGGTTGTCTGAAATCACCGAGCGCGCAGCGCAGGGGGTCAACGGGCCGCCTTTGTCGGGTCCGATGGCACGATGGCTCGCGCCCACGTCCGAGTCGCGCGTTGAGCGCATCCCCATTGACGCCGTGCACGACCGCCCGTGGTGGCCCGGCACCGACGTCGACGGGGCTACTCTCGCCGCCCTCCGAGCGAGCATCGCCTCGCGAGGGATCATCGAACCGCTTCTCCTCCGCCGGCGCGGTGCGGATCGATTCGAGGTGGTCTGCGGGTCGCGTCGCCTCCGCGCCGCTCGCGAACTCGGTCAGACGCATATCCCGGCGATCGTCCGCGAGTTGTCGGAGCGTGAAGCGTTGCTGGTGGCCGCCTGGACCACCGTGGAACGCCGCCAGCACACCGGTGATCGCACCGCGCTGAGCGAGCGACTCCTGGCTGCCGGGTTCACCCAGGACGAGACGCGGGTTCTCGCGGATCAGACCGCGATCGAGCCTGGAGCAGTGACCGCTCAAGCGGCAGCCCCGGCGTTCGTGCTCCGTCCCGACCCCCTGTCCCGTCCGCGTCGGTTCGCGGCGGACATCGCCTTCGAGCTGCCGCATGCGGAAGTCCTGCCGCTCATGGCGCCCGACGCGCTGGCCGCGGCGCTCGCCGCCCTGGACGGGGTGAGCCTGGTCGCGCTGGTTCGGTGAGCACGGCCCCACGCCATTCGGAGGAAGAGCTCCGTCAGCAGTGGGCCTTCCTTGATGCGCTCGTGGACCGTCAGGCCAGCAGCCTGCGGGCCGGTAGTCAGGATCCGGAAGAGGAGGATCTCCCCCCTGTGGTCGCGCCGGCCGAAACCACCTACCTCGAGGAGATCTCGACACTGACACGCCGCGTGTCGACCCTCGAGAGCGAACGCACCAGCTTGCTGCGACGCCTCGATCTTGCCGAGGAAGCCCGGATGGCCTCCGAAGAGGCGCGCGAGGCCGCCGAGGCCGGGCGGGTCGCCGCGGAGCACGCGCTTGCGGCCGCGCGTGCCGACGCGGAGGGCATCCGGATAGCTCAGGGGCTGCCCGCTCCCGAGATGGCTCCGGATCACGACGCTGTTCTCGGGGCCCCCTCCGCGGAACCACAGCTCCCCGCTCTCGAACCGCCCGCGGCGGAGCCAGCGCCCGTCGCTGTCGAGAGTCCATCCGCGGAGGCATCGCCC
>JBEPVD010000048.1:0-19568 GCA_041691155.1 Candidatus Dormiibacterota bacterium | reverse complement strand
AGCTCTGCCTGCGACCACACGCGTGCCGGGGTCTGTTCGAGCGTCGATCGGTGCAGCGCCATGTGGATGGCCTCGCCTTCAGTCATCGATAGCCGTCCGGTTCCGCAACCGTCGCCGAGCGACAGCGGCGAGGGCGTGGTGAGCACCAGCCATTCGGCGCCTCCACGGGCCGTGACTCCTCCTTCCACGGCAGCGAGCAGCGGCACCAGGAGCCCGTACTCGGGCCGAGGCTCGTAGCGCACGTCGACGTCGACCTGGCCGCGTATGCATGCGAGCCGGCGCACGAGCACATGCGGCGCCTCGTGGCCGAGCCGGTGCCCGACGTTGCCGGGTCCCATAGCCAGGAGATCGGTGAGAACCAGGGTGCCGGTGTCAGTCGTGAACGTCGTTTCCAGCACCAGACTGCGGTCCAGGTAGCGCCGCGAGCTCACCCACTTCGCTGCCGGCCGTATCTGCCAGTGACCCGCCGCCGGACCCAGCAAGCGCCCGAACACCGAAGGACTGTCGAATCGCGGAAAGCTCAGCCACTCGACCGATCCGGCGGTGTCGACCAGGGCGCTCGAATGGCGATCCGAGAGCAGGGCGTGATCGGCGATGGGTGTCATAGACATCGCGGCTCCGAATTATCGAAGATTGCTACAGCCGAGAACCGAGCAGCGGTTCGGTAGGGCGTCGCTACCGTGCGACAAGCCATCCACCTCCGGAGGTCACCGATCATGCGCTCTGACATCGCACCCGGCGGCATCTTCCCCGATTACGCGCTGCCCGACCGCACCGACGCGTCAATGAGCGAGATCCGCCCTGACTGGGATCTCAGCACGCCCGGGCTGCGCGAGGCGTGGGTCGCCGGCGACCTCACGCACTTTCATGGATGGGACAGACGGTCCGGTGAGGCGTAGCCTCGATTCCAACGCGGGTACTGCGACTCCGGAGATGAGCGCGCCAACGCCGCCCGCACCCCGTCGGTGGCTGCTCGTTGCCGCCACCGTGCTCATCCCGGTCACGGTCGGAGCGGCCGCCACGCTGGCGCTCTATGCCTCCCAACCGCGTCCGGCGACCGGCCGTCCGCCCACTGCGGCGCAGGCCGACACGGAGATCGTTGACGGGTCAGTGGTCGTGCTGCAACCACGAACTACCGCGCTGGTGAACATCTCGATTGGCGAGGTGCTTGAGATCGTGCTTCCCTTCGGGCTCGGACAGGACGTCGTCTCAGCCGATCCGGGAGTCCTCGCTACGACGACGAATCCGCCCTGTCACGCCGCCACGCTGTGCGGACTCGCTACTGCTCACATCTGGTCGTTCCGAGCCATCCATACCGGCCTCGCTCATCTCAAGATCGTGCTTGGCGTGTACGTCTGCGGACCGGTCCTATGCACGATCACGCCAGTGGTGTTGAAACCAATCTCAGTCCTCCCGCGGTCCCCCACGTAGCCTGCTGACGCTGGCGTCATCGCTCGGGCGACGTTGGAGACGAGGCGCCGCGCCCATCCTGGATGGTGACGACGACAACTCGATCCCCATCGACGAGATGCACATACACGATCAGCATCCAGCGCCATGGACCGAGGAGAAATCGGAAGCCGGACCAGCGTCCGCCGAGTTGAGGGCCGAGCCGTGGAAACTGCCCGAGCGGTCGAAGCGAGCGTTGCACCCGTCCTCGGGTGCCGCTCGGGAGACTGTGCGTTCTGATGAGTCGGTCGAGGTCGTCGACTGCCGTCCGCGCTAGTTCGACCCGCGCCACCAATCAGAGCTCGTCAATCCCAATGGTCTCATCTCGTCGCGCCTGGTCCAACCCGATCTGCGCCCGTTCCCATGCGCCTGCGATGCTGTCGAGCAGGTCGGCGACGTTGCGGCTGTCGGGGTCCGCCTCGTCGATCGCACTGGAGAGCAGTGACCGGGCCAGGCTGCCCTCCTGGACGTGCACTCGCTCCGCCAACCGTGCCAGCTTGGAGGCGTAGTCCGCGCCGAGCGTGACATTCAGCCGGACGCTTCGTTCCTCCATGGCCTTAGGGTACACGTTGAGGCACTAAACGTGTACGAATTTTTCGGGATCCGGGCGGCAATCGGCGACCGTATACAGAAAAGTGAGCGACCTGTAGGGCCCGTACGATCGACTCTCGGCGCGAGTCACACGCCTTCTGGCAGATCGAGAAGCCTCCCATTTCTCGACAGGTCGGGATCGGTACAGGCGGCAAGGTTGAAACAGCAGGGGCGTCGCTTTCCGCTGTTCAGCTTCGAAATACTGACGTCTACCCGTCGTTGCCGCGTGTCCGGGTTTGTGGTCGCATTCACCCACCGGACCCACTCCCAGCGCGCCATCGGCGTGATGGCTATCCAGAGCTCCTTGACCGTCTGCGGGGCGGCCTTCAGCGCTCGCTGCAGGTCCTGGGGCACCGTCGGCTCCGGCCAGTCTTTGCTCGGCGCGATGTCGAGCCGCACGGTGTCACCCACGCGGACGCGGGCGGTGCGCTGGAGCTTTGACTCGACCCTCATCCAGTGACCACCCAAGCCGTCCGGCTCCAGGACCGACTGGAACGCAAGGCCGTTGATCGTTCCGCGGACCGCCACCTGCCCCCGGGACGGCAGCAGCTGACTCGCCCGGTCGGGCAACCGCACAATCGTCGACGTGTCGATGGTGTTCAGCGTGGCGTCACAACGGATTGTCGATGTGCGCTCGGTCATGACGGACCCATGGTGAGCTATCCGAACACTGCCCGCCGGATCAATTCAACCGGGTGTCGGGCATTTCGCGCCGTTCCCTGGGCAATCTGCTGACGGCACGACACGCCCGTGGCGGCGATCACCGTATCGTCGTTCTCGCCTTTGATCGCTGGGAACAGACGCATTCCACCGATCTGCATCGACAGGTCGAAGTGCTCGGCCTCGAATCCGAACGACCCCGCCATGCCGCAGCAGCCCGCATCCAACTCCACGACGGTAGCGCGGGGAATGCGCGACAGGAGTTGCACGGTCGATGCCGTGCCGGCGAGTGCCTTCTGATGACAGTGACCGTGGAAGAGAATGCGCCGACCTGCCAGTGGTGAGTCCGGATTCATACGCAGATGCCCGGCGTCGATTGATTGCAGCAACAGGTCGTCGACGAGCGACACGTTGCCTGCAACGATCTTCGCGTTTTCGCTGTTGGGTTGGAAGGCCAAGTGCTCCTCGGTCAGCGTCAGGATGCACGACGGTTCCACGCCGACAATCGGAACGCCGGCCCGCGCCGCGGCCGCGAGCCGCGCCGTCATCGCCGCCGCGCGTCGTGCAGCCTCGTCGAGCCGGCCTTTGGAGATCGCCGCGCGTCCGCAGCAGAGATCGCCGATGAGTTCGACGCGCCAGCCGGCCATCTCCAGCAACTCGACCGCGGCAATGCCAACGCCCGGATCCGTGAATGTGGTGAACGAGTCGGCAAGCATGACGACGCGTCCCAACGACCCTGCGGGCACCCGCTCCCGCCCGCGGAACCAGCGTGTCAGCGTCTGGCGATGAAACCGCGGCAACTGTCGACGCCGGCTGATGCCCAGGGTGCGCTCCATCAGCACGCGCGCTCCCGGAAGTCCTGCAAGCACATTCGACACGGGAGCCATCGCGGCACCGATTCGGTTGACGCTTCGTGCCACGGCAAAGAACCGCGCGCGGAGCGGTACGCCGTGGATCCCCTGATACTGAAAGAGAAACTCACTCTTCATCGACGCCATGTCGACACCGAGCGGACACTCGCTCTTGCACGCTTTGCATTCAAGGCAGAGGTCGAGAATATCGTGCAGCCGCTCATCGCCGAGCGCCGCACGTGGATCCGGCTGCGACAGTGCATGCACGAGCGCGTTTGCGCGCCCGCGGGTGCTGTGCTCCTCCTCGCGCGTGGCCATGTACGACGGACACATCACCCCCGTGGACCCCTTGCGGCAGACCCCGATATTCATGCACCGGTCCGCGGCCCCGCGCATGTCCCCGGTGGCCACAAACGACAACCGTGTTTTCAGCTGTCGCGCCTTCGGTAGGTTGGCGTCGCGAATGTCATCCGTCATCGCCGGCGCGTCAACGATCTTGCCGGGATTCATCAACCCGTCCGGGTCGAAGAGGCGTTTGACCTCACGCATCGCCTCATACAACTCGTCGCCGAAGATCTTGCGATTGAACTCACTGCGCGCCAGCCCGTCACCGTGCTCGCTGGAATTGGCGCCCCCGAATTCCTCCACGAGGTCGCGAATCTCTTCGGCGACGGCACGCAAGGTGGCGAGCTGCGCCGGTTGTGTGAGGTCCATGAACGGTCGAATGTGCAGGCAGCCGACAGAACAATGACCGTAGAACCCTGCCACCAGGCCGTGTTTGGCGAGCACTGCGCTGAAGCGCTCGGTGTACTCAGGCAGTTGCGCGGGGTCCACGGAGGTGTCCTCGATGAACGCCACGGGACGGCGCATCCCCTCGCTGGCAGCCATGAGGAGTCCGAGGCCGGCAGCCCGCACTTTCAGCAATGCAACCTGTTGCTCAGGTGTGGCGCGCAGCGTGGAATACCCGTGCCCGTGCCGCTTCCACAGCTCGGCAATCCGCTCGACACCGGCTGACGCCTCGGCGCGCGTCTCGCCGTTGAACGTCACAAAGAGCAACGCCCCAGGATCTCCCTCGAGGATCGACGACAGCTGCGAATACTCGATCTTCTGCCGGGAGAGATTGAGGATGGTCCTGTCGATGAGCTCAACGGCGCTCGGCAGCACGCTGAGCGCGTCCTCGGTTGCCGCGATTGCCGCAGCCGTCGAGGTGAAATGTCCAACCGCGATCGCTTTTGCGCGCGGCAGCGGGACCAAGCCCACCGTCGCCTCGGTGACGATCACGAGTGTCCCTTCCGATCCGACGACGAAACGCGCGAGGTCGAAGCTCGAGCCGGCGCTCAGCCGATCGAGCCGGTACCCTCCCGCGCGCCGCCAATGCCGCGGAAACCCGGAGTCGATTGCGGCCCGGTGCTCATCCATGATTGCTGGCAGGCGAGCGTAGATGCGGCCCTCGCGCGTGTCGAGACGTGCGCGCTGTGCGACCTCGGCATTGGTCAGCGGACCGAATGCGGTCGTGCTGGCGTCACTGAGCACCACGTCCATGGCCTGGACGTGGTCGATCGTCATGCCGTAGAGCACCGACCCGCTGCCCGCTGAGTTGTTCCCGATCATGCCGCCGATCGTCGCGCGGTCGCTCGTCGACGTATCCGGGCCGAAGAGCAGCTGGTGCCTGGCCGCGGCGCGATTCAGGTCATCCTGCACCACACCGGGTTGCACGCGAGCCGTGCGGGCTTCCGGGTCGAGCGCGACGATGCCGTCCATGTGGCGCGACGTGTCAATGATCACCGCGCGCCCCACCGTCTGTCCGGCCAGGCTGGTGCCGGCGCCGCGGGGCAGCACCGGAATCGACCGCTCCGCACACACGCGGACGGCGGCTGCAACATCCGCCGCGTCGCGTGGAAACACAACGCCCAGAGGCTCGATGCTGTACATGCTGGCGTCGCTGGAGAACAGGCGCCGCGTGTACTCATCCTCACGCACCCCGCCCCCCACCGCGGCGCGTAACGCTGCGCCGAGCTCGCTCATGCGCCGATCGTCACCGGCCGGCGACCAGACGCCAGGTGCTCATTGCGGAACGCGGATCCAGCCGCGCCGCCGGCGGCTGGTGAAGGTACGGACGCGTCGACGGAAGTCCGCCTCATCGGTTGCGGGTCCGGCCAACGCCCTCGCCGCGGCGCGCGCAGGAGCAGCAAGCTGCGCCAGGGCGCGCTTGCCCGCGCGAATCGAAGCGTCAGATGAGCGAAGGATGCTGTCGATGGCGACCTCGACATAGCGGTCGAGGTCGTCGCTCGGGATGCACGCGTTCGCCAACCCGAGCTCCACGGCCTCCACTGCCCCAACCATCCGGCCGCTGTACACAAGATCGCCCGCGACCGATGGCCCAGCGTTGACAGCGACGCGGTTCGCGAACGACGCCGATATCAGGATGCCGAGGCGCGCGATCGGCATCCCGATGGACGCGCGCGCGTCGAAGATCCGAAGGTCGCACGCCAACGCCAGCTGACAGCCCGCTCCGGCGGCGGGGCCACGCACCTTCGCGATGACAGGTATCGGGAGATCTTCAATCGCCGTGCACGCAGCTTCCATGCGCGCGAAACTCAGCTCGACGCGCTCGTTCGACGTCTTCGCCCACTCCGTGATGTCCGAGCCGGCGCAGAACCATTCCGCGGCACCTTCGATCACCATCACACGCAGCGCGGCATCGGTGGCAAGCTCACGGACCGCACGCTCGATACCCGCCCACGCGCCGCTGGTCAAGGCATTGCGCTTCAGGCCGGAGCCGACGATCACCCGTGCTACCTGGCCATCTCGCTCTCGAATGATGAGCGGTGCGACGATGTCGTTCATCGGACCACTCCGTCTCGACGCATGCCGGCGACGTCAGCGGTGCTGTACCCAAGCTCCGCAAGGACTTCGTCAGTGTGCTCACCAAGCAGCGGCGGTGGACGGTACGCCGCAGCCCGATGACTGGTCATCTTGATGGGAGACCCACTCATGCGCACCGGCCCGGCAGTTGGATGTTGCACCGTCAGCACCATGTCGCGCGCCTGCACCTGCGGGTGCGCGAGCGCTTGATCAATGGTGTTGATGGCGCCGGAAGGAATCCCCAAACGCGACATCTCCTCGGCCCAGGCGTTGGAACCGCGCGTGGCCAGCACTTTCTCGATGACGGGGATCAGTTCGGCGCGATGCGCGACCCGGTCCGGATTGGTGGCGAACCGCTCGTCGTCGGCCAGTTCCGGGAGTCCGAGCACGCCGGCAAACCGTCGCCACAGCATGTCGTTGCCGACTGCAACCATGAGATACCCATCCAACGTGCGGACCGCCTGATACGGGACGATGCTGGGGTGCGCTGACCCATACTTCCGCGGGACCTCGCCCGATGCGAAGTACCCGCCGGCGAGGTATGTGAGCCAGGCGATCTGGCCATCCAGCAGCGAGACGTCGATCCAGTCCCCGTGGCCACTTGCCGTGCGCGCGTGCAGTGCCGCCAGAATGCCGATCGCCGCCCACATTCCCGCACCCAGGTCAGCGGCGGAGTTGCCCATGCGCACGGGCTCGCCTCCTGCCTCGCCGGTAATGCTCATGACGCCGCCGAGCGCCTGCGCGATCGCGTCGTACCCAGGCTCCGACGCGTATGGCCCCGTCTGGCCGAATCCCGAGATGGACGCGTAGATCAGTCGCCGGTTGTGAGCAGCAAGCGCGTCGTACCCAAGCCCAAGACGTGTGGCCGTGCCGGGCCGGAAATTTTCTACCACGACGTCCGCCCATGCGGCGAGACGAAGCGCAATCTCGCGCCCCTCCGCCGACTTGAGATCGACGGCAATACCGCGCTTGTTGCGGTTGATGGCGAGAAAATATGCTGATTGGTCACCTTGATACGGAGGCGCCCACTCACGGGTGTCGTCGCCGGTGATCGGGTTTTCGAGCTTGACCACCTCAGCGCCAAGGTCGGCCAGGATCATCGTCAGAAACGGACCAGACAGGATCCGCGACAGATCGAGCACGCGCACGCCCGCAAGCGGTCCTGCTGTCGAGGACTGCGCGGCTCCCCGCTCCATCGCGGCCATCACTAACTGAGCACGCCGACGTAGAGCTTGACGACCTCGTCGTTGTGCAAGAGGTCGTGTCCCGAGCCGTCAAGGCGATTCTGACCGAGCACGAGCACATACGCCCATTGGGCGCGACGCAGCGTTTCACGAGTGTTCTGTTCGACCACCACCACCGCGACATTGGTGCCGCGCACCTGCTCGATTCGCTCCCACACGGCACTCTGGAATTTGGGCGACAGGCCGGCGGACGGCTCGTCGAGGAGGAGCACCGCGGGATCGACCATGAGCCCGCGAGCCATGGCGAGCATCGTGCGCTGGCCACCGCTCAGGGTTTCCGCGCGCCGCCGGTGCGCAATCTTGAGATCGGGGAAGAGCGTGTACAACTCCTCGATCCGCTCGTGCAGTCCGTGGCGGCGGATGTAGCCGCCCATCTCAAGGTTCTCCTGCACAGACAGCTGCGGGAACACGTTCGACACCTGCGGGACATACGCAATGCCGCGGCGCACCAGCTTCTCGCTGCTGAGGCCGGTCACGTTGGCGCCTTCCACATTGACGCTGCCGGCCTTTGGCCGGATGACTCCGGCGATCGCCTTGAGCAGCGTCGATTTGCCCGCACCGTTGGGTCCCACCACTGCGGTGATCGCGCCGCGATGCGCGCGAATGCTGACGTTCTCGATGATGGGTGGGCCACCGTATCCCGCGGTCAGCCCGCCGACGTCGAGCGTGGCGACGTCAGGCGTGACCAACGCGGCCGGTTCGCTAGGCAGCGTCGTCATACGTGGGCATCTCGCCGAGATAGGCGTCGACCACCGCCTGGTTGTTGCGAAGCGAGTCGAAGGGGCCTTCGGCAATGACCTTCCCTTCTGCCATGACCACGACCATGTCGGTCACGCGCTCGATGAACGGAAGGTTGTGCTCGACGATGATCACCGATGTCCCTGCAGCGACAAACCCGAGCACGGCAACCGCCATGCGCTCGCCAAGAACGGGGTTCACCCCGCCCATGGGCTCGTCGAGAATCACCAGCCGGGGCTGCGCCATGCGAATGCGACCGAATTCGACAAGACGCTTCTGCCCGCCGCTCAAGTTGCCGGCTCGTTCGTTCCGGAGCGTCGTGAGCCCGAACTCCTCGAGGATGGCTCGCGCCCTGCTCAGCTCCTCCGCCGCCCGCTCCGTCGCCTCGCGGTTCTGCCGCCACAGCGAGTGCCAGAAGCGCTCTCGACGCGGTTCGAAACATGCGAGCAGCAGGTTTTCGAGCACGCTCAGCGCCGGCCATTCGCGTGGCGTCTGAAACGTTCGGACCAGCCCCATCCGCGCGATCCGGTGCGGCGCCTTTCCCTCCACCGGGACACCCTCGAAGAGCACCGTGCCCGAGTCGGGGATGTTGAACCCTGAGACGAGGTCGATCGCAGTGCTCTTCCCAGCTCCGTTCGGGCCGATCAAGCCGGTCACCTGGCCTTCGGCGGCGGTGAATGAGCAGCCGTCGACCGCGAACACGCCGCCGAAATGCTTGGAGAGGTCACGGACCTCGAGGAGTGCCGTCATGCCGTGCCGGTATCGAGGGTCGGCCCCGCGATCTGGTGTTCGACCGCGACCTGCGCGTCGCCTTTGCCCGTCGGATCCTTGTCTCGCAGGCGGCGCTCCGGGAGGATGCCCTGCGGGCGGAAGCGGATGAAGAGCACGAGAACGACGCCGGTGATGATGAGCCGGAGTGCCGGGGCAAAACTGGGGTGCGACGCGACCTCCGGAAGGTATCGAGTGGCCTCCTGCAATCCGATCACCATGACCGCGACCCCGAGGACGACGCCGCGACTGCTCCCCCGGCCGCCGACCAGGATCGCCGCGTAGAGGATGATCGTCTCGACCGGTGACCACGCCGAGGTGTTGAAGGCGCTGAGATAGCCGGCGAAAAGCCCTCCGGCCAGTCCGCCGACGCCCGCCCCCAGCACGTAGGCCTTGAGCTTAGTCCGGTAGATGTCGCGACCGAAGGCGGCGGCTGCGCGCTCGTCCTCACGAATGCTGCGCAGCGCGAGACCGAAGCGGCTGCTGTTGAGCCGGGTCAGCACGATCAGCACAGCGATGAGGGCAACGACGCAGACGCCGAGATAGAAGTATTCGTAGCTGGCGAAGTCGATCCCGAAGAACGCGCCCATGGGATCGAACAGCCCGGAGAGGCCGTTGAACCCATTGAACAGCGGCACGAACTGTCCCGCGAAGATGTACAGGACGTACACGGCGCCGAGCGTGACGATCGAGAAGTAGATGCCGCGAAGATGACGCAACGCGATCGCGCCGATGATGAGAGCGAGCACCATCGAGCTCAGTATCGCGATCAGCACCGCGACCGGAAAGGGCAACGTCAAGCCCAGGATGTAGGTGGTTGGGTCAACCGCCGGGCCGATCGAGAGCACCAATGTCATATACGCGCCCAACGCGACGTACCCGTAGTACGCGAGGTCGAAGTCGCCGGACCATCCCCAGATGACGTTGAGTCCGAGCGCCATGATGGCGAAGATCGAGCCCTCGGTCAGGACGGTGACGATGTAGTCGATCATCCGAAGATGCTTCGCCTCCCACCCACGAAAAGGCCCCGCGGCCGCACCAGGATGACGACGGCGAGCAACGCGAACGCGAACGCAAGGTTGTAGCTCGAGCTCAGGTATCCGCCGAAGAACTCGAGGGCGATACCGACAATGATGGCCCCAACCAGGGTCCCGAAGGCCTTGCCGAGACCACCGGCCACCGAGGCGGTGAGCGTGATCAGAAAGAAGTTGAACCCCGAATACGGGCTGAAGGTGCCGATGCTCTCGGCGAGGATGAATCCGGCGTAGCCGGCGATGAGCCCTGCGAGCAGCCAGGTGAGCGCCGCGACCCGATGCGCGTTGATGCCGGACACGCTGGCAAGTGATCGATTCTGTGACACGGCGCGCAGCGACTTGCCGAACCGCGTGTGCTGGATGATCAGGTAGAGGGCGACCGTGATCACCACAGCGGACACCATGATCTGAATCTCGGTGTCCGTCCACAGAAAGGGCCCGACGTTGCGTGGTGCCCCTTGCGGGACGGTGTACCCGAGGTTGGAGGCACCGAAGATGATCACCAGTGCGTTCTGGATGATCAAGGACACGCCAAGGGTCGCGATGAACGTGGGCAGCGCGCCGATGCCTTTGCGCACGAACCGGTCGACGATGCCGTTGTGGACTGCAAGAGCGAGCACGCCTCCGCCCGCCGCCGCCGCGAGCCCCGAGAGAATCACACCGCCGCCGTGCTGCTGCACGAGGTAGGCGCAATACGCCCCGACCGTGAGAATCTCACCGTGCGACAGGTTGGCGACGTTGGTGACCGAATACTCGAGCGTGAACGCGAGTGCCGAGAGCGAGAGGATTGCGGCGCCGACGAGCCCGAATCCGAGTGTCAGGAGAGCTTGATGCACTGCGGCTGAATTCTCCAAGGACGTGGCTGCGAGGCGCGAGAGCGGTCAGCAGGGCGGCAACGCAGCGCCCGAGTGCTGCGTTGCCGCCCGAGTAACACGGGAGGCTAAGGAGTGGCAGTGGCAAGCGCCGCTGCAGTGAGCAGTTGCACTTGCACTTCGGCACCGGTCGAGGCGTCGGCCTGAAAGGCGCCATACGGTCCGAAGACGTTGTTGAAGCTGTTGAAGATGAGGTCGCCGCTGGCGCCGTCCATCTTGATCTTGGTCCCGGCCTTGATTGCCTGGTAGCACGCGGCGTAGGTGTCGCACGGCGTCCCCGGCGGATTGGTGACCTGCTTCATCGCGGCAATGATCGCGGGGCCGTTGGTGGTGCCGGCCTTGTCCATCGCCAACGCCATGCTGATGACGGCGTCGTAGGCGTAGTTGGCACCTGCGATCGGTTGCGCGGTCGCGCCGTTCTGCGCTGCGAACGCTGCCGCAAAGTTGTCCGCAGCCGCTCCGGTCGCGTTGGTCCCGAAGACGGAGGTCAGGTCGGCATGCGCGACCGCGTAGGTGATTGCCTTGAGGTAGTCGTTACCGCTGGTCACGTCGGTTCCGACAACCGGAATGGCGAGGTTGTTGAGCTCTTTGAAGTTCTGGAACACCACGGCCGCCGTCACGGGGTCGAGCTGGGTGAAGATCACGTCCGGGTGAGCGTTGATGATGTTCTGCACTTGCGTGCGGTACGACGTCTGTCCCGGCGAGACGGTGACGTTGGAAACGATGGTATTGCCGAACTTCAGCCATGTGGCCGTGATCGGCTTCGGGATGGTCTGCTGCGCGATGTCGGTGGAGAACAGCAACGCCGCCTTCTTGTAGCCCTTCATGTTTGCGTACAGGGCCATCGCGACACCGAGTTGCGAGTCGGACGGGCTGTCACGCCAGAGGTACTGATTGGCGTTCTTGTCGAAGGCTGTGCTTCCGCCCTGAAACTCAGTGGGGATCTGCGCAGCACTCACGATGGGCGCCACCGCCGCGATCTCCTGCGTTTCCGGGCCGATGAGCGCGCTGACGCTGTCAGCGGCAAGAAGTTGATGCAGCGCGGGGACCGCATCCGCCTCGTCACACTGCGTGTCCGCATGACTCAGATCGAGCTGCTTGCCGAGGACTCCCCCGTTCGCGTTGATCACGGACTGGGCGACCTGGGAACCTTGCAGCATGGCCTGTCCGAGGACCGCGAGCGGCCCGGTAAAGCACGAGAGGACCCCGAACGCGACATGGCCGGAGCCGTTGGTCTTGATCGTCGCTCCACCCCCAGTGGGACTACTCGAGCTGCCGCAGCCCGCGATGGCGATCGCGACGGCCGCCCCGGCGACGAATCGTCTGGATGAACGTCCTGTTGGGATCCAACCGAGGAGATGGCCCGAAGCTGTCAGCGACACTGTCCGACCTCCTTCACCGGCCCCGATTAGGGACCGGCCTCAATGCGTGCCGGAAGTGTGCTCGTCCGTGGCAGAGTCTGTCAAGGGTTCAGTGGCTAGGCCAATTGGAGGATGATGTGCGCATGGCACAACCCCCTCCCGCGATGGATTTCGCTCTAACTCGGAGATAATCGCGCCGATGGCCGCCGATACGTCTCCTCTCCGTCCCATTGGGCGTACCCGCCTGTACGAAGACCTGGTCGACCGTCTTGGCGAGTTCGTCATCCGCACCAATCTCGAGGTCGGCGAGCGTTTCCCGCCGGAGCGGGAGCTGGCATCACGCTTGAGCGTCAGTCGCGCATCACTCGGTCAGGCCCTCGCGGTGCTCGAGGCACAGGGTTTCATCGAAGTCCGGCACGGTGGCGGCGTCTTCCTCAGGCGCCGCCGTGGTTTCGCGGAGGTGTTGCACAAACTGGTGGAACGTCAAGCGCGTCTGCCCGATGTCCTTGAGACGCGCGAACTCCTCGAGGTTCGGCTTGCGGAGCTGGCAGCGACGCGCCGAACCGACGATGACCTGACGCTCATGCACGACGCGCTGGCTGCGATGCGTGCCGAGGTCGATGCCGGCCAGCTCGGATTTGACGGCGACGCCGCATTCCATCACGCGGTGCATCGAGCAGGCAAGAACAAGGTGCTCGAGCATGTCATCGACGGTCTCTCAGACGCGATCCACGAGACCCGCATCGAGTCATTGTCGGAACCTGAGCGACCCCGCCAGTCTCTGAACGCACACCAACGCATCCTCGATGCAATCGACGGCCAGGATCCAGCAGGTGCTGCGGAAGCGATGCGGGCGCACCTCCGACAGGTGTCTGACGTGGCGCTGCTGCGCTGGCAGCCGCCGGCCGACGAAGACTAGATACCGGCGAGACAGGTCTCGAACCTGCGCGCTCCAGCGTTCAGTCCTGCAGCAACTGCGCTCTGAGCGTTTCGGCCAGCCACGACTGAAACTGGGCGGGCGTCCAGGCCATCTCGATGACCAGCAGGTGGTACAGGCCGGGATCGATCAGCGCCCAGACGACGTCGCCCGCTCGTTTTCGGTCGACACCCGTGCGCAGCGCATTCCGAGCGACCACGAAGCCGACGAATCCCGCCGCCCCGCCTCGGCGCTCCTTGCGGACCGTCTCCCAGAGCGCCCTCGCTTCGGGGTCTGCGGCGGCGGCGCCGTGCATGGCCTCAAAGATCGGGGCGACCCGACCGGAGACCTCGGTGATCATTCCGGCGTAGGCGTCGATCATGCGATGCGGATCGGGTTCATTGCGAACTGCGATCGCCCACGGGCGCTGCGGGAGCGGGATCGGTTCGTCGTCGCCGACTGTGGCGATGTCGTACGCGGCCTTGAGGATCGCCGCTTTCCCACCCACTGAGGCAAAGGTCGTGGCCCGCCCGACGCCGGCAGCCTGGGCGATCTCATCCATCGACGTGGCGACGTAGCCCTGGGCGATGAAGAGGCGGGCCGCCGCCTCGATGATCGTCAGGCGCGTGGATTGCGCCTGGCGCTCCCGGAGCGGTGACTGGTAGGGTCGCTTGACACTGACCTGCTTATTCACTGTACTATCAGTCTAACCGTCATACTGAGAGTGTGGTGAAAGCCGCAGAAGGAGCGACCCGATGGCCGTACACGCCGTTGCCGACGAGGTCGTCGGTATCCCCGCCCAATCGAGGCGCAGCCCGCGCACCCAGGTGCCACCAAGGTTCGCCGTCCATACCGCGATGATTCTGCGCCGCATCCTGCTTCGTGCCGCCGACCGGGTCCTCCCCTCGGAGCTGGCGGTTCTTGAGCATTCCGCCGGTTTCTCCGTCTCGTACCTGCTGGCGGCCATGGTCGATCTGGGCGTCCCCGACGCGCTCGCCTTGGGACCGAGGACGGCGGACGAGCTGGCGACCTCGCTGAACTGCAACGCCGATGCTCTTCACCGGGCTCTCCGTATGGGTGCCGTTCACAACCTCGTGCGTCTCGACCGCCGGGGCCGCTTTCATGCCACTCGGCTGACTGCCGCGCTCACGAGTGACGCGCCGTACGCGTCGGATCAGTGGTGCACCTTCATGGCATCGAAAGCCCATCAGACGGCGTGGGGCGACCTCGCCGAGACGCTGCGGCACGGTGAGCCGGCGTTTCGACGTCAGAGCGGGATGTCGATCTTCGACTGGTTCGACGAACATCCTGCGGAGGGGCGCGCCTTTGCAGCGGGCCTGTCAGGGCTCACGCTTTCGGAGGCGTCAGCGATCGTCGCGGCGTACGACTTCCCGCGAAGCGGCGTCGTGTGTGACATCGCCGGAGGTGTCGGCGTCGTACTTGCTGCGGTGATGCGGCGCCGGCCGGAGACGACCGGCATCCTCGTCGAGGCGCCGCTGGTGCTCCGCGAAGCTGCAACCTACCTCGATTCGCTCGGGCTATCAGATCGAATTGTCCTTCAGCACGGTGACCTGTTCGGCGACCTGCGCGTCATCGCTGACGTCTACATGCTCAAGTGGATCCTCCACGACTGGGATGATGAGGCGTGTGTCCGGTTGCTGCGGAATGTCGCGGCCACGATGCCGTCCGGCGCGAAACTCGTTGTCATCGAAGGGATTCAGGAGCACAGCCGAGCGCACCCGCGCTTCTCGCCGATCGACCTGCAGATGCTGGTGGTGAGCGAGGGTGGACGGGAGCGATCGGTCGCCGAGCTGCAACACCTGTTGAGCCAGGCGGGGTTGCGGCCGACGACGGTACGGCGCACGCCGGCTGACCTCGCCCTGCTCGAGGCCGAAAAGCCGTAGGCGCTGCCTCATGGCCTCAGCGGTTGCTCAGGTACCGATTGTCGCCCGGTGCTAGGTTGCCGGTATGAAGGCGCTGCACCGCCTCCCGCTGGTGATCGCAGCGGGAGGCGCCCTCCTTGCGAGCGCATGCAGCACCACATCCGCGCCGACGGGCTCGGATGCCGGCATTCACACGATCAAACACATCATCGTGATTCTCCAGGAGAACCGATCATTCGACTCGTATTTCGGAACCTTTCCTGGAGCCGACGGCATCCCCATGCAGAACGGCGTTCCCACTGTATGTGTCCCTGACGAGGCATCGGGCACGTGCGAGAAACCGTACGTCGATCATGCTGATGTCAACGGAGGCGGACCCCATGGCGCGGCCAGTGCGACGGCCGACATCAATTCCGGAGAGATGGACGGTTTCGTCAATCAACAGATCGCGAGCAGCAAGGGGTGTAAGGATGCGACCAATCCCGCATGCTCCAACGGCGCAGTGTCCGACGTCATGGGGTACCACACCGAAAGCGATATCCCCAATTACTGGAGCTATGCTAGGAACTTCGCACTCCAGGATCACATGTTCGAGCCAAATGCCTCATGGAGTCTTCCGGCGCACCTGTTCCTCGTCTCGGAGTGGTCGGCGCACTGCACGCAGCACGACAATCCCGGAAGCTGTACGAACGCGCTCCAGAGCCCGGGCAACCCGCCGAACGCACACCCCGTACCGACGGGCGTCGGAGCCAATCGCCCCGGTCCCATCTACGCGTGGACAGATCTCACCTATCTGCTGCACAAGAACAAGGTGTCCTGGGGCTACTACGTGGTCCCGGGATTCGAACCTGACTGCGAGAATGACTCGTCAGTCAGTTGCGCCCCCGTCAAGCAGAACAGCGCGACCCCGGGTATCTGGAATCCGCTGCCGTTCTTTGACACGGTCCGCGCCGACGGCCAGCTCGGCAACGTGCAGCCGTCGGACCATTTTTACGCGCAGGCGAAAACCGGCACGCTGCCCGCGGTGAGCTGGGTCATCCCCTCCGGCCAGGTGAGCGAACATCCACCCTCACCGGTGAGCTTCGGTCAGTCGTATGTGACCAGCCTCGTCAATGCCGTGATGAACGGGCCTGATTGGGAATCGAGCGCGATCTTCCTGAGCTGGGACGACTGGGGCGGCTTCTACGACCACGTCGCGCCACCGGCTGTGGACGAGAACGGCTACGGCCTTCGCGTGCCAGGTATTGTCATCAGCCCCTATGCGCGTCAACGGTACGTCGATCATCAGACCCTCAGTTTCGATGCCTACGACAAGTTCATCGAAGACGATTTCCTCGGTGGTCAGCGCATCGATCCAAGCAGTGATGGCCGGCCCGATCCACGTCCCGATGTGCGTGAGAATGTTTCCGTCCTCGGCAATCTGCTCAGCGATTTCAATTTCGCTCAGGCACCGAGGCCGCCCATGCCGCTACCGGTGTACCCGCAGACAACGCTGACGGGTACGCCGTCGCCAACCGCCCTCAGTGCAGCGGCATTGCATGGTGACGCCGAGGGTTGACCGGGAGCGCATGCCAGACGCGCCGCACGTGCGTCTTTGCTTCAACCCAACAGCCGACTGACGGCCCCGCGCCGGTAGTCGAAAATGCGCTCGAGGTCACGGCGTACGGCTAGACGATGCTCAGCATCTCGAAGCGCAGCCATGGCGGCGTGATCTTCTCCAGGTTGCGCGCCTGCGCGAAGAACGCAAACGCCTCCTCGACAGGTCGACCGATCACCTGGGTGCGCTCCAGGACGTGCAGTTTCATGCCGCTGCGGCAAGCACGGCGCGCACCGCTGGTTCGAAGGACGGGTGACGGAACACGTAGCCGAGCGCTTCCAGCTTCTCAGCCGAAACCCGCTGCCCGCCGGTGACCGTCACCGCCATTTCCCCGTAGAGCGCGCGCAGCGCGAACCCCGGGACGGGCATCAGCGCCGGCCGGTGCAACACGCGACCGAGGGCCACCGACATTTCAGCGTTGGTCACGGGGTTTGGGGCGACCACGTTGATCGGGCCGTTGGCGGCTCCGTCGTCGACGCAATGGAGCAACGCACCGACGACGTCGTCGATGTGCACCCACGGAAGGTACTGACGGCCACCGGCGATTGGTCCGCCGACCCCCATCCGGAATGGGAAGAGCATCTTGGAGAGTGCGCCGCCCTGTCGCGACAGCACGACGCCGGTACGCGCGACGATCACACGAACATGCTCGAGGGCCGTCGCGGCGAGCGATTCGCGCTCCCACGCGACGACCACCCCGGCGAGGAAGTCGTTCCCAGCCGGTGCGTCCTCGCTGAGCCACGCGTCGCCCTGCGAGCCGTAATACCCAGTGGCCGACTGCGCGACCAGCGTCAACGGCCCTGCGCCCGGCGGACGTGTGCGCAGGGCGTCGACGAGGAGTCGCGTCGAGAGCACGCGGGAGTCGCGGATCTCGCGCTTGGCCGGCTCTGTCCACCGCTGGGCGATCGGCTCGCCAAGCAGGTGGACGATCGCGTCAGCTCCCCTGAGTGCTGCCTGCGGTGGTGGCTCGAGCGTCGTCGACACCCACGCGTGGATCTCCACGCCGCTCAGGAGCGAGCGCGCCTTCTCCGGGTCGCGCGTCAGTGCCACGACCTGGTCCCCACGGGCCTGGAGTGCTGCAACCACCGCGCGGCCGATGGTCCCGGTTGCGCCGGTGACGACTACGCGCATCATTACCAGCCTGACGTGCCGGGTTCGCCTTTGAACGGCCCGACGATCTTCGAGGTGATCCAGCCCCCGTAAAAACCGCCTGACTGAGAGGTCACCGTCTCCCCGTCGAGAGTGATCTCATCCACGCGAGAGGGGTAGAACGCGAGGTAGTCGGTCAGCCCCTCGAAACCACGCTCGGGTGACGGGTATGACCATGCAACCTCGTCGCCCTCCACCGTCAGCGCCCAATACTCTGCCTCGCCCTTCCACTCGCACCAGCTGTGGCGGGCCGTTCGCAGCAGGACCATGTGGACGTCGGCACGAGGAATGTAGTGCACCGGCGGGTGGCTGGTTTCGAGCACGCGCAGGCTTCGTGTCGTCTCGGCGATCACCTGATCACCGACTCGCACGACGATGTGGCTCGAAGACGGCTCCAGACGAGGCGGACGAGGGTAGTCCCAGACGGACTCCTGCCCGGGGTTTGGCTTTTCGTGTGTCGGTCGTGGCATCGCCATATGATCTCGCCTTCTATTTGTCGGTGTATGAGCTTGTCAGCACCGGCCGCTACCCGCCGGGCCGGGCAAGCAGCATCTGCACGTCGCTCACCCTGTGCTCGGCGAACGCTGCCTCGCAATATGCGAAGTAGTACCGCCACATGCGAAGGCGACGATCGTCCCAGCCCAGGTTTCGAGCATCCACGAGGTGTGCATCGAGAGCCTCACGCCATCGGCGGAGCGTGGTCACATAACTGGGCCCGATGTCGAGCAGATTGACCAGCTTCAGGTCCGTGACCCGATGGGTGGCGCCCATCATGGCCGCGACCGACGGCAGGCAGCCACCGGGGAAGACGTACCGCTTGATGAAATCCTTCCAGTGCTTGCTTCGCTCGAATTCCCGGTCGTTGACCACGATCGCCTGGATGGCGGCGCGCCCGCCAGGGACGAGGAGCCGCTCCACAGTGGCGAAGAATTCTTCGTACAGTCGCCAGTCGACTGCTTCGATCATCTCCACCGACACCAGGTGCGTGTAGACGCCGCCGAGGTTGCGGTAGTGATCCTGCAGCACGGTGATCCGATCCTCGAGTCCTTCACGGTGCACCCGGCTGCGCATGTATTCGTACTGGCGCCTCGAGATCGTGGTTGTCGTGACCCGGCAGCCGTAGCGCTCGACCGCGTGGACCGCGAAGCCGCCCCATCCCCCGCCGATCTCGACGACGTGCGAGTCGGAGGTCAATTCGAGCAGCCGGCAGATCCGGTCGAATTTCGCGATCGACGCCTCCTCCAGTGACATGTCCGGCCGCTCAAAGAGAGCGCATGAGTACGCCATCGTCGGGTCCAGGAACAGGGCAAAGAAGTCGTCACCGGCGTCGTAGTGAGCGCTGATGTTGCGCCGGTCGGTAACCTCGCTCGGACGCTGCGCGCGAGCGGCAAAGTCGAGCAGCCCACGAATCCGGGTCAGCGGGTTGCGCACGAGGCGGTTGAGGCCCTCGAGGTTTCGTGCGAGCAGTCGGAGCACGCTCGTCAGGTCATCCGTCTCCCACATGTCCTCCATGTATGCCTCGGCAAGACCTGCGCCGCCGCGCGTCAGGACCATGCGCCAGAACGACGGATCCAGCACACGCACGGTGGC
>JBEPVD010000047.1:0-20929 GCA_041691155.1 Candidatus Dormiibacterota bacterium | reverse complement strand
AGTTGGCCCTCATCGGGCCACTGGCACTTCCACTATGGCTCGCAGGCTGGTACTGGCTGCTCTCCGGGAAAGGACGCGCGATTGGCCTCGTCGCCATGCTGAGTTTCGTCGTCTTTCTGTTCGTCGGCAAGGGCTACTACATCGGACCGTTGCATCCGGTGCTGGTGGCTGCCGGGGCGTGCGGCGTGGAGGCGTGGACGCGGCGGCGGGCGCGCTGGCTCCGGCCGGTCACGGGCACCGCACTCGTCCTGCAGGCACTGGTGTTGCTGCCGATCGCGATCCCGCTTTTTCCAGAGGCGGTCATGGCTCGATCCTCGTTGCCATCGATCCGGACAGACTTTGCCGAAACCGTCGGCTGGCAGAGTCTGGTCTCCCAGGTCGCCACTATCTACGACGGGTTGCCGGCAAGCGAGCGAGCGAGTGCGGCAATCCTCACCAACAACTACGGCGAAGCCGGTGCGATCAACACGTTTGGCCCACCGCTGGGGCTCCCGACCGCAGTCTCCGGCGAGCTGTCCTATTACTACTGGCGGCCGGCCAGCCTCAGCGGCCGTGTCATCGCCATTGGTCTCGATCCGAGCTTCCTCGCGACACTGTTCTCCGGCTGTTCGCTGGTCGGGACCGTGACCAATGTCTACGGCCTGAACAATGAGGAATTCGGCGCTCCGATCGTCGTCTGCCGGCTGGCGAAGCTACCTCTTGGCCAGCTATGGGCGCATCTCAAATCCTTTGCGTAAAGCGTGTTGAACCCCGGCCCTTCGCACAAGGTGCGCGCCCGCGAGGTCGCGACGCCCCGGCGACAGTGCGCGTACTATCGTGCCGATGGCTGGTGCCGAGAGGCCCCACCACCCGGCTGAGGGGCCGCCGCGACGCGATGGGGAAACACGCAGTGATGCGATCTAAGAGTCAGGGAGCGTCAGGCGCGAGCGCGGTCATTAGTGGGTCAAACCGTCTGGTCGACGCGCTCCCAGCCGACCACCGGCGACGCCTGACAAGCTTCCTGCGGCCGGTGTTCCTGGACGCCGGGACAGTTCTCATCCGGGAAGGCACTGTCGTCGAGTACGTCCATTTCCCACGCACATGCATGGTCTCACTGGCCAGCCCGTTCCACGGCGGCTCCTTCGCAGAGGTGGCCCTGGTGGGCAACGAGGGGATCGTCGGCGTGCCGCTGGTGCGAGACGGGTCACTCGCCATGCGGGGCATCTGCGCGGTGTCCGGATGGGCCGACCGCATGGACGCGCCGGTCTTTCTCACCGAGACCGGAAGTGACGACCTGTTCGGCGCACTGGTGGGCGACTACATCCATGCCCTCTTCGGGCAGATCGCCCAGGCGGCGGCGTGCAACCGGCTCCACTCCAACCAGGCACGACTCGCCCGATGGCTGCTCATGAGCCAGGATCGCGCCGGCTCGAACGAGTTCGCCATCACTCCCGAGCTCCTCGGCAAGCTCCTGGGTTCGCGGCCGGCCACGGTGACCCTCGCCGCCGACACGCTGCACACGACCGGGTTCATCGAGTACCAACATGGCCGCGTCGCCATCATCGATCGCGCCGGCCTGCTAGCGGTCGCGTGCGAGTGCTACGCCTCGATCAAGACACAGTTGGACGGTGTGATCGACAGGGCGGTGTTCCGCTCCCGGCAGCCCACCGGGGCCGCACCCAGCGATTGACACGCGGCGCCGTGCCGTGGCGTCACGACGTGCGCGCTGCCGGACTTTCTCAACTCTCCCCCTCGATGCCGTCGAGCGCATCGTCCACGCGATCGCTCAGCTCCGTATCGACCACAGCCAGGCCCGACTGCAACCCAGACATGCGCGCAAAGAGGATGGATTCGCGATCGGGGTTGCGGACAGGTTTCGCCTTTTCCCGCTCATACGCCTGCCTCGACATCATCAACGCCGCTTTCTGGTCGCTACGGTCGACGAGCAACTGCTCGGTGCTTGCGTTTCCCGCCCCGGGATCCTCCAAGAGCTCATCGACTAACTCGTCGTCTTTATGGCGCTGCTCGGCAGCAGTGATGCAGTCAGCGCAGATCATCACGCTGCGGCCTGGTGCAGCTTTCCGTGCGGTGAAGCCTTCGGTCGATCCGTCGCGAGCGACGCGCCCGCAGCGTCCGCAGCGAAACCCGCTCATCGGATAGCGCCACAACTGCCAATCGGCTGTTGATGCAGCACCGGATCGCGCCGGCTACGCGTGCGCGGCGTCAGCATCGTCGACATCGTCGCGTGGGTCGTCGTCCGTCGAGCCATGCTGTCCTTGTTGTTCCGGCGCAACGCGATGCTCATTGCTCGCCGCGCGATCCGCGTCGTCGAGTGACTCGCTCACGTCGAGTCCCGGATCAAGGTCGAATGCGCTGCTCTGCGGGTACCCATCGCGAAACGGGTCAGGATTGGATGTGGCAACAACCATGGCAGCCCTCGCAGTGGATGTGCCTGGCGGTCGGCCTCAATGGGGTGGCAGCGCTGCACCAGGTCACACGGTACCACTCTCGTCCCTCCCAAAATCGCTATCGCCAGCCACATGTTTCAGAGAGTGCGATCGACCATGGGCAGTGGTCGCAGGCCCGCGATCGGTGGCTGATATGTCTTCCCCGGCGTGTAAACCGCGACGTCGTACTGCCCCGCAATCCGCCGTGCCGTTTGTACGAACTCGTGCAGCGCACCCCACGCCAGGCCGCGGAGCAAGGTGACACTGATCCGGATGCCACCGGACGGCTGCCACTTCAGCTCATTTTCATCGTTCATCGAACCGCTGTTGGCGGCTGCGAGTTCTCGTTGGGTCGCCAAAGCGGCGGCTTGCCGAGCCTCGTCCGGCTGCGAACTGAGACCCATGACGGCGATCGCCTCGTGCGCAATCGCGAGGTGATGCGCGACCAAGTCGTGGGCAGTCTTGTTGATAAGTCCATTTCGGAACTTCAGCTGGTTGAGTTGATCTGCCAGCGCATAGCTGGTCTCGACGATCTCGTCTCGGTTCATGGCGTCACTCTCATACGAGAGGACGTCGCGCCAGCTCGAATGCAGCAGCGCCTGACGATGCTCCTCGAGCGTTGTGTGGACGTGCCGATACCCCAGCGCTGGATCCTCGAAGGCGCGCGACGCCGGGTCAAGAAACGGTCCCAACGGGGCGATAAAAAAGTGCAACCGTGGATCGGCGCCAAAACGCTGGATGAGATGGTCGCAGTAGTCGATGATCTGCATCGCCGACTCCGCCGTCTGGCCTGGGATGCCAACCATGAAAAACAAGTCGATCTTGCGGCATCCGTGGCTGAGCGCGCTCGCGAGTGTTTGCTCAACGCTCTCGTTGCTGCAGTCGAACTTGTGGTTGCTCCTACGCAATGTCTCGTCCTGTGTCTCCAGCGTCATCTCGATACTCCACGCCGGCGTGCTCGTCCGCACGCTGTCAAAGAACGCATCGTCAGCCGGGAAAAAAAGCTCGAACACGAACTCATTGCGCAGCCGCTCCTGGCGTAGCAAGTCGAAGAAGTGTCGTGCGCGATCCTCCCCGCCCATCCTCGGGTCATGGACCATGAAGATTGGCGCACCGGTGAAGCTGTGAATCGTACGGATGTCCTGGATCAGTTTCTCCGCTGACCGGAAGGCTGGCCTGCCGCGGTTGCACATCAGCTTGTACGCGGAGGCGGAACCGCCGCAGACGGCACACTCCAGCTCGCATCCACGAGCATTCAGAATCATCGTCGATGGGTACTTGAGCCACTCGAGATAGGGCACGACGTCAGCGAGGCTGCGGTACTTGAACACGGAGCGAATGACGTAGCGGTAGTCGGGCACGTCGATGTAGTCCAGGTTGTCGGGCACGAACGAGAGTGGATTGACCACCACAGCCCCGTCCGTCCGCTTCCACGTCAGGTTCTCCACAGCGTCGAGTGCGCCACCGGTGCGAAGCGCATGCAGCAGCTGCCGGCAGGGTTCTTCGGTGGAGTCGCCGCGGAGCACGAAATCGACGAAGGGGTAGTCAACCAACTCTTCGTGGTAGTAGGTCGATGAGAGCCCGCCCATCAGAACTTTCGCATCGGGATGGACACGCTTGATCGTCTCCGCGAGGGCAAGCGCGCCGTTGGCGTGCGGGAGCCAGTGCAGATCGATGCCGAAGACCTTCGCCCGCAGGCGTCGCACGTGCCGCTCAGGATCGAAGTTCCGTTTGTGGACCATGCGGTATGCGAGATTCACGATCCGAACGTTGTAGCTGTTGCGTTCGAGATACGCGGCAAGGCTGGTGAGCCCAACCGGATACATCTCGAATTCGTCAGTGGAGGGAATGACGTCGGCGACCGGACCCTGCAGCATCGCTCGCTCGCGAAAGTCGAAGACGGACGGCGCGTGGAGCAGCACCAGGTCGAGACGAAAGGGGTTTCTCATAGTCCGGCGAATTGGCCGACGCGACCATCCAAAAGAATCCAGGCCGCTCGTTGCGACCTGGATTCCGGGGAGGCGGCTGATGGCTAGCGGAGCCAGCTGTGGGAGCGGACGATGGGCAGCGAGGCCCAGCGCCGGCTGAACGTCCCGACGCTCCAGGCAGCGAGTGCACCGATCACAACCAGTCCGAAGATGGCGATGATGTGTTCGTCGACGATCGGGTTGGTCGATCCGGTCGGCTGACCATCGCCCAAGGTGGCGAATGGCCACACCGCCAAGTACATGAAGAACAGCATTGCAGCGCCCGCGATTGCGGCCGGACGAAGGGCGACGCCGAGGATGATGGCGACGCCGACGCCGAGCAGCCCGAGCATGAAGAGCCAGTCCACCACGCCGACGCCGGCGAGGGCTCTGAAGATTCCCTGGAACGGGCCAACATTTGCCCCGGAAAGGAAGCCAGTCGTGGGTGAGTGGCCGTTGAGCCACGCGTGTGCGCTGGTTGTCGAGAAGCCGAGTCCGAAGACCTTGTCCAAGAAGGCCCAGAGAAACTCAAAGCCGATGGCCAGGCGCAAACCGAAAATGCCGATCACGCCGAGGCGGTGGCTCGCTGGACTGAGCCTGGTGAATTGGTCTGTCGATGGAGCCGCCAGAGGGCGGGCGGCGAAGCCGTTCAGCGCGACGGCGCTGGGAACGGCGGCGGTTGTCGGCCGGTCGAGAGTGACCGAGCTGGCCGACCGGGGGTCGAGTGTCGTGGGCATCATCATCTCCTGCGTTCCGAGGGCTTTCCATGAGTCCTCCCAACGCAACTGTCACGCTACGGTTGCGTCCGGGACCAGTGCCTAGGGTCACCGCGACCAATGGCAAAGGTCATTGCTATCCATCGATGTGCTGAGGTCGCACGACGCCGGCTCACGACCCGAAGATCACGCTTTGGACGAGGTGGTCGAACTGCGCAGTCAAGTCGCCAGCTTGGTAGCCGGGCCACACGGTGTAGGCAAGGAACGTGAAGCTGCGTCCCGCGGCGGTGAATTTGTACTCGACCTGAGAGCTGCCGCCTCCCTGACCCGTAATCTGGTCAGCGGAGACACGCATCCCCACGACACCGTTGACGGTCACCGATGTCCGCTTGAGATGCGCGTAGAGCTGCGGGTTGGAGGAAATCGAAGAGAACCCGCCGGTTTGTCCATTGTCCGATGCCGCCAGAAAAAGGCCGCCGGCGCCGTCGGTTGGACACACGTTTGACGATTGCCCGCTCAAGGTGCCGACATACACCCAACCGCACTCGAGCGGCACCCAATTGCTTGGGTGTTTGAAGGTGATGTGGTTCGCCGCACTGTGATACGACAGCCATCCAGCAGTGGGCTCCGGGGTGGGGGCGCGCGTTACGCCACCCGGGATGGATGGAGCTGATGCGGCACTCGATCCGCAGCCAACAACGAACGCCGTCATCAGCACGATCGCGAATCCTGCGAGTCTGCCGGACGGGGTCATCTCGGTTCCTCTGCTGCGGGTGATTGCGACGAATGATTGCAAAACGGCGTTGGTGCGCAAGGGTTACGGCTCGACCCCGTGCACCGATCTCCGTTGCGTGAGGCAGCTCACGATTACCACTTGTCACGTTTTGCTTACGACCAATTTCGGGGCGCAGTTGCTGACTCGCACGCGAGCGATCGGGCGCTCTTGATGACTGCAACGTATGCCGACGCTCCGAATCGACGGGCTACAACCGCATCGACACCAATGACCGGGCAAAGGTCACTGCTGCGCCGTGAACGCTAGTGCTGGCCGCTCACATCGCGCGGAGTAGAGCGAACCGTGCGATACACAGGCTCCCACATCGCGCCGGCGACCTGGCTCATGACATCGCCGACATCGTCACGCGCCAAACCTTCGGCGATCGCAGCTCGCGCCACAGCGACCGCTACATGCAGGGACACCTCGCGGACCCGTTCCACAGGCGGCATGAGCGATGCCCCCCGCAGTGACGCATCCGCGAACTCAGCGACGGTGGCGGCTGCAGCCAGGAGCATCCCGTCGCTGACCGCCCTCGCTCTGGTCACGATCGTTCCCAGCCCGAGCCCCGGAAACACGAACGCGTTGTTGGCCTGACCGATCGTGTAGGTGATCTCGTTGTACGTGACCGGGGAAAACGGGCTGCCGGTTGCCACCAGCGCGCGTCCCTCGCTCCAGGTGATCAGGTCGGTGGGAGTCGCCTCAGACAGTGACGTGGGATTTGACAGGGCAAAGATGATCGGCCGCTCGACGTGGGCCGCCATCTCACGAACGACTGCCTCAGTGAACGCCCCCGCTTGAGCGGAACTGCCGATGAGCAGGGTCGGCTGGATCCTGCGCACGACCTCGAGTAGATCGACGATCTCGCCGTCACGCGCCCACCCATTCGCATCAGACGCAGGTCTGGCGTATGCCCGCTGGAAGTCGCGCATGCCACCGGTCATGCCCTCGACGATCAGACCGCGGCTGCCTAGGCACCAGATGCGCTGCCTGGCCGCCTGCTCATCGAGTCCCTGCGCAACCATCGCCTGCGAGATGAAATCAGCGACTCCGATGCCCGCCGTCCCGGCGCCGAAGATGACAACTCGTTGGTCGGTCAGCGGAACGCCAGCGGCCTTGGTCGCGGCGAGAACGCCACCGAGCACGACCGCGCCGGTCCCCTGCATGTCGTCGTTGAACGTGCAGACCTGCAATCGGTAGCGTTCAAGGATGCGACGTGCGTCGCCGGCGCCAAAGTCTTCCCAGTGCAGGATTGCATGAGGAAAGTGCGACGTCGCCGAGCGCACGTATGCGTCGATGAACGAGTCGTACCGGTCGCCCACCGTGCGCTCGTGGCGAGCGCCCATATACTCCGGGTATTCGAGCAGCGCTTGGCGATTGGTCCCGACGTCGAGCATGACCGGAATCACCCTGGTGGGATCGATGCCCGCCGCAGCGGTGTACACAGCCAGCTTTCCCACGGAGATCGCAATCCCACCAACACCCCAGTCACCGATTCCCAGGATCTGGTCAGCGTCGGTCGCGATGATGAGATCGATGTCGTCAGGGTCAGCGCCGATGTTGCGGAAGGCAACGTCAATGCCGTCTGGGTCGTCGATGCAGAGGTACACACCGCGTGGCCGCTGGAACTCGTGGCTGTACCGCTCGATCGCCGTCCCCACCGTGGGCGTGTACACGATCGGGAGCATCTCGGCGAGATGGTCACGAAGCAACCGGTAGTAGAGAACTTCGTTGCGATCGTGCAGCGTGCTCAGAAAGATGTACTTGGCCAGATCGTCGGTTTGATGCGAGAACTGCGCATACGACCGCTCGGCCTGCAGGTCGATCGTGGTCACCGCGGCAGGAAGCAGCCCCGAGAGTCCAAGCGCGTCGCGTTCGTCGAGCGTGAACGCCGACCCCTTGTTCAGGACGGGGCTCTCGAGGATCTCGGCGCCCGACGCTGTGGTCTCGTAGGCTCCGTCGACTGCGACTCGAAAGTTGCGATGGCGGACGGAGTCGCGCGGCCCTCTCATTGACGTATCGGCATCCTCGGCATACTGTGAGCCTAGACCGTTGGGCGTCAAAAAACCCGGAAACGCTGCGGGCGCGTGGCTCAGGCGCCCGGCAGGAAGGGGTCCAAGGGCGTTGGACCAGGTGACCAATGGCCGTGGCCTCGCGGTGCCTCGAACTGGTCTGCTGAAAGCACGCAGCAGACATGATCAGGAGACGCAGCGATGCACCCGGTGATCGACGATGAACGGCGCGATCAGGCCGACAACCTGAAGACCATCCTCCTCGCAACCGACGGGTCGGCGGAGGCGCATTGCGCCCTCAAGGCAGCAGCGGACCTGGCCCGGCGATCGGGAGCAGCGCTGCACCTGGTGACCGCCTCACACCTTCGGACCACCGGCATGCTCGGCTACGCCCCGTACATCGGGCCGGACAGCGCGTGGGACAGCGATGAGAATGACGCGCGCCTCCTGCTCGACGGGGAGCGAAACCGCCTCGAGGCGCTCGGCGCCACGGTCAGCGGCATGCACGTGGCCCGCGAGCCGGCGTTCGAAGCGGTCATGCAGGTGGCGCAGACCCTCGATGCCGACCTCATCGTCATCGGCAACCGCGAGCTGGCCGGCTTCAAACGATGGCTGGTGGGCAGCGTCTCCAACCAGGTGCTGCACAAGGTGCATCGGCCCCTGCTCATCGTCCGTGGTGGCGAAGGATGCTGGCCGCCGGCGCAGGTCGTCGTAGGAATCGACAACTCTGCTGTGTCCAGACATGCCGCGCGGTTCGCGGCAACGATCGGGCACCTGTACGAAGCCGCGACGATATCGCTCCTGGAGGTCGAACCTGAGGTCTCGATCGCCCAGTCGCTGTATCTCAACGTCGATGACGTTGAGTCTGAGTACAACCGCCTCGAACGCATCGCCGAGACGATGGAGCCGGTGACAGGACGAACGGTGGCCACGGCGGTGGCCGTCGGAGATCCAGCAACGGCGCTGGTGAAACGCGGCGATGGCTCGTCAGAGCCGAGCCTGCTCGTCGTCGGCACGCGGGATCTGGGCATGGTCCGGCGGCTCCTCCTCGGCAGCGTGTCGACCAGGATCCTGCATGCGGGGCACAGCCCACTGCTCGTTGTCCCCGACCATCCTGACGAACGCTGAACAGCGCCGAATGCAACTGACGAGCCGGGCGGGCGGTGATGGTCGGCGACCCTCGGGACGCTTCCTCGCGCGGTCAGATCCCCTAACTACGTTGCTCGATCGACGGCGTGACCTTGCGATCGTCAAAACGATAGGTCACCGCCGAGTCCACGGCGATGACTCCTTCGATGGCAAGGGTGAGTGTGGCAAGTATGTCCACATCGCTTCGCCGCTCCACCTCACCCTGGATTCGCACCACACCGTCTTCCACCGCCACTTCGAAGGCCGTGGGATCCAGCCACATGCTTGCCTTGATCACCCCATCGACCACGTCCGCATGAATCTCGTCGTCGGTGCGGAGGAAGCTCTTCAGCACGTCGGCGCGGCTCACGATCCCGACCAGCCGTCCCTCGTCGACGACCGGGAGTCGTTTGACACTGTGCTTCCGCATCAACCGGGCTGCGGCCGCCAGTGGAGCGTTCGGCGCCACACTGACGACCGGGGAGGTCATCAGGCCAACCGCCGACTGCGCCTCAGCCTTCGAATGGCGCTCGCGGGAACCGGGAGTCCAGTCCCTGCCCTCGTCGCCGGCGGCCTCCGCACGCAGGAGGAGATCGGCCTCGGAGATCACGCCCACAGCCGCCCCATCCGCGTCGACCACGGGCACGGCACTGATGTGATGCGCAGCCATCAACTGTTCGACCTGTTTGAACGGCATGTCCGTGGTGACGGTCACAACCTCACGCGTCATCACATCCTCCACCCGGAGGCGGGCTGGCCGTCGAAGGAATGGGTCGTTGGACATGGTCCGATTCTGGCACCTCCGGGCACTCCTCGCAGGCGGGAAGACACCGCCGGATCGCGAAGTGCGCGTAGCCTGCCATGTGTGACAGTTCGAGAAGGACGGCCCGGGGAGTTGCCGGCGTGAACGTGCCGCCCCGGGACATCACGCCACTCCCCGATCTGATCCACCGGCACGTGGGCGCTGCGCCGGTGCGTGAGCGTCGACCGATCTATCTCGACCTGCTGCCACCCTGCAACGCGGGATGCCCCGCCGGCGAGAACATCCAGGCCTGGCTGGCGCACAGCGAAGCCGGGCGCAACCAGCAGGCGTGGCGCGAACTCGTACAGGACAATCCGTTTCCAGCCATCCATGGGCGGGTCTGCTACCACCCGTGCGAGACCGTCTGCAACCGGGCGAACCTCGACACCGCCGTCTCCGTTCACTCGGTCGAGCGGTTTCTCGGTGATCTTGCCATCGATCAAAGCTGGAGCTTCGACCCACCTCCGGCTCCGACCGGGAGGCGCGTGCTCGTCATCGGCGCCGGGCCGAGCGGGCTTTCCGCCGCGTACCACCTGGCCCGGCGCGGGCACGATGTGGAGATTCGCGATGCGAGCGCACAGCCCGGCGGCATGATGCGCTACGGCATCCCCGCCTACCGCCTCCCGCGCGACGTGCTGGACGCAGAACTGGCTCGGATCATGGCGCTCGGTGTCCGGATGACCTGTGACCATCGCGTCGAAGACCTCGCAGCTGAGCGAGCCGAAGGCGCTTTCGATGCCGTCTTCGTCGCGGTCGGTGCACACCTGTCGAAACGGGTCGAGATCCCGGCCCGCGACGCGGCGCCGATCGTCGACGCGGTGTCCTTTCTGCGCAGCGTCGCGTCCGGTGAGCGGCCGGTGGTTGGACGCCGCGTCGCCGTCTACGGCGGAGGTAACACCGCGATGGACGCAGCTCGTGTCGCTCGACGGATGGGCGCCGATGAGGCGTTGATCGTCTACCGCAGGACGCGCGACGAGATGCCCGCACACGAGGACGAAGCCGAGGACGCGGAACGTGAAGGCGTGCGCATCAACTGGCTGCGGACCATCAAGGCCTTCGATGGATCGGAGCTCACCGTCGAGGTCATGGAACTGGACGAGTCCGGATACCCGCAACCCACCGGACGGTTGGAAACGCTGGCGGCTGACACCGTGATCCTGGCGCTCGGTCAGGAGACCGACACCGCATTCCTGCGCAGCGTCGCGGGCGTGGAATTTGATCGTGACGGCACCGTATTGGTATCGCCGTCGATGATGACGGGGTGCGCGGGTGTGTTCGCGGGCGGTGACATGGTGCCGAGCGAGCGCACCGTCACTGTCGGCGTCGGGCACGGGAAGAAGGCCGCCGGTCACATCGACGCGTATCTGCGCGACGTCGAGCCGGCGATCCCGCACAAACACGAGCTCGCGACCTTCGACGCGCTGCACCTCTGGTACTTCGGCGATGCCGCACGCCGCGCTCAGCCCGAGCGTCCCCCGGCTGAGCGCGTGGCTGATTTCCGCGAGGTTGTCAGCGGCCTCTCCGCCGATGAGGCAATGTACGAGTCCCGACGCTGCCTTTCGTGCGGCAACTGCTTCGAGTGTGACGGCTGTCTGGGTGCGTGTCCGGAAACCGCAGTGGTCAAGCTCGGCGTCGGGCACTGCTACCGGTTTGATTACACGCGTTGCACCGGCTGCGGTGCGTGTTTCGAGCAGTGCCCGGTGCACGCCATCGAGATGGTCCCGGAGCCCGGGTGACGCGCGCAACCATTGACGGCAACGAAGCCGCGGCGTCGGTCGCGTATCGATTGAACGAGGTTTGTTGCATCTATCCGATCACGCCGTCGTCACCGATGGCAGAGTTGGCAGACGAATGGGCGAGCCAGCGGCGGCCCAACGTCTGGGGCAATGTCCCGGTCGTCGTCGAGTTGCAGAGCGAAGGCGGCGCGGCGGGGGCGCTCCACGGTGCGCTGCAAGGTGGCGCGCTGGCCACCACGTTCACAGCCTCTCAGGGGCTGTTGCTGATGATCCCGAACATGTACAAGATCGCTGGTGAGCTCACGCCCGCGGTGATGCACGTCGCCGCCCGTTCCCTGGCAGCCCAGGGCCTATCCATCTTCGGTGACCACTCCGACGTGATGGCCGTCCGGCAGACCGGTTTTGCGCTGCTCGCCTCAGCATCGGTGCAGGAAGCCCACGATCTGGCGCTGGTAGCGCAGGCGGCGACCCTGGAGACCCGAGTGCCGTTCGTCCACTTCTTCGACGGGTTCCGTACCTCGCACGAGCTCAACACCATCGAGATGCTGTCTGACGACGATTTGCGTGCCCTCGTCCCAGAGGATCTGGTGCACGCCCATCGGGGGCGGGCGCTGTCACCGGAACGACCGTTCATCCGGGGTACGGCGCAGAACCCCGATGTCTATTTTCAGGCCAGGGAGACGGTGAACCCGTTCTACGCACGGACGCCCGGCGTGGTGGAGGACGCGATGTCTCGCCTCGCCGCGCGCACCGGCCGGCAGCTCCACATTGTGGAATACACCGGTCACAGCGAAGCCGACCGAGTCATCGTGGTGATGGGGTCCGCCGGGGAGACGGTGCGGGAAACGGTCAACCACCTGACCGCGAATGGCGAGCGCGTCGGCGTGCTGCAGGTGCGACTGTTCCGGCCATTTCCGGTGCGCGCCCTGCTCGACGCAGTGCCTGCAAGCGTCCGCCGGATCGCGGTACTCGACCGCACCAAGGAACCCGGCTCGGCCGGCGAGCCGCTCTTCCTCGACGTGGTCGCCGCGCTGATGCAGGCGCACACCGACGGCGAGCGTGCGCCGCTGCCGGTGGTCATTGGAGGCCGCTACGGTCTGTCGTCCAAAGAGTTCACGCCGGGCATGGCCGCAGGCGTCTTCGCCGAGCTTGCACGCGACAAGCCGAAACGTGAGTTCACGATCGGTATCAACGACGATGTCTCGGGGACGAGTCTCCCCTACGACGCTACGCTGGACATCGAGCCACCCGGAACCGTGCGCGCGGTGTTCTTCGGCCTTGGTTCCGACGGGACGGTCGGCGCGAACAAGAACACCATCAAGATCCTCGGGTCGGAGGCAACGCTGCATGCGCAGGGGTACTTCGTCTACGACTCCAAGAAATCAGGCTCGGAGACGGTATCGCACCTCCGCTTCGGATCCCAGCCAATTCGCGCGCCCTACCTTGTGCAGCAAGCGAGTTTTGTCGGCTGCCACCACTTCGGATCCCTCGACCGCGTGGACATCCTCTCCCGGGCGGCCCCCGACGGGACCCTTCTCCTCGACTGCCCGTATCCTCCGGATCAGGTCTGGGATGCGCTCCCACGCCCGGTGCAGGAGCAGATTCTGCTCAAGCGCATCAAGGTCTACGCCATCGACGCCGGCCGGATCGCACGCGAGGTAGACCTCCCCGGGCGGACCAACACCATCCTGCAAACCTGCTTCTTCGCCATCTCCGGTGTGCTGCCGCGCGAGGAGGCGATCGCCAAGATCAAGACAGCTATTGCCAAAACCTATGGCCGGCGCGGCCCCGAGGTGGTGGCACGCAACGAGGCGGCGGTCGACCGCGCATTGGAGGCGCTCCACCGCATCGACCTCCCCGATCACGCGACCAGCACACGCGAGCTGCCACCCGTCGTCCCGGCAGAAGCGCCCGCCTTCGTTCGCTACGTGACCGCCGCCATGATTGCGGGTCGCGGTGACGAGCTGCCGGTCAGTGCCTTGCCCGTCGATGGCACATATCCAAGCGGGACCGCCGCATTCGAGAAGCGCAACATCTCCGAGCTTGTCGCGCAGTGGGACGCGGATCTCTGCATCCAGTGTGGCAACTGCAGTTTCGTGTGCCCGCACAGCGTGATTCGATCGCGCTACTACGACGACGCGAGGCTCGCCGGCGCACCGGCCGGGTTCCGGGCTGCGCCGCTGGCGGCGCGTGGGTTGCCGAGCACTCGGTATACGCTGCAGGTCTACGTCGAGGACTGCACCGGCTGCGCGCTCTGCGTCGAGGTGTGTCCGGCAGCGGCGCCGGGGGATCCGGAGCGCAAAGCAATCAACCTCGCGCCGCGCGAGCCGCTGGTCGCCGCTGAGCGAGCGAACATCGCGTTCTTCGAGACACTGCCCATCGCCGATCGATCGCGCGTGGATTTCGGGACCGTGCGCGGGACCCAGTTCCTCCAGCCGCTGTTCGAGTTCTCTGGGGCGTGCACGGGCTGCGGCGAGACTCCCTACATCAAGCTCCTCTCGCAATTGTTTGGCGATCGTTTGATGGTCGCCAACGCCACCGGCTGCTCCTCGATCTATGGGGGGAACCTGCCGACCACTCCGTGGACGAGCGACGCCGACGGCCGTGGCCCGGCGTGGTCGAACTCCCTGTTCGAGGACAACGCCGAGTTCGGGCTCGGTTTCCGGCTCACGGTCGATCGGCACACGGAGCTGGCTCGCAAACGCCTGACCGAGTTGGCGGATGTCCTCGGCATTGAGCTCGTGAACGCGATCCTCACGGCGCCGCAACTTCGCGAGTCTGAGTTGCACGCCCAGCGCGAACGCGTCGATGCAGTCAAGCTACGGCTCGCACAGCTCCACGGGCCGGCGGTCACGGATCTGTCCAGCGTCGTCGATCATCTGGTGCGGCGGAGCGTATGGATCGTCGGTGGCGACGGTTGGGCATACGACATCGGATCGGGAGGGCTGGACCACGTGCTCGCGACCGGACGCGACGTCAATGTGCTCGTCCTCGACACCGAGGTCTACTCCAACACCGGCGGTCAGGCGTCCAAGGCAACCCCGCTTGGTGCGGTCGCCAAATTCGCAACTGCCGGAAAGACCGTCGCGAAGAAGGACCTTGCCCTCCAGGCGATCGCGTATGGAAACGTGTATGTGGCTCGGGTCGCCATGGGTGCTGATCCACAACAGACTCTCCAGGCATTCCGCGAGGCCGAGGCCTACGATGGGCCGTCACTCGTGATCGCCTACAGCCATTGCATCGCGCAGGGCATCGACATGCGCAAGGGACTCGACCAGCAGTATCGGGCTGTCGCCAGCGGCCACTGGCCGCTGCTTCGTTATGACCCGATGGTCCGCGCGGACGGTGGCAACCCATTCCGGCTCGACTCGCCGCGACCGCGCATCCCACTGGCTGACTACATCTACCGCGAGCTGCGCTACCGAACCCTCACCAACACCGAGCCGGCCGAAGCTGACCGTCTGCTTGTCCTGGCCGAGGAGGCTGTGCGACAGCGCTGGGAGTTGTACGAGGAGATGGGCACACAGGGCGCCCGCCGGTTCGCCGCCGACGCGCGTCAGGAACGCTGATGGACCTGTCGACCCCATACATGGGTATCGACTTGCGCAACCCGCTGGTCGCCTCGCCATCCCCGCTCTCGCGAACGGTCGACGGTGTCCGGCGACTGGCGGACGCCGGCGCTGGCGCGGTGGTGCTGTACTCGCTCTTCGAGGAGCAGTTGCGTCGCGAAGCGGAGCAGAACGCCCGCCTCGTAGATGCCGGGACGGAAAGTTTTGCGGAGTCGCTGTCCTACTTCCCCAGGGAGGTGGAGCGCGAGGTCGGCCCGGCGCGCTATCTGAGCCTGTTGGAGCGCGCCGTACATGCTGTCGACGTGCCGGTGTTCGGCAGCCTCAATGGCGTGACGCCAGGAGGTTGGACCGGCTATGCCCGCGCGATGCAGGATGCCGGTGCGGCCGGTATCGAGCTGAACATCTACTACGTTCCCGGTGACCCCCACGTGTCCGGTCGCGATGTTGAGCAACGTCATATCGACATTCTCAGCAGCGTCAAAGCGGCGGTGACCATCCCCGTGGCCGTGAAGCTCAGCCCGCACTTCAGCTCGACCGGTGAGATGGCGCTGCGACTCGACGAGGCGGGTGCGGATGGGCTCGTGCTCTTCAACCGCTTTCTGCAGCCGGACCTCGACATCGAGACGCTCGCCGTGACGTCCTCCGTCGACCTCTCGCACCCCACCGAAGCCCGCCTGCCGCGCACCTGGATTGCCCTTTTGCGCGGACAAGTGCGCGCGTCACTGGCTGCGACCTCCGGGGTTGACGGACCTGAGGACGTGATCAAGTACCTGCTCGCCGGGGCCGACGTCGTCATGACCACCTCAGCGCTGCTGCGCCACGGTCCCGAGCATGCCACGACCCTCATCGAGGGTTTGTCCGACTGGATGGGTCGCAAAGGAGTCGCGACCGTTCAGGAGGTCCGTGGGATCCTCTCGCGCCCAAGCGACGGTGACGACGGAGCGTTCCAGCGCGCATGGTATGTCCGCGGACTCCGAGCCGCCAACAGCACCGCCTACGGGTCCTGGTGACAGCCCTCGACGCGTTGGTTTCGCACTCGACGGTTGCCGGTCAGAGACTGCGAGCCATGTGCTGCACGAGGTCGACGACGCGGCAGGAGTATCCCCACTCGTTGTCGTACCACGCCAGCACCTTTGCGGTGCGATCCCCGAGCATCATGGTGCTCAGCGCGTCAAAGATCGACGAGTGGCTGTCCTTCAGAAAGTCCACCGAGACGAGTGGCTCGTCGCTGACCGCGAGGATGCCCCGCAACGGACCATCGGCCGCCGCGCGCATCGCTGCGTTGATTCCCTCCACCGTCGTTCCCCGGGTGAGAGTCAGCGTGAGATCCACCAGGCTCACATCGGGAACGGGCACGCGCAGCGCCAGGCCGTGGAACTTCCCCTTCAGCCCCGGCAATACCAGGGCGACCGCCCTGGCAGCGCCGGTCGTCGTCGGGATGATCGAGAGTCCCGCGGCCGCGCCCGACGCAGATCTTTGTGGGGTGCGTCAAGGATCACCTGGTCCCCCGTGTAGGCGTGCACGGTCGTCATGAATCCGGTCTCGATGCCGAAGGAATCCGCAAGCACCATCGCCACCGGTGCAAGACAATTCGTGGTGCACGAAGCATTGGAAACGATGTGATGTTCGGCCGGGTTGTACGCGGCGTCATTGACGCCCATGCAGATGGTGATGTCTTCATTCTTCGCCGGCGCAGTGATGACCACCTTGCGTGCACCCGCGTCGAGGTGCGCGCGTGCCTTTGTGGCGTCGGTGAACTTCCCGGTGGATTCGATGACGATGTCGACCCCGAGGTCACCCCACGGGAGCAACTGTGGATCGCGCTCTGCAAAGACCTTGACCGCGTGACCGTCCACCGTCATGGTGTCCCCATCGACAGAGACAGCACCGGGGTAGGCGCCGAACACGCTGTCGTGCCGGAGCAGATGGGCGAGCGTCGAGGTGGTCGTGATGTCGTTCACGGCGACGATCTCGATGCCGGCCCCGTGCTCGCGGATGGCGCGCACGACGTCGCGTCCGATGCGTCCGAATCCGTTGATGCCGACTTTCACTGGCATTGCCATCTCCTGTCACGTTGGTCCGATCCTCACCGTATCGACCGCGCGACGCTTTCGATAGGGCACTATGTCCTTGCATCCCAGGGTCCAAGGTGCCGCTCGAACGAGGCTACGACCGCGACCTCGTCGCGAGCGAGGCGACGGGATGACAAGGAGATCCACATTGAGTCGACAGGCATCGCTCACACGTCGGAACACTGTCGCCGTCGAGCAAACGTGATGGCATGAGCCAGCTGAGCGTCGGCGTGATCGCTCGATCTCGCAAGCCCAACGAGTACCGGCTGCCGATCCATCCGTTGCACCTTGGTCGTATCGACCCCGCATTGCGGCAGAACATCTTTCTCGAGTCAGGCTACGGCGAGCGCTTTGGCGTTTCTGACAGTCAGCTTGCTCCGCTGGTCGGTGGTCTGATGCCGCGAGATCAGCTTGTCGAGTCATGCGCCGTCCTACTGTTGCCGAAGCCAAGCGCCGATGATGTCGCCGATTTTCGACCGGGGCAAGTCCTGTGGGGATGGCCTCACTGCGTCCAGGACGAGGCCATCACGCAGGTCGCCATCGATCGGCGGCTCACGCTGATCGCCTGGGAGGCAATGAACTACTGGACAGACGACGGGTCGTTCCACGTGCATGTGTTTCAGGAGAACAACGAGCTTGCCGGTTACTGCTCGGTCATGCACAGCATGCAACTGATCGGGAAAACGGGTGCGTACGGTCGCCGCCTGCGCGCCGCGGTGATCAGCTTTGGCGCGACCGCGCGGGGCGCGGTGACGGCACTCAACGCACTCGGCGTCGCCGATGTCGACGTGGTGACACATCGGGAGATCGCGGCCGTCGCCGCGCCGATCCACGGCACGCGCATGCTGCATTTCGAGCGCGATCCGCGCGATCCGAGCCGCGTTGTCGTGGTGACGAGTCCTGAGTCGAAGCCGCTCGCCGAGTTCCTCGCGGAGCACGATATTGTTGTGAACTGTGTCCTGCAGGACACCGACGCGCCGCTCCTTTTCGTCACCAGCGAGGAACTACGGCTTTTCGCGCCCGGCAGCCTCGTCATTGACGTGTCGTGCGACGAGGGTATGGGGTTCGAGTGGGCTCGGCCCACGTCGTTCGACGATCCGTTGCTGCTTGTGGGTGCCGGCATCCACTACTACGCAGTCGACCACAGCCCGTCGTATCTGTGGGACTCAGCGACCTGGGAGATCAGCGAGGCACTGCTCCCCTATCTCGAGACCGTGATGGCCGGCCCGTCGGCATGGGATGCGAATGAAACGATCCGCCGCGCCATCGATATCCGCGACGGCCGGATCCAGAACCCCAAAATACTCTCCTTCCAAGGCCGATCGAAGGAGTATCCGCACTCGCGCTCCCAACCCGTGAGCGCCGGCGCCTGACGCGCACAACGGCCCAGACCGGCTGTCATCGCGAAGGCCGACCGCATCGGCTCGCCATACGGCGTCCGGGTACACCAGCGTACCGGTCATCCAAGGTTCATACGCAGGCAAGCGGTACGCCATGAATGCTGCGGCAGGAATTCTGAGCGACGGTGCGATGAATCCCAGCGGGCCGGCCCGCTCGAACCCGAATCTCGGGTAGTACGTTGGGTGGCCCTCGAGGAAGACGATCGGTTCCGATCGATTGGCGAGCACCTCCAGGCTACGCACGACGAGCTCACTGCCAATCCCTCGACGCTGCAGGTCGGGACGGACTCCAAGGGGCCCGAGCACAAGGACGTCGACCAGTCGTCGCGCAGAGTCCAGAAGCGCGTGCGTGTACAAGACGTGACCCACCAGTTCGCCGTCCGACTCCGCGACGAATGACAATTCATCGGCCCATGCCCACGACGCGTGCAGGGCGTCGAGCAGCTCACCGATCTGCGGATCATCCCCGAACGCCGCGATCGAAAGGTCACGCGTCGCCGCGAACTCACCGGCGCGCATGCGCCGGACGATCACGGCCTTGGGAGGGCGACGCTCGCTCGGCGTAGTGCTCATGGATCCGCTATTTTGAACCAGGGCACCGTCGTTTCTCGGCCGGCTCAGAAAACGACGCGCCGGTCTCCTCTCACCGGCAACCAAGGAGCACACGAGATGGCCTCGACTCACTGGACTGCTGCCGACCTTCCTGACATGTCAGGAAAAACGGTCGTCGTGACTGGGGCATCAAGCGGATTGGGCGTCGTCACAGCCCGCGAGTTCGCGCGTGTGGGCGCACACGTCGTGCTCGCCGTTCGCAACGTTTCCAAAGGTGAAAGCGTCGCCGGCACCATCGCTGGCGACACCGAGGTACGACCTCTCGACCTGGCCAGCCTGGCGTCCGTGCGTAGCTTCGCGGAGGCGTGGACCGGTGACATACACGTGCTGGTCAACAACGCGGGGATCATGCAGGTTCCAGAGGCAAAGACGGCTGACGGTTTCGAGCTCCAGATCGGCACCAATCACCTCGGCCACTTTGGGCTCACCAATCTCCTGCTCCCACACATCACCCATCGCATCGTGAATGTCTCGTCCGGACTTCACCAATTTGGACGTATTGATCTTGACGACCTGAACTGGGAGAAGCGCACCTACAACGCGTCTCGCGCCTATCGCGACTCCAAGGAGGCGAACGTCCTGTTCACGCGCGAGCTCCAGCGCCGGCTGGATGCATCGACGAGTTCCGTGCGCGTGGTCACCGCTGTCCCCGGGGTGGTCAGAACGAATCTCTTCAACCACCTCGGCGCCCTGCAGAGGAACGTGTACACCCTCATGAGCCAGACCGCCGAGCACGGCGCGCGGCCATCGCTCTTTGCGGCCACGCAGGACATCCCCGGCAACTCCTTTGTCGCGCCCGACGGCCTCGCACATGTGCGCGGGTATCCGGAGATCACCAAGGCATCGGCAGCGTCCCAGCAACCCGAACTGGCTCGGCGCCTCTGGGATATTTCTGCCCTACTGACCGCACGCGATTAGGCGTTCGACGCCAACGTCTTCCATCACGTCCCAACCGGCGAGTTCATTCACCCAATCGGCGCGGGATCGGCAGCACGTGCCTCCGATTTCAATGCGACGCCGCCATCCGGTAGGGGCGCGTCGGCATGGATGAGAAAGACCGGGAAGGCTCCCGCGATACGTTCAAAGTCCTCGAGTGGAGCACGCGGATCCACCGGGATATGAGGGCGAGCGCCGGGCGCCAGTTCCAGATAGCGCTGCAGGATCGGAGCTCGAAGGCTGGTGTCGATCTCTTCGAGGTGCACCGTTTCAGAGCGGCCGTGGCGGAGGGCCACCTGCCCTCCCGCAGCACGCACGTTGGACACCCACTGCGCGTCGTTACCGAGCATGGAGACGAGGTATCGCTCGCCTTGATGTTCGGCGACAACGACCGGGAACGAGACAAGCCGCCCACTGCGACGGCCCCGCACTTCGAGCGTCACCATACGGGCGGGTCCGAAGCCGGCTGTTGCGACGAGTGCCGTTCCGCGATTCATCATGCTCGCGAGACGATTCGGGTGACCGCCTCGGTACATCCATCGCAGCAGCGCGCCCGGGTGTTGCCCGCTTCGCGAAAGCGTCATGACGCCATCTCATCGTGATCGGTGGAGTCGGATGTGATGACCATTGCTTGCTCCTGGCTTCGTCGACGTTGTTCACTGGTAATGCTGGTAGCCCGTCTGCTTACCGACCAGTGCCCTTCGTCCTCAATGTGTGATCAGCAAATCGCGGCGGCCGACGATTGAGCATCACTTCCTTCCAGGACACGCCTCAGGAC
>JBEPVD010000046.1:0-24113 GCA_041691155.1 Candidatus Dormiibacterota bacterium | reverse complement strand
CCCCCACCGCGCCGGGGGCGCGGGGGGGGGGGGCGGTTTTTTTTTAACCCCCCCGGGGGGGGGGGCGGCCCCCCCCCCCCCCCCCCCGCTGCGCCTAGGATGCGAAACCGTGAAGACAGTCCTCGTCGTTGACGACGAGCCGGCGATCGTGCGCCTGGTGCGTGACTATCTCGAGCGCGCCGGGTTCGCGGTCGTGAGCGCATCCAACGGCGAGGACGCGCTTCGCATTTTTTCACGAGGACATCCCGACCTCGTGATCCTCGATCTGGGGCTCCCCGGATTGGACGGTCTCGACGTCGCGCGTTCGATGCGTCGGTCGGGTGACACGCCGATCATCATGCTCACCGCGCGCGCCGAGGAGTCCGATCGTGTGGCCGGACTGGAGCTTGGCGCCGACGACTACGTGACGAAGCCCTTCAGCGCGCGGGAAATCGTCGCGCGTGTCCGCGCGGTCAGGCGCCGCGCGCGCCGCGCGGCGGCACCCGCGGCCATCGTGCGCGTGGGCGACTCCGTGGTCCGCGACGGGCCGCGGATGCCCGGCGAGGTCGACGGCCACTCGGTGCCGTTGACCGCGACCGAGTTCCAACTCCTGCTGCACATGGCCAGACAGCCCGGTCGTGTGTTCACCCGAGCGCAACTCCTCGACGCCGTGCACGGCGTCGCCGTTGAATCGTATGAGCGTGCGATCGACGCGCACGTGAAGAACATCCGCCGCAAGATCGAGCGCGACCCGCGCGCACCGCGACATCTCCAGACCGTGTTCGGGGTGGGGTACCGGCTCGTGGATGGCGAAGCGTGAGCCGGTCGGGGCCCCCGTGGGGCGACGGCGGCGGGCGGCCACCATGGTGGCCTGAGGGTCAATCGGGCCCGTGGGGCGACGGCGGCGATTGGCGGCGCCACGGCCGTCGTGTCGCTCGTCGCATCGGTTGCTTCATCGGCGGTGTCCTCCTGGTGCTCCTCAGCGCGATCTTCGGTGTCGTGTGGCTGATCCTCAGCGCCTTTCACGCGGTGAGCTCTGCGCCGCTCGGTACTGCGCTTGCGATTTCGGCGCTGGTCCTCGGCTGCATCGCAGTCGCGGTCGCGGTGCTGGCGATGCGCCGCCTCGCGCCACCCGTGGGTGCGTTGATCGAGGGCGCTCACCGCATCGAGGGCGGTGACCTTTCGTCGCGAGTTCCGGTGCGAGGGCCGGCGGATCTTCGCTCGCTGGCCCGTGCGATGAACGATATGAGCAGCCGTCTTGAAGCCGAGGAGACGCGGCGCCGTTCCGTGCTCGCGGATATCGCCCACGAATTGCGGACGCCGCTTTCCATCATCCGGGGTCAGTCGGAGGCGATCGTCGACGGCGTGTACCCGGCCGATGCCGAGCACATGGCACCGATCATCAGCGCAGCCGAGTCGTTGGAAATGCTCGTCAACGACCTGAGCACGCTCACACTCGCGGAGACCGGCGCGTTGCGACTGCATCGCGAGCCCATCGACGTCGCGGTGCTCGTCAACGAAACCCTCGACGCCTTCCGTGCCGAGGCAACGTCGGCCGATGTGCAGCTCACCGAGGCGGTGGCCGGCAACCTGCCACCGATGGATGGGGATCCGGGCAGGATGCGTGGAGTTCTTGGCAACCTCGTCAGCAACGCCCTGGCGCATTCGCGTCGCGGTGGCCACATCCGCGTGGTGGGGGAGGCCATGGGGAAGTCGATCCGTCTGACGGTGACCGATGACGGCGCCGGCATCCCACCCGAGCTGCTGCCTCGGGTCTTCGATCGCTTCGTCAAAGGATCGGGCTCGGCGGGGTCTGGGCTGGGACTCGCCATCGTGCGCGACGTGGTCGAGGCTCATGGCGGGTCGGTTGCGGCGACCAGCACTCAGGGACAGGGTGCCGCCATCAGCGTGACGCTGCCGGCGGTGACGCCGGACGGTGCGAGGTCCCTACCCTTGACCCCATGACCATCCAACTCGAAGCAACCGACATGCGTCGCTGGCTCGAACGCTGGGACGCGCAGCAGCAGCGACACATCCCGGACCGCGAGGAGCGATTCACGGCCATCGTGGACGCGCTGACCGCCTTCGTCGGACCGACCCCACGTGTGCTCGATCTGGGCTGTGGCCCCGGGTCACTCAGCGCTCGCATCCTCGAGGGGATTCCGGGTGCGAGCGTCGTTGCCATCGACACCGATCCGGTGCTCCTGGCGATCGGTCGATCCGCGCTCGGCGGTGACCGGATTGAGTTCGTGGACACGGACCTTCGGGGCGACTGGGTCGATGCGCTCCCGGCCTGCGGCCCCTACGACGCCGCTGTGTCGACGACGGCGCTCCACTGGCTCGAACTCAATGAGCTCGTTCGCCTCTACCAGACACTTGCCGGGGTGGTCCGTCCCGGCGGCGTCTTCCTCGACGGCGATCGTCTCGACTTCGACCACGATCAGTCGCGGATCGCCAAGGGTGTTGCCGACGTGCGTCCGATGTGGCCCGACGCGCCGCAGGGCGCCGAGGACTACGACGCGTGGTGGGCCGCCGTGGTCGCGGAACCCGCGCTGGCGGATGAGGTCGCCGAGCGCGCCCGGCGGTATCACACACACCCGCATGACAACGATGCCCACAGTTACGAGTTCCATCGCTCAGCCCTGCTGGTCGCCGGATTCGCCGAGGTCGGAACCATCTGGCAGCACCTGACGAATCGCGTCCTGGTGGCGATTCGCTGACGTCGCCTGGGCTTGACCGTCCGCCGGATCGAGATCGGTGCTCTGTCGCGACACGGTGCGGCGTCCGTAACAAGCGGGCGGCACCGGCGGGGTGAGCATCAGGCCTTTCTAGGATTTGCACCGTGCCTTCCGAGATCGTGGCCGGCCTGAAGGAGGCGAGAAGCCCTCAAGAAGGGAAGCTGCTCTTCTGGGGGATTCAGGCGCTCGCCTTCCTGAGTGTGCTCATCCCGTCGGGTCCCACCCGGCCGGAGTGGTATTTCGCGGCCCTGGGATTCACCGCGGCCGTGGCCCTCTCGCGCTGGGCAACTCCGTGGGCACGGGTGCCGGCGCGGTTCCAGGTCATCCCGCTGGTCCTGGCGACGGCAGCGATCGGATGCCTCATCTTCTCGGCTGGGAAAACAACCGGCCTGGGGTCACTACTGCTGCTGCCGTTGCTCTTCTCAGCCTTTTACGGCGCGCCCTGGGAGTCCTTCGTGGTAATTCCCGGGATCGCCATCGCCGAAGGGCTCCTCGCCTTCGCCAACCACAGCACATGGATCGTGCTCATCCGCGTCCTCGTGTTCTGGGTTTCGCTGCTGGTCATGATCAGCCTCGCCGCTCATGGCCTTCGCCGGCGTCTGCAGTCCACGGCTGACGCCGCGGAAGAGGAGTCGCGGCAGAGCCTGGTCATCGCCGACGCCACGAGAGCGCTCAGCGCCCAACAGGATCCCGCATTGGTGATTCAAATGGCGACGCGCCTTGCCTCCGAGCTGGTCTCTCCCTCAGCGAAGGCGTCGCGACGCGGCCAGTATTTCGAGGTGGGGCCACGCGCCTGCACCGTCATTGCGGAGAGCGACGAGAGCGGAATGGAATCGGGCGAGCTGGTCGTTCCCATCGATGAGCATCCGTCGTTGCGGCAGGTCATCGAAACCGGCCAACCATTCAATGGTCCTGTTGACCGGGCAGCAAGCGGGCCTGAGGTGCGTGCCAATCTCGAGCGATTCGGCATCACACACGGTGCCTACGTGCCTATCCGGCTCCACGGCGAAATCACCGGAATCCTCAACGCTTCGGGGCGAGGCGAGGCGATCGAACCCGGCTTGTTCGGCCGCCTCGTGCTCCTCGGCAGTATCACCGAGCTCGCGCTGACTAATGCCTCGGCGCATCAGCAACTGGAGGCACAGGCTCTCACCGACCCGCTCACCGAACTCGCCAACCGCCGCGAACTCGAGCGCGCCTTCCGCCGGCTCCCAGACCGTCTACCCTTTGCTTTCGTCGCGATCGACCTGGATGGGTTGAAGGGCATCAACGATCGCTGGGGGCACGCAGCCGGCGATCAGGTGATCGTCGCGGTGGCATCCGCGATTGCGTCGGTGTCCCGGCGAGGCGACACGGTCGCCCGAGTCGGCGGTGACGAGTTCTCGGTGCTGATGCTTGACGCATCGCTGGACGCCGTCGAGCGACTCGCGGGCCGCATCCATGACGCGACCAACCGCATCTCGGTGGTGAGTGGCACGCCCCGCTTGAGCATCGGAGCTTGCGTCGCCGGGCCGGGTTCGGACACCGGCATGGTGCAGGGGAAGGCAGACGCGGCGCTCTACGAAGCCAAGCGCGGTGGCGGTTCACGAACGGTCACCCGAGTCTTCGGGGTGCTGGAACCCGCCCTCATCGCATAGACGGCCGGGTCCTCGGCGCGCCTCACATCGACTCGGGCAGACGCACCGCGATCGCAGTACCCTGCAGCACACTCATGGGGATGGTGGAGTAGCGGCGGGCATGGCCGATCCGACACCTGCTGTGGCGCCCGTTGTGCTCGAGGTCGCCGGAGTCACCGTGCATTTCGAGGGTGTCGTTGCTCTGGATGGTGTCGCGCTTCAGATCGGTGCGAACCAGATCGTGGGCGTCATCGGACCCAACGGCGCGGGCAAGACGACACTCTTCAACGCCATCTCCCGGTTCGTGACACCTGCGTCAGGGACGATCACCTTCAACGGGAATTCGCTGCTCGATATGCCCGCCTGGCGGCTCGCGCACATTGGCATCGCCCGCACGCTGCAGGGACTGGGGCTGTGGCCCAACCTGACCGTGCTCGAGAACGTGGTCGGCGGTGCCCCGTCTCGCGCACGTGTGGCGGCGGACATGCTGGCATTTCCCAGCGCGGACCGGCGCAGGCAAGCCCTCATTGCCGAGGCGATGACGAATCTCGAGGAACTGGGAGTCGCCGATCGCGCCGGAGCCTATCCTGCGACGCTCTCGCATGGCGTCCAGAAACGAGTGATCGTCGCGCGCGCGCTCATGGCGCGACCACAGCTGCTGCTGCTCGACGAGCCCGCCAGCGGGTTGTCGGCGTCCGATGTCACCGAGCTTATCGCACTCCTGCGCACGTTGCGCGGACGCATGGCGATCGCGCTGGTGGAGCACCACGTCGACATGGTGATGGCGGTGAGCGACACCATCACCGTGCTCAATCTCGGGCGCGTCATAGCATCCGGGACGCCGGACGCGATTCGCGCCAACAGCGACGTTGCCACGGCCTACCTCGGCCAGCAGGTCGCACATGCTTGAAATCAGCAATCTCACGGTCGCCTACGGCGGTGTGATTGCGCTCGACATGGTGTCGTTGTCCGTACCGGACGGGAGCATCACCGCGGTGCTCGGCGCCAACGGCGCGGGGAAGACGACATTGGTGCGCACCATATCCGGCCTGGTGAAGCCCCGATCCGGTTCAGTGCTGCTCGGCGACAGCCAGCTGGTCGGCAAATCCCCGGAGGCCATCGCGCGACTGGGCGTCGGTCATGTCCCAGAGGGCCACGGGATCATCAGCGAGCTCACGGTCGACGAAAACCTCCGTCTCGGCGGGCTGTGGCGGCGTGACCGCGCCGACCAGCGCGTGGCGATCGAGGAGGCGTACGAACTCTTTCCCCCGCTGCTGGTGCGTCGCGGGGTTCATGCGTCCAACTTGAGCGGGGGAGAGCGTCAGATGCTGTCGATCGGTCGTGCGATGGTCGCGCGACCGACGGCATTGCTGCTCGACGAGCCCTCGTTGGGTCTCGCCGGCGGGCTGCTCGCACAGATCATGCAACGGCTGACGACGCTGGTCGCCGAACGCAAACTCAGCGTATTGCTCATCGAGCAGAACGCGCGATCCGCGTTGTCGGTGGCAGATCAGGCAGTCGTCCTGTCGCTCGGCAAGGTTGCGCTGCGAGACACTGCTGCGCGGCTCGCCGGCGACGACGCCTTGCGTCACGCGTATCTGGGATTCTGAGCGTGCATCTCTTCATCATCTATACCGTCCTCGGGCTCACCAACGGGATGGTGTATGCGGCGGTCGCTCTGGCGTTGGTGATGATCTGGCGCGCAACCCGGATCATCAATTACTCGCAGGGCGCGATGGCGATGTTCACGACCTACCTGGCGCTCATCGTCATCCGTCACGGCGCCCCGTACTGGGTAGGGTTCATCGTGGCCCTCGCCGCCGGGATGGTCATCGGCTCGATCACCGAGCGTGTGCTGGTCCGTCCCGTCGAGGGTCGTCCGCCGCTCAACGCGGTGATCCTCAGTCTCGGCGTGCTGATCGTGCTCGAGGCGGTGGCGCCGATGCTCTTCGGCGGTCAGACGCAGTCGTTTCCGGCCCCGGTCTCGAACATCGACATCATCGCGGGGACGACTGCACTGGACATCTCTCCGTTCGATCTCTTGACCATCGGCGCGGTGCTGGTTGCGATGCTGCTGCTGTTTGTCCTGTTCCAACGCACCACGCTCGGCTTGCGCATGCGCGCTGCCGCGTTCAATCCTGAAATCGCGCGCATTCTCGGCATCCGAGTCGGGAGGATGCTGACACTCGGCTGGGGGATCGCGGCGATCCTCGGCTCGCTTGCCGGTGTGCTGGTCGCGCCGTCGATCTTCCTCTACCCGAACAACATGGATGAGGTCCTCGTGTTCGGTTTCACCGGCGCGATCATCGGTGGCCTGGACAGCCCGGTCGGTGCGGTGGTCGGAGCGGTCGGCGTCGGACTGGTCCTGAGCTACGTCAGCGGCTACATCGGAGCCGACCTCGCACCGCTGGGCGGGTTCGTGATTCTGATCGCTGTGCTCATGATCCGACCGCAGGGCCTGTTCGCCTTCGGGAGGCAGCGTCAGATATGAGCGCGATGCGCCGTTCGACCCTGCTGCGCCACGGACTCTTCTTCATCGCGACGGCCCTGGTGCTGCTGGCGCTCACGTCGTACGTGTTCGACGCGTTCACGAACTACAACGTCACCGAGGTCGCCGTGTTCGCGATTGCCGCTGCCGGTTTGACGTTGCTGACCGGCATCAGCGGGCAGGTATCACTCGGTCACGGGGCGCTGATGATGATCGGCGCGTACACGACCTCGGTGCTGCTGACGCACTATCCGGATGCCCCGCTCATCCTCATGCTGGTCGGGTCGATCACCACCAGCGCTCTGACCGGTGCCATCGTGGGCATCGCCGGCGCCCGCCTTCGCGGTCCGTATCTCGCCGGGGCGACACTGGCGCTTGCGGTCGCGTTGCCCCAGGTGCCAACGCACTTCGCAGCCCTCTTTGGTGGCAATCAAGGACTTCCCGTCACCGACCCGAGCCCGCCCGCCTTTCTGGGTGGGAACTTCTCTCCGGAGCAATGGCTGGCCTGGATCACACTGGCGGCCGGTGTCCTCACGTTTTTCGTGCTCGCGAACCTCGTGCGCAGCTCGCTGGGCCAACGCTTCCGGATGGTGCGCGACAACGAGGTTGCGGCACGTCTCTCCGGCGTCGACGTCGCCCGAACGCAGGTGCTCGCCTACATCATCAGCGCGGCGTGCGCAGGGCTCGCCGGATCGCTGTTCGCCTACTGGGCGACCATCACGTCACCGACAGGGTTCACGCTGAATCTCTCGCTGTCGCTGCTCACGGCGGTGGTCATCGGAGGGCTCGGAAGCCTCAGCGGTGCCGTCATTGGCTCGTTCATACTCGTCTACCTTCCCGTGTGGACCTCGGGCTTTGCGAGTAGTCTCAATCTCTCGAGTAACGTGGCCAACAACGTGCCCCTTGCCATCTACGGGATCGTGCTCATCGTTGCGATCCTCGTGTTTCCACGCGGCATCGCGGGCGGGGTCGGTTCCATCGTGCGGGGCGCGGCGCGCATGGTCCATTCCAGTCGCCATCGACGTGCACTGTCCGCGCCCGAGACACCGTTACATTGACACCGGCAACGACGACATCAACCCACACAAGGAGCACACGCATGCGACCAGAGATCAACAGATCGAGGACTGGGGCAATGGCCGCCGTTGCGGCGGCAGCGGGGTTGCTGTCCGCGGCCTGCGGTAGCAGCTCCACTTCGACCGCAAACACTGCGTCGGCACCGGGTGTCACCGCCACGACGGTCACGATTGGAAGCACTCAACCGCTGACCGGTCCTGCGGCGCCCGGCTACTCCGAGATCGCTCCCGCGGCAAAGGCGTACTTCGACTATGTGAACGCGAAAGGCGGCGTCAACGGGCGAAAGATTGTCTACACGTACCTGGACGACGGATACAACCCCACCACCACCGCGGCACAGACGCGCAAGCTCGTCCTGCAGGACAACGTCTTCGCGATCTTCGGCGCGCTCGGCACGCCCACCCACCTCGCGGTGGTCAACTATCTCAACTCCGAGAAAGTCCCCGACCTGTTTGTGGCCTCCGGGTGCAACTGCTGGAACAGTGTCTCGCAATATCCTGAGACGTTCGGCTGGCAACCCAACTACACGATCGAGGGCAAAATCCTCGGTCAGTACATCGCCAAGAATTTCCCGGGCAAGACCGTGGGCATCTTCGCGCAAGGTCCCAACGATGAGTTCGGCACCGACGGTATTCTCGGCGTCACCGACGAGCTCAGCGGCGGTGTCGTGAATTTGCTGCCGACGCCGCAGTACTACACGCCGACCTCGGCTGGTGCGATGGCGGTGGGCGGTGCGATCGCCAAGCTGCAGGCCGCTGGCGCGCAGGTCATCGTGAGCTTCTCCGTCCCGCTCTTCACGGCCGTGGCCGAGGCGAGCGCCGCAGGTCTCAACTACCACCCGACCTTTGTCGTCAGCAATGTCGGGTCGGACCCGGCGACCCTGTCGTCGATCCTCACCGGCGGAGCGCTCGGCACCAAGCTCCCCGCAGCGTTGATCACGGGGATGATCACCGACTCGTATCTGCCACCGGTGACCGATACTGCCAACCCGTGGATCGCGCTCTTCCAGACGATCGCCAAGCAGTACGCGCCGACCCTTCCGTGGGACGGCAACGTCGGCTACGGGATCGCCGAGGCTTACACCTTCGTGCAAGCGCTGAAGGCCGCAGGCCAGAACCCGACGCGCGCCTCGATTGTCGCCGCGGTGCAGAACAGTCACTGGACTGACGGTCCGGGGCTGACTCCCTACGCGTTCTCGGCGACGAATCACAACGGTTTCACTGGCGCTGAAATGGTGCAGATCGGTGCCGACGGCACCTTGACGGCGCTCAGTGGGGGCGTGCAGGTCACCGACGACACCACATCGGGCGCCATCACGCCGTACTCGGGGACGGCATCGACGCCTCCCACCAGTGGCATACCCAGCGACTGAGCCTCGCTGACGGACTGTGTTCGTGAAGAGGCCGCGAGCCGTTGCTCGCGGCCTCTCACCGCTCCTTCCCAGGACGATCACGTGGAACCGCTGACCTCAGCGACCTCGGGATCGCCCCCCCGAGCCGGGTGTGCTGTCTCCTCGATCTGACGGTGCGACGCTCGTGGGACTCGTCTGGATCGGCGGTGCGAGGGCGGCGGCCGGTGATGCGCTTGATCGCGGCGCCAATGCGCTCGGTCCAGCGCTCGACCAGCGCGGTCATTGGGCAGCGCCGGGCTTGCAGCGATCGACGTCTCTGGTCACGGAGTGCTCCTTGGGGTTGGCGTCTACGGACGCCGGCCACGATGAGGAGCCCCGATCGCAGACTGATCGCAGGGCGGCGGGTCAGACGGGCAGGGCTCGCACCGCTGCCCGGAGTGCCTCAGTGGCGACGCGATGAGCGTCCACCGCAGAAACGATCGGTTCGACGGCGCTCTCCGCGCCGTCGGTGATGAGCGCTCTGGTTGCGGCGAGGTCGGGAAGATCGGTGGGCGGGGCCGGTTGCCCGATCTCGGAACGGATCGCCCCGGCGGTTCCGAGCAGACGCCCGGCGCCGGGGCGATCGAGGGTCACCAGCAGTCGCGCGACGACCTCGAGTGCTTCGACCAGCACCCAGCGATCGGCAGCCGGATCGATGCCGCCGAGTGCGGCTTCGAGGTGACGGCCAGCCGATGTGATGGTGCGATCGTCGATATCGCGTTTGGCGCTACTTACATGCCCGAGCGCCACCGTGGTCCGCGGGCTCGCCTCGGCGCGGGGGGCTAGCGCGCGCTGCGCGGGCGCACGCGCGTCCGCCGGGTGGCCCATCCCTCGGGTGACCACGGCCAGCCGGTACGCCACCGTGCCCTCCATGGTGCGATGGGCGAGTTCCTGGAACACCTCCAAGGCCGCTTCGCCCGACCGGAGTGCTGACTCGAGATCACCGCCCTTCCATTCGGCAAGCAGGATCGCTGCGAGCGCCTGCCCCCGAGCGAGCGGGTCGCCACCCGTCTCCGCGATTCGGAGCGCGCGCCCCAGTGCCGAAAGCGCGGCGTCGACATCGCCTTCATCGGCGAGGAGCGATCCCAGATGCAGCAACGTGATGCCCGTCTCGGGCTCGACGCCCGCCTCGTTGAGGCGGTCAAGCGACTCCTCGAGCAGCCGGCGAGCCGAGGTGAGGTCGTCGGTCGCGGCGGCGATGGCGCCGAGACGTCGAAGCGCACGCCCTTCGCCGAGCGGGTCGTGCAGCTCACGGAACAGATCGCGCGCGCTTGAGGCCATCTCGGCGCCGCGGCCGAAGTCGGTGAGCCAGTAGGCGAGATGCCCGCAGCGGAGGAGAGCCTCCGCGCGCAGACGGGGAGGGGGATCGACTGCGGCGACGAGGCGCGTCAGCCACTCCATACCTTCGGCCGGGCGGCGCCCGAGCCAGTAATCGGTCAAGCGGGTGGCAACATCCAACCCTCGGGTGGCGACGCCGGGGTCGCCACCGATGGTGCACAGCTCGCCGAAGACCGCTCGCACGTGGGGCATCTCCGCATCGAGTTCGCGAAGCGCTTCGGTGCGTTCCGGAGAGGCCAATCGGGGCACCAGCGCGTCGGCCCGGTCGAGGACCGCACTCCGATAGCGGGCGCGAGCTTCGGTCGCGGTGCCCGGTGCAGCCGACTCGAGGGTGTGCACGGCGACCGTGCGCAGCAGCTGGCAGCGGGTCGAGCTGATCGCGCTACGGACTTGGAGAAGGCTCGCGTCGACGAGACGCCCCACCACCTCGTGCAGGTCACCGGCGAAGGCAGGATCCACGACCGCGGCAAGGAGCTCGGTGTCGGCGTCGGACACCATCACGGCGTAGGCGAGCAACACCCGACGCTCATCCTCGGAGAGCGTGGCGACGCTGGTGTCGAGAGCCAGCCAGAGCCCATCGCGTCCTCCGGCCGACCGTCCGGCCCAGCGCCCGAGGTCCGCCTCCACTCGCGTGGTCAGCTCGCGAACGCTGAGCAAGTTGAAGTGGCGCGCCACCAGCTCGAGCGCGAGCGGCAGGCGGTCGACAAGGTCGCAGAGGCGATCGACACTCCGCTCGTCCTTGGCCGCCACCGCGAAGCGGGCGTTCACGAGCCTTGCTCGGTCGACGAGCAGCGCCAGGGCGTCATCGGGCGGAAGCGGTCCGACCGCGATCAGGGCTTCGTCGAGGACGCCGAGCCGCTCGCGACTGGTCACGAGGACTCTCAGGTCGGTGCACGCCGCGAGCAGCCGGCGTACCTGCGTGGCCACCTCCGCGAGGCGGCGTTCGCAACCGTCGAGCACGAGCAGACCGGTTGCGTCGCGGAGGCGCTCGACGAGTCCCTCCCCGGCCTCGAGGGCGCGAGAGGATGGGGCGACCACGTCGAGGATGGCGGCCGCCAGTGGTTCTGTGGGTGGCAGGTGCTCGACGTCGACGTACCAGACGGCACCATCAGCTTCGCCGGCCGCGTCGAGGGCGAGCCTCGTCTTGCCTGCGCCGGGCGGACCGACCAGGGTCGCCAGGCGAGCACGGTCCCAGACCTCCACAAGGTCCTGGCGCTCCTGGGCTCGTCCGATCAGACGGGTCGCGGTCCCGGGAAGGCGCGACCGTGCTGGGTGCGCGGAGGCCGGCTCATCCCCGGGAGCGTCGAGCGCCGGATCCTGCGCGAGCACCGCCTGTTGCATCCGCTGCAGCGCCGGCCCGGGTTCGACGCCGAGCTCGTCGATGAGCTTCGCCCGTGCCTCGGCGTAGACATCCAGCGCGTCGGCCTGCCGTCCTGCGCGGTAGAGCACCAGCATCAGCAGCTCCCATCGGCGCTCCCGAAAGGGCTGCTCCGCGACTAGAGAACGCGCCGGTGCGACCAGATCCTCGGCGTTGCGGACGAGCAGTTCGGTGCGGAGCAACTGCTCGCGAACGCCTTCGAACAGCTCCTCGAGGCGAGTGGCTTCGACCTCCGCTTCCGGAACGTGGTCCAGCTCCGGGAACGGTCGCCCGCGCCACAGCCGCACCGCCTCGTGGAGTACCGAGACCGACGTCGCCGGGTCACCCGGCGCTGCGTCTCGCGCGATTTCGATCCGCCGTTCCAGCTCGCCGGCGTCGGTCGGGGTGTCGAGACAGTACCCGTCGCTGGTGGTGGTGATCGACAGCCCCGAAGTCCGAAGACGCAGCACGTGGGTGGCGATCGTGTGTCTCGCGGTCGGGGGCGGATCCTCACCCCACGCGGCGGTTTCCAGAGCGTAGAGCGACACCGGCCGGCCGCCGCCGAGGGCGAGACCCGCGAGAATCCGGCGTTGCTGACGCCCGCCTCGTGCGATCACCTTCGATCCGTCCCGGACCTCCAGTGGGCCGAGCACACACACCTCCACGCCGTCAGTCTCGTGGCTTATTGCGCTTGATCTTGCGGTGGACCGACATGTAGGTCCGTCCCCGATACCGGCTGTCGGGCCGGGGCCGTGTCGGTGGGAGACGCATGCCCCAGAGGATCAGCACGCCGATGCCGGCGCCGCACACGAGGAGAAGGATCACGCCGGTCACGTGGGGAGTGTAGGTATCGTGGTGCGAAGGCGCGCCACCCTCAGGTGGGGCAGCTCACCAGGAGGCCGATTGACAGCGACGCTTTCGCCGGATCCCGCGGTCGCGTCCGCGAGCGTGGGTCGAGTGCCGGTGATCCGGACCGTGGATCTGACCAAGATCTACACCGGGATCGTCAAGGCGGTCGACTGCCTCAATCTCACTATCGATGAGGGCGAGATCTTCGGCCTCCTCGGACCGAACGGGGCCGGCAAGACCACGACCGCCAGCATGCTCACCACCCGAACCATCCCCACCAGTGGCCGGGCGTTCGTCGGTGATATCGACGTGGTCGCGCATCCGGCGGTCGCCAAGCAACTCATTGGTGTGGTCGCGCAAACCAACACGCTCGATCGCGCGTTGACCGTATGGGAAAACCTCTACTTCCACGGGCGGTTCTTCGGCATGGGGGCCCGTGCGTCGCGCGCCGCGGCTGACGACATGCTGGTGAAGTTCCGGCTCACCGAGCGCGCGAAAGCCCCGGTGATGGCGCTGTCCGGCGGCCTTGCACAGCGCCTCATGGTCGCCCGCGCGATCCTGCACAACCCGGCGGTGCTGTTTCTAGATGAGCCGACCGCCGGACTCGATCCGCAGAGCCGGATCGCCCTGTGGGAAATCCTCGGCGAGCTGCACACCGGCGGACAGACCGTGCTGTTGACCACTCACAACATGGAGGAGGCGGATAGCCTCTGCGACCGCATCGGGATCATGGATCGCGGCAGGATCCTCGCCCTCGACACACCGGCGCGCCTCAAGGAGACGGTCGGCGCCGACACGATGGTCACGATCATCGCCGACGGCGACCTCGAGACACTCGCGGCGCGGCTCGGCCAGGAGGTCGCCGGCGTCGACTCCGCGGTGACACGCAAGGGCACCGTGCAGCTCGCCGTTCGCGGCGGGGATCGCCTGCTGCTTCGGGTCATCGACTGCGCCGAGAACGCGGGCTTCGTGATCCGCGACGTACAGGTGACCGAACCGAATCTCGAGACCGTGTTCATCAATCTGACCGGCAAGGAGCTCCGCGAATGACCACGGTCACCGCGACACCGAGGCCGCGCTCGGCAGTGTCGTCGCTACGACCGCTGCGCTCGACCTTCACGTCGTCGCGCATCGCGTTCGGCGCGCTGCTGCTGCGCGACCTCGTAGTGCTGAAGAAGCGTCTGCGAGAGTTCATCCCGCGCACGGTCATTCAACCCTTCTTGCTGTGCTTCGTGTTCCTGTATGTGTTTCCGACGATCGGGCAGGGCGTCGGGGGCGGCCGCGGTGCGGCGGGGGAGTCCGCATTCGCGACCATCCTCGTGGCGGGCGTGGTGGGGCTGTCGATCATGTTCCAGGGAATTCAATCCGTCGCGCTCCCGATGGTCCAGGAATTCGGCTACACGAAGGAGATTGAGGATCGCGTCCTCGCGCCTTTGCCGGTGTCTCTGGTGGCGCTGGAAAAGGTGCTCTTCGGCGCCATCCAGGGGTTGCTGGCGGCGGCCATCGTTTTTCCCGTTGCGGCGGTTGTGCACGCACCTGGCGTGCACATCGACCTGCAGGTGCACTGGCTCGCATTGATCACGCTGATCCCGCTCGCGTGTATTACCTGCTCCTCGCTCGGTCTCACCTTCGGTACGATTTTCGACCCGCGGACGGTGCCCCTGCTCTTCGGAATCATCATTCTGCCGTTGACCTTTCTCGGCGGCACGTACTACGCGTGGACCACACTGTCGCCGGTGCGCATCGGCGGTTTCCACTGGTTGCAGGTGCTCGTGCTGATCAATCCGCTCGTCTACATCAACGAGGGCATGCGCGGCGCGCTGACGGAGGCCCCGCACATGTCGCTCTGGGTCGTGTATCCGGTGCTGGTCACGTTCAGCGCGCTGTTCCTGTTGGTCGGGACACGCAACTTCCGCAGGCGTGTTATCAGCTGACTGATGGCGTCCGCGTCACTGGTGACGACGCACCAACCCGAAACCGCGAACGAGCAGGCGCCAGCCGAAGGTGAGGATTCCGATGAAGCTGAAGGTGACGATGATGAAGACGAGCGGTGTGGTGCGATGAGTGACAGCGACGCGGAGCAGGAGCGCGATCGCGCAGCCGGCGATCCACGTGACCGCCAGCATGCGCCAATTGGTGCGGTGCGACATGTACAGGCGGAGCAACAAGGCGACAACGAACCACCCGACGAGAAACGGCCAGAGCACGGTGAAGTACCAAGTGAGGCCGGACTCAGGATCGTGACTTGCTCGACCGAGGGCAACGAACAGCGCCAGGCAAACGGCGTCGATGCCGGCCGCAAGGGCGCGAGCGGTCCGGGGTTGCATGGCGTCGCGACGATACCGGATGACTCGACATTCCTGTGCAGGAGATACCTGTGAGTCCGCAGCACGGCCACCAGCAGCGGGTGAGCATCAGCTACGACGCCGTGGCTGATGCGTATACGGAGCGGGTACACGACGAGTTGCGCCACAAGCCGCTCGACCGGGCGCTCTTGACCGCGTTTGCGGAGCAGATCGCCGCGTCGGCCGGACCGCCCGCGCGCTTGTGCGACGCGGGCTGCGGTCCCGGTCATGTCGGCGCCTATCTCGCCGCACAGGGACTCACCGTGACGGGCATCGACGTGTCGGCGGCGATGGTGGAGACAGCGCGCGCGCTCCATCCGGCGATCACCTTCGACGTCGGAACCATGACCGCGCTCGACGCTCCGGAGGGTACCTGGCACGGGATCATCGCCTTCTATTCGCTCATCCACCTGATCAGTGACGAGGAGGTCCGGGCCGCGCTTCGCGAGTTCCACCGGACACTGGTAGGCGGCGGCCTGCTCCTGGTTGCAGTGCATGTCGGCGAGCACGGCGATGCCGTCATCCACGCCGACGAGATGATGGGGGTCAGCGTCGACATGGACTTCCGCTTCTTCGATACCGAGTGGCTCGCGAGCGAGATCCAGACCGCCGGGTTCGCGGTCGAGGCGCGGTTGCTGCGGTCCCCATACCCCGACGTCGAAGTGCAGACGACGCGAGCCTACCTGCTCGCGAGACGTCTGGACCTTGCCGGCGGATGAGCGCCGCGCCTCCTCGGCCCCACACGCCGGATCAATTACAACTGGTCGTGGAGCGAGTGGGGCGAGTCCGTCGGCCTGCCGACCGGGATACCGTTTCGCGAAGCAGTCGCGGTCTCGTCTGACCTGAGCGCCGCAGACGTCCCGGCGAGGTGGACCTCGTCGGCGCGCAGTGTTCCGATGCGGTACCGGACGGTCGATGGGAAGAAGGCGACGACCGAAACGGCTGCGGCGCCCGCGACCAGCGCCTGCCAGCCGATGACCTCCACGAGCGCCACGGCGGCCACGGCGCCGACGAGCATTCCGGAGTAGACCAGGAGTCGCATCACGCCGCTCACGCGACCCAGCATCTCGGCGGGGACGATCTGCTGCATCGCCGTCTGACCGCGTGTCTGGTAGATCGCCTCCGACGCCGTGCTCAGGAAGAGCAGACCCAGCGCCGGAAGCAGTGCGCCGACGAGCGCGAACAGACCGAGCGGTACTACCCCGATCAAGAAGCCGACGGCGATGCCGCGGGCGCTGATCGGAGGTGGTCGCCAGCGCAAGAGGACGAGGCTCCCCGCGACTCCGCCGGCGCCGACTGCCGCATACAGCCACCCCACGCTGGTGTCCCGTCCAAAGCGCTGTGCGGCCGCAACCACCAATACGGCCTGCAGTGCCGTGATCGTGGCAGAGCTCCAGAAGAACGACGCGCCAAGCGCGCGCAGCGCCGGATCCCGAGCCACCAAGCGCAGGGGCCGATCCGGCGCCTCGGCCGAACCACCCTCGTGCGGCACCGGCCCAGCCCGCAAGGACAGTACGAGAACGCCTGCCAGCACGAACGATGAGGCGTCGGCCGCGACCAGGGCCTCCGGCCTGACAATCGGAAGCAGTATGGCCCCGAGTGCCGGCGCCACCAGCACGCTCGATTCGAAAAGCGCGCTGTAGATGGCGTTGACGCGAGGCAATCGGGGCTTGTCGGTCACCCGCGGGAGGCACGCGCTGTAACCGGGCTGCGCGACCGCGCCGAGAAAACTGGATCCACCGACTGCGACGAGGACAGCCCAGATGGTTCCCGTCGTGGCGGCAAAGAAGACCCCTGTGGTGAGCACGCACTGCCCGAGAGCCGACCAACCGGCGACCCGCCCGGGTCCATACCGGTCGGCCAGGGAGCCCCCGAGGGTCGGGCCGAGTACGCGCGGCGCGAGCCTCACGAGGATGTACAGCGCCGGTGCCTCCGGCTCGTGCGTGAGCCGGAACAGGAACACGGCGAGCGCGATGATGGTGAGCCAGTCCCCGTAGAGGGAGATCCCGGCTGCGACGAGGAGCCGGGCCGATCGGTCTGGTCGCGGCTGGTTCACCGCAGGGCGGGGTACGAACCGCCCTGTGTCGATCGGCATCTCCTACTCCCAAGGATTGCAGCCAGCAGACGAACGCGACGCCGCGGGCATGCCCACGACGTCGCGCCAACGGATTCAGTCAGCCCGAGCAACCTCGGGCGCCCTGGCTCGGGATCAGCTCCAGCCTGCGCCGTCCGCCATTTCCGCCTCCGTGCATACCGCCGACGCCAAATCCCCCGCAACCCCACTGGTGGCGAGGTTGGTCTCACGAAGGGTGCAATGCCAGCGCTCGCTGCCTTCGAAGCGATTGGCGTGCCTTAACGGGTGTTGGCGGAAAATTCACAACTCTTTGCGGGCCACGTCGCCGTGCTCACACGGTATACAGATCGTCTCGATCGCCGGGCGTCCGCGCCCGCGGCGGCCTCGTGCGACCAGATGGCGCCGGATCTGCGACGGAGCGCGTACTCGCATCAACCGCTGCCCGGATGAGGGCGCCGACCGTCAGGCTTCTTGCCTGCGGGACTCGCTCACCGCCGCGACGAAGAGCAGCGTGGCGCTCCCGGCGCACACGATGAGTACGGTGGCCTCCCATCCGATCGTCGTGACCAGGGCGACCGCGGTGACGGCACCAATCAGCATCCCCACCGAGACCGAGAAGCCGATCACCGCGCTCACCCGGCCGATGACGTCGTGAGCGATGCGCTGCTGCATGCCGACCGCACCGCGAGTCTGGTAGAGCGTCGCGCCGAAGGAGCTGAGGAAGAGGAGGAGGAGCGCCGCGGGAAGCGCCGTGACGAACACGAACACCGCCAGCGGCGCGAGCTCGAGAATCGCAGGTCCGATGATCCACGATAGCCCGACGTGTCCAGGAGTCCTGCGGATGACGGGCAGCGTGCCGATGAGGCCGCCCGCACCCACGGCGGCGTAGAGCCAGCCGACGTCGATGTCATGACCGAAGTGCTGTGCGGCAGCGACCACGAGCACGGCTTGGAGCGCAGCGATGGCCGCCGGGTTCGCGACGGACGCGGCGGCCAGGAACCGGAGCATCGGGTCGCGCACGACGAGCCGCAGCCCGACGGAGATCCCGTGCGGCGTCACCACCTCGCTGTGCCCGGCGCGACCGATCGACAGGAGGGTCAGGAGCAGGAGCGCGGCAACCACGAAAGAGAACGCGTCGATCCCGACGAGCAGCTCGGGGGATGTGACGGGCAGCAACAGTGCGCCGAGCGCCGGCCCGACGAGAATGCTCGAGCTCTGCAGCGCGACGTACAGGCCCTGGACGCGGCCAAGGTGTTCCGGCGGCGCGACCGCCGGGACCATCGCCGTGTAGCACGGTTGGGCGGCCGACCCAAGGAACTGCGAGATCACCACCGCCAGGTAGATCGCCCAGACGACGCCTTTCTCTGCCGAGAGCACGATGGATGCGGTGGCCAGTGCCTGCAGGGCGGCGCAGACCGCGATCACCCGAGCCGGTCCGAATCGATCGGCAAGGATGCCGCCCGGGAGCGGGCCGAGGACACGTGGGGCGGCCCGAGCAAGAATGTACAGGGCAGGCCCGATCGGCGATGACGTCAGCCGGAATAGCAGCACCACCAGTGCAACCGTGGTCAGCCAATCGCCATAGAACGACGTACCCGCAGCAGCCAGCATCCGGACAGCCGCATTCGGGGTCCGATGGTGTGCGTGCACAGACGAGGACGTGTCCGCCGAGGTTCTCAGCGCCGTCCCTCCAAGGAGCCTGAGTGACGTGTCTGCGAAGAGTACGCGTCATCCAGCCAGACAGGAGCCGAATGCGCGAACGCGCAAACGGCGGGCCTGCTTGCCGGCCCCTCCGTGATGATGACGCGATCGACCCGTTAAAACGTCGTCACGAAACCATCAAAAGATTTGTTACACCAAGGCCCTACAGTGAGGCCCGGGTACAACTAACTACCAGCTTGCGTTGTCGCCCCAATTAGCCATGGGTACCTCCAGAACTGGCGTCTCGGTAGCGGTAACTACCGATGACGCATGGGTTTTGTGACAGGAGTGTAACCCTGCTGTGCGACTCTGGGCTTAAGACCTTGCCCGCGATCTCGTCTTCACATTCCTTCTCTGAATCTTCGCGTTCCCACAACCCCGGATCACACCGAGCAATGCTCCCTAACACCCCAAACGCTCGCGGTGAATCGGATCGTGCAACGAAGGAGCCCCACGATCCTGTCGCATCTCGCGCGCCGCTCAGCACACCGGCATAGGATCACGGCGTGGCACAGGACGTAGCGCCGGCACCCCGGGGGTTCGCGCAGGCGCGCCCACTGCATCAGGTCGTAGGACTGCTGCAGCGCGCGCATCTGCTCCCACCGAGCGCCACGCCAGGGCGAGTGGCATTGACGCGTCCATTGGTGATGTACGTCGCCGCGGTCGCCACCGTCAGTGTCGTGGTCGCAGCGCTCACGATCACGAGGATTTCGTGGTACTCGGATTGGGGGGCGCTTGCCGTTGGAACGATCGCCACCTTCCTCATGGCCGTCTACGCGGTGCGGTCGCTCCCGCAGTCCACGTTCGTGTGGTCACCGTCGGTTTTTGTGAACCTCGGTCTTTCGGTGACCCTTGGCCCAATCGGGGCTGCGTCAGCCGCCGTCGGCGAGGCGCTGGGAGTCGCGAGCCGGACGAGAAACGGATGGTTCCGGACCATCTTCAACGTGTCGAACCACTTTCTTTCCAACGTGTCGGCTTGGGCGGCGTTCGCGGCGGTGGAAACCTTCGCCCCGGCACCTAGCGCGGCCGACCACGGCATTGCGTTGGTCGGCGCGGTCCTTTTCCTCGTCGCCGGACTCGCGGCCGGTGTCACGCAGTACGTCGTGAATCACACGCTGATGAATGCGGTCATCCGCATCTCCAACCAATCGGTCGACCTTGGGCGCGTCATCCGCAACAGCCTGTCGGTGCTGCCCTACAGCGTCGGTTACGGCCTTGCTGCATTCACGTTTGTCGTGATGGTCAGGGGCACTGGCGATTTCCGAGGCTTCAGCGCGCTAGGCCTCATGGGTGTCCTGATCCCAATCATCCTGCTGCAAGGCTATCTGGTGCTCTTCGGGCGTCGCATGCAGGCGCACGAAGAGGAGCGCGCCGCGCATCAGAGAGAGCGGGAGGAACTGCTCCAACGGGCGGTCGAGGCCTCGGAAGCCGAGCGCCGGCGCATCGCTCGCGACCTCCACGACGGCGTCGTGCAGAATCTCGCCGGCATGGCTTTTGCGCTCTCCGCCGAGGCGTCGTCGCTCAAGTCACAGGCGGGCGCGGCCAACGGCAGCGCCGAGATGCTCGAACTCCTCGAGACATCGGCTTCGGAAACCCGCGGTGCCATGAAAGACCTGCGGACACTGATCATCGAGCTGGCGCCGCCGACGCTGCGTCGCGAGGGACTGCAGGCAGCATTGCTCGAGGTGTTGCGAGACATCAAGAAGAAGGGCACGAACACCGAACTCGACCTGCCTACCGATCTCCGACTTCGCGAGGACCGTGGCGCGCTCATCTTCCGCGTCGCGCACGAGGTCCTCCGGAATGTCGCGGCGCACGCACAGGCGAAGAACGTGAAAGTCGAATTGACCACCGAGGATGGCTCAGCGATTCTCGCCATTCAGGATGACGGAAAAGGCTTCAGCAAGGAGGACGCCGACCGCCGTCGCGCCGAGGGCCACCTGGGCACCGCCGCGATCGTCGAACTCGCGGAGGAGGCCGGAGGCACCCTCACCATCGACTCCGAACCAGGTCGTGGCACGCTCGTCGTTTTGACGCTGCCCATCGAGTAGAGTGTTTTGCAGATGTCCCCCGAGATCATGCGCGTGATGATTGTTGACGACCACCCGGTCGTCCGCAAAGGCCTTGCCTCGTTCCTCGGGCACGAGCCGGACATCGAAGTCGTCGGGCTAGCGGACTCGGGAGAGCAGGCGTTGGAGATGGCGGAGGAACTGCACCCTGATGTCGTGCTCATGGACCTTTCGATGCCGGGCATGGGCGGTATCGAGGCAACCCGACGTCTGGTCGAGAACGCACCTGGGACACGAGTGATGATGCTCACGTCGTTTGGTGGTCACGAGCGAATGGTCGAAGCCTTGAAGAGCGGCGCAGTCGGCTACGTCGTCAAGGACACTGCGCCAGCCGACTTGCTGAACGCCCTGCGAAGCGTTGCCGCCAGCGGCAAGGGTCCGACTACTGTTTCTTGACCTCGGCAACGAGCGCCGCGACTGAAGTGCGCGCATCGCCGAAGAGCATGAGCGTGTTCGGCTTGTAGAACAGGGGATTGTCGACGCCCGCAAACCCCGTGGCCATGCTGCGCTTGAGGACGACAACGGTCTTTGCCTGGTCGACGTCGAGGATCGGCATGCCGTAGATCGGACTGTTGGTCTGCGTGCGCGCAGCAGGGTTCACGACGTCGTTCGCGCCGATGACCACCGCCACATCGGTGCGTGGAAAGTCGCCGTTGACCGCATCCATCTCCTTGAGTTGCGGGTAGGGCACGTTGGCCTCGGCAAGCAGCACGTTCATGTGGCCCGGCATCCGACCCGCGACCGGATGGATGGCGTATTCCACAGTGACACCGCGCTTCTCGAGTTCGTCCGCCAGTTCCTTGACCTCGTGTTGCGCGCGGGCCACTGCCATCCCATATCCGGGGACAAATACCACCAGTTGCGCGAACGCGAGGAGCGGTGCGAGATCCTCGACGGTGGTGGGATGTATCGTTCCGCCTTCCGCACCGGCGGCGCTTCCCGCAACCTCCACCTTCGAGCCGAAACCGCTGAAGAGCACGTTGAACAGGGAGCGGTTCATCGCCTTGCCCATCGCGAGGGTCAGGATCGTTCCCGAGGCGCCGACCAGCGCGCCGCTGACGATGAGAACATCGTTGCTCAGCACGAAACCGGTGGTGGCCGCGGCGAGCCCGGTGAAGGAGTTGAGGAGCGAGATGATCACGGGCATGTCCGCCCCGCCGATCGGCACCACGAAAAGCACGCCGAGGAGCAGCGACAGGATGATGAAGACGAGGAAGAGCGTCAGGTTCTGATCGCCGACGATCAGGTAGACGGCGAGCGCGATGATGACGATGAGCAGCAGCCCGTTGACGGCGCTCTGCAAGCGGTAGGTGAGCGGCCGTCCCGGCATGAGCTCCTGCAACTTCGCGAAGGCGACGAGACTGCCCGCGAAGCTCAATGAGCCGATGACGCAGCTCACCATGATCGCCCACGTGATGTCGGGGTGCGCCGTGCCGTGTGCGACCGCAGTGCGGAAGTCCTGCGCGGCAATCAGTGCCGCCGAGCCACCGCCCATGCCGTTGAAGAGCGCGACCATCTGGGGCATGGCAGTCATGCGCACGAGGCGCGCCGACACCGCGCCGATCAGCGCGCCGATGACGATCGGCGGGATGATCAACGGCCAGTTGCTGGTGTTGTGGATCAGTGCCGCAGTGATGCCGAGCACCAGCACCATGCCCACCGCGGCAACGCGATTCCCCTGACGCGCGGTGGCGGGGGAGCGCAGCAGCTGAATGCCGAACATGAAGCCGATGGCGGTCAGCATGTAGCCGAGGGTGGTGAGCGCGGACGGCTGCATGAAGGTCAGTGGTCCGCGCGTGCGGGCGGTGTCTCCGCCTTGTGCGTGTCGGCTGTGGGCCGGCGGCGGAACATCTGCAACATCCGGTCGGTCACAACCCATCCACCGACGACGTTGAGCGTCCCGAGCAACACGGCCGCCATGGCGATGATGTAGCCGAGTGTGTCGTTGGCTGCGGCGGCGACCGTGAGCGCACCGACGAGCACGATGCCGTGGATGAAGTTCGTCCCCGACATCAGCGGCGTGTGCAGCATGGTCGGCACTTTTGAAATGAGCAGGAAGCCCACGAACACCGCGAGCGCGAAGATGAACGCGCCGAGTGCGAGGGTCTGTCCGGGAGTCATGCGGATGCCCCCTGCAACAGCGCCTCGATCTGCTCGCCCATCGGCTTGCCGTCGTGCGTGATGCACGTCTGGCTGATGACCACGTCGTCGAAATCCAGGCGCACCTGTCCGTCCTTGAGCAGCTGGTTGATGAATCGTGTCGCGTTGTGTGAGTACAGCTGGCTCGCCTGCCCAGGGATGGCGGCGGGCAGGTTGGTCGGGCCGAGGATGGTCACGCCGTTGGCGACGACCTCCTCATCCGCGCGTGTCAGCTCGCAGTTGCCGCCACCCGGGGCCGCGAGGTCGACGATGACGGATCCGCTGCGCATCGATGCAACCATGTCGGAGGTGACGAGGATCGGGGCCTTGCGGTTGGGGATCTGCGCGGTGGAGATGACGATGTCCGAGTCCTTCACGTGCTCGGCGAGGACCTGGTGCTGTCGGGCCTGGGCATCGGCTTCGAGCTCTCGTGCGTAGCCGCCCGTGTCCTGTTGCGTGTCCGACTCGACGCCGGTCTCGACGAACCGTGCCCCCAACGACTCGACCTGGTCGCGCACAGCGGGCCGGACGTCGAACGCCTCGACGACAGCGCCGAGGCGGCGGCAGGTGGCGATCGCCTGCAGCCCCGCGACGCCGGCGCCAAGGATGAGGGCGCGTGCGGGTGTGAGGGTTCCTGCCGCGGTCATCATCAACGGAAAGATGCGCGGCAACCGGTACGCGGCCATGACGGCTGCGTGGTAGCCGGCGAGCGTGGCCATCGACGACAGCACGTCCATGTCCTGGGCTCGGCTGATGCGGGGCATGGCCTCGAGCCTGAATGCGGTCACACCGTGGTCGACCAGCGCTCGCACCAGTGCCGTATCGCCGGCGGGCTCGAGCACGCCGATGAGAATCGCTCCGCGTTTGAGTTGCCCGACGAACGCGGGATCGGTGCGGCGAACCACCACCACGATGTCGGCGTCTGCAAGCAAGGCAGCCTGATCGGCAACCAC
>JBEPVD010000045.1:0-25234 GCA_041691155.1 Candidatus Dormiibacterota bacterium | reverse complement strand
GACCCGGCACTGCTCGCCGGAGCGGTGCGCGACAGCTGCGCGATCAAGGCAAGGGTGGTTTCGGCCGACGAGCGCGAGACCGGCCTGCGCGCGATCCTCAACTACGGCCACACGGCGGGCCATGCGCTCGAGGCGGCGGCAGGGTTCGGCGACGTCCTGCATGGGGAGGCGGTGGCGGTCGGCATGCGCGTCGCGGGACGCCTCAGCATCGAGGAGCTGGGATGCCCGTCCGGGGATATCGGCTGGCAGGATGAGATGATCGAGCGATGCGGACTGCCCACGACTTTGGTGTTTGACCTCGAGCGCGTGCTCGGCCATATGCGCGCGGACAAGAAGAACGTCGGAGACCAGCTCGGCTGGGTGCTCCTCGAGCGCCGGGGCCGGCCGCAGACGGGCCGGCGCGTCCCAGAGCCCGCCGTCCGCAACGCCTTGGACTCGGTGCTGACGCAATGACCAGAATCCTGCTGCTCAACGGACCGAACCTCGCCAGCCTGGGCGAGCGCGAGCCCGCCGTGTACGGGACGGTCACCCTGGCCGGCATCGAGGCAGCGGTCCAAGCGCGGGCGCTCGAACTCGGGCTCGAGGTCACCTGCGAGCAGACCAACCACGAAGGGGGAATGGTCGACATCATCGAGGCCGAGCGCGGTCGAAGCGCCGGCTGCATCGTCAACCCGGGCGGGCTGACCCACACCAGCGTGGTCCTCGCGGACGCGCTCCGCGGCTTCGGCGGTCCGATCATCGAAGTGCACCTGTCGAACATCCTCGCCCGAGAGCAGTTCCGGCGTGTGTCCCTCTCCGCGGAGGCGGCGGCCGCCGTGATCGCAGGCCTCGGCCTGCATGGCTACGTCCTCGCTTTGGAAGGACTGGCTAAGCTGCTCGAGGACCGGCCACCACTTGGGAGTACCGCATGATCACTGCTTCGGACCTGCGCCCCGGCGCCACCGTCGAGCGGGAGGGCGACCTCTTCGAGGTGATCGACTTCAATCACATGAAGCAGGGCCGGGGCACGGCCGTCGTTCGGGTCAAGTTGCGCAACGTCACCACCGGGTCGGTGACCGACGAGACGTTCCGCCCGGAGGAGAAGTTCGGCAAGGTTCGCATCGAGCGGACCGAGGCACAGCTGCTCTACAAGGACGGTGAGAATTACGTCGTGATGGAGAACACCACGTACGAGCAGACCACCATCAGCCCGGAGCAGCTCGGCAGCGGCGTCGATTTTCTGAAGGAGAACGACTCGCTGTTCCTGCTTAAATTCGACGACCGGATTCTCGGTGTCGATCTGCCAACGTCGGTCACACTCGAGATCACGCAGACTGAGCCAGGGTTCAAAGGCGACACCGCCAATGCCTCGTTCAAGCCGGCGACGGTCGAGACGGGGCTGGCCGTCGACGTGCCGCTCTTCGTCAACCAGGGAGATCTCATCCGCGTCGACACGCGCACCGGCCGGTACCTGGAGCGCGCCTGATGGAGGGCGACGAGCCGGATCGGCTCCAACTTCGTCCCAGCGGCAACGGTCGCCGTCAACTCGGCACCACTCGGGTTGCCAACGAAGTCGTTGCCTCCATCGCGGCCTTTGCGGCATTGCAGGTTTCGGGCGTGCACGCGATGTATCACCCCGGAAGCCAGCAGTTCGACCGCATCGTGCGCCGGTCGCACGCGCATCGCGGCGTCCGAGTCGAGATGCGTGACGACGCGCTCCACCTCAGTCTCTACGTCGTGATCGGCTCTGGCGGGAACGTCCCCGAGGTCGGTGCCGAGGTGCAGCGTCGGGTTGCGGACGCCATCGATCGCATGCTTGCCCTGCGCGTCGAGGAGGTCAACGTCTTCGTCAGCGAGGTCGCCTTCGCGTGACCCCGGCCGTCTCTGGCACGGGCCGCCGGCGGCGCGGTCGCGAGCTTGCGCTTCGCGTCCTCTTCGAGATCGAGGGCACCACCAAGGATCCTGATTTCGCCTTGCGCTATCAAGGGGAAGACCTGCGCGCGACTGCCGACGTCCGCGCCTTCGCGCGCACCATCGTGGTCGGCTGTGTCGACCATCTCGACGCCATCGACGCAGCGCTGGTCGCGGCGATGGAGCACTGGACGCTCGTCGACCTGGGGAAGGTCGAGCGTGCCGTCCTGCGACTGGGAACGTTCGAGTTGCTCTACAACGATGCGACGCCGGTTGCGGTGGTGATCGACGAGTCCATCGAACTGTCGCGTGCGTACGCGGGCGATGAGGCCGCGCAATTCGTCAACGGTGTGCTCGGCCATGTCGCGCGGGAGCGGACCTGACCGTGGCGATCTTCTCCGTCAGCGATCTGACCGTCCTGGTTCGGGACGCGCTCGCTGCCCGGCCCGAGCTCGAGGATGTCTTCGTCGAAGGTGAGGTGAGCAACCTCACCGCGCACGTCTCGGGTCATCTGTATTTCACGCTCAAAGACGCGCGCGCGGCGGTTTCCTGCGTGTGCTTTCGCACCAATGCGTTGCAGATCCCGTTCCGCCCCGAGAACGGGATGACCGTGGTGGCGCACGGATCGGTGCAGGTCTACGAGCAACAGGGCAAGTATCAGCTGTATGTCGATCGCCTGGAACCGAGCGGTGTCGGTGCGCTCGCGCTTGGCGTGGAGCAACTCAAGCAACGCTTGAGCGCGGAAGGACTCTTCGACGAGCGGCGCAAACGCGCGCTGCCGTTGCTGCCGCGGCGAGTGGTCGTGGTCACATCGCGGAGCGGTGCGGCGTTGCGCGATGTGTGCACGGTCATCGCACGCCGAGCCCCGTGCATCGGCGTGGTGCTCTCACCGGCCATGGTGCAGGGCGACGGCGCGGTCGAGACCCTGGTGCGCGCGGTACAGCGCGCAGATCGTGTGCACGACGCCGACGTGATCCTGCTGGTGCGTGGCGGCGGTTCGCTCGAGGATCTGATCGCCTTCAACAGCGAGGCCCTCGCGCGCGCCATCCGGGCGACGCGCCTTCCGGTGGTCACCGGGGTCGGCCACGAAACCGACACCACGGTTGCCGACCTCGCGGCTGATCGCCGCGCCGCCACACCGTCGGCGGCAGCCGAGTTGGTCGCGCCGAACGTGGCGATGCTGCAAGAGGATGTCGCCGCGCGTCACGCGCGCCTGGCGCTGGCGATCGTCGGGCTCGTGAAGGTGCGCCGGGATCGCGTCAGCATCGCCTCCCTCCGCCTGCGACAGGCGTTGATGCAGGAGGCGGCGTTGAAGCGCCGAGCGCTGGACCAGCAGACCTCCCGGCTTGCGGTCGCGCATCCCTCGCGACGAGTCGAGATGGAGCGTCTCCGCCTGCAACGCTCGGCGGAACGGCTCCAGGGGGCGGTCGTGCGCGCGACCGTGGCGCGTCGCGCCGCGCTGACCACGCGCTCCGCCCGGCTGGCAGCACTCTCCCCGCGACGGACGCTCGAGCGGGGCTACTCGATCACCTCCGACCCGAATGGCCGCGTGATCACGGACCCCGCGACCGCCCCGCCCGGGACGCGCCTGCGGACGGTGCTCCATCACGGGAGCCTGGAGAGCACGGTGGATTCCTCGGCGGCATCCGACACGAACAGAACCGAACGGATGTACGATTCTGCGAGCACGGGGAGCGACCAATGACTCTGGAGCCGGAGGACGACATCAGCGCGCTGACCTACGAGGCGGCACTCGCCGAACTCGACATCCTGATCACCAAACTCGAGGGCGGCAGCATCGCCCTGGAGGAGGCAATCGGCGCTTACGAGCGCGGTGCGGTCCTCGCCCAGCACTGCGCCGATCTGCTTGAACGCACCGAGCAGCGCGTGAACCAGTTGGTCGTGAGTGCGAACGGCGGCATCGGCGAGCGACCCCTCGAGGCAACCGGTGCTCCGCCGCCGGAGACACGAGGCGTACCGGTCATCGGAACCGACGCACGAAGCATGCCGGCAGCCGGCGCCGCAACACGGGGCCTCCCGGAGCCCGCTCAGGGGATTCGCGTCGCGCCGGCGGCTGCCGCGGTCCGATCGACGACCCCTCGGATCGACCCCGACGACGTCCCTTTCTGACGGCACGAATACACACAGAAGTGGTATAGATGGGAACCATGACACCTGTGTCCCGAGGCCGGCGCGTCGATCTCGAGCTGGTGGCCCGTGGCCTGGCGCCAAGCCGTGAACGTGCCCAGGCGCTGATCGCCGCTGGACTGGTCGAGATCGACGAGGCTCGCGCGGCAAGCGCTGATCAGCGCGTGACCGATGCCAGCGTGATCCGGATGCTCGGACGCGATCATCCGTGGGCGAGCCGGGGAGGGCTCAAGCTCGCCCCCGCGCTCGACGCTTTCGGGGTCTCGTGCGCTGACCGCGTCTGTCTCGACTCGGGGGCTTCGACAGGCGGTTTCACGGACGTGCTCCTGAGTCGCGGGGCATCGCTCGTCTACGCCGTGGATGTGGGCCGTGGGCAGCTCGATGCTCGAATCGCCAACGATCCCCGGGTCCGGGTGATGGATCGAACCAACCTTCGGGCTCTCGACGCCGTTCCCGGACCACCACCCGACCTGGTGACCCTCGATCTCTCGTTCATCTCACTGCGACTGGTCATCCCCGCCGTGGCCAGCCTGATCGCCCCCGGCGGCGCGGACCTGATCGCGCTCTTCAAACCGCAGTTCGAGCTCGGGCGCGATGCCATCGGCAAGGGCGGCATCGTTCGCGATCCGGCCGCGTCCGAATCGGCGGCCGGTGTCTTCGCCGCCTGGCTGGAGTCGGACTTCGGCGCGGCCGCGCAGCCGCCGATGCCCTCGCCGGTTCGCGGCGCCAAAGGCAACCTCGAATGGCTGGTCGCGGCACGGCTTGCCCACGTGGCGTCGGTCGACGACGGAGGCTCACGGTGAGCGGCGAGCGCAGCATCGGCTTCCTCCTTCACCCGGGCGAGCAAACGGCAGTCCAGGCAGCCATCGCACGCGCACAGAGCTGTGGCTTCAACGCCTGGACCGCGCTCGACGATCCCGAGGCCGCCATGGCGGAGCACGGCGAGGGCACCGTTCTTCTGGTGACGCTCGGCGGCGATGGGACCTTTCTGTTTGGCGCTCGGCTCGCTGCGCCGCGCGGCATCCCCGTGGTCGGCGTCAACCGGGGTCGTCTCGGTTTCCTCAACGACGTCGAAATCGATGCGCTCCCGGGGGCGATCAGCCGTTTTGCGGCCGGCGACTACACCACCCAGCGGCGCGCGCTGCTCGAGACCACCGTCGGCGAAGCGAACGAGACAGTGCTTGCCGTCAACGAGATCGTCGTACGCGCGCGCGACGTCAACGTCGTCCGCTTGCGAGTGGATGTCGACGGCGACCTCCTCGGCGCCTTCGACGCTGACGGAGTCGTTGTGTCCACCGCGACCGGGTCGACCGCGTATGCGTTGAGCGCAGGCGGACCCCCGGTCGATCCGCGCGTGCGCGCGGTGGTTGTGGTCCCGCTCGCCGCACACGCGGTCATCAGCCGCCCGGTGGTCATCCCGGAATTGCTCGACGTGGTGGTGACGGTCGAGCGCGGGCAGGTCTACGTGGCCGCTGACGGCCGGTCGATTGCCTGGCTCGGCGACGGCGCGAGTGTCGTGATCAAGCCCGGCCCCGACCTCCAGGTGGTCCGCTTCGGGGACTCGCCATCGTTCAATTCCCGGCTTCGTCAGAAATTCCGCTACGGCATCCCGCACAAGGACCTGCTGCGCGAGCCGGTTGACGACGACGTGTCCGGGCCAGGCAGCGCCCGCGCTCCGGGAGGCGTTCATGGCTCTTCGTGAGCTCCGCATCAGCAACCTCGCGGTGATCGAGGAGGCGCGCCTTTCATTTGAGGACGGCTTCGCGGTGCTCACCGGCGAAACCGGGTCCGGCAAGTCCGTGTGCGTCAACGCGCTGCGGGCGGCGCTCGGCGGCCGCCTCGAGCCCGAGTGCGTCCGCGCGGGGACGTCGGGTGCGCGCGTGGCCGCAGTGTTCGACAATCCCGGACCGCGCGTGCGAGCTCGCCGCGCCGAGCTGGGCATTCCCGACGACGACCTCGTGACGCTGTCCCGCGAAGTACCGGCAACTGGACGGGCAACCTGCCGCGTCGACGGTGCACTCGTTTCGCAGGCGGTGCTGCGCGAGATTGGGGATCTGTGCGTCGAGGTCACTGCGCAAGGGACCAGCCATCGCATGCTCCGTCGAACCTGGCAGCGAGATGTGCTCGACGCGTTCGGTGGTGCGGAGAGCAGCGATGCGCGGGCCGCCGTCGGCGCGGCCGTCCACGCCTGGCGTGGTGCCGACGCGGCGGTGGTCGCTGCTGAGCGGGCCGCCAATACCGGCGCGGTGGAGCTCCAGCGTGCGCGCGACCTCGTCGAGGATCTGGCGCCGCTCAAGATCCGCTCCGGCGAGGATGCCGAACTTCAGGCAGAGCGCCTCCGGCTGAGGCACGCTTCCAGGATCGCCGAGAGTGCGCTGTCCATCGCTGAAGCGAGCGGCGGTGATGATCATTCGGCTGCAGACCGGCTGGCGGCGGCGATCGGAAGCGGCGCCGACCTCGCCGCCGTTGATTCGGAGCTCGGTTCCCTGCTCGAAGAGGCCGACGAATTGGTGGATCGCCTTCGCGAGCTGGCCCTCGACGCACGCCGCCATGCCGCGGAGATCACCGTCGACGACGCCCGGCTCACTGCCGTGGAGGAGCGTCTCGACGTCCTCACCCGGGTCATCCGTCGCCATGGCTCGCTCGAAGCCGCACTCGCCGAGCTCGATCGGGCCAGAGCGCTCGTCGCCAGCATCGATGGTGAAGTCGGTGCGATCGGCAGTCTCGAGGTCGCAGCCGCAGCGCGAAGGATCGACGCAGGCGTCGCCGCGGCCGCCCTGAGCGCGGTGCGATCGGCCGCCGCTCGCCGCCTCGAACGCGCGGTCACCACCGAGCTGCGGTCGCTCGAGCTCCCGCATGCCCGTTTCCGGGTGGTGCTGAGCCGCGGCCTTGACGTCGACGGCGTGGACACCGGCGACGGAACGCCGGTGCGGTGCGGCGCCGCAGGTGTCGACGAGATCGACTTCCGCCTCGCCCCCAACCGTGACTCGGTCCCGATGCCACTCGACGAGGGACCCTCCGGTGGCGAGCTTGGGCGGCTCGCGCTGGCGCTCAGCGCCGTGGTCAGCGAGGTCGACGCACCGGCGCTCGTGCTCGACGAGGTCGACACGGGCATCGGGGGAGAGACCGCCGCACGCGTCGGCGACGTGCTGGCTCGCATCGGGCGGACACGTCAGGTCATCGCGATCACACACCGTCCCGAGATCGCGGCCCGGGCGGCATCGCACTTGACGATCACCAAGCACGACCGGCCAGGTGGTCCGGAGGCGACCGCGGCAGTCGTCGCCGGTTCCGAACGCCTGCGCGAGATCGCGAGGTTGATGTCGGGCAGAACCACCGAGGCCGCCCTCGCGCGGGCGGCGGAGTTGCTGGAAGAGGGTTCGGGCGGCGATCGGGGCACCCCCGGCGTCCGTACCATGTAGCGATGCAACGGGAGGAAGCGGGAGCCGCCTCAATCACGATCGACGCTCCCGGGTTCCACGGTAGCCTCGAGGAGCTGGTCGCTCGCGCGAATCGCGGTGACGTCGATCTCCACGAGCTTTCCGTGAGCAAGGTGGTGGAGGAGGCGCGCGCGGCACTCGAGGCACCAGATCGCCGCGGCGATCTGCGAGCCACGGCGGACGGTCTGGCGCTCCTTGCCCGGCTGGTGGCGCTCAAGGCGGCGGCTGTGCTCCCGGATCAGGACGAGGTGCTCGCGGAGCCCGAAGAGGAGGAGGGGACCGACGCGGGCCGCCGGCTCGCCGAGTATCGACTCTTCAAGGCTGCCGCTGAAGCGCTGCTGGCCGAAGCCGCTACCGAAGGCGCGCGCAGCTTCCTGGGGCTGGTGGCCTCCGAGGTGATTCCGGTCGAGCGCCTGCGTATTGCTCCCGAGCGCCTCGCAGCTGCGTTCCGAGCGGTGCTGGAGCGCCTGAGCGATGCAGAGCCGCTTCCCGTCGCTGTCACCTTCTCGGTGGAGGACAAGGTGCGGCTGCTCCGTGACCGTCTGAACCACGGCCCCCTCGACTTCGAGGAGATCTTTGCAGGGGTCAGCACGCGACTCGAGGCTGTGGCCTGCTTTCTCGCGTTGCTGGAGATGCTCAAGCGCGGCGAGGCCACCGTTGAACAACGCGACGCCTTCGGACCAATCATGGTGACCGGCCGTGGATGACGTGCTCACCGTGGATGACGTGCTCACCCTTGACGTCTTCGGCCGCGCGATGGTGCCCGAGGGAACCGTCGACGCCGAGCCTGAGGATCTTGCCCCAGCGCTCGAAGCGCTGTGCTTCGCGCTCGGTCGTGCGGTCAGCATCGCGGAGGCGGCATCCACCCTCGAGCGAAGCCCAGCCGCCATCGTGCGCGCCGCGGGCGTCCTCGCCATGGACCTGCGCGGCCGCGGCCTGATGCTCCAGCGATCCGACGAGGCAATTCAGCTGGTCACGCGTCCCGAGATGGCCTGGGCAGTGCAACGAGCGTTGCACCCCGAACGACCGTCGCGCCTCAGCCGGGCCGCGATGGAGACTCTCGCGATCATCGCCTACCGCCAGCCGGTGACCAAGGCAATCATCGAGTCGATTCGCGGCGTCGATTGCGAAGCGGTGCTTGAGCACCTGTCCGAACGCGGACTGGTCGCGGAGGTGGCACGACAGGACACACCGGGCCATCCACGCCTCTTCGGCACGACCCTCAGGTTCCTCCAACTCGTCGGACTCGAGCGTATCGAGGACCTGCCGCCGGTCTCCGAGAGCGTGGTCCTCCCGAACTTCGAGTGACCGCGCTACCGCCGGAGCGGCTCAACCGATTTCTCGCGCGGCGCGGTGTTGCGTCCCGGCGCGGGGCCGACTTGTTGATCGCTGACGGTCGTGTCACCGTCAACGGTGCAGTCTGTCCGCTCGGCACGGTGATTCATCCCGCGACCGATCGCGTCGCAGTGGACGGGCACCGTATTCCGGCTCGCGCAGTTGCAGTCACGATCGTCTTGAACAAGCCGGTCGGCATCGTGACCACGCGCAGTGATCCATATCAACGCCGGACGGTGATGGATCTCATCGCACCGGTCCCGGGACTGGTACCGGTGGGGCGCCTTGACGCGGACAGCCGCGGGCTGCTGATACTGACCACGGATGGCGACCTCGCACACGCGGTCTCACATCCACGTCATGGGGTCACCAAGCGATATCTCGCCACCTTGGACCGTGCGATCTCCAACCAGCAACTCGCCTTCATCACTTCCGGCGTGGAACTCGAGGACGGCCCGGCGCGAGCGCTCGACGCGCAGCGCGCGGGATCCGATTCCGTCGTCGAGGTCGTGATGTCGGAAGGGCGCAAGCGCGAGGTGCGCAGGCTGTTTGCCGCCGTCGGACTCGACGTCCGCGACCTGGTACGCACCGCGATCGGACCGCTCGAACTCGGCGATCTCCCCGAGGGTGAAGCGCGCGCGCTCACGCGCCCTGAGCTGTCGAGGCTCCGTGCCGCGGCGGGTGTGGCACCAACCCGGCGAGCGCCCGCGGCATCATCCGGCCGGCCGAGATGACCCCGTCGATCATCACCATCGACGGCCCGGCCGGGAGTGGTAAGACAACGTTGGGGCGTCGACTCGCAACCACGCTCGGACTCCCCTTGGTGGATACCGGCCTCTTCTATCGAGGCGTGATGGTGGCCGCGGCACGCGCGGGGATCGACGCAACGGATGTCGATGGCCTCATCGCCTGTGCCCGCCGTACCGAGGTCAGCATCGACACCGACCCCACTCATGACTCGGCCGACAGCACCGCTTGGGTGAACGGTGTCGATGCCGGGCCCGCGCTCCGCGATCCTGCCAACGCGCCCCTCCTGACGGCGATGAGCAGCATACCCGAGGTGCGCGAGACGCTCCTGCAGCAGCAACGAAGTCTCGCCCAGGACGGTGCCGTGGCGGTCGGCAGGGATTGCGGCACCGTCGTGTTCCCCGACGCACAACTCAAGCTGTATCTCGTGGCCTCGGAGGAGATTCGCGCGCGGCGGCGCCAATCGCAACTGCAACGCAGCGGCGCTGCGGTGGACATCGCTTTGATGGACGGCGAAGTGCGCGCTCGCGATCATCAGGATGCATCGCGCAGCAGCGCGCCGATGCAGGCCGCAGAGGATGCGCATCATCTCGACACCGGCGTGCTCGATGTCGACGAGGTGGTGCGCGAGGCGCTGGACTTGTGGACGACCGCTTCAGTCGCGCGACAGTGATCGAGTCCGTGCTGTGCATCGGCGTTTGTCGTCGCGCCTGGGTCAACGAGTGATGTACGCCGTCATCCGCGTGGGCGTGCGCGTGCTCGCCTGGATCATTCTCGGAAAACGCTTGCATATCGAGGGCATGGAGAACATTCCTCGGACCGGGACCGTGCTCATCATCGGCAATCATGTGGGGACCGTCGAACCCGTGCTCACCGGCATGTTCATACCGCGTCTCGACGTTTTCTATATGGCCAAAAGCGAGCTGTTTCGCAACCGCGCGCTGGGATGGCTCTTCAGGCACGGTCACGCCTTCCCCGTGGTTCGGAACACGCCCGACCGCGCGGCGCTTCGCCACGCAGTCTCACTGCTCGCCGACGGTCACGTCGTCGTCGTTTACCCCGAGGGAACGCGGTCGTGGGATGGCAGCGCAATCGGTGATATCCAGGCCGGCGCCGGCTTGATCGCCCGTCAGTCGGGCGCCGTCGTCGTTCCGGTTGCGAGCTGGGGCTCCGAGCGCGTCATTCCGCGCGGGTCATGGGTGCCGAGACCGGCGGATGTCGAGCTGCGCATCGGCGCCGCCTTTCGTCTGCCCGCGACCGGCCGCGACGGACGGTCGCTCTCCAGCAGGGAAGCCACCGCGATCATGATGGAGCGCGTGATTGCATTGCTCCCCAGGGAGCGCAGGCCGGTGGGAGCTGAGACGCTCACGCTCGGGGGGAGATCTCCCGCGGCGTGAGCAGCGGACGGTCGCACCCGGATCACCTGGTCGCCTTCGACCTCGAGACCACCGGTCTCTCACCACGGAGCGACCGCATCCTCGAAATCGGTGCGGTCCGATACGACGAGGCACTCCGCCCAATCGACGAACTGCAGGTGCTGGTCGACCCGCAGATCCCGATCCCCCTTGCGATCCAGCGCCTCGTCGGACTCACCGACGACGACGTTTCCGGCTCCCCGCCACCCTCCGAGGCAGCCGCCCAGCTGGCCGAATTCTGCGGTGACGCAGGGTTGATCGCCCACGGCGGCACGTTCGACCTGCTCTTCCTGCGCGCCCTGTTGTCGGAGTCGTTCGGCTCGCGCCTCATCTTCGACACGCTCGACCTCGCCCGCATCCTGCTGCCGACCTACGAGAGCCACAGCCTTCCATTGCTCAGCCGGAGGCTCGGCATCACCCACGTCCGGCCGCATCGCGCCCTGAGCGACGCGCAGGCCACCGGAGATCTCTTCCGCCTCCTGGTGGGCGCGGGGCGCGCGCTGTCCGAGGAAACACTCGCCGACATGCGCCGCGTCGCCGACCAGGCGCCCGGTCCTCTGGCCACCTTCCTGACCGAAATGCTGGCGCGGCCCGGCATCGATGCGATGCCGCCGGTGAACCGTCCCACGGTGCAGGTGGTCGCGCTCGGATCGGTCTCGAGCGAGTTTGCGGCGACGATCGCAGCGCGCGGTGTGGGTGAGGCGGCGGCTGCGCTGCTCGGACCGGAGGGCCCGCTCGCGAAACGTGAGGACTACGAATATCGCGACGCGCAAGTGCAGATGGCGGTCGCGGTCGGTCAGACGCTTGAGCGCAAGCGCCGGCTCATGGTCGAGGCAGGGACCGGCGTCGGTAAATCACTCGCGTACCTGACTCCACTGGCGCTCTGGGCCGCGCGCACCGGCAAACGCGCGGTGGTCGCCACCCACACCGTGAATCTGCAGGAACAACTCGCGGATCGCGACCTCCCGACCGTCGCCGGGCTGCTCGACGTGCCGCTGTCCGTGGCCGTGCTCAAGGGCCGCAACCACTACCTGAGCCTGCGTCGATGGCAGCGCTTCCTGGCGACGCCCGACGTGAACGGACGCGATGTCGACGTCGCCTCCATCCGCTTCAAGTTGAAGATGCTCGCATGGCTCGCGACCAGCCAGACCGGCGATCGTTCCGAAGTGTACCTGGCAGGCGAGGAAGAGCAGTTCTGGCCTCGGGTTGCATCGGATGTGACCGACTGCCTCGGTCCCGCGTGCGCGAACTGGCCGAATGCGCGCTGCCACATGGTTGCCGCGCGACGTCACGCGGCAGATGCCTCCATTGTTGTCACCAACCATGCACTCCTCCTCGCGGGAAGCGAGCGTCAGGGACAGGTGCTCGGACCGTACGACGCCCTGGTGATCGACGAGGCGCACCACCTCGAGGCTGTGGCCACCGAGCAGCTGGGGGTCACGGTTCGCGCCGCCGACCTCACCCTCGTCCTCGACCGTCTTCCGGCGGCGCCCGGCAGCGACCTCGCGATCGACCTCGAGCGCTGTCGCGAAGCGGGCCAGCGGCTGTTCGGGGATGCCAAGGGGTTCATGTCGGCGAAGCTCGGTGGCGAGCACGCCGCGAATGGGCGCGTCGGCCTCTCGGAGGCGATTCGCGCGGATGCCGGCTTCGGGTTCGTGGAGCGCTCGGCGATGCACGCGGCAGGTGTCTTCCAGCGCACCGCCGGCGCGCTCGCCGCGGGACTGGGCGGGGCGATCCAGGCGGATCTCCTGCCTCAACCCGATCGTGCCGTCGACGAAGTCGAGCACGCATCGATGGCGCTCGCCGGCCTGGCGGCGGCAATCGACAACGTCGTCGTTCGCCCGCGTGCCGGCATGGTCACGTGGATTGAGATGCGTGGCGAGCAGGCCGAACTCCACGAGGCCCCGGTCGACGTCTCGATTCCTCTTGCGGAGAGCGTCTTCGATCCAGCCGAAGCCGTCATCCTCACCTCGGCGACGCTCTCGGTCGGTGGCGGCTTCGATTTCATTCGCCACCGCATCGGCATCGGCCCGAAGGCTGAGGAGCTCACCCTGGCGTCGCCCTTCGACTATCTGCGTCAGGCGATCTGCATCCTCCCCGAGGATGCGACCGCGTACGACGACCCCACGCACGACCTGCGGATGACCGCCCTCATCGACGGCATTGCAGGTCGGTTGGACGGCCACACCCTGGTGCTTTTCACCAGCTACGGGCCGCTGAAGCGCATCTGGGCATTGCTCCAGGAGCGCCTCGACGCCAGGGGCATCGCGAGCCTCGCCCAGGGGTTGGACGGCACGCGCCGGCAGATCCTCCAGAGCTTCCTCGCGGATCCGCGCTGCGTGCTCCTGGCAACGAGCAGCTTCTGGGAAGGCGTCGACATCCCCGGCGACCGCCTGCGCTGCGTGGTGATCGACAAGCTGCCATTCCCGGTGCCCACCGACCCGTTGGTGCGCGCACGATCGGAGCGTTTGCGCGATCCGTTCGGGGAATACATCCTTCCGGTGGCCATCATCCGCTTGCGCCAGGGATTCGGCCGGCTCATCCGGAGTGCGTCGGATCGGGGCGCGGTCGTCCTCTGCGACCCGCGCCTGCGCACGCGCCAATACGGCGTCGGTTTCCTCCAGGCGCTGCCTCCGGCCCCGAGGGCGGTCACCGCGCTGGATCGAGTTCCGGCGATGGTTGACGAATTCGTGAACAGCGGAGTGCTGCCCGAGACCGTGGGAGAATCAGTCGAATGGTCCTCGAACGATCTCGAGCCGGCGTGATGCAGGCAGCCGCAGAGGTAGCCGTCAGCGCGGCCGGCGAACCGGCGACCGAGCCCGTGCAGACATCCAACCTCGCAGCCGCTGACGAATTGGCCAGTCCGTTCGACGAGGCGGCGCCTGCGCCAGAGCACACATCCGACCCCTCCGGGTCGCAAGTGGTCGCGCTCGTGCAGTTGTATCCACGGCTCGGTGACGTCCCTGCAAACCTGGCCACCCACCTCAGCGCGATAGTGGGTGCCTCGGCGAACGGCGCGGGGCTGGTCGTCTTCCCCGAACTCTCCCTGACCGGCTATTTCCTCAAGGACCAGGTGCCGGAGGTCGCACTGCGCCTCAAATCCCCGGAGATCGACGCACTGCGCGCGGCGTCTCAGGAGGGGCCTACCGACATCGTCGCCGGGTTCATCCTCGAAAGCGACGCGCACCAGTTCTACAACGCCTCGGTGTACATCAGCGGCGGCGACATCGTGCACGTGCATCGCAAGGTGTATCTCCCGACCTACGGCCTCTTTGATGAGCAGCGCTACGTGTCGGCGGGCGATCGCTTCCGCGCCTTCGACGCACCGCTCGGCGGTCGCACCGAACATCGCTGGCGCGCCGGCATCCTCATCTGTGAAGACTTGTGGCACCCGACGGCGGCGTCGCTGCTCGCGCGACAGGGCGTCGATGTGCTCATCTGCCCTTCGGCGTCACCCGGACGCGGTGTCTTGCAGGGTGAGGGCGTCGGCACCGCGGGCAGTTACGACGTGATGACCCGCACCTACGCGCAACTCTTCACGACGTACGTCCTGTACTGCAACCGCTCGGGTTTCGAGGACGGCGTCGGGTTCTGGGGCGGATCGCGGGTGGTCGATCCCGCGGGTGCAGTAAGCGCGTCGCTCGACGGCGCGCACGACGCCGTGCTCATGCACACACTCGATCGGAGTGCGGTGCGGCGCGCCCGCGTCGCGTACCCGTTGCTCCGCGACGAACGAAACGATGTCAACGACTCCGAGACCGATCGACTCCGCCGCCGGCACGCTCGCGGTTGACGCCGCGTTCGTCACCGGCCTGCTCCGCGGTTTCATCGCCGACGGGGTTCGGAAGGTTGGTTTCGAGCGCGCCATCGTCGGGCTCTCAGGGGGTGTCGATTCGTCGCTGGTGACGGCGCTGGCCGTGTCGGCGCTCGGCGCCGGCAACGTGGTGGCTGTGTTCATGCCATATCGCAGCAGCGACCCGCAGTCCCAGGTCGATGCCCTCGCGGTCTGCGATCACCTCGGCGTCGTCGCCAGGATTGTCGAGATCACGCCGCAGGTGGACGCGTATTTCGAGCATTTCCCGGACGCCGATCGCACACGCAGGGGCAACAAGATGGCTCGCGAGCGCATGTCCATTCTCTACGACCACTCGATGTCGGAGCGGGCGCTCGTGCTCGGCACCTCGAACAAGACGGAGTTGCTGCTTGGCTACGGCACGCTGTTCGGCGACATGGCGAGTGCGCTCAATCCGATCGGCGATCTGTACAAGACGCAGGTGTACGCGCTCGCCGGCGAGCAGCATCTGCCGCAGAGCGTGCTCACCAAACCGCCCAGTGCCGACCTGTGGATCGGCCAGTCCGACGAGGACGAGCTGGGCATGCGCTACGCGATCGTGGACCAGGTGTTGCAACTGCTCGTCGATGAGCGCCGCAGCCGCGCCGAGGTCATTGCGCTCGGCTTTGAAGCCGCCGACGTGGACGCGATCGTCGCGCGCGTTCGTGGCAGTCAGTACAAACGTCGGCCGCCGGTGATCGCGAAGTTGAGCAACCGCACGATCGACCGGGAGTTCCGCTACCCGCGGGACTGGGGTCGATGAGCGATCTGACGGGAACCCTCGCGGTCGTGGCGACTCCGATCGGCAACCTTGAGGACATCACCTTGCGAGCGCTCCGGGTGCTCCGCGAGTGCGACGTCGTGGTTGCCGAGGATTCGCGGCGCACCAAGGCGCTCCTCACCGCGCACGGTATTCACCGGCCGGTGCTGTCGCTGCCCGCGTTCGACGAGCGCCGCCGTGTCCCGCAGATGATCGAACGGCTGGAGCGCGGCGAAACCCTCGCGCTGTGCACCGACGCGGGCACACCTGCGCTGAGCGACCCGGGCGCCTTTCTCGTGCAAGCCGCGCTCGACGGGGGACACCGCGTGACGCCGATTCCGGGTGCGTCGGCGCTGACGGCGGCGCTCGCGACCAGCGGCTTCCCCGGTACCGCGTTCTGCTTCCTCGGTTTCCTCCCGCGAACCCCCGGGAAATTGATCCGCACCCTCGAGGCCGCGTTGCAGGAGGACCGCACCGTCGCGTTCTTCGAATCGCCGATGCGGCTGACCAAGACGCTCCGCATCGCGGCGCCGGTGCTCGGCGAACGACCGGTCGTCGTCGCGCGCGAGCTGACCAAGATCCACGAGACGCTGCACCGAGGAACCGCCGCTGCGCTCGTCGAGGAGTTCACCGCCCGGCCGCCGCGTGGCGAATGCACAGTGGTCGTTGGCGCACTGCCATGACTGACGTGCTGCCGCCTCTGGTCGATACCCACTGCCACCTGGTCCTGCTCGATGAGCGCGGATTGCTCGACGCCGCACTCGGAGGTGCCGCGGCAGCCGGCGTCGATCAGATCATCTCGGTGGGTCTCAACCTCGATGACTCGGATCGCAACCGTCAGATCGCTGAGGCCCATCCGGGGGTGTACTTCACGGTCGGCTGGCATCCGCACGAGAAGACCGCGCCCGACGCGCAGGAACTGGTTGCGCTCGAAGCGCTCCTCCGCCATCCGAAAGCGGTGGCAGTGGGGGAGGTCGGCCTCGATCTCTTCTTCCGCCCCGGCTACCACGAGGTACCGCTCGATGTGCAGCAACGATCGTTCCGGTCGATGCTGGAGCTCGCCCAGCGCGTCGGGAAACCGGTCCTGATCCATGACCGCGACGCCCATGAGGAGGTCCTCGCCGCGGTCGGTGCCGTCCCGGGGAGCCGCGGCGTCATGCACTGCTTCAGCGGCGACGCCGCGTTTGCCCGCCGGTGTGCCGAGGCCGGTTTCATCGCGTCCTTCTCCGGCATCGTCACCTTTCCGCGCGCCGAGGCCATCCAGGACGCGGCGCGTACCGTCGCCGCCGACGGATACGTCGTCGAGACCGACTCGCCGTTCCTCAGCCCCGCCCCGGAGCGAGGCAAGCCCAACCTGCCTGAGCGAGTCGCGATCACCGCCGCGGCGGTGGCCCGGCTGCGTGGCGAGGCGGTGGAGGAGGTGCGTGCCGCCACCACACGGACGGCGCAGCGCGTGCTCGGAATCGCCGCCACCACGCCGGCCGCCGCGCGTGGCTGAGCATCGGCACCGATCAGTCCCGTCAGCACCTCGACCACTCCAGCAATGACTGAGCACCCTCGCGTCGATCGGACCCACCGGCCCCTCGACCTCACCAACCCGAGCACGGTCACCGCGGTCGCACGGCGTGTCGGACTTCGCCGGGACACGAAGCTCGGTCAGCACTTCCTCATCGATCGCGGTGTCCTCGAGGCGATCGTCGAGGCGCTCGACCCCGGCCCCGACGATGAGGTGCTCGAGATCGGCTGCGGTCTTGGCACGCTGACGGGCGAGCTTGCGGAACGCGCCCGCCGCGTGGTGGCGATCGACATCGACCCTGCGTGCGTCGCGGGCACGCAACTCACCCAGAAGGCGCGGACCAACCTGACCGTCCTCGAGATGGACGCGCGCTTCGTCGATCCGCCCGCGCTGGGTTTCACCAGCGGGTGGCTCGCGACCGGCAATCTTCCCTACCAGGTCACCGGCCTCGTGCTGATGGGGCTCGTCGAGGCGGAGACACCTCCGGCGCGAGCGGTGGTCCTCGTGCAGCGCGAGGTGGCGGCGCGGCTCGCCGCCGAGCCAGGCGACTGGAGCCTGGCGACCGTGGCGATGCGTTCGCTCGCCGCGGTGGAGCGGATCGTCGACATCCCGCCGAGTGCCTTCGACCCGCCACCCGCGGTGCACTCTTCGATCATCCGGATCGTGCCGACGCCGAAGGGGGACCCGGCGGTCCGGGCCTCGATCCTCGCCCTCGCCAAGCCCCTCTTTCAGTTCCGCCGCAAGACCCTCCGCAACGGCCTGTCGCGGGCCCTGGGAGGCGACATCGACGGCGCAAATGCCGCTTTGATGCGCGCAGGCATCGATTCGGGCCGCCGGCCGGGTACGCTTCGCCTCGATGAGTGGGAGCTCCTCGCTCGCGCGGTCGCCGAGGTGAGGTCCGTCACGCGATGACGCAACCCGTTACCAGGGCTGCGAGCAAGCAGGACGGCGATCCCTCGGCTGCGCCTGCGCGCGCCGAGGCCGAAGCCGCCGAGGCGGTCGCGCCACAGCACGCAGCCAGCGAAGCCCAGCCCGCCGGCGTGCCGCTGCACACCGCGGGCGGCGACACGTCGGTCGCCCCACTGCATGCGTCTCGCCCCTCAGTCTCCGCAACCGGTGGCGACCAGCGCGAAGGGTTTGTCGCGGTCCTCCGGCGGCGAGATTTTCGCTACCTGTGGGCTGCGCAGCTCGCGTCGCAGCTCGCTGACAAGTTCTGCGTGTTCACGCTGCTGGTCCTGATGTACACGCTCACCCATCGCGCGTCGCTGCAGTCGGTGCTGATGATCGCGTACACATTGCCCAGCGTCCTGCTGAGCGCGCCGGCGGGGGTATATGCGGACCGCCACGACAAGCGCTTCCTGATGATCGGCACCAATGTCGTGCGCGCGGGACTGGTGCTGTTGATCCCGCTGGCGCAGGTGATTCCCATGCTGCGTGGTCAAGCGTGGCCCCTCATCGTGATCACGCTGCTCTTCAGCTCTGCCGGCCAGATCTTCGCACCCGCGGAGGCGGCGAGCATTCCGTCGTTGGTGACGCGCAAGCAGATTACCGAAGCGACCTCGTTGTTCATGACGACGGTGATCCTCACGCTGGTGCTTGGTGTGCCCGCAGCCACGATCGCGATTGGATTCTTCGGCAACGAGGCGCCGTTCTACATCGCCGCCGCCTTGTTCGGACTGGCCGCGCTCTCCGTCTGGAAGGTCAGCATTCCGCTGCGTGCCGACAGAGTGAACAGCGCGGCTTCGCAGAACATCCTGCGCGAGCTGCGTGACGGCCTTGACATTCTTCGCGGCAGCGCGGCATTGCGCTTGGGGCTGTACCAGCTCGCCCTCGCGATCGTGGTCGTGTTCACCATCTTCGCGCTCGGACCCGTGTATCTCGTCGAGGTGCTGAAGCGGTCAGACGCCGAAACCTGGATCGTGCTGGTGCCGGCGATGTTCGGACTCATCGCGACCGCCGCGTATCTCGGTCAGCGACCGAACGTGCCGCGGGCCAAGATGCTCGTCGCCGCCATCACCGGCGCAGGACTCTCACTGCTGATCATGGGGATCGTTCCGGACGTGCTCCGTACACATGGACTGGCGGGGTTGATGGTGCCGCTCGCCGTGGTGGTGGCGGTGCTCTTTGGATGCGCGCTCGGTGCCATCCTCATCCCCGCGTTCACGGTCTTGCAGGAGCGCACCGACAGCGACAGTCGCGGACGCATTTTCGGCGGGATCTTCACGGTCATCAACGCGGCGGTCGCGATCCCGCTGCTGCTCGCCGGGGTCATTTCCGACCTGATCGGCGTGGCCCGCGTGGTCGCAGCGCTTGGGGCGATTCTGATCATCCTCGCGGCAGCTGTGCGGTGGTTCGGCTGGCGCAGACTCCAGGTCCTCGAACCCGACGCGCATCCGATCCAGGCAGGCGTCGACGGGGTCTGATCGCAGATCTGCAACGGCGGTGTCGCGGTGCCGTGGAAACAGCGGGTCCAGCAGTGGCCGGTGGGAAGCTCCGTGGCCGGCGGACCGGATTGGCCGGGCCTGGCGGAGGAGCGATGCGAGCGGTTGTCACGTGTGAGTGTTGTGGACACCGGCAGGCGATTGCCCGGCAGATTGTCCACCCGGAGTGGTTCAACCTTGTCTGCCACAGCTGCGAGGGTGTCCTGCGGGTCGAAGTGACCATGGACGACCTGCAGGCGGCGCAGCAGTCGACCGGGAAGAAGACTCAGCCCGTCGCCTGGGTCTGATCGGACAGATCCCGGGAGGGGCGTCGAGCCGCTGGTATCATCGAGGGCGCTCACGCTTGCCGGTGCGAGCCAGGGGCGCATAGCTCAGTTGGTACGAGCGCTGCGTTGACATCGCAGAGGTCATAGGTTCGATCCCTATTGCGCCCACCATTGTCATGTCTCAGGCTTGGATTCAGCCGGTCAACGCAACGAGCTGGGCGAGCCGCTGCGATGGTGTCATCCAGGCGACGTTTGTCGAGGCCGTTCGTTGAGCTCGCGGGCGACGGCGTCGAGGTCCGCTTCCGTGAACCCCGAGAGGGTCGTGCGCTTCGGGAAGTACTGGCGCAGAAGTCCGTTGGTGTTTTCGTTGGTCCCGCGTTGCCATGGGCTGTTGGGATCGCAGAAGTAGACCTGAACGCCGGTGTCGACAGTGAACTGGACGTGCTGCGACATCTCCTTTCCTCGATCCCATGTGACGCTGCGACGCAGTTGGGCGGGAAGCGTGAGGATCTTTCTGCTCATGGCCGAGCGCACCGCAGCAGCGGTGTTGTCCTGCAGCTTGAGCAGCATGACGTAGCGCGTGGATCGCTCCACCAGAGTGCCGATGCACGTCTTGCCGCGGCCCATGATCAGATCACCCTCCCAGTGGCCGGGCACCGCTCGATCCTCGACTTCGGGCGGTCGCTCGCTGATGAGCACCATGTTCGGGATCATGCCCGCGCCGTTGGGCAGTGATTTCTTGGAACGACGAAGTCCGCGACCAGTTCGCAGAGCTGCGTGCAGCTCGCGGCGGAGCGCACCTCTGCCCTGAACGTACAACGCCATGTAGATGGTCTCGTGGGACACCCGCATCTCCAAGTCAGTCGGATACGCGGCCGGCAGCCACGAAGCGATCTGCATCGGCGACCACCGAAGCGCGAGCTTGGCCTCGACCAGTTCCTGGAGGCGGCGGCATGTCGCCAACTTTGCGGCTTTTGGCCGTCGCGCTCGACGCTGGGCTTGGCGGTCGGCGGCACAGGCGCGATATCGCGCCTTGCCCTCGTTGCGGTCAACCTCGCGACACACTGTTGAAGGCGCTCGGCCGAGGCTGGCGGCGATGTGACGCAACGAAGCGCCGGCGGACAGGCCTCGAGAGATCTCCTCGCGCTCGATGAGGCTCAAGGCGTTCGATCGTCGATGCCGTGGAGCGGGTCTCACCCCTCCCGTTATCTGTTGCAAAGCCCGAATGGCGCTCGGGTATCTGCCGAAGGCGGCCGCCACGGACGCCGGCGTGTGACCAGCCTCGATCCGATCCCAGATATCAGTCTTCTCTGCCTCGGTGAACCGCCTCATGGCACCTCCTGCGCGCAGTGATCATTCGCTGCTCGCACGAGGTGTTGCGTTGACCGGCTGAATCCAAGGGTGAAACCACACACTATTGCGCCCACCATCCGGATACCCAGCCCTGATCGACGCGACGAGGGCTAGTGCCAGCGCAACACGCTGAAGACGTCGGAGAAGTCGTCGGTCCAGAGTTGCGTCCCTGGGTCCGCGGTCGCCGGACTCCAGCCGGCCTGCGAGGGAAGGTTGTTCAGGACGGCAGGAGATGGCGCCATCACCATCCACGTCGAAGCGAAGATTTCGTCAGCAGCTTCGGCGGGGCTGATGGCTCCGTCGTCGCGGACGTAACTCAGCATCCCTGCGGCCTCCGCCTCACGGGCCAGCACGGACCGCAGATCCACGTACTGGTTGGAGATGTTGAAGACGAGCACCCCCGACGAGGTGAGCTTGGATCGGTACAGGGATATCGCCTCGTGCGTGATGAGGTTGACCGGGATCACGTCGGACCCGAACGCATCGACAACGATCATGTCCTGGCTGTGCGCCGGCAACGATGCGATCGAGAGGCGACCGTCGCCAAGCACGACCGAGGTGTGTGCGGGAGCACAGTCGCGCATGAACGTGAACAGCTTCGGATCAAAGGCGATCTTGCGGACGAGGGGGTCGATCTCGAAGAAGCTCCAATCCTGGTTGGGACCGGAGTAGCACGCCATCGATCCCGCGCCCAAACCGATGACCGACATGTGGGCGCCGGCACTCAGCGACAGTCCCGCGAAGATGTCGCCCAGAGGACCACTCTTTGAGTAATAGGTCAGCGGCTCGTCGCGCGTGCTCGGATCCAGGTTCTGCGCCCCATGGACGATATTCCCGCTGTAGAGGATGTGCTGCGTCCCCTGTTGGCTGACCGTCACCCGATCGACGCCGAAGAAATCGCGGGCCGCGAAGAGCTGGTCTTCGTGCGCGCCGACCGGAACACTGCTGGCGAGCAGCAATGCCGCGATCGCGAGCCCGAAGCGCAGTGGTCGTGCCGACGCCGCAAATGCAAGCACCGCGGCGGGTCCGAAGATCAAGGTGCGCTGCACTGATTGATCGTTGATGCCAAAGCGGTCGAGAGCGATCGCCGCCCCGATGACCACTACTGCCACAGCGACCGGGAGCACCAGGTCGGAGCGGCGCAGGGCACGGCCGACGATGGCGCCGCGGAGGGGGACGAGCAGGCACAACGCCACAACCGCGATCGGGTACTCGGCGAAGCTGTTGAAGATCAGTGGAGCGACCAGGCCCGCAAAGCTGCCGCCGAGGACGCCGCCTACGGCCAGCCACAGGTAATAGGCGGTGAGATGGCTCGCCGCGGGACGGTCAGCCGCGAGCTCGCCGTGGCAGACCAGCGCCGCGACAAAAAACGTGCTGACGTGCAGGATCCCCAGGAACCAGAGCGGTCCGCTGGCGTGCATCTGCAACGTCCCGACCAGGGGAATGATGAGAAACGGCAACGCCCTGCGGAGCCAGGTTTGACTGACCATCGGGCGGGTTGCGAAGACGATGGTGAAGGAGAGGAGGTACAGCGCCAGCGGGATGACCCACAGGAGGGGGACTGGGGCAAGCCCGGTGGTGAGGTACGAGGTGAGCGCCAGCATCCAGGTCGCCGGGACTGCGGCGAGGGCGACCCAGCGGAGGCGGCGACGCCAGGGAATGCGAGTTGAGCCGGCATCGTTTTCCCGCACCAAAGCTCGGAGCGCCCTGGTCGCTGTGCCGCCCGGGATGAGGCGAAACATGGTCAGCGCGGTCGCAACCAAGAGCACGCAGACAGACGCATAGCCGAACGACCACGCGTTGGACTGCTCGGTCAGGCGCAGGTGGGGCTCGATCAGGATGGGATAGCCAAGCAGCGCCACCATGCTGCCCAAATTGCTCGCCCGGTAAAGGAAGTACGGGTCGGGTGCGTGTCGGTGTCCGGTGTGTGAAAACCAACTCTGCAGGAGCGGCGATGTCGCCGAAATGACAAAGAATGGCAGGCCGACGGAGACCGTCAGCACCAGCAGCAACCAGAGAACGGGACTGCCCGACGCGGGCGGTGACCACCCGGGGAGGTGCAGCGGCAGCGTTGCCAACGGAAGAATGAGCAGCGCCACGTGCAACTGGATTTGCCGTCGTACGCCGAGGTACTTCATGGAGAGGTGCGCATAGCCGTAGCCGGCGAGCAGTACCGCCTGGAAGAACATCACCGACGTCGTCCACACCGCGGGGGTGCTGCCCAGGAGGGGCAGCGCCATTTTCGCGAGCATCGGTTCGACGACGAAAAGCAGCATCGCACTGCTGAAGAGCGTGGCGGTGAACACCGGCAGGATCAGGGCGACGGCCTTCCGGCGAGCAGGAGCCTCAGGGAGGTCGGGGCGCTGAACGGCGATCACTCCGCGATCATGGCCGCCGAGATTTCCTTCGACCGTGTGTGCACCGTCCCCCAATCAGGCCGTCGGCCCGGCGTTACGGTCCGTCACACGCCCCCGATAGCGCGTACCGCTCCGACCTGACGCGCGCCTAGCCAAACGGCGTAGCGTCGGGGCTGTCGATTCCGAGCATCTCGAGGGTTGACGTCTGAGGAAAGGAGTGGCCATGACCGGAATGAGGACGCGCGATCTCTCGTTGCTCGCCAACGCCGACGACGTCCGTCTCTCGCCGGACGGCCGCCAGGTCGCCTACACCGCGACCGTCCTCGATACCGAAGCGAACCGACAGCGCACGAGCATCTGGATCGCCGACGTTGATGGGACGGCGCCCCCGCGCGCGTTGACCGCCGGCACATGGGCGGACACCCTGCCTCGCTGGTCGCCGGACGGGCGGCAACTCGCATTCGCACGGAGCCTCGGTCCCGACGCGGAGGGCGGAGTGTGGGTCACCCCGACCGAAGGATCCGGCGAGGACACCCGCGTCTGTGGGTGGCCCGACGACGTCGGCGAGCTCAGCTGGGCGCCTGACGGCACCAGGCTTGCGTTCGTCGCGCGTTGCCCAGAGGAGAGTCGCTATGGCACGCCCGGCAAGCGGCCGGAGCCCGCCGCGCTCCCACCACGGCGGGTCACCCATCTGTTCAGCCGGCTCGATGCCGAAGGCTGGGTCTACGATCGCCCGTACCATCTGTTTGTGGTGCCGGTCGACGGGTCCGCCCCGCCCCTGGACCTGACCGAAGGACCGTGGCCGGCGAGCGGAGCCACGTGGTCGCCCGATGGCAGGCGGCTTGCATTCGTGTCCGCACGGCATGCGGATTGGGACCTTGACCTGTGCAACGACATCTGGGTGGTGAGCGCCGCGGGTGGCGAGCCGACGGCTCTGACCGACACCTCTGCATCGTGGTCGTTGCTGTCCTGGTCACCAGACGGGACCCGGCTGGCATACGTGGTCGTTCCGACGCCACTCGATGAGCCGCGGCACGGCCGGGTCGGGACCCTCGACCTGGCGAGTGGCACACAGTACGAAGTCAGCACAGTGCTGGATCGCAACGCCTCGCCGTACCCGGATCATCACCCGCCGCTATGGGTTGGCAACAGCCTCTGGTTTCGGGTCGAGGATCGTGGAGCAGTCCACGTCTATCGCGCTGAAGATGCGGACGGGATTCCAACCCTCGTCGTCGGCGGCGATCGGGTTGTCCGAGCGTTCCATGCCGTGGAGGTCACCGACGCCAGGCCCATCCTCGCGGCGGTCATCACAACGCCAGTTGAGTTGGCGGAAGTGCACGTCTCGGTGGACGGGGAGGAGCTGCGCCGTCTGACCGACCTCACTCGCGCGTTGCGTGAGCAAGTGTCTCTGGTGTCTCCGATGCGCTTCACGGCCACATCGGCGGATGGCACCGACATCGAGTGCTGGGCCATGCAGCCCGTCGGCGCCACTGCCAAGGCACCCGCGCCCACGATTCTCAACATCCACGGTGGTCCGTTCACGTCCTACGGGTGGTTCTTCTTCGACGAGTTCCAGTTGCAAATGGGCGCTGGATTCGGCGTCATCTATTGCAACCCACGCGGCAGTTCCGGCTACAGCGAGGCCTGGGGACGCGCCGTCCGCTGACCCGAGGCGGAGCACGATCCGGGATCAGGCTGGGGCGGGGTGGACTATGAGGACATCATGGCCTGCGT
>JBEPVD010000044.1:0-25813 GCA_041691155.1 Candidatus Dormiibacterota bacterium | reverse complement strand
TCGCCCATTAAAGCGGTACGCGAGCTGGGTTTAGAACGTCGTGAGACAGTTCGGATCGTATCCGCTGTGGGCGCAGGAGATTTGAGGAGAGCTGACCTTAGTACGAGAGGACCGGGTTGGACGGACCGCTAGTGCACCAGTTGTTCTGCCAAGAGCATCGCTGGGTAGCCATGTCCGGATGGGATAAGCGCTGAAAGCATCTAAGTGCGAAGCCCACTCCAAGATAAGATCTCCCACCGGATAACCGGGTAAGACCCCAGAGAGACCATCTGGTTGATAGGCCGCGGGTGTAAGAGAGGTGACTCTTTGAGCTGAGCGGTACTAATCGGTCGAGGGCTTGACCTCCTATCCCACTTTTCAGCGACGAGTGGGATGGCGCCACTGGTGGCGCCGCAGGACCGTGCATAGCCTGGCAGAGCGCTCGCGTAGCGCAGTAGGATTCTCCGGCGGAGAGCGCAAGAGCTTCCGTGAACCAGACTCGCATTCTCACTCGTCATGAGAGAGATATCCGGTGATCATAGCGGTGGGGAAACACCTGTTCCCATCCCGAACACAGCAGTTAAGCCCACCAGCGCCGATGGTACTGCCCTGGCAACGGGGTGGGAGAGTAGGTCGTTGCCGGGTATCTCTCTTTTTTTTTCTGGTCTCTGGGGCGGCCTTGTATTCGACACTGCGTACGTGGTCGGCCTCCGAAAATCACGTATTTTTGCGAAAATGGCCACCTTGAAACGGATCGCCCCAATCTTTCCCTCCACGAACCAGCGTCGCTCTTTGAGCTCCCCGCTACGAGACGCAAGCAGCGAGGCGTAGCGAGAGGCGGCCGTGAGACAAGGAGACACGAGATGCCGAAGTACCTGATCTCGTTCGATGACGGCGCGATGACCTTCCCCGAGGAGGAACTGGCGGCGGTGGACGAGGCTGCACACGCCGTGATGCAGGAGGCCAAGGATGCCGGCGTCTTTGTGTTCGCCGGCGGACTAAAGGACCCCCAGGAGGCGAGCGTGGTGGCCACGGAGGGGACGATTACCGACGGCTCGTACGCGGAGAGCAAGCAGTTCCTCGGCGGACTCACAATCGTGGACGTGCCCTCGCGCGAGGAGGCGTTGGAGTGGGCTGCCAAGTTAGCCGTCGCATGCCGCTGTGCCCAACAGGTTCGCGAGTTCCTGTTCGACCCGGCAGTCTGATCGAAGACCCACCACGCCGAGTTCGTCTTCCCACGGCGCTGAACAAGGACAGAACGAGCCGACGCTCTGAACTGTATCGTGCGCGGCAGTCGGCAGCCCTGAAAAACAGTCGATAACTCGCGCTATGACGCTCAGGCTCGGGGAGATCGAATCGCCGAACTAGCACAGCGCTTAGTCCCGGATGCTTGCCGGGTATTTCTCTCTTGTTTAGCCTCGCGTCCACGCAGCCTGAAGGCAGGGCGGTCAAAGGCCAAGCTTGCCGCCCCTAGTCACGGACCGCTGCGGCCGCGCCAAACGTGTCCCGGACGACACGCTCAATGACGTGGGCGGGTCGAAGCTCGCGACACTACCCGGCCATAATGCCAATTGCCCGCATAGCGTGCGAGAAGCGAACTACGACTCGACGAGCATCACCAACGTATCGGCCAGCACGCCGTCGCTTGCCATAGCCTCGGCTGCCGCTTCTGTCTGCATCGCGGCCGCGAGAGCGTCCATGTCAGCCACGTCCATGAGTACTGCTACTCGGGTCGGGTTCTGCGGGTCGACGAAAGTCCGGATATTGGTGACGCCGAGGGGTCCGAAGAACTCTTCACGCTTCGGCGAGGCGAGCCAGTGCTTGGTGTCCTTGACGTCGTGATGGCCGATAACGGTTGGCATGGTGTCCACCTCTGCGTAAGGCCCCGCGGCACGGCGGGACCTGGGACGCGAATGGTATCCCCTCACATCTGATGTTTGCCGTCAATTCAACGGCTCGTACGACAACCGGTGCTGGGTAGTTGGAGACGCGTCATGGATCTGCCCGTTGACCAGGCGTGGCGGGGACGCTGCGGGACCTGCGGATATCGCTTGAGACGACAGTGTCCGCGAAGCCAAACAGAGCAGATAACTCGGGCGATTTCGCTCGTGGCGTATGAGACGGCGAGCCGCTGGTAGCACGGCGCCCAGTCCCGGATGCTTGCCGGGTATCTCTCGCTTGTTTTCCAGCCTCTCCGCTTCGTGCTGTATTCGAAATCTGAGTAGATGATCAAAAGGCTGGGTAGCACCGTACCAGGCTCCCGAATTCCGCGTATGCGCCGGCGGCGGAACGCAGCTCCCTGGTGGTGTGACGGCTGCGTTTGTGACTAGGGCGCAACCACCGAGAACGTAATCATCGAGGTGATCGCCAACATCAGCCCCACCTACATTTCACAGTTCAGCATGCGTTTCCCGTGGCGTACAAGAGCGTGTCGGGAGTGGGAGATCAGGCTCGTACGTGTGTGCACGACAAGGCTCAGGCATTCGGTGCCTCGACGAGTGCCTTACGCGCCGCTGGGTACGGGTCCTTCGCGCACGCCGAATACGTTCCCGTCAGGGTCCTTGAACCATGCGGCGCGGGCGGGGCCGACCTGGGCGATGAAGTTTGTCGTCTTCGGCGACTGGTATTCCTCGAAGGTCACTCCCCGCGAGGTCAGATCGCCGACGACGCTCTCGATGTCGTCGACTTCGAAGTGCGCCACGGTCTGCCCGATGTTCGGTTGCCCGCGCCTCACGGAAACCTGCGTTCCCTTCCCGGCAGCGAATCGGACAGCAAACGGCGTTTCGTCGAGTGGAGACAAACCGAGTTGCTCCTGGAAGAACCGTTTCGCGCGGTCAAGGTCGGTCACGGCAACGGTGGTTACCAGCATTGCATCCGCAAGCATCGTCGTCACCTCATTTCCCGGATCAGAGTGGGCTCCCGGCAGCATCTTGGCATAGGGTGGACCGAGGCCGCGCCGCCCGACTCCACTCCTCGTGTGCCGAGTCCTGGACCGCCCTCGAACAGAGCGGTCGACGAGTCCAGACGCAGCCGCGAGGGTAGCGGTGAGGTCGCAGTCAACTCCTCGCGAACAGTCATCGTGCCCGGTCTGATGGATTGTCCTAACAGGTCCAGTCCGCCGTGACATCAATGGTCCCGCGGTGTTGCCCGGGCCAATCCTCGAGATGAGCGCCGAGGTGCCCCGACGCACCATTGTCGAACATCGTGATAGTTCCACTCGTCGAGATCCAGCTAGGGTGCCCTCCGAACGCGCTGGTGAGCCGGTTTAGCGGATTCCTTTGACCTCGTGGACGTCGCCGCAAGGGACGCCGATCGCCGCGTGATGATCGCGCACCGCCTGCGCGTCGGGTGCGTCCAGCAGGCAATACACCGTGCCGTCTTCGTTGTGATACAGCTCGACTTGCGTCACTCCGAACTGGTCAGCGGTACCGTCCTTGGCACCAGCCGCAATGCCATCGATCGCGTCCTGGGGCAGTTTCAGGTCCGGGTGAAAATCCATGTACTGCGGCATATTTACGTCCTCCGTACCACGAGTGGCCCGCGCACCGAATGCCGGGATATGACGAGCGATTGTCGCACGCCACCGACGCGGCACCGGGCCGAAGACATTGCACCGCCGATGGCCCACATGATTTCGGTCACCGGCCGCCGCGCATACTTCTCCCCGTGACCCCGCAGCTCGCCCGACGCGCCCTCGGAGCGATCATCACCGCGTGCTTGGCGCTGACCGCGATCAGCGTGCTCACGCGCCCCGCACCACCCCCGGCGCCGCACTACGCGTCGCTTCTTCCGGCGCGGCTCGATCCCGGCCTCACGCAGGGGGAGAACATCGTCGTAGACCAAAATCCGAGAGGCGATGAGGGGACGATCATGATTCACCCGCCAACGCCGAAGCCGACGCGGACACCCACACCTCGCCCCACCCACAAAGCCTGACAGAGGCGTCGGCCACCCCTGTCGAGGACTCAGTGCCTCCGTCGGAGACCCGCGGGAAATGAAAGGGAGCCGCCCGGCATCGCCGAACGGCTCCCGGTGAAGCCACCTGTTAGCAGACGACCCTGAACAGGACTGCCTTGGGTCCAGGCGCGTTCTTCGCGGGATTGCGCCAGTCGACCCCGAATTTCGCCCCACACGGCAGGAAGAAGCCGCCGAGATTGTGTGTGGCATTCAGCCGCGTATCGCGAGCGTGGTACGTCACGACGTTGGTCGGGGAGATGAAGCACGTCCCCGCGTTGCACGAGTAGCGGAACCACTCGCGCGCCTTACCGGCGCCGGTGGTGAAGCCGATCGACTGCATCGAGTTGACATCGATCCCGCCGGAGACCGACGTGAACGAAACCGCAGCGCAGTAGTTGCCCGGAGCGTTCGGGCACGTCAAGGTTTTGCCTTGCGGGCTGACGTGGCCCATCGGGCCGGCCGCCGAGCCTGCCCCTGTCGTAAATCCGATGACGGCAACGGCCGCCACCAACCCCAGAACGAAACGTTTCCGCACGCGTGTCCTCCCGCGGGACCGACCCCCATTCGGCGCCCTGAGCCCCGCTCTCGCGCAGGATTCTAGACGGTTGGGGCTGGTGGCTTCACGGCGGATGGCTGAGGTCGGTGCGGCCTGACTGGCCCCGAGGCGAGGAAGCCCGCGAAGTCCGCCGGGTGACCATCAGTGCCCCGCCATCCCGGACCGCGCAAACCTGGGCCTTGATGAGCGACACCTGGCAGCGTGGCCGTATTCCGGCCGCACCCTGACAACGTCGTTACGATCGCGCATGGCCGCGGCCGCAAGTCACCCGAAGGCACACGCTGAGTCGATGACCCCACGGGCCTCCGAAGCGTTGGGGAGCGCCGCCCCATGAATTCGAGAGTCGTGTTGCCGGCCAGCGGGCGGTTCGTCTCCGCACTGTCGGGCTACCGAGGCGTCATCGCCCTGCGCTGGCTCGGCATCGTCCTGCTCATGATCTCGGCGCTCACCACCCCGAGCCCCCAATGGCTCCCTGGCAGCCTCATCGTGGCCGCGATGGCTTCCGGTTACAACCTCGCGGCGATGGCGGTCCAGCGCCGCGGCCAGGTCGGCCGGCGCTTCCGGGTAGCCCTGCTTTGCGCGGACTTCCTTGGATGCCTGGGTGCGATGCTCGCCATCCTGAGCGACAAGGCCGGTGCGGGGCCGGCGGAGAGCATCGGTCTGCTCCTGATCGGCGTCGAGGCGGTCGTGCTCTTCGACCTCTCCGGCTACATGTGGTTCAGCATCGCGGCGCCCCCCCGCGCTCGCGCTTGCCGCCTGGAATCAGGCGCTCGTCATGCACACATCGAATGACGCCGCTCAGTGGATCTTCACGTGGGCGACATTCTTCCTGCTGCTCGGGCTCATCGCCCTGCGTGGCCGCCAGGATTCGCGGCTTCGCGTCGAATTGCGCCGGCTGTCGGTGACCGACGATCTGACGGGACTACCCAACCGCCGATCGTTCCGCGCGAGCCTTGCCCGTGAGTTGAGCAGAAGCGCGCGATCGCGACGGCCAACCTGCCTGCTGATGCTCGACCTCGACCATTTCAAGCGAGTCAACGACACCTTCGGCCACGGCGCCGGCGATCGAGTCCTAGCGAGTTTTGCCGAGTTGCTCGCTGCACGTATGCACCGGTCAGGCATCGACGTGGCGGCACGCGTCGGCGGTGAGGAGTTCGCAGTCATCCTTCCCGAAACCGACGAAGCCGGCGGCGAATTCGTCGCCGAACGCCTGCGCATCGACGTGATGGCGCACGCCGCCGACATGCTGACGACAGTGAGCATCGGCGTCGCGGTCTCGCATGACGGCGACGAATCGGATTCGCTGCTTCGAGCGGTCGACCGCGCGCTGTACGCCGCCAAAGCGCAGGGTCGCAACTGCGTCTGCATCGCAAGCGAGAAGACCCCCTCGCTCGACGTCGTCGCCTGACGCCGAACACTCGGACGACCTGAGCTCCGGCTTGCGGCGGAGGAGGCTATCGTTGCCCGCATTCTCATGGAGCATTCGAGCGAAACGATCGATACCGCGCGCGATGACTCATTTGCCGAAGCGGTTCGCGATGTCGAGGTGGGTGCGCGCTCGGACGTCACGCTGACCGACCTGGCGCAGCGCTACTCATATGTGTTGCCCGACGATGCAACACTCACGATGCTTGCCGAGCGCGGTCCGCTCGTCGAGATCGCTGCCGGCACTGGATATTGGGCGCAGCGACTGCGAGCGCTCGGCGTGAACGTCGTGGCGTTGGACCAAGCACCACCCGACGGCGACACGGCCAATCGCTACCACGCGCCAACACCAACCTGGACCGAGGTGCTGCGGGGCGATCACACCGTGCTTGCCGCGTACGCAGATCGTGCGCTCTTCTTGTGCTGGCCACCCCGCTTTTCAGCACTCGGCGACTGCTTGTCGTTCTATGCAGGGAAAACCGTTGCAGTGATCGGTGATGGTGGTCATCGCACCGCGCGCATCCGAGGTCTGAACGGCGCGTTCACCAGGGTGGCGCTGTCTCCGGTCCGCGCGCTCGAACCAGATCTTGATGTCGCGCCGACCCTGACCATCTGGGAGCGCAACGCCTGACCAGCCCTAGAGGGGTGATCGAGATTTGGTCAGCCGATCCTCTGGACCGTCGGGTGCATGGCGACCGATCCGCGTTGCCGCCAGCCCCACTGTGAAAACGATCACCGCGAGAAGGATCAATGGCCAGTAGTTGCCCAGCGCGTTTTCGAGGTCTCGGGCGGCGTTGTGGGGCGAATCGACCAGGCTGATGATCTTTGCGATCGCAACCGCGCCGATCAGGAACGCGGCCATCACCGCAATGAACGAAACGAGCAGGCGGCGGACGGGCCGTGGCATTCCGATCGCGACGTTACCACTCGCCACGGCCGCCCGCGATATGCGCTTGGCGTTCTAGTGGCGCGTGCCGGCTAGCTCACGCCGCGCCTCGTCCCGGGAGTCACCCGCGGCGCTGGGCGGCGCCGGGTCGTCGAGGACACGAACCCAGAGCGTCGGATCAAACGGCGGCGGAGCGGAGGTAGGGTCCTTGTCCGGGCCACGGCCCCCGCCGTCATCGCTGTCCGGCGGTGAGGGGCCGGGGGTCATGCAGACGAAAAACAGTCCGGCAATGACGAGGCCTTCGAGCATCGCCGTGGGGATGTACTCGGCAGCCGAGACCCCGCTCAACGCGCCGGCCACCACCAGGATCGCGCAGCAGAGGAGGAACCCCGAGATCGGCAGCGCCCAAGCGGACGCACGACTCCGACCGGCCGGAACGCGAAGCTGCCGCTCGAGCCTGTGGAGCAACTGGGAAGCCGTCCCCCAGAGCCGTCCGAATCGCATGCCAGTCCTCCCCAATGACGCTCCGCTCAGCATGGCACAAGCGGGGACCTCGAATCGAGGGGTACGGGCGGTCACGCCACCCGCCTGTAGAATGACTGGGCCGTACGCGGAGCCCACGAGGCGCCGCGTCGGTCTCCGTGCCGAGGTGGTGGAATTGGTAGACACGCCAGCTTGAGGGGCTGGTGAGGGCAACCTTGTAAGGGTTCGAGTCCCTTCCTCGGCACCACCAATCTGTATTCGATCCGCAGGGCCGGGCGCGCTCGCCTGCGTACGTCACGTTCCGCTACCGCACGGCCCGGGCTGCATCAAGTCCTGCTCAAATCAACCCATCGGGCATGCGCGTAAAAACGCTTACGCTCGGTCATCGCCCCGATCAGGGCTGATCGCTTTACGGAATGCGACGTAGATCACGAGGTCGTACACGACCTTGATCGCCCCTGCCGCCAGAAAGGGCGCCGCGACCGTAGTGCGCTGCATCAAGGCGCGGGCGATCGTCGGCCCTGCGGGTCTGCCCACATAGCGCGCCGTGTTCGTGTATGCGGCTGCCGCCGTCTGTTCGGATGGTCGACCAGAGCCGCGATGAATGCCTGCCGGGCGGGCACGTCCATCCGGGGAGAGCGCCGATCGAGCAAACAGGAGCGTGACCGCCAATCCGAGATTAGGCATGAACGGCACGGCTGCAAGCAGGACGTTCGACGGCAGATGGGTGAAGACCGGGGTGGGGGTTCCGGAGCAGGTGAACTCATCCTTTTCAGTCTTGACACGGTCCCGCAGCTCGACTATTGTATCAATGTACTGATACAAGACTACAAACCCCGGTTGCGGGACTGGAGATCATCGACATGGTGACCGCGGAATTGACCGGATCCGGCTGGGTGATCGTGGGGCTGACCAGCATCCTCGCGGCGGTAGGTCTGCTTGTGGCGGCGATGCACCCAAGTGCGTCCAGCCTCGAAAAGTGGGCGCGCCGCTACGGCGTGGCCCTGACGGATCGGAATCGAGAGATGGTCGCGCGCTATCTGCGGAGGACACGAACGCTGCAAGTCGTCGGGGCCACACTCGGCTGGCTGCTCTCGCCGGTCTACATCGGCGTCTTCGGCCGGCCGCTGCCGCTCGGAGACAACTGGGTTGCGCTCGCCGTCGGCGGGTACCTCGTCGGTGCGGTCGCCGCGGAGGCCTCGTTCCTGCGCCCCCGCCGCGTTCCTGGCGCGATCCGGGCGGCAACGCTGTCGCCACGATCGCCTGCTGACTATGTGTCGCCGGCAACGATCTGGTCGATCCGTCTGCTCCCGCTCGTGACGGTGGCGCTCGCCGGCACGTATGCGGTGATTCCGAAGGACCCGCTCCGAGCCGTCGATCCCAGCGTCACCTATCTCGCAGTCGCGTCACTCCTCATCGTCGCGTTTGCGCTCGCGGCCGACTGGATCCTTCGGGCTATCGTGGCGCGGCCGCAACCGGCGATCAGCGAGGATCTCGTCGCGGCCGACGACGCCCTTCGCGCGTGCTCGATGCACGGGCTCGCCGCCGCGGTCGTCGCCCTGATCCTGCTCAGTTCGGGCTGGGCGCTCGTCTCCGTCGGCATGGTGACGTCCGTCTCGGGGCTCGGTCAAGCCCTCATCTGGCTCGGCTTCATCACCGACATTCTCGCGGTCGGCGCATGGATCGGTCTGAGCCACCCGCGCCGGTGGCGCGTGCAGCGCGAGCGCCCGCTGGTGAGCGCGCGTTGATCCTGCGGATCGATCCATCATCGGCCGTGCCGCCGTACGACCAGATCCGGAGTCAGCTCGTCACGATCATCGCCACCGGCATGCTGCCCGCCGGACAACGCCTCCCCACGATCCGTCAGCTCGCCGCCGACCTCGGGCTTGCCGGCGGCACGGTTGCGCGAGCGTTTCGGGAGCTCGAGCTCGGTGGATTCATCACGACACGCGGACGGCATGGCACCTTCATCGCCGAGCGCCCACCGGCGTCCGCGGTCGACCGTGAGCAGGCCCTCGTAGCGGCGGCGAGCGCCTTCGCTGTACAGGCTGCAGCGGCAGGGGTTGATCCGCGAAGGGTGCTCGAGCGAGCGCTGGACGGGCTCCGATCGAGCGGCGACGCCACGGCGCGCGCGTGACTCCGAGCTAATCCTGCGATCGATCTGCGATCGGCATCCGCTGTACTCCGCCTATCGGGCTCGCCGAGCCCCATAGGAGTGACACCGATGAGCGGTCAACCCCAGGTATCGCACAGGCGTAATGGGTCCAAGCCAATCCGCCTCGCCGCGCTCGCAGTCGTCGCGATCGGTGGCGGTCTGCTCGCCGCTTGTGGCGGATCATCCGGCAGCGCGGCTACGAGCAGTCAGCCAGCCGGTGGTGGATCGGGGACGACCTCCTCCGGCGGAGGAGGCACGGTCAACGACGGTATTGGCCACCCAGTGAGTGTCTGCACGCTCCTTCCCGCAGCAACCGCAGCGTCGCTCAGTGGTTTGCCCGTCACGGTCGCCACAGAGGGGGACACGCCCAGCTACAAGATCTGGTCCTGCGACTATGCGAGCGCTGATGGCACGCAGGGCTTCGACGTCGATGTGCTGGGCCTCGACGCCGCAGCCGGATACGCCGCCAACGTCGGGTCGGCACAGTCGGCCCAGCCGATCAGCGGACTGGGCGACAAGGCCTTCTCGACGGCTTCTGCGGTCGAGGCCTTGTACGGCAACGTCGACTACTCGGTGGCGAACCTGGCAAACGCATCTGGCTCGGAAGCGATGATCAAGTACCTGCAGGCCAAGGTCTGACCCTCAGCAACACTGGTGAGGCACGCCGGTGATGGGTTCGACGCCCGCACCGGCGTCGCTCCGTGGTGATGGGTTCGACGCCCGCACCGGCGTCGCTCCGTGATGTTGGGCCGGCGACGTCTCGACGGGCCAGGATGTCGCCCCGGCTTACCCGGCCGGCATCCGGACCCATCGCGCGTTGGCCCAGGAATGAAGCCCCAGCGCGACGAAACCCAGCGCCACGATTCCCAGTAAAAGATGACCCATCGGCTCTCGAGCAACCGCGACGAATGCCGGACCAAAGCTGTGCGCGTCACTCGGATCGTGATGCAGTCCGGCCTCAAACACAAAAATACCGACCGTGCCGAAGATCACCCCGCGAGCGGACATGCCGAACCGACCGAGTCCATCCACCGCTGCTCGCTGCCACCGAGTCATGCGGTTGCGTTTCAAATCCTTGCGAAACCCGGCTTTGTACGCGTCAAAGAACTGACCAATCCCCCCTGCGATGCCGATCAAGCCCGCAACCGTGATGATCAGTCCGCCCGCGGGCAGGTTCAGCGCCCACCCAACGATCTGCTGCACCGAATCGGTTTTGCTGGTTTTCGAGGAGCCAAGGAAAGCCCCTACGGCGAAGATGGCGAGTGCCAGATAGTTCAGGCCGCTCCAGGCAAAGCCGATGCGCGATGCGATGCCGGAGACATCATCCCCGCGGTGCAGCGGATCGTAGATGGCCCGGATGAAGCCCCAGCCTGCGTAGGCCATCAGCGAAACGGCGACGACCAGCAGTAAGACCCGCGCCACGGCGCTGTCTCCAAGCAGCGTCAATGTGCCGCGTTGATCGGCCGGATCCGAGGATCGTCCGATCGCGAGACCGAGGGCAAGAAGGCCCATGGTCGCGTAGATGAACCCGCGAACGACATATCCGAAGCGAGCCGCCCGTTGGACCCATGGATGGGTCACAACCTTCTTGGCCTGACGCTGGACGCGCTCCGCTGGAGCTGGCGCAGAAGACCTGCGTGGGCGAGCGCGGCGTCGCGGCCGCGACACAGTGCGCTTGCTCACTTCGGCACGAAAACGCGCAGGGCGCCGGCCACGGCCTCAAACGTCGCCGGCGTCCGGCCCGCGCGCTCATTGTCGGCGACGACTGCCATGCGCGGTTTGGTGCTGACGGTCAGCGTGCGCACCTGAAAACTGATGCCGTCGTCGTCCTGGTGCTTGTCCCATATGGACGCTGCCATGAGTCGACCCAGAAGATCAGTGCGCGAGCCGCCGACACCGATGTTCAACGAGAGGAAGGGCTCTGTTGGCGACGTGCTGCCGATCGGCAGGCGCGCGCCTGTCGACGGTGTGTTGGTAAAGACGAGTGACCGGCTCCGGCCCTGCCCCTCCAGATCGCCGTGCGTCGTGAATGCAAAGGGCTGAGCCTTGATGACGGCCCGCAGTTCACGCGAGACGGATTTGAACGCCCCGTCCTTGGCTTTCTCCCCCAGGAGGATTGCCTCGCCGAATATGCCGATCGCCGCAGCCTCGAGGAAATACCGACCGTTCACGCGTCCGAGCGTGACCGGCCGCGTCGTTCCCGCACGCACAACCGCGATGGCGCGCCGAAGATCCGTGGGGATGCCAAGTCCCCGGGCAAAGTTGTTGAAGGTGCCCAGCGGGAGGATGCCGAGCGTGCGCGCAGTCCCCGCCAAAGCCCGCGCGACGAAACCAATCGTCCCGTCGCCACCGGCGACGACCACCGTGGCGTCGCTACTCAGCGCGCGGCGGTAGTCCTGGTGCGCATCGAAGTCGAGTTGCACGTGGTCGGGAAACGCAGTGTCGAGACGCCGCTGGACCGAGTCCGTGATGCTGCCCGCATCGCGGCTGACGATGAGGACGCGTGTCGCCGTCTCGCGCAGTGTCACGCCCGCGCACGCCGTGAGAAGGCGCGCCGGCCGGGAAACCAGCGCCGGCTGGGAGTCGGCAGCCAGCGCTCGGGGAGCCAGAGGATGAATGCGGACCAGCCAAGGCCGAGGAGGAAGCCGCCGATGACATCACTGGGCCAGTGCGCGCCGGCCCAGACCCGGCCGATGCTCGCGAAGATAATCACGAATACCGCGACACCCCAGATCAGCTGGCGCCAGCGTGGGCTCACGTGCGGCGCGATGGCGATCGCGCTCATGAATGCAAGCCATGTGAAGAAGAGGGCATGGCCGCTCGGATAGCTGTAACCACTCGACGGACTGAGCACGGTCACCACGTCCGCTGTCGGGCGATGGCGCTCGACCGACACCTTGATGATCTGAGCGAGGAGGCTGCCGATTGCCCCTAAAGCCATCAACCAACCAGCTCGCCGGTCCCAGAAAAAGATCGCGAGGATCACCGCGGCGCCGAACAGATCCTGGATCACGCCGCCAGTGATGTTGGTCAAGGTCATCCAGTACGTGAGCGGCCCCCACGGAACGTGTTGCACGAAGCGCTCGACGGGGAGATCGAATCCCGCGCGCGTCCCGCCATTCACCACCAGCAGCGTCAGGATCCCGAAGAGCACGAATGCGATCAGCGCCAATGGCCCGAGCCAGCGCCGCGCCGTTGCCCGTGGTCGCCCCGCGAGGATCTCATGCGCAGCCCGAGCTCCCTCGTCCGCCACTGCCGCGAGCGGAGTGGTGCTCATAACGGTGAGATCTTGTCCTTCAACATGATAGTGAGGTTATAATACTTTGTTATGGACGGTGCCGGGAACGCAGTCGGCAGACGGACGCTGGGTTCGTCCTCATGGCTCCACCGCGTCACTGGCGGTGTCGACTGGCTCTTCATGTGGGTGGCGATCGCCGCCGGTATGGCCTTCGCGGTGCTCACCGTCCTGGTGGCGGTCCACCCTGCACCCTTCTTCTTCGACCGGCCCGTCGAGGTGGCGGTGCAATCCGTCGCAGTCGGCCCGTTGAGTTGGTTCAACACGTTCGTCTCTGCATTTGCCGGCCTGGTGGGAGTCGGCGTCGGTGCAGCGGTGATCGTCATCACCTTCATAGTGCGGCGGCCCGCGACGCTGTTCGTTGCCTTCTCAGCGGTGTACTCGGCGCTGTACAACGTCGTGAACTTCATCATTCAGCGGCCGCGACCGACCGGCGTCGCCCACACGACATCGAATCTGGGGGGGTACAGCTACCCAAGTGGCCATGTTGGCTTCTTCGTCTGGTTGAGCGTGCTCGGCATCGTCCTGCTCGCCCGCGGACTTCCCCGAGCGCTGTATTTCGTGTGCTGCATCCTGGCGGTGTTGCTGGTCGTCGGAGCGGCTCTCAGCCGGGTCTACGTCGGAGCTCATTGGCCAAGCGACGTCGTCGGAGGATTCCTGGTCGGGGTGGCCTGGACTGCGCTGAGCCTGTCGCTCGGGCGGCTGACGAAACCGGTGTTCGCGAGGGACGCCCACTGAATCACGGCTTGGTGATCAGGGGAGGGCTCCGTCACACCGCGCAATAACGCCTCAAATGCGCGAGTCCATCTCGTGTGGTGTCGCGCGATCTCGCGGCCGCGTAACAGGTCTCGCAAGCCGCTGAGCAGACTCCCGTGACCTCCTACCATCCCGATCCGTGCGTTCCTCGTTTCTTACCCGTGGACCGGCAACCACCGGCAACACGCAACCGACGCGCTTGCCCTTCGCGATCGTCGCGGTCTTCGCTTTCGCGAGCGTGCTCCTCCCTTCGGGACCTGACCGCGTCGGATGGTTTCTCGCAGCGCTCGGTCTGGTGCTGCTGTCGGCTGCGACGTTGGTTTTGTCGAACTCGAAGCGGGCGCCGCTCGCGCTCGATGTGGCCCCGCCGCTCCTTGCGATCGCATCGATCGGGTGCCTTGCCTATTCCGCCGGGTCCTCAACGGGCCTCCTGTCGCTCCTCCTCCTGCCGCTGATCTTCTCTGCGCTCTATGGCAGGCCGTGGGAATCCGTCGTGATCATCCCGGCCATCAGCGTGACGCTCGCGGTCGTGGGCCACGCCGACGGCGGCGGTGGCCTCGTCGTCGGACGGCTGCTCGTCGTCTGGATCACTGCGCTCTCGATGATCAGCCTGGTCACCCACCGGCTCCGCCTGCGCCTTGAGTCCACTGTCAGCCTCGCACGCGAGGAAGCCAGACAGAGTGCCGTCATGTCAGAGGCGATGCGAGCCTTGACCGCCACGCTCAATTCCGCGCAGGTGATTCGCACCGCCACACGCCTGACCAACGCGCTCGCCTCGCCGGCGACAAAGTCCGGCGGGCGGAGTCAGTACTTCGCGGTCGCAGGCGGGACCCTGACGATCGTCGCCGACAGCGATGCGACCGGCGCGCCCGACATCGAGCTCACGCTCCAGATCACTGAGAATCCATTGATCTCGCGCGTGCTCGAGACCGGTGAACCGGCCTTTGAGCCCGTCGTTGCCGCTCCGCAGGAATCGGGGTTCATCGGCGGGTCGTTCCCGGTGCAGGTCACCGACAGTGCCGCCGTCCCGATTCATATCGAAGGGAAGGTGCAGGGGATCCTTGCAGTCTCCGGCCGCGGACAGCCCCTCCCGCCCGGAGCGTTTGACCGCGTGGTCACGCTTGGGCACCTGACCGAGCTGGCCCTCGCCAGCGCCTCGGCTCACGAGTCGCTGGAAACGCAGGCGCGGACGGATCCGCTCACCGGTCTCGTGAACCGTCGCGGCCTAGATGAGGCGCTCCAGCGCCTGACCGACCGCCGCCCGTTCGCATTCCTGGCCATCGACCTCGACGACCTGAAGTCCACCAACGACCATTGGGGTCACGCGGCGGGCGACGCTGCGATCGCTTCGGTTGCGACCGCGCTCAAGGCCGTCGTCCGGCGCGGTGACACCATCGCCCGAGTTGGTGGTGACGAGTTCGCCGTGCTGATGCTTGACGCCACCATGGACGGCGCCGAGCGCCTCACCGCACGAATCCAGAACGCGATCGCCGGTGTCACGCTGACCAGCGGGTCGCCGAGCATGAGCATCGGGTGTTGTGTGGCGCCTCCCGGCGTGGCCCCGACGCTGGTGCAGGGTGCAGCGGATGCGGCGCTCTACGAGGCAAAGCATCAGGGCGGTGGTTGTACGAACATCCGCCGCCTGGCTGTGGCTGTCGTCGACCCGGCCGAGCCCATGGCGGCCGTGCTGCCGCGTTAGAGCGGGACCGTCCGAGAACCTGCGATCGATCTGCGATCGACCCAGGGTCTACTGCTCCCAAGGGGCTCACCGAGCCCGGAACGGAGGACCATCCCGGTGACTCAGCACAGCGCATCCGCACGACACCTCGTCGGCACCAGGTCGCGCCTCGGCGCGCTCTCGCTCATCGCCATCGCGGGTGGTCTGCTGGCCGCCTGCGGCAGCACGGCATCGGCCGGCAGCAACCCAGGCTCGGGAAGCCAGGGTGGCACCGGAAGCACGCAGCAAGGCTCGAGCAGCGGCGGGACGTCGATCAGCGACGGGATCGGTCATCCGGTCAACGTCTGCCAGCTCCTGCCCGCGACCACGGTGGCCTCCGTCAGCGGCGAGCCCATCACCAAGGCCGAGGAGCAGGACACCCCGAGCTACAAGATCTACATGTGCAACTACACGAGCGCCGATGGCACGTCAGGCCTCACGGTCAGTGTGCTCGCACTCGATGCGGCACCCGGATACGACGGCTCGTTGCAAGCCGCCGGATCGGGCGCCAAGCCCATCAGCGGTCTGGGCGACAAGGCGTTCTCGTCAATCCTTGGGTTGCAAGCGCTGTTCGGCAATGTCTCGATCACGGTGGGAAACCTGCCATCTGACGCGGCCGCCGAAACGCTCATCAAGGACCTGCAGCCCAAGCTCTGATCGACCGCACGCCCGATGAGGCGACGCCGCCGCCGTCACACTCCACCCCCGTGAACTTCCAGACCACGCTGCAGAGCTGGCACGAGTACTACTCGATCACGGGAGGGGCGACGGCGAGCCTCGTCGGGCTCCTGTTCGTCGGGCTGTCGCTGCACCTCCGAGTGGTCATCAACCATCCGGACGTACGTGCGCTGGCGAGGGTGACGCTGATGAGCTTCGGCGTCACCCTCGTGCTCTCGCTGTTCATGTTGGTTCCGGAGACGCGGTCTGCCTCGACGGGCTGGAACCTCGTGGGGCTTGGCACCTTCGCATGTCTCCTCATCGCGCAGAGCCTGGTCTCCGGATTCAGGACCGACCGTCGTGACGATGTCCCCGGTCACCATGTGACCGCGCCGCTCGATGGTCGCGCGTCATCATCAGGTCGAGCCGGCTGACAATCTGGAGCGGAGCACATGCGAATCGGGGTCCTCGGAACCGGCATGGTCGGGCAGACCATCGCCACCAAACTTGTCGAACTCGGCCATGACGTGACCATGGGTTCGCGCAGCGCCACCAACGAGAAGGTCGTGGCGTGGGCGGCGGAAGCCGGTGACCGTGCGCATCCCGGCACCATGGCCGACGCTGCGGCCTTCGGTGAAATCGTGGTCAACGCGACTTCGGGTGCCGCCACGCTCGAGGCACTGAGCGCCGCGGGCACGGCGAACCTCGCCGGCAAGGTGTTGATCGATATCTCCAACGCGCTGGATCACGCATCGGGGTTTCCGCCGACCCTGCTGACGGTGAACAGCGACAGCCTGGGCGAGCAGGTGCAGCGCGCGTTTCCCGATGCCCGGGTCGTCAAGACGCTCAACACCGTCACCTCCGACGTCATGGTCAACCCCGGGCTCATCGAAGGCGGTCACGCGATCTTCGTGTCGGGCAACGATGATGGCGCCAAACAGACGGTGGCCACCCTACTCCAGAGCTTCGGGTGGGGGGCGGACGACATCATCGATCTGGGCGATATCAGCACCGCCCGCGGGCCCGAGATGTACCTCGCACTCTGGTTACGTTTGCGCATGAAGCTCGGGATCTCGCACTTCAACATTCGACTGGTCCGCGGGAAGTGACTGCGGTCCGGGAGGGCGCCGATCCCATCGCCGGGTTGGTGCACTCGCTGCTCAGTGAGGTGGGCGAAGACCCCGCCCGCGAGGGACTGATCTCCACGCCGTCTCGAGTGGCGAAAAGCTATCGCTACCTGCTCAGCGGCTACACCAAGGATCTCGACACGGTGGTCAATGGCGCGATCTTCGAGGAGCCGTATTCGGAGATGGTCGTTGTCCGTGATATCGAGATGTACAGCCTCTGCGAACACCACCTGCTGCCGTTCTTCGGCAAGGCCCATGTCGCGTACATCCCGGAGGGCCGCATCATCGGCCTGAGCAAGATCCCCCGCATCGTCGACATGTTCGCCCGCCGTCTGCAGGTGCAGGAACGCCTGACGACGCAGATCGCGGATGCGCTGCAGAGTGTCCTCGAGCCGCAGGGCGTGGGCGTCGTCATCGAGGCGACGCATCTCTGCATGGCAATGCGCGGTGTCGAGAAGCAGAACAGTTCGGCGGTGACCTCGTCGTTGACCGGCTGCCTGCGCGAGGACGACAAATCCCGCATGGAGTTTCTGAGCCTCATCGGCCGCCGCTGAGACCGACCCTAAGTGGCTCCGACGGTGGCGACTTCGACCCAGATCAGCACAACCCCGAGGCCGAACATCACCGTGCCCAGACTGACGTGGCCCCAGTGGATCGGCGATTTGCCGCGGCGCCCACCGATCAGACGGTTGTAGATGCTCACGCCGATGATGCCCAGGCCGCCAGCCACCAGCATCGTCGCGGGCACGCCGATAAAAGCGCCGATCACCCCTTGCATGCCATCCAGCCTACGAGGTTCACGGCCGGTGGCGCGTTCGCCCGTACCATGGAACGATGCCCGCCGAAGCCCTCAGTACCGCCGGCGATACGCGCGTGGTCGACGTCCTCGCCTGCCATGGCGAGCCTGCGTGGCGTGCCCGGCAGATTCAAGCTGCGATCTGGCAGCCCTTCGTCGACAGCTTCGACGCGATTCAGCAGCTGCCGGCCCGACTCCGTCAGGCACTCCCTGACGACTTCGCGTTCTCGACGGTGTCGGTCGCGGCAGAGACGTTTGCGGACTTCGGTAACACCATCAAGCTCCTCTGCCGCCTCGCCGATTGCCAGACGGTGGAAACAGTGGCCATGGAAACCCCCGAGCGCGCCGGTGGACGCCGGCGTTCAACCGTGTGCGTGAGCAGTCAGGTCGGGTGTGCGGTCGGCTGCCCGTTCTGTGCGACCGGTCGCATGGGCTTGCGGCGCAATTGCACCGCCGCAGAGATCGTCGACCAGGTTCGGGCGGCGTCTGCGGCGCTGCACCGGCGCGGTCTGGGCCCGGTCACCCACATCGTCTACATGGGGATGGGCGAGCCCCTCGCAAACGTGCCCGCCACGCTGGGATCCGTGACGGCCCTGACCCGCGATGCCGGGATCAGCGCGCGGCGGATCACCGTCTCGACGAGCGGCGTGGTGCCCGGGATCGAACAGCTTGGAGCGGCGGCAATGCCCGTCACGCTCGCCGTCTCCTTGCATGCGGCCACCGACGAGTTACGCGACCGTCTGGTGCCCTTGAACAAGACCTACCCACTCGGGCGTCTGCTCGATACCGCCTCGCGATACGCGGAGCGGAGCGGGAGGCGGCTCAGCTTCGAGTGGTGCTTGATCGGCGGCGTCAACGATACGGTTGAGCAGGCTGATGGCCTCCGCGACCTTGCGCGGCGTGCGCAGGCCCATATCAACGTGATCCCCATGAACCGCATCGACGGCAGCGCGTGGGGCCCTCCGGAGCCGGCGGTGGCTCGACGTTTTCTCGGTGCGCTCCAGGGGGCTCGCGTGACCGTCCGCGACACGCGAGGCGGCGACGCCGATGCAGCCTGCGGGCAGCTTCGCGCCGACCTCGAGGCGCGCCGGATACTGCGCCCAGACGGCACGTTATCTCCACCACGGGTGCCGGTTCGCGCGTGACTGACGAGCTCAGCGCCGACCTGGCGCTGATGGACACCGCGTTGCTCGCGGCAGCTGCGGCGGACTTCGCGACCAGTCCGAACCCCATGGTCGGGTGTGTGATCGCGCGGGGAGGGGCGGTCATCGCCACTGGTTTCCACCGCAAGGCCGGTGCTCCGCACGCGGAAGTCGAGGCGCTGCAAGGGGCGGGTGACCGCGCCCGCGATGCGGATGTGTATGTGACGCTCGAGCCGTGCGCGCACCAGGGCCGCACGCCGCCCTGCGTGAACGCGCTCATCGCCGCGTCGCCACGCCGGGTTGTTGTGGCCATGAGCGACCCGAACCCCCGGGTGGAGGGACGAGGCATTGCCGCATTGCGCGCGGCAGGTATCACCGTACTCGTCGGCACACGCGAGGACGAAGCGCACCGGCTGAACGAGTTCTACCTGAAGCACATCACGACAGGGCTGCCGTTCGTCACCGCGAAATTCGCGGCGTCGCTTGACGGAAGGGTCGCCACCGCCGGTGGTGAGTCGAAATGGATCACCGCCGAGGCGACGCGCGCCTTGGCGCATCGCCTTCGCCACATCCACGATGCCGTTCTGGTCGGCGTCGGAACCGTGATCGCCGACGACCCCGAGCTGACCACGCGCATCGAAGGTGGGCGATCGCCACTCCGCGTGGTGGTTGACTCCACGCTGCGCGTCCCCGGGCATGCCCGGGTTCTGAGCGCAACCCCGGGCGGGATCCTTGTGGCCACGACCGACCGCGCGGATCCGGATCGAGTGCAAGGGCTTCGCGAATCGGGGGTGGAGGTCGAGATCGTCAGCGCGACCGCATCCGGGATCGACCTCCCAGCCCTGCTGGCCGTGCTCGGCGCGCGTGGCGTGATCAGCCTGCTGATCGAGGGCGGCCCGGCGGTGCTCGGGGCTGCGTTCGACGCCGGGGTCGTCGACAAGGTGGTCGCGATGCTGGCGCCCCGGGTCATCGGCGGCGCCTCGGCGCTCGGCGCCGTGGGGGGTGCCGGCGCCCCAAGCCTCGCGGACGCCCCACTCCTGCGAGACGTCATCACCGAGTCGGTCGGCCCTGATCTCGTGGTGACGGGATACTGTGTACGTTGAGATCGAGGAGACACCAGAGTTGTTCAGCGGGATCGTGGAAACCCTCGGCGAGGTCACGGGGTGCAGCGGTGGACGGATTGCCATCGCGCCTCGGGCACCTTTCGCCGGCCTGCGTACCGGCGAGAGCGTGGCGGTGAACGGCGCCTGCCTCACCGTTGCGGCGCTGGACAAGGATGGCTTCATCGCGGATGTGATGCCCGAGACGATGCATCGGACCACCCTCGGCGATCAGGCGGTCGGGGCGACCGTGAACCTCGAGCGCGCGATGCAGCTTGGCGACCGGATTGGTGGCCACATGGTCACGGGCCACGTCGACGCGACCGGCGTCGTCACCGCCCTGCGCGAGGACGGGAACGCCCGCTGGGTCACGATCACCACTCCCGACGACCTGACTGATCTCATTGCCGAGAAAGGCTGCATTGCGGTCGACGGCATCAGCCTCACGGTGGTGGACGTGTTCGACTCCGCCTTCACGGTGTCGCTCATTCCGGTGACGCTCGACCAGACCGTGGCCGGTGCGTGGCAGCTGGGCACCGACGTGAACCTCGAGGTGGACCTCATCGCGCGCTACGTCGCTCGAACACTCGCATCGGTGCAGCGCGTCAACACCTCGGCCGTAATGGGCGTGGTGGGATGACCCTGTCCACGGTCGACGAGGCCATCGCCGACATCCGTGCCGGGAGGTTTGTGATCATCGTCGACGACGAGGATCGCGAGAACGAGGGCGACCTCGCCATGGCCGCGGATCGCATCACCCCCGAGGCCGTCAACTTCATGGCGATCAACGGGCGCGGGCTCATCTGCGTACCCATGGAAGGCTGGCGGCTTGACGAGCTGGGTGTCGGTGCGATGGTCGACGACAACACGTCGCGCTTCGGCACGGCCTTCACCGTCACCGTCGAGGCGATCGGTCACGGCGTTACCACCGGGATCAGCGCGTTCGACCGCGCCACCACCATCCGTCTGCTCTGCGACGAGCACGCGAAGCCGAGCGACTTCGCCAAGCCCGGACACACCTTTCCGCTCCGCGCCGCAGTCGGCGGTGTGCTCGAACGCGCCGGCCAGACCGAGGCGATCGTCGACCTGTGCAAGCTCGCCGGACGCTTCTCGGCGGGGGTCATCTGCGAGGTGATGCGGGCCGATGGTCGCATGGCGCGGCGTCCGGATCTTGACGTGTTCGCCGCGGAGCACGACATCAAGATCGTGAGCGTCGACAGCATCATTGCGTACCGACGCCGGAATGAACGGCTCGTCGAGCGGGGCGCCACCACGACACTCCCGACCGAATTCGGCACCGTGACCGTGCATGCATACGAGGACGTCATCACGCACGTCACGCATCTTGCGCTGGTATGGGGTGACGTGCGCGGCGGTGAGCCGGCGCTCGTGCGAGTGCACAGCGAGTGCCTCACCGGCGATGTGTTCGGCTCGCAGCGGTGCGACTGCCAGGCGCAGTTGCACAAGGCGATGGCGATGATTGCCGAGGCGGGGAGGGGAGTCCTCGTCTATCTCCGTCAGGAAGGTCGCGGCATCGGCCTCATGGACAAGCTGCGCGCCTATGCGCTGCAGGATCGCGGCCTCGACACCGTCGAGGCGAACGTCAGCCTCGGCCTGCCGATCGATAAGCGCGACTATGGAATCGGCACGCAGATCCTTTCCGACATCGGCGTGAAGCGGATGGTGGTCCTCACCAACAACCCGCGGAAGTACTACGGCCTCAGCGGCTACGGCCTGGAGGTGACCGACCAGATCCCGCTGCTCGTCCCTTCCAACGCGCACAACGAGCGCTACCTCCGCGTCAAGCAGGACAAGCTTGGCCACAGTCTGGAGCTCGGCGATGCCATCGAACCGCTTTGATGCGGAAGCGGGCGTCGCTTCCACAGCGATGGAGGGCGTCAAGGTCCACACCGGGACTCTCGATGCGGCGGGCATGCGCTTCGGCGTTGTGGCATCGCGATTCAACGACCTCATCTCAACGCCACTACTCCAGGGCGCAGTCACAGCGCTGCAGCGCCACGGCGCGCTCACGGATGACATCGAAGTCGTGTGGGTACCGGGAGCGTTCGAGATTCCCATCGCGGCACGCGAGCTTGCCGAACGGGGCGATATCGACGCAGTCGTGTGCGTCGGCGCTGTGATCCGCGGCGACACCCCGCACTTCGACTATGTGGCTGGCGAGGCGGCGCGCGGCATCGCCTCTGTGCATGCGGCGACCGGCGTCCCGGCAACCTTCGGAGTGCTCACCGTCGACACCGTCGAGCAGGCGACCGACCGTGCCGGTGGCAAACTCGGCAACAAAGGCGCGGAGGCCGCCGAGGCGGCGATCGAGATGGTCTCCGTGCTTCGCGAACTGCATAGGGCGCGACCCGGGCATCTCGCCGTCTCGTAACGACGCCCGGGCGACTTCTCGCCGTTGATCGCACCAGAGATGGTCGCTCAGCGCGCGGCCGGGAGGCCTTACGCGCCTGGCGGTGCGCTTACTGGAACCAGCCGGCGACGTCGAGGATGGCGTTGATGGTGCCGACCGCGTTGAACAACGTCACCTCACCGAGGTTCGTCGACAGCGTCGTCGAGATGCCTGAGATCGCGAGGTTGGCAATGACCTGCCCCGCGCCGGGGTTGAGATCGGAGGCCTCCGGCTTCGGGGCATCGCTCGGATAGAGCGTGAAGAAGGTGGGCGCCGTACCGGCGATACCGGTGAGGTTCGCGACGATGGCGACGGGTGGCGTCTGCTCGAAGTCAGCGGGGATCACGGACGTCACACCGGCGACGCCGATGAGGTCGTTGGTGCCCGCCCCGAGCGCCCGCTTGTCACAACTCGCCGATCCGACGCGCGTGTCGCAAATGCGTGTCGGCGGCACCGAGTAGAAGTACGCGCCCGTCGGCCCGCTGTTGGAACTGAACCAACCGCTCACATCGGTGATCACGTTGATGCTGCCGGCAGCGTTGAAGACGCAGATGTCCTGATGCGCTCCCAACTGCGAGATCACGCGGATCGGCAACGTTCCGTTGGCCCCTGGGTTCAGGTTTGAGAAGGCCGGCGCGCTCGTCGGGCACCCGTTCGAGCCGGTGGCGGCGGCGACGGAGAGGAACGTTCCCTTGGTCCCGCCGGTGGCGGTGAGGTTGAACACCGCGGCGGCCGCGGCGCTGGTTGCGGGGATCGATGGCGCAGAACTGCCTGGTGGATCGCCCGAGAGCACCACATGCCGCCACGTACCGGCCGGGATGGGATCGTTCGCCGTGCCCGCGCATGCCGTGTTCTTGTTGGCGCGCGTGTCGCAGATACGCAGCGGCGGGATGGTGTGGAAGGCACCGGCGTTGCCGCCGGGCGGGGTCGCGAAGTATCCCTGGATGTCAACGATCACGTCAGCGCTGCCGACAGCGTTGAAGAGCGTGATCTGGCCGCTGCCGCTCAACTGGACGATGGCAAGGTTTGACTGCACGTTGGTGCCGCCCGGCAGGTTCATGTTCGATGCGTTGGGGCGCGCGGTTCCAAACGGATACGCCGTGACGAAGGTGGCACTGCTCGAGTGGTTGATTGCGGTGAGGTTCACCACGACCGCCTGAGCACCAGCTGGAACGTGCGTGGGGGTGATCTGCACGTTCACCGTATGCGCGCCTGCGAGCGTGTGATTCGCGCACAGTGGGGTCGACGAGCCTGGTCGAGTGTCGCAGACCCGGGAAGGCGTCGTCAACGCGGTATACGCGCCGGGGGCGACGAAGGTGTAGCCATCCGCCGGGCTCGGGACGCTCGGTCCGATCGCCGTCTGCACTTTGATGTCGACGAGGCCCGCGGCGTGTTGGGGCGTGAAGACGTTGATGGTGTTCGGCCCGGTCACCGTGAAGCACCCGTTCGCGGAACCCGGGCAAGGATAGTGGTTGGACGAGGGCACATCGGTTGTGTTGAAGAACACATCCGACGTGAACGGTGAGCCGGCATTCTCAAAGTTCGAACCGATGATCTGCACGTTCTCGTTGCCGTTGGTCGAACCGTTTCGCGGCAGCACGCTCGTCACCGTCGGCAACCCTGCGGTGTACGTGTACTCATCCGAAGAATTGGTCGCACTCGTGACGCTGAGCACGGTGACCGTGATGTCAATAGTGGTTCCGGCGGGACCTGGAGGCATGCCGTTGATCGTGATGGAGGTGGGACTCGTCACCGTGAAGCAGGGCGCCGTGGGGCACACCGAGAGATGGGTGGTTCCGACTGAGACCTGAGTCGCCGTGTACAGCGACCCCGACATGAAGCTCGTGCCGGTGACTGTCACGTTGTTGCCACCGCTCGGCGGTCCGGCGTTGGGATTCACGTTGCTCACCGTGGGCGCCGCAGCGTAGGCGTACTGGTCAGCTCCCGAAGTTGCGCTCGTGCCGCCAATGCTCTGTACGTTGATGTCGATGGTGCCCGCAGCGTGACCGGGAAAATCTTTGACCGTGATCGAGGTTGCGCTGTTCACGGTGAAGCAGGCACTGACCGGGGTGACCGGGCACGGGGAGGTAGAGATGTCTGCGGCTCCGACGAAAACGTCAGTCACGCCTGTGAATGCGGTCCCGGTGAGCGTGATCGTGTTCCCACCCGAAGTCGGTCCGGCAGTCGGTGAGACGGCGCTCACCGCTGGTGCCGCGACGTAGGTGTACGTCTGCGGCCCGGTCGTGCCGCCCGGGTTCGTCACCGTGACGCTGACCGCGCCAGCCGCATGGGTCGGGAAATTGACGGTGATCGACACATCGCTCTGGATCGTGAACGGCGTCACGCTTGCACCGCCAACCGTCACAGCGGTCGCGCTGCTGAATCCGGTACCGCTCAAGGTCACGTTGGTGACGGCTGTCGCGGGTCCGGCGGATGGGTTGAGGCCCGTCAATGTCGGCGCCGCCGTGTACGTGTACGTCTGGTTGCCGCTCTGTCCTCCGGGAGTCACGACGTCGACGCTCACATTACCTGCGGCATGCGCGGGAAAGTTCAGCGTGATCGTGGTCGAGTTGACGACGGTGAATGGCGTGACGGGCGCACCGGCGACGTCCACCTCGATCGCACCGGTGAAGCCCGTGCCGGTGAGCGTCACCAAAGTCCCGCCGCCGGTCGGTCCCGCTGTCGGGCTCAAACTGATCAACGTCGGTGGCCCCGTAAAGGTGTAGGTCAGGTTGCCGGTGGTACCCCCAGCCGTCACCGCGTTGACGCTGACTCCGCCCGCAGCGTGCGCCGGAAACGACACCACGATGGTCGTGGCTGTGTTGGCGGTGAAGGACGTGATGTCGTCACTGCCGACAAACACGTCGGTGGCGTTGCTCAGGTTGGTACCCGTCAGCGTCACCGACGTGCCGGCAGTCGTCGGACCCGACGACGGGTTGAGATTGGTCAGTGTCGGCGCCGCTGTGTACGTGTAGGTGAGATTGCCGGTCGTTCCACCCGCCGTCACCACGTTGACGCTGACCCCGCCCGCGGCGTGCGCCGGAAATGGCACCACGATGGTCGTGGCGGTGTTGCTCGTGAACGACGTGATGTCATTACTCCCGACAAACACGTCACTGGCGTTGCTCAGGGTGGTGCCCGTCAGCGTCACACTCGTCCCTGCCGTCGTCGGACCTGCCGACGGGTTGAGATTGGTCAGTGTCGGCGCCGCTGTGTACGTGTAGGTGAGGTTGCCGGTTGTTCCACCCGCCGTCACCACGTTGACGCTGACTCCGCCCGCAGCGTGCGCCGGAAAGGACACCACGATGGTCGTGGCTGTGTTGCTCGTGAACGACGTGATGTCGTTACTCCCGACAAACACGTCAGTGGCGT
>JBEPVD010000043.1:0-25862 GCA_041691155.1 Candidatus Dormiibacterota bacterium | reverse complement strand
GGAGTATACGAAAAGGCCGCGAGAATTTCCACGGCGGCTCCGGTCAGGAGCTCGGTGAACCCCGCCCACAGCGATGGCGGCGACCCTTGGGCCGCCGTCAGCGCGAGATGACTTTTCGGTCAGTGACCGTCGCTGGCGAGATACGCCAGCGCCGAAGCATTCGCCGGGTTGTCGCAGTCGTTGCGGTACACCTCGACGTAGCTGGCGTGACTGGCAATCGCGACCGCGAAGGCGCCCATCAAGTAGCTGCTGGTGTTGGCACCGCCCCACATCTGCCATCCGATACGCGTGCTGGCGGACAGCGAGAAGAGTGTTTTGAATACAGACCAATTCTGGCTGGTGGTGCTCTTCAACCCGTTCTGCTGGAAGTTGACGTTGGTGAACGTCCGCGCGTAGGCGAGGACGGCAGGGTCGATGTTCGAGTGGTAGTACACGTGCAGCGGCTCGCCGTAATCCATCCCAAGCTGCCTGATCGGAAAAGCCACGTGGTAGGCGGTGATGATCTGCTTCCACGCGCTCGTCATCAGCACGTCGGAATAGCCGGCACCGATCCAGCCCTGCCATTGCGGCAGTGCCATCTCGCCCTGGTAGCCGCCACCGGCCATCTCGACCCTCGTCACACGATGATCGTTGCTATAGCGCGCACCGTAAGCCTTGATGAATGTCTCGAAATCCGCGAGGTAGGTCGTGGACCACGTCTTGGGCATCGTGACCGTCTGGTAGGGCTGCGGTCCCATCGGCTGAAACGAAAAGGTCAGTTGATCGGGAACCCATGATGGCGAGGACGCGCCGCCGTCGATGCGCAGCATCGTCTTGCGTCCGCTGCCTGCCGATGCCGCGATGGCAGCGTCAACCGACGACCAGTTGTAGACTCCCGGAGCCGTCTCGATCTGGTTCCAGCCGAAGATCCAACTCACGCCACCGACGACCGCCGGCAAGCCGGCGACCACGGAGGTGGGATTCGAGTGGCCGCTGAAGGCATAGACGGTGACTGCGTTGGGCGAGCCGGTATACCCGTTCTTGGATCCGGAGGTGGTTGCGGCAGCGGTCGACGCCGCACGTGCCGTTGCAGTCGCGTCAGCAGTAGCCGCTGAAGCCGGCGCTTTCGAAGAGTGTGCGGCGCCGGTCGCCGCATGCGTTGCACCGGTGCTCCCGAACGCATTCTGAACGTGCTGGCTGCTCAAAACGGGCGTGAACGACGAAGCGGCAGCGAGCGCGAGCGTGCCGAGCACAGCGGTCATGGCGATGGGGAGGGCGAGCCTCACAGGGCTGGTGGACATTTCTTCCTTCCGTTGGTGGAGATGGTCGTGACCTCACCCTAGTCAGCGGTCGCGACAGCGTCGTGGCCGGGATGTGACAAGGCTCCGATCCACACCGCCATATGTGGCGGAGCCACTCTCAAGGAGTCACGTCGTCGGCACTCACGCAGTTCTCGGAGTCGCGCGCGCCGACCAGATGGTACGCGTGCCGGCCAGCTAGCCGGCTGCTGATGTCAGGCGGCGAATGCGCGATCAGAGACCGCGCAAGTACCTCGCGGTGATGCCGAACAGGACTGGTGCCTCGCGCGCGTCCGTCCCACCGGTGGCGTACGTGAACACGTCCCCGCTGTTCACCGGTGACGTCCCGGCGGGAGTCACGACGGTCACGTCCACAACGCCCGCACCCGCGGGGCTCGTAGCCGTCATCTGATCGTCCGAACCGATCACCACACCGGTGGCGGGTGTGGTGCCGAACAACACCGAGGTCGCATTGGTGAGCCCGGTCCCAGTGATGGTGACGACCGTGCCGCCGGTACCGGGACCCCCATTCGGCGTGACGCTTTCCACCGTCGGTGCGTAGGTGAACTGGTCACCACTGGTGGTCGCGGACGTCCCGACTGCGGTGGTCACGAGCACGTCGACGAGCCCGGCGCCGGGCGGGCTCACCGCCGTCAACTGGGTCCCCTGCGCGTTGACCACCACGCCCGTCGCTGCTCCTCCGCCGAACGACACCGTCGCGGTGCTGGTGAAGCCCGTGCCGTTCACAGTCACGTCGGTACCGCCCGCCGCCGAGCCGAAGGTCGGCGAGATCGAGCCCACCACCGGCACATTGCCGTACGTGAACGCGTCTGCGAGGCTCGTCGCTGAGATGCCCTTGGTGGTCGTCACCAGGACATCCTTGGTGCCGCTACCGGCCGGGCTCGAGACCGTGATCTGCGTGTCTGAGTTCACCGTGAAGGAAGTGGCCTGCGTCGATCCGAACGCCACGCCCGTGGCTCCGGTGAATCCCGAGCCGGTGATGGTCACGCTGGAACCGCCCGCCGGAGTGCCTCCTTGGGGCGCGACCGACGACACAGCGGGAAGCGGCTTCTGGGTCACCCCCGGATTGATGCCCCACGCATTGGCAACCGTTGCCGGGTCGACGGTGACGACGCCTGCCGGAATCGTGACCACCGCCGCCATGTAGTCGGCGTAGCAGTACAGCTCGGGCTTGCTGGTCCAGTGTGTCTGCCAGGCGCCGTTGCAGTTCCATGCGAGACCGCCGCACGACGTGGTTGACGTGGCGCAGGTACCAGTGACCAGCTTGTACATCTGCACCACGACCCACTGGCCGCCTGCCACGTTCATGAGATTGACCAGGGTGCTGGGTGCGAGGTAGTAAATGACGTTGCCGTGCTGATTGCGGGTGGGGTTCTTCTCGCCCGCGCAAGGGAACGCGTTGCAGGTGCCACCCAGAATTGAGTTGGTCTTCTGCATATCGTTGGGGAGCATCGACCCCTCCACATTACGGCCGCCCTTGTAGGTTCTGCCGAAGGCGTAGCATTTCTCGACGACGCCGGTCTGGATCGCCGGGGTGAACTTGCTGTTCGCGTAGGAGAACATTCCCCACGCTGATGCATCGCCGTGCGCGTAGAAGCCATCGGGGTTGGTGAGCGCTCCACAGCTCTCGGTCACCTGTTGCGCGGTCGTCAGCGTTGTCATGTCGGCGTGCGACTCGCCTTCGCTCACCGTGCCCCAGTGGTACGTGTCTCGCAGAGTGGCGAGATCCTGCCAGCTAGGATACGGATCGTGGTGCACACACGTCTCAGACTGAGTCCCGACCCAGTCGGTCACGGGATCAGCCACTCCGGTGCGGGGCAGTCCCGGTTGCGCGGCCGCGAGGCCCTGCGCGATGTTGATGAGAGTCGGCTGACCGGGTACCGGCACGCATGACGGGGACGCGGCAACCCACTCCGCACGCCCGAAGAGCAGTGTCAGAAAACCCGGCGTGGTTGCGGTTGCCGCCGGTCCGGTTCCGAACGCGACCGACGCGGTGGCGGACTTGCCTGCGCGATCCCTGGTCTGCACATTGAGCACGTAGTCCCCATCGGGAAGCGCCGGCAGCGATGCCGACCAGGTTGTCATCGCGCCGCCGGGTGCGCTGAGCATCGCGTTGGTGGAACTCGCGACGCCGTTGAACGTTCCCCCGGCGTGCAGATACCGTAATGTCTCTCGCTCCTGGACTTGGTAGGTCACATCGGTGATGCCCGTCGCGTCGCCCGCTGATCCCGAGAACGTGATGTTTCCCGGAACCGTGAACAGCTGGTCGGCGCTCGGCGTGGCGATACGTATCGTCGGTGCCGCAGCAGCCTGCACCGCGACCGGTGTAACCGCAGCCGCGACGCCGATGGCGAGCGCTGCGAGATAGCTGACGGGGCGGTGCGACATCAGGAGGGCTTGACGTTGTCCTCCTGGCAGCCCGATTCGTGATCGAGAACCCGCCACGACACGGCAGTGTACACCGGGATCGCGTTGCGTGTTTGTGCGCTAACCGACACATACTCGGGTCATCGTCCCTTGGTTTTGGTCACGGATGCGTCGAACTGGTCAGTCGCTCCGAGAGACTGGTGACGGTCGCCGGTCGGCACAGATTCGTGGCCGGGATGTGACGGAGCGCTGACCGGCACGGCCGCGGCGTTGACAATAGGCGGTGATGGCTCGGACTTCAGCGCGTCGCGCCCCCTCGCAGACACAGTTCGTGATGCTCGGCATCAGCGGCGTGCTCTGGCTGCTCTTCTGGAACGTCGTCGCGTCGGCGGGGACTGGGGGAGCGGAGAACGTGGCTGTGATCGGCACTGGCTGCCTGCTCACTGCGTTGTGGGTTGCCGTATTGGTCACGGTCATCGCTCGCCCGGACCAGCCGCGCATGGCATCCGCGCTGTTCATGGCGCTCTTCCTCGCGCTCGACTTCGTCTGGGCAATCACCGGCATCGCGGCCCTGCACGTCGGTCCGAACGGCAGTCAGGCGGTCGCGCAGAATGCCGTCTACGCGGAGGTCAGCGTCGTGCTCGCGATGGCGACGTTGCTCCCTGCGCTGCTGCGAATCCGCGCGGTCAGCCTGCGTGGCTTGGTGGTCGTGGCGGCCGCCGGAGTGGCTGGTCTCGCGATCGTCGGCGTGGCCAAGGCGATCTCGGTCGTTCCCGCCGTCTGGACGGTCGCCAACTCGGGCGACTCGTCCAGCCTGAACGCGATCTCGTGCCCGAGCGTGCACCTGTGCGTGGCCGTGGACAGCACCGGCGACGTCGTCACATCGGAGACGCCAGCATCATCAATGCGGCCGTGGACGGTCGCCAACGTTGACGGGAGCCGCAAGTTCAACGGCGTGTCCTGTCCCACCACGACGTTCTGTGTCGCGGTGGACGCGTCAGGCAACGTGGTCACGTCGAACCACCCCACCGGTGGCGCCGGCGCTTGGACGGGTGCGCGCGTCGACGAATCATTCAGCCTCAACGGTGTCTCATGCGCGAGTGCGACCCTGTGCGTCGCGGTCGACAACAACGGCGATGCGGTCACGTCGAACGATCCAGGCGGTGGTGCTGCCGCGTGGATCGCCACCAACATCGAAGGCGCCGCAAATCTCAACGCGGTGGCGTGTCCGACGGTGACCCTCTGCGTCGCCGTCGACGACAGCGGGTTCGCGCTGGCATCCACGGACCCGTCCGGCGGGTCTGGATCCTGGGTCGTGACGAAGATCGATGGTTCGATCAATCTCGACGGCGTTGCCTGCTTCGCCTCGGGTGCGTGCGTCGCCGTGGACGACAACGGCAACGCGGTGTCAACGTCCAATCCGGCGGGTGCAAAGCCCGTGTGGAACGTCACCCCACTCGACAGGGCGGCGACGCTGATCGGGGTGTCGTGCGCGCGCACTGCCGTCTGCGTCGCTGTCGACGCCGTCGGAGCGGTGCTCTCGTCAACCTCGCCTCAGGCTACGGCCGGCGACTGGCAGCTCACGCAACTCGCCGGCGCGCCGAACCCAAACGGTGTGTCCTGCGTGAGCGACTCGCTCTGCGTCGTCGTCAACGGCGACGGATCGGTCGGCATCTCGACCAGCCCCACCTGACGGTGCGCGGACCGAAGTCCGCGCCGATCGTCTAGGTGATGGTGAAGGTGAGCTTGGCTTTCGCGTCAGCCTTCAGCGTGAAGGTCCCGTTGATGGCGCCGCTTGCGCACACGAAGAGGCCGTGCGATGGAGGAATGGCGGTGGAGAACGGCTTCCCCTGGTATTTGACTTGTTGCGCCACCTTGGTCTTGTTGGTGATGAGAAACGAGAAGTTGGTGCTGGTGCAGGTTCCGGCGACCGACGTGGCGGCGATGGTTTTCGGCACCCACCTGAGCTTCTTCCCACTCCCTTCGATGAGTGTCGTGGGATGCGTCGCGACCGGCGCGGACAGCGCCGCCACCAACCGTGGAGCTGACGCAGACGCGTGCGCCGTTCCCATGCTCGCCGCGACGCCGGTGGTTGCGACCGCGGCAATGACCAGGACTCTCGTGACCGTACGCAACATCGAACGACCTCCACGGGTGATGACCTGCTGCCCAGACGGTGGGATCGCGGCGAGATCTGATTCTGGCTGTGCGAACGCGGGTGTTCCTGTAACGCCAACGCAACGCGTCGGTGGCGTGGCGGTAACCAGGGCGGGGCACGTTGCACGCTGCCGACGTCGTACAAGAGCAACCCCGCTGTGAGGCGGGTACGCAAAGCCACGGGGCTCTGGAGATCTCTCCAGAGCAAGCCGGGTTGCCGATCTCCTCGGTTCACACGTTGAACCCAGGCGCTCGATTCCCGGTGCCCGAAGAAGGAGCACCATGGGAATTCAGCAGCACAAGAGGGTCGCCAGTCGCCACAACCGAGCACCAGTGCTTGGCGTGCTCGCCGTCGCGTTGATCGCCGGCGCCACATCGCTCGCCACCCCCGCGAGCTCGCTCGCATCGACCGGGACGACGTCGTCCGAACAGGGCCTGCCACCGGCCGGAACGGTGCTCCCCCTCTTCGCACCCGTCTACATGGGCAACCACTGGTCGATGACGCAGGCACAGGCCGTGACCATCGCGCAGGACTTCAACCTCGTCGCGGCGCAGGCGAGCGTCTTCAAGGGCTACAGCGCGGCAATGAAGGCCGCCAACCCGCAGCTCCAGATCGTCGCCTACATCAACGGCACCTTTGATCAGAGTTCGGCCGGGAGCAAATACCCGACCGCCTGGTACGAGAAGAGTTCCAACGGAAATCGGGTGCGGTCGATGGGCTTCGGCAACTACCTGATGAACCCCTCGAACTCGTCGTGGGGGCAGAACGTGGCTGCTGAATGCACCGCCGCGATCGCGGCCTCCGGCGACGACGGCTGCTTCCTCGACACCATGGGCACCGCGCCGCTCGGCGCCGGCTATGTGACCGGTCTGCCGATCAATCCCGCAACCGGTTCGGTGTGGACGGCGAACGCGTGGATCAACGCCACCACCAGCATCGCGTCCGCAGTGAAGGCGGCCAACCCCAACGCCATCGTGATCCCGAACGGGCTCTCGAGCGGCGGCAAGTACTTCAGCAAGACCGCTTCCACCGCGCCGCTGCTCACACCGACCGGGGTTGCCATGGCCGAGATCTGGCTTCGTACCGCGGGCGCGTCGGCCGGGAGCTTCCCCACCGAGAGCAAGTGGCTCGCGGACGTCACCATGCTTGTCGACACCGAGGCCGCAAGCCAGTCGGTCCTCACGACCACCAAGCTCTTCACCTCCTCGACGCAGGCGCAGCTGGACCAGTGGCACAAGTTCTCGCTGGGGTCGTTCCTCCTGGCGGCGGGCGGACATTCCTACTACTCCTTCGACGCCTCGCACACGGACACCGCGCTCGTCGCCAACTCCCCGTGGGACCACGTCGCCATCGGGATGCCGCTCGGCGCCTACACGCCGAACGGATCGCTCTTCGAGCGCTCGTTCACCAACGGCATCGTCGCCGTCAATCCCAACCAGACGGCGGCAACGATCACCTTCACTACCCCGTACAAGAACCTCGCCGGCACGGAAGTGACCACCGAGACGCTGGCGCCGGACACGGCCGACGTGTTCCTCGCCGGCTGAACCACGACCCAACGATTGAGAGTGACTCCGCCTTGGCGGAGTCACTTTCGCGTCCGGGCTAGAGCAGGCCCGCCTGCTGGATCAGATCGGAGGCCTGGAGGTCGGTCCCGAGGCTCACCAGACTGAGCACGTCCGGGTCCACCACGGCGAGCGGCGGGAGCGCGGCATTGGGGTCGACCCCCGCTCGTATCGGATACTCGAAGTCGTCACCGGCGGCGAGGATCTGCTGGCCCTGCTCGCTGACGAGGAACGCAACGAACTTGCCGGCCGCCGTCTTGTTCTTGCTGTTGGCGAGGACGGCCGCGCCCGAGATGTTCTCGAGCCCACCGACATCGTGCTGCGGGAAGTAGTAGATCTGGCTGTGGACGCCGCTTGCGCCCACCTCGAGCTGGAGACGGAACCAGTAGTACGAGTTGATGATGCCGATGGCGACCGAGCCCTGATTGACGGCGGATACCACGGCCTCATCGTCCTGGTAGATGGTCGCGTTCGCCTTGAGGCCCGCGAGCCAGCGCTTGGCGGCGTCCACGCCGTCTGCGGCGATCACCGCGCTCACCAGCGGCACGAAGTCGGAGTCGGTCGGCGCGACGCCTATCCTGCCCTTCCACTGTGGTTGGGCGAGATCGAGCAGCGAACTGGGCAATTGCCCAACGCTCATGGCCCCCGGGTTCCATGCCAGCGCACTGACGCGCGCGGCCACGCCGACCCAATCGCCGTCCGGCGAGTTGTCAGCCGTGGGCACCTGCGCCAGGGTCGACGCGGGGAGCGTGCTCAGCAGACCCTTCTGCTGCAGGAGCAGCAATTCCGGAGAGTTTTCAGTGAGAAAGACGTCCGCCTGCGAGGCCTTCCCCTCCTGCAGCAACTGTGCAGCGAGGACGATACCGTCGTTGGTGCGAATCGAGACGTTGATGCCCGTCTGCTTTTCGAACGCGTTCACGAGCGCCGTCGTCAACTGCGGGTGCTGCCCGTTGTACAGGACCAACGTCGACTGGTTGTTGCCACAGCTGACCCCAACCGTCGCGGCGATACTCACCGCCGCCCAGGCAACGAAGCGGCGAAGATCGCGCCGTCTCACGCCGCCGGTTCCGTGGGATATGCCATCGCGCCTCCGTGCACTGCGACGCGGACGGAGACGCCGGGCGCGGGCGGGTTCTGGCTCGTCGTCGACGCGGTCACGAGGAGGCCGTCGCCCTTGCCGAGGCGTGCCGTGATCAGCGTCTGACCGCCGAAGTACGCGGCGGAGACCACCTGGGCTTCGACGGTTCCCTCAGACGGGTCGCTGTCGCCGGCGATCTGGATCTGTTCGGGGCGGAGCATCACCAGGACGTCTCCCTCCGCGCGGCCCAGCAACTGGAGCCTGCCGAGCGCGCATTCCACAGTCGCACCGTCGGCGCGACCCGGAAGCACCACGGCTTCGCCGACAAAGCGCGCCACCCGCAGATCGACTGGAGTCTGATAGAGATCACGCGGCGTTGCGGTCTGTACCAGCGCACCGTTGCGCAGCACCGCAACCTGACTGCCCATGGACAGCGCCTCCGACTGGTCGTGCGTGACCAGCACCGCGGTGGTCCCCTCCTCCGCGAGCGCACGAATCACTGCGGCACGGGTCTCGACCCGGAGCGCCGCGTCCAGCGCAGAGAACGGCTCATCGAGCAGCACCAATTTCGGGCGAGGCGCCAGCGCGCGGGCCAGCGAGACCCTGCGTTGCTCGCCGCCGGAGAGTTCATTGGGCCGCCGACCGGCGTAATCCGCGCTGAGGCCCACCAGGCTCAGAACCTCGTCGATCCGCGCGCCGGATTTCCGGCTCGCACGGGGAAGGCCGAAGCCGACGTTCTGACCGACGCTGAGATGCGGAAAGAGTGCGCCCTCCTGGGCGACATAGCCGATCCCGCGCCGCTGCGGCACGACATGTGTGCGCGGCGCGTCGACCACCAGCGCGTCACCGATGCGGACCTGTCCCCCGTCGGCGCGGATGAACCCCATCACGATCCGGAGCAGCGTGGTCTTGCCGCTGCCGGACGATCCCAGGATGGCGGTGATCGAGGCGGCCGGCACCGTGAGATTGACGTCGCTCAGCACCGCACGGTCGCCAAAACTCTTGGCGAGGGCGACGCACGCGAGGTCCGTCACGACGCGGACTCCAGGCGGGTCTTGCCGAAGCGGCTCATGAGCACATAGGTCGCGGCTGCGGCCAGGATCATGAGCATCGCCGCAAACGGTGCCGACGCGCCAAAGGAGACTGTCGAGCTGTCAGCCCAGAAATCCGTCCCGAGCGTCACCATGCCGGGAGGCAGCAGCACCTGGGTGGTCGAGAGATCGCTGAGGACGAACGCGAAGACGAGGACGCCGCCGGCGGCGATACCGGGACGCGCCAGCGGCAGACCCACGCGCAGCAGTGACCGGATCGGGCCCAGCCCGAGTGAGCGCGCCGATTCGTCCATGCTCGGCTCGATCTGCCCGAAGGAGACCCGCAGCGCGAGCACGGCGATCGGGCAGAAGAGCACCGCGTAGGCGAGGATCAATATCACGATGTTGCCGTACAGCGCCCCGGTGTACTGGCTGGTCGCGTATGCGAAGGCGATCGCCGCAACCAGGTCCGGGAGCGCAAACGACAGGTAGGTCGCGCGCTCCAGCAGCGTGACGCTTCTGCCGCGATATCGGGTGGCGAGCACCGCAATCGGCAGTGCCAGCAGCAAGGCGACCAGTGCGGCGCTCACGCCGAGCCCGATCGTCGTGAGCGTTGCCGGAAGCAGATCGGCGATGCCTGCGGCGGCACCCGCGGACGCTTGTGGCGATGCCTGCTCGAACCAGCGGTAGAGCGCGTACACGGGAATCTCGACGCTGATCGCGGCAAGAATCGTCATGCCGATGAGCACCAGGGGCGTCGTCCGGCCGAGCTCGTAGCGCTCGGGGGGACGGCGCGAACCATGGCTCACCCCGGTGTAGGCGCGGTTGCCGCGCAGCCGCGTCTCGATGGCGAGGATCAGCACGCACAGGAGCATCGACACGCATGCCAGCGTCGCCGCGCCTGATGCCGAGAAACTCACCTGGTACTGCGAGTACACGCTGGCGACGAAGGTGGAGAAATGGATGCCGACGAAGGCGTCGAACTCGACCAGCGTCGCCAGCGCGACCACCAGCAAACCGCCGTACAGCGACGGCCGCAACTGCGGCAGCACCACGCGCCAGAACACCCGCCAGGTGCCGCATCCGAGAGCCCGCGCGGACTCCTCGAGCGCAGGATCCATCCCGCGGAGGCCTGCTGAAGCGAGGAGGTACACGATCGGGTAATAGGTCACCGCGAGGATGCAGAAGGCCCCGAAGAACCCCTGGAATTCGGCCCCGAGTGCGGACCACGCGTAGCTCACCACGAACACCGGGATCGTGATCGGCGCCACCATCAGGAGGGCCCAGATACGGCCTCCCGGCAGTCGCGTCCGCTCGACGAACCACGCGCCCGTGACACCGACGACGCCGCAGACCGGTGTGGCGATCAGGGCGACCGTGACCGTGCGCACGAGGAGCGAGACGATGTCGGTCCCCTGGAAGGCATGCCGGATCTGGCCCCACCCGCCGCCGACCGCCTGCCCGATCGTGACGATGATGGGGATCGAGGTCACGCAGACCACGACGAGGCAGACGGCGACCAGGCTGCGTGGGAGCGGCCGGCGCTCGACGGCGCCTACCACGGCTGAATCCGGAGTGTGGACATCCTCTCGAGGACTCTAGGTGCCACCCCGACTTCTCAGCGAATCAGCGAGGTGCCGAAATCGTCGCAATTTCGAGCCTGTGGGAGCCGCCGGCCGCGGCGGCACCACTTATCGGGCCGGTCGCGGCCGTGCGCCGCGGGTGATGATCTGCTCGTACACCGCCTCGGTCGAGTCGGTGGCAGCATCCCAGTCGTACTGGCTCACCACGCGATCGCCCAGGAGCTGTGCACCGGCACGCGCGCCCTCGAGGTCGTCAAGCGTCGAGGCGAGGGCCGCTGCCAAGGCTCGCTCGTTCCCGCTCGCGAACAAGCGTCCCCCGGGTCCATCCGCACCGATCACCTCGCGGTTGGGCGGGATATCGCTCGCGACCAGAGGCAGGCAATACGACGCCGCTTCGAGAAGCGTCAAGGCTAGGCCCTCGAGTCTCGACGGCAGCACGAACAGCGCGGCATTCGTGTACAGCTCCTGCAGGAGCTCCCCTTGCACGGAACCGACCAGGATCACGCGCGGGTCACGCGCGGCCTGGACCTCGAGCTCGTGGACGTACGAGTCGGTGAAGCTCGATCCACCGGCGATCACCAGCCGCGCGGTCGTCTCGACCGTTCGGAAGGCGCGCAGCAGCAGGTCTGGTGCCTTCTCCGGCACCAGGCGTCCGAGGAAGAGCGCGTAGTCACCGCCGCGCAGCCCATAGCGCTCGGTGATGAGCTCCGGCGCCCGTCGCACCGGTGGCGCGACCCCGTTCGGGATGTAATGCGCGACGCGGCCGTAATGATCGCGATAGTAGTCGGCGAGATTCTTCGAGACCGTGATGGTCGCGTGCGGCACGTGCGCGCTGATCCATCCCGCGCTCTTCAGCGCTGCTCGCGCTCCGACACCCCATTTATCGCGCTCGTAGTCGAGTCCATGAATGGTGAGCACGACGCCGCGTCGCGTCAGCGCGCGCGGCAGTGGCGTGAAGACAGACGGTCCGATCGCGTGGTAGTGCAGGATATCGGCCCGTCGCGCGCCCGGGAGCATGGCCACACCCGTGGAGAGCCCACTGTGCACCAGCGCCTCGAGATGCTTGGTCGGCGCAGTCGCGATATACCTGACGTGCATCCCGCGATGGTCGGCAACCCGCTCGGTGGTGTAGTTGGCGCGCGTGTACACCGTGACGTCGTGCCCGCGATCGGCGAGCCGCGAGCCGATCTCCTCGACATGGTGTTCGATACCGCCAATCGTGGCCGGAACACCACGCTGTCCGATGAACGCGATGCGCGCCGGTTTCATGCCGCTCGGGGACGCATGGTCCGCTGCGCGACGCCGTACATCGCGCCGATCCGCTCGAGATGCCGCCGCGGCGCGAACTCCGTGACGATGGTCTCGCGCGCCCGGTCGCGCATTGCGAACGCCCGGGCAGGGTCGCGTAGGAACGGCGCCAGCGCGGCGGCGAGCGCCGCCGGGTCGTTGGCGGGCACGAGGTCGCCGGTCGCACCGGGCTCGATCAACTCCGTCATCCCGCCGAGCGCACTGCCAACCACCGGCGTGCCACGCGCCAGGGCCTCGAGCACGACCATCGGCTGGTTCTCATACCACCGCGACGGCACGACGACCACGGCCGCCGCGAGCATCAGACGCTGCACCGTCGCCTTGTCCACCAGGCCGTGGAATCGCACGCGGCCCGGAGCCACCGATTCCGCGAGACGGCGCAACGCTTCCTCCTCCGGTCCCGTGCCCGCGATCTCGAGCATCGCGCCGTCCAGCTCCCCAAAGGCGCGAATCGCCACGTCGATCCCCTTCTCCGGCGAGAGGCGCCCGGCGATCAGGGCGCCGTTGCCCGGTGCCGCCTTGACCGGGATGTCGTCGGTCTCGATGAAGTGCGGCACGTGAGCCATGCGATGCGGGTAGACGCCGGCCGCGCGCATGCGTCCCTCCAGAAACCGGCTGGGACAGATGAACACCCGGACCGGTGAGTAGGCGCGCGTCAATGTGTGCACGAACAACTCCCCGGCCATGACGGCGCTCGATCCCAGTGACCCATCTTTGCAACGTCGCAGGATGGCGTGCTGGAAGTGCCCGCCCAGGCATGCCTGACAGAGGTTGCCGTGGTCGAGAAACTGATAGGTCGGACACGCCAGCTTGTAGTCATGCAGCGTCATCACCGCAGGAATCCGCCGTCTGGCGACGGGGCGCAGCACCGACGGCGACAGCTGGTGATAGATGTTGTGCATGTGCACGACGTCGGGTGCGAAGTCCTCGAGGACCGCATCCATGCCCCGGCTCGCTGACGTGGAGTAGAGCATTCGCGCCGCGCCGCGCACCCGGCCTGTCAGAGTCGGTGGTGGCGGTTCGAGCTCAATGTGCGCGGGGAAGTGCGACGCATACTCGAGGTGCGTGTTCTGCGGGTGCGCCATGCCGAAAAACGCGACCGTGTGCCCCGCCGCAACCTGCAGGTCGGCGAGATCCTCCATGTAGGCCTCGGCGCCGCCGCGCCGGTACAGGAATTTGTTGACGTGAAGGATCCGCACGTTGGTCTCTCGTTCAGCAGGTGCGCTGCATGGTTCGGGGCGCGTCGCCCCGCTACGCGTGCACCCGAACCGGTTCGGGCTCGTCGACTGGTGGCGGCAGACCGAGCAGTTCGGCGTTCTCCCGGTAGCGCGTGACGGCATACGCAGCAGCGGCAAACGCGACGTAATACCAGAGCACGATCACCTCGGTGATCACGTTGGACACGAGGCTGATGACCACGAAGGCGATCACGCATGAAGCGAACCCCACGGCGATGGAGCGTTCATAGGTCCAGTACTTCGACTTGGTGAACAGCAACGCCTGTCGCGCCACGACGATCATGCTCACGAGCAGCGCCAGGTATGCGACGGTCCCGACGAGGCCCGTCTCCACATAGGCGCGCAGGAAATCGTTGTGTGGCTCTTTCTGTTGCACCGTCTCGAACGAACTCATGTTCAAACCGATCCCGGTGATCGGATCCTTGGCGGCGAGCGGGAGGACGGCGCCCCAGTAGTCGAACCGCCACGAGAGGGAGTTCGACGCATAGCCTGCGGCACTGGTCGACGAGCCGAGATCTGCAAAGCGTCCGATGATCGACGGCAGCGCCACCAGCGACACCATGATGCCGCCGACGAGTAGCCCGAGCATGAGCCGCCTCCGCCCGATGATTGCGACGGCGAACACGCCGACGATGCATGCGATCCAAGCGCTTCGCGTATAGGTGAAATACAGGCAGACGACGGAGAAGAACAGGAGCGCCCCCATTCCCACTTTCCGCCTCTGCGAGAGGTGCGGGAAGAGCGCGGCGCCCATCACGATCAGCAGCGTGAGATAGATCGCGAACGGGTTCGGTTGCGAGAACGTGCCCTCGTACCTGGCGAAGCCGCCGCTCGTGAATTGCGAGTGATGGGTGACGACGTTGAAGATGGTGTAGCCCACCGGAACGATTGCCGAGACATAGATCGCCGCGATCAGCCTCTTGATCATCGCGCGGTCGACGAGCATCACTTCGAGCACCGCGAGCATGACCACGACCGCTGAAACGCGAATCGCTTCGAGCAGGGGGATCGTGAAACTTGACGCGTCGATGATGCTGAGGAATCCCGCTCCGGCAAACGCGATCAGACAGATACGGTGAATCGACATCGGCGGCGACTTCCGTCCCGATCGCATCCGGGTGAGGAGCCAGAAGAACGCCACCAGGATGAACAGGACCGCAAGGGCGCCTGCCGGGTCGAGTCCTGCCGCGGTGGGGGTGCCGACACCTGCAGTCCCGCTGTTTCCGGCCTGCGGTTTGGTGATGTCCAGACTGGAGCGAAGCGCAATGGTGGTGAACACGAAGTTCTCGAAGTTCACCAGACCGAGGGCAACCATCCCAAGGCCGAAGAACCCGGTGACCGGAACCACCATCAGGAGTTTGCTGCCCCCGAGGTACGCCTCGATCCCGCTCTCGACGGCCAGGGCAAGCACCGCGATCGAGGCCAGGATGAAGAACACCTTGGTGCGGCGCGTCATCGGCGCAACCACGCGGGCCGGACGAGTCAGAACCGTCGACATCAAATGCTTCCCCTGTTCGCCGGGGCGCGCGTGGCCCCCTTCCAATCCCTGATCCCGCGCACCTCGTGGCGATTGCGGAAAACCAGTCGATACTCAGTGTACGGGGACTGGCAGATCATGGCAAGTTTGCAGCTATTGGCGCGCTTTCTACGACTGCCTCTGGCTCGCTCCTCGGGCCGTCGTCCTGTGACGAGCCGTCGCTCGATTGCTCGGTTGTCGGATCGTCAAGGCCGATTGTGACGGACGCGTCCCCACCACCGGCGGGCGGACGGCGCCGGCGGAGCAGCGATCCCCAGCTTTTGATCTCTCCGCCCGCGAGCAGATAGAGGACCGCGAGGAGGACACCAAGCCCAAGAAGGCCGTCGAAGGGTGTCCGGAGCAGCAGTTGCACCCGGTCGAGGTGCGGGTCGTAGAGATGGAGCGGGAGTGCGACGCCGATCATCACCGCAGCGCTGCAGATGGACGCCATCAACAGCTTCCCGGCGAAGGGCAGGACTCCCGTCCCGGGATTCCCGTCGATCCGGTTGAGGCGATACCACGCATGCCCGACGTTGACGTACTGCGCCAGTGAGTAGGCCAGGGCGACGCCGACGATCGCGTACTGGTTGTTCAGGCCAAGCGGGAGCACGAGCAGCGGGAGTAGCACCATGTTCGCGAGTACGCCGTAGAAGGCATTGCGAAGCGGAGCTCGTGTGTCCAGGCGGGCGTAGAACGGCGCGAGCAACGCGCGTTGCACCGCCGACCCGACCAGCGCGATCGAATAGACGATCAGGACGGTGCCCAGTAACTCCGCAGCCGACAGGATGAACTTGCCCCGAAAGAAAACCGCGATGGCCACCGGCTTGCCGAGCACCGCCATGAACGCGGTCAGCGGCACGCTGATCGCCAGCATGATGCGGATGCCGAGGCCCGTGTAGCGTCGAACCTCGGCCTGCCCGTCGCGGTTGTGCGCGTCGGTGATCCGCGGGATCAGCGCGACGATGACCGAGCGGAAGAAGACAGTCCCACCGACTGCCGAGATCACCAGGAACCCGTAGTTGAGGATGGTGATCGACCCTTCGGGAAGGAAAGACACCATCAGCTGTTCGCCGATGCGCGCCACCGGGTTGAGACCTGCCGCGCCGAGCGGACGGATCAGCAGTTTCCCCACCGAGCGCAGTTGCTCGTCGCCGAGGTCGAGTTCGGGCCGGATCCTGAGACCCTGCCGAACCGCCATCACGCACATGAACACCGCCTGGGCCGCGGCGCCCGCGAGAAAGGCCACCGCGACCAGGTGGATCTCGTGCCATCCGAGCAGCGGGAGCACGAGGATCATCGCCGCTGCAAGGCCGTTCAGAACAACCGTCATCAGCGCCGGAGCGACGAATGCATAGCGAGCGTTGAGGTACGCCCGCATCACTTCCGCAATTGCGGTGAGAGGAATCATGGCGAACATGACTGGCACCATCGACGCAGCGAGCGGGTAGTCGGAGCCCGGTGTGAGTCCTGGTGCGGTGATGTGCACGAGTGGGGCCGCGAGGAGCCAGCTCAGCAATACCACGGCTGCTCCGACGACGAGCACGACCGCGATGATCATCGAGATGAGGCGGTCGGTGGACCGGTCGCCGCGCTGCGTCAGCGAGGTGCGAAACGCGGGCACGAGCGCCTGGTTCGCTGCCGCCATCACGACGGCGGTCAGTGCGATCGGAATGCGCGCTGCCACAAAGAACGAGTCGGTGTTTCGTCCCGCTCCAAATTTGAGCGCGATGCTGATGTCGAGAATCAGCCCGGCGATCAGCCCGGCGCCGGCCGCGATACCGGTGAGCCCTGACTGGCGGAAGATCGCTCGGTCGGATTGCCGTCCCGATCGACGCCCGCCGCCGTCAACGCTCACTCTGCACCCGCTACGCCGCCTGACCGTCGCGCTGACTGCGAAGCGTCTCGTCGAGACTGGTCTGCAGGTGGTCGCAGAGCGCGCGCACCCGTGGGTCGATGTCGAGCGGCTTCGCGCCTCCCGGACCGCGCGGGGAGATGTGCTCGATGAGGTCGCCTCGATAGGCGAGCCCGAGAAACCGGCAGATGGCCTGCATCGCGACCACGGGCGTTGCGAGCATGTCCTGGTAGGAGGCGAGCAGCACGTCATCGCGGCGATCAAGACCGGTCTCGAAATACAAGCCGTTGCGGATCCACCAGAACAGTGCCGCTGCGGTTTCGGCCGTCATGGTCGAGTAGTCGTAGCTCGCGATCTCGTCGAGGGTCGCCTTCGAGAGACGCTGCGCCTGCCACATCCCAGCCCCTTTGCCGGCGGCGATGTCGCGCAGCGTGAGGAGGTTGTTCCTGCCGAACTTCGAGACCGCGGAACGCACGCGGCCGTCGACATCGCGGTACGCCCAGATCGCACGCCCAGGCGACGGCGTGCCGAGCGTGTCGAGCAGATGGTCGACGCGATGCGAGTCGCAGAGCGGCTTGAACAACACGTATTCCTGGCGGCTGGCGAGCACGACCCCGCGCACGACATCGTCATCACGAAGCAGGAAGTGATCAAAGACCTCCCGGTCGTTCTCGTTGTGGACCTCGAACTCCGGAGCGATGTCCAGACCTCTGGCGAGCATGTTCGTGCCCGACCGCTGGAGTCCCACGAGATACACGGGCGTCGCGAGCCCAGCCGCGCGAGGGTGCGACCGGCGCCACTGCCACTTGGACGCGGCGACGCGCGCGCGAGTGATCGGATTGAGCTCGTCCTCCTCGACAAGGCGCGAGAAGCCCTCGGTTTGGCCCCAGCGCAGATGCCGCCGCAAGCGGCGAGCGGTGCGGGCGACGGGCCCTTCACCGGCAGGAGCGCGGTCGAAGATCGTCTCGTCGCCCGTCGGCGTGGGGATCTCGGGTCGGAGCGGGTAGCCATAGCGGAGCAGCAGGGGCGAGGTCAGAGCGCTGACGAGGCGCCGGCTCTGTGGGGCCATGCCGGTGCGCCAACGGTCGTCGCTGCGCAGGGTGATGACCCCGTGCAGGAGACGATCCGGATTGCCGGCAACGCTGTGGTTCGGTGAGGTCTGCACCTCGTTGCCGTTGACAAAGGGGAGTGTTGCGTCGTCGAGCCCGACCATGGAAAGGATGGCTCGAACCGTCCCCGGTGGATCGGCAACGAAGTCCTCGTAGCGCAGGCGCATGTATCGGCTGGGACCGCCGCGGAACAGCACGCCGCCGGCCATGTTCCAGACGTCCCAGAGCACGGCGCTCTTAGCCGCACCGATCTGCTCCATATGCGCACGCGCCGCGCCGTCGCTGAGAGTCTTGCGACTTGCCCATGAGTACGCGGCGCCCCGTGGATCCCGGATCAAGTGCACGACGCGGAGGTCGATGCCCGGCGTTGACGCGAGCACGTTGGCGTAGGCGGGGAGCTTCGATGAGTCGACGATCACCCGGCTGCCGGTGACATGCGCCATCGCCGCGTAGAGATCGGCCAGCGCAGCGCGAGCGGGCGAACCCGAGGGTGCCGTGGCGGGGTTCAGCCGCGGCGCGACCTTGCCGGCGAGGATGGCCGGAAGGTGGCGCATGCGACCGGTGTGATCGAGCATCGTGACGACGGCGTCGGCCCGGCTCGAGTAGTCGAGCTGACCGGCTTCGGCCAGGACCTTGCTCCAGACCGGACACTCCCGGACGGGCAGGCCGCAGCCGCAGAGGCGCCCTTCTTTGAGGCCGCGCTGCCAGAGGTAGCGCACCTCGCCCCCGGCGAAGACACCATCGACCTCGCCGAGGATGTTCGCAAGCACCGTGCTACCGCTCCGGCCGGTGCCGGCGATGTACAGGACAACAGTGGACATAGACACTCCGAGATTCAGCGCGTATGCGGCCGCCGCGCGGCGACCGGCATCACGATGCTATCGGCGGCGGAAGAGCCCGCCGGAACGCTGCGGCTCGGTCTCAACCTCGGGAGCAGTCGCCTGCCCGTTGCCGTTGGTGTGTCCGTTGCCGCCAGGCGTCTCTGTCGCATCCGGCGTTGCCCGCCATGGGTCGCGCGACGGCACGCTCGGGGCTGCAGGTGGTGCAGCGGCCATGGCTGCTGCAGCAGGTGGCCCGGTGGGCCGCGTCTGCGCCGCGGGCGGCGGCCACGCGAACGCACCCTGCTGCGAGGTTGCTGCCGCTTTCTGCTGGCGACCGGAGTGCATGAGCTCGAGGATGAGAATCAAGCCGAGCATCATCAGGAGCGCGAGCGCGAACGCGATGGCGGCGAACTTGATGACGTCGGCCAGCTTCGAGAGCCGGCCCACGTTCTTGGTCGTGACGACGTTCGTATCCGAAGTCTGCAGTGCGGTGGCGGCGACGTGGTCCTCGGTGGCCTTGTCCACCGCCGTCTGAGCCGCAACCACTGAGCTGTTGAGCGGCTGCCAGATCTGCAATTGCGTCGCGTCGGTTCTCAAGGTGGCGATCGTCTGGTTGATGGTCAACTGCTCGGCCGCCGCGCGAACCGTATCGCCGTTGAGCTTGAGAGTCTGCAGAACGGCCAACTGGTTGTTGAGCGTCGTCTGCTCGTTGTTGTAGGTGACGAGCGGCACCAGGTTGTTGAAATTCGCATCGAAGGAGCTCATCGCGGTGGTGGCGGTCGCCAGCAATGTTTTCGCGTTGTTCAACTCGTTGATGGACTGGTACACCTGCGGCGCTGCGATCGCGTTCATGGTGTCGATGGCCGCCTGGCGGGCGGCGCCGACCAAGTTCTGGCCATGCTTGCCGAGCAAGGTCACGATGATGTAGTTACTGGAAGCGGTGACGGTGTTCGCGCTGAGTCCGGTGACGAGTTCGCTCGTCGTGAGGCCGAAACCAGCCTGTGCCACTGCATTCACGACTGTCTGAGATACGAGCACATCTTTGTACGTGCTCACGTACTGAGACGCGGCACTCTGCGAGATGCCGCCGGCTGTGTTCGATGGCACGATGGCAGTGGCCTGTGCCTCGTACACCGAAGGCTGCTCCTCAATGAAGCCACCGACGGCCAGTGCGGCGATGATCGGAATGGCGATCACGAGCCACAGAATGCGGCGGATTGCCCGCAGGTAGTCGCGAATTTCCATCTTTTCCCTAAACCCCTTCTCTCAGATGTCGATGCGCCGCCCGCGCACCCCCACAACCAGCATACCTGCACCCGCGATCAAAAGCACTACCCCGAGCGAAATCAGTCCGCCTCCGGCTCCAGTGCCAGGTGACGTGATGCCCTGAACACCGCCCACCGGCGTCGGCGTCGCGGTTGCTCCACCTACTCCACCAGTCGGTGACGGCGTGGGTGTTGGGGTGGGTGTCGGGGTTGGCGTAGGGGTTGGCGTCGGCGTTGGCGTCGGTGTCACATCGCAACCAAGCACGCGGATGAATCCCGATGCGAGCGTGGCGCGATCTCGACCGCCCTGACTGCCGGTGACTGGTGCCCAGACGTCGATCTGGTAATACCCGCACGCAACGAATGCGTAGGTGAGCGCAAGCGTCATCGTGCCGCTCGGAGTCCACGTATCGGTGAACGCCTGCGTTCCCGGCATGAGCGCCTGCGTGGTGCCGCCCGGACCGTTGAATGCGATCCCCGGCTGGCCCGGCTGGCCGTCGGATACGTCAACCCCGTTGTAGGTGAGGATGTGATGCGCGGAGAAGTTGAGCGCGACCGTCTGCGAGGTTGCGGTGAGGTTGGTGACCACGTCGTTGAAATCCACCGTCACGGGCCCGCTCGACGCGTCATAGGCGTCGGGACTGCTCATGAAGCCTGTCGGCTGCGCGGCGGAAAGGATCCCCTCGAAATTGGGATTCCCACCAGCGACGGCAGCCTGTGAGGTCAGGACTGCGAGACCCAGCATCGCCGTTCCCGCCAGAGCGGACAGGCCGCCAATCCGCTTCAGCGGCAATGCCGTCTGTCTGTTCATACCCGCCGACTCCGTGACGTATTGCCCCTCGTCATCGCGGCATCGTCAGTTGCCGATGCCAAGAATCGCGTAAAGCTGTGTCAGTTCTCCAAGCCCAGTGTTCAGCGCGCCGAGCGGCGACTTGAGCTGGACGAGGTCCGCGCGAGCAAGCCTGACCGTGGACAGGTTGCCCGGAAAACCGCTCGCCGTGAGAGCCAGAACCGCCTCAATGGAAGGTTTGGCCACCGCGTTGGCTCTTGAGATCTGGTTGTAGAGATCGGCGAGGATCGGAGCTGCCTGTACTGCCTCCGGACGTCCAGGATGAGCCTGGATCTTGGCGCTCATATTCCCTGCATGCGTGAGCAACAGATTCAACGCGTTGAGTTCGGCACCACCTGCGAGCGCCAGATGGATCATCGGCTCGATCAGACCGTAGACGCGTGTCGAGGCGCCGATGCTGATGATGTCGCCGCGCAGCTGGTCGACGAGCGTGTCCGTCGTAATGCGGCTCGCGATGGCCTGGAGGTGGCCGTCGACGCCTTCGAGGAGGGCGATCAGCGAGTGCGACAGGCTGACGCCATTGACGGTCACTCCATATAGAAACCCGGTGCTCGTGCTTTTGGTCTCGACATCCGAGATCAGTGCATTGATGATTCGTTCGCGCTTCGCGATCTGGTTCGAGCCCGTGTTGATCAAGCTGGTAAAGGCCTCGGCTTGAGTGGCACCCGACTTGCTCGTGAGTGCGTTGAGCTCAATCAGCACGGTTGCCGGCTCGCTGTCGCTCTGCGTCAGGTTGACTGCATTGAGCTCGTTGGTGATCTCTTGCTGCAGGCCCGCCAGAAGGTTCTGGGCGCCAGGCGTCGGAGCCGCCGGGTTGACAACCGGAGGAACGATCACCGCCGGTCCCGCGACGCCCGAGGACGCGCATCCAGCGAGCAACGAGCCCACCGCAAGCGCACCAACCGCAACGACCGAGAATCGAGACAGTGACCGGTCCATGAGTCCCCCGTGAACGCCCATTCTTACTCCCTGCTGGACTGCGAGACGGGTGGCTGCCATCAGCTTGGCCGACCCCTTCCAAGGCTGGCAGTCCGATCGCAATCATGACGGACGGGGCCAGGAAAGTCAAAGACGTGGATCGCACCAAACTCATCGAAAGCTAGTCTTTGACACTTGGTCGTAGGACCTGTACGATCACGTCAAGCCAGTCAAGAGCGTCATTTGACGCCGCGTCAGGCGCGTCGTTAGAATCATCACCCAGGAACGGAATTCGGGGGGGCGGTGCGGGACTGCCTGGGGGACCCGTTTTCGGGGCATCGCTGTTGCGACAGGGGAGAGCGGTCGTGGAGCTTGCAGAGGATCAACTGCCATCAGGGATCACCCAGGAGGGTGGCTGGAGCAGTGACGAGGTCGAAGGCGCCGAACTGGTCGGCGGGTCCTCGCGGCTTTCGGTCGCGCCTGCGCCCGTAGCCAGGCAATCTGGTCGCCGGCACTGGCCGCTGGCCCTCGCGGCGCTGACCTTCGCGGTCGATCTCGTCGCGGTCGTGGCCGCCTATATCCTCGCAAGGACCCTGGTCCACGATGACGGACAGACCTTGTCGTTGAGCGCCCCGATCTACGCCACGGTGGCTGTCTGGCCGGTCGTCTTCGCGATCTACGGTCTGTACGATCTGCGCCGCCCAACCCACGCGACAGCGGAAATGCAGCGCCTCTTCAACGCGGTTGCCATCTCGGTGCTGCTCGTGGTGCTGGCGATCTTCGCGGCCCAACTCAAGACTGGGCGCGACTTCATCCCGGTGCTCCTGGTCATCGCGCTGGTGACGATCACGGGCGGCAGGCTGCTGACCCGCCGCCTCGGCCATTCGCTCAATGCCCACGCGGTCACGAGCCAGATCACGCTCATCGCCGGTACCAACGACGAGGCGCGCGCACTGGCTCGGACACTGCAACGCCGACCCTGGATGGGATACCGCGTCTGCGGGTTCGTTGAAGTGACTCAGTCCGGTCTCTCGGTGATGGACGGACTCCCCGTCTTCGGCACCGTGGAGGACATCGCGCAGATCAGCCTGGAGCATGCGGTGCAGTCGGTGATCATCTCGGGCAGCGCCGCCGGCGGAACGACGCTGCAGATGATCGACTCAACGCTCCCCGCCGACATCAGCGTTCGTGTGTCGCCCGGACTCGCCAACCTCGGCGCGGCGCGGGTGATTCTTGAACCGATCGACGGGATGGCGCTGTTCTCGCTCCGCCGCCATCGCTTCTCCCGCCGTCAGCGCCTCCTGAAGCGAACGCTCGACCTCTCGGTGACGTCGGTCGCGATGATCGTTGCGGCACCGCTGATGCTGATCATCGCGCTCGCCATCAAGGTGAGCAGCCCCGGGCCCGTGCTGTTCAGGCAGAAGCGCGTTGGGGCTCAGGAGCGCGAGTTCACCATCCTGAAGTTCCGCACCATGGTTGTCGGCGCGCATGAGCAGCGCGGGAGCCTGGACAACGAAGCCGACGGCCTGCTCTTCAAGATGCGTCGCGATCCGCGGGTGACCCGTGTGGGACGTTTCCTCCGCAAGACATCGCTCGACGAGTTGCCGCAGCTGTTCAACGTGTTGAGTGGCGAGATGAGCCTGGTTGGACCGCGACCAGCGCTTCCTGAGGAGACCTTGCGCTACGCCGAGTCACAGCGCGGCCGCCTCCGCGTCAAGCCGGGTGTGACCGGGCTCTGGCAGGTGAACGGTCGCCACGACCTGGTCTTCGAGGACTACGTGCGCTACGACCTCTTCTACGTCGAGAACTGGTCGATGACCATGGATCTGTACATCCTCGCCAAGACGATTCCCGCGTTGCTCACCGCACGCGGCTCGTACTGATCAGTCGTAGCCGCGCGAGGCGAGCTCGCTCGCGAGGATCCGGCTGAGCCGGTCGACATCCGAGGTTTCGAGATCCCGGCGAAAAGCGTCTGATCGCGAGGCGGTAAACGTGTGGCGGCTGAAGCCGCGCTCGAACTCCGCGTCCCACGGAAGCTCGCAGAACTTGAGCATTGCCGCAAAGGCTTCGCGCGGTTTCGCGGCCACGTCCTCGTAGCGAATCTCGAGCCAATCGGCGGCAGGGATCGCCGCGCGCGCGGTCTCGAAGGCATCGATGAGCGTCTTCCAGAGGAGGCCTGCAAGCACGACGAACGAGCGCCCCGACTCCTCCCACTCAGCTGCGAGATCGGGCGGCAAGGGGCCCCACTGCCAGTGATCCGGACCTTCGAACCCGAGCCACCAGGGCATCTGCAGCCACGAGTTCGCGACGGCGCGACCGTCGCGAACGACATGGATGAATCGTGCGTTCGGGTACACGCCGCGAATGAAACCCGCACGCGGCCATCCGGTGAACTTGTGCAGGAACGCCCCGGTGCCCTGCGCTTGCGCACGCGAATCGAAGAATGCGCGGAAGCGACGCTCGAGCCAGGGCGTGACGTCGTCGGAATGCAGGTCGCGGAGCGGCGAAGCCAGCAGCGGCGACACCTCGCGGGACAACGCTCGATAGGCCTCCGACGGTGCATAGCGAATTCGTGACTTCTGGGTCACTGCGGCCGGAAGGCGGCGGTACAGCTGACCGTTCCAGCGGCCGGCGCTCACTGGGAGGCTGAAGCGATCCTCGAGATTCGAGACGAACCCGACCGACGCGTGTCGGCAGAGCACCTCTTCAACGAGGGTCGAACCACATCGACCGGTACCGAGGACGAAGACGAATCGAGCTGCGCCCCCGGCGTCAGGCGTAGCCACGCTTGCTCAGCTCGCCTGCCTGCACTTCCTCGATGGTGGTGACGACCTCCGGCGGGAGCCCCGTCTTCCACGAGTCGTTCCGGTTTCTGAACTGGATGCGCTCGATGTCGCGGCGCCACGCGGCGTCGTCGGCAAGGCCGGCAAACTCCGCGACGCGCTGGATCGTCAGCACGGGCTCGGCGGTGAACTCCTCATAGGTCAAGCGCAGCACCTGCTGAGGGTTGACCTCGCCGATGCCGGAGTCGATGGCTCGAACCTCCTCAACCCAGTTGCGGGCGCACAGTTCCCAGGGATCGCGCCCGTCGTCTCGCCACGCCTTGGGCGTGCCACCGTACCACCACACAACGCTCGTCTCCCACCAGTCGACGCGCGACAGGGAGACAGCGACGGCGCGGCCGTCGCGGGTGATGTCGATGAAGCGCGCGTTGGGGAACGCAGCGGCGAGAAGCGGAATGCGACGAACGTTCGCGATCCGCTTGTTGATGAAATGGACGCCGCCTCCCCAGCGGGTCGTCCCGGCGACGGCGCGCCGCAGCTCACGCGCCGCGCTCATGCTCACCGTCTCGCTGGTGACGCTGTCGGGAATGCCACAGGCCGCGTACACCGGTTCGCCCTCGACCGGCATCGGATACAGGCGGTCACGCAGTTTGCGCGCGCCCGAGTACACATACGCGTTGGAGCCGGTGAACCATGCGTGCCGCCGATGCTCAGGGGTCCAGCGCGCGATGCGGTTGGTCACGCTCACCGAGGGATGGTTCGGAAGCCTGCGCAGATAGTTGTTGAAATAGGCTGCGTCAGGATGGAGGCACAGCCCCTTGTACAGAAGACTGGTGCCAGAGCGAGCAGCGCCAATGAGAAACGTTGGCGGTCGTCGTTCCGTATTCACCCGAGGCGATTCTGGCACAGCGGTCCGGGGCCGCTGGATGTGCGGGACGCATCGTTGACGTTCCGTTACGATCGGATGAATACACGAAGACTGGGTCGACTCCCGACCCCTAACGGGGAGGCAGCGGCGCGGCCCCCCCCGGGGCCCGCCCCCCCCCCCCCCGAACCCCCCCGCCCCCGCCAACGTCCTGATTAACCCCCGGCACCCCGCCGGGCGCCCGGGGGTTGTTGGGG
>JBEPVD010000042.1:0-26522 GCA_041691155.1 Candidatus Dormiibacterota bacterium | reverse complement strand
CACCCGCTGCTCGGACGCCGCATGCCCGATCTCGACCTGGTCACCGCCGACGGCCCGATGAGGGTATTCAGCCTCCTGCACGACGCCCGGCCGGTGCTCCTCAACCTTGGTCAGCCCGGCGGTATAGGCATCACTCCACAGGCGAATCGGGTCCAGATGATCGACGCCGGATACGGTGGTGTGTGGGAGCTTCCGGCACTGGGGAAGGTCACTGCGCCCACAGCCGTGTTGATTCGGCCCGACGGATACGTTGCCTGGGTGGGAGACGGCGCCGATACCGGATTGCGCGACGCGCTGGCGACCTGGTTCGAAGCGTGACCCGCCTCTGCCTCCGCTAGGCTTGGCGCGTGCCGAGTTCGTCCAATACCGCACCTGTGAAGCGGAAGCCGGCCGCCCCGAATCCCACCGGCGCGCCCGGCTACAACCCGATGCGCTGGCGACGCTTTTGGTGGCTCATCGGCGGCCTGCTCCTGCTCAACATCATCGTGAGCAGCATCATCCAGGCCGCCAGCACGCCCGCCTCGGTGACCATTCCGTACAACGTTTTTCTCACGCAGGTCGACGCCGGCAATGTGGCCAACGTGACCGCTACCGGCAGCTCAATTATCGGCACCGCGCGGACCGCAGTCAGCGCCGGATCGGGACAGCCGAGCGCGAAAAATTTCTCGACGGAACGCCCTTCATTCGCCAGTGACGACCTCGAGGCTGCGCTCATCAAAAACAAGGTGAGCATTCTGGCTGAGCCGCCGAACCCACCCACTCCGCTGTGGGAGACGATCCTCTTGTTCTTTGGACCGACGTTGCTGATTGTCGTCGGGTTCATCTACCTGATGCGCCGGAGTGCGAGCGCACTCGCCGGTGGCAAATCCGGTGGGCTGCTGGGTCGATTTGGCCAGAGCAGCGCGCGCCTGTTCGACGCCGAGCATCCCGAGACGACCTTCGCCGATGTGGCGGGCATCGACGAGGTCAAGGCCGAATTGGTCGAGGTGGTGGACTTTCTCAAGAAGCCCGAGAAGTATCAGCGCCTCGGTGGGACGGTCCCGAAGGGTGTGCTCCTCATCGGCGCACCGGGTACCGGCAAGACGCTGCTCGCCCGGGCGGTCGCGGGGGAGGCGGGAGTGCCGTTCTTCTCCATCTCCGCGTCTGAATTCATCGAGGCAATCGTTGGGGTCGGTGCCTCGCGAGTACGCGATCTCTTCCAAAAGGCCCGCGCCGCCGCTCCCGCGATCGTGTTCATCGACGAGCTCGACGCTGTCGGCCGATCGCGCTCCGCTTCCGCGCGACTGGGAGGGAACGAGGAGCAGGAGCAGACCCTCAATCAGATTCTCACGGAGATGGACGGGTTCGATCCCCACGGGGGCGTCATCGTTCTGGCAGCGACCAACCGTGCCGATGTCCTCGACTCCGCGTTGCTTCGTCCCGGCCGCTTCGATCGCCGCGTGACGGTCCCCTTCCCCGACCGGCGTGGGCGCCTGGCGATTCTCGGCATCCACACACGACACATTCCGCTCGGACCAGATGTCGAGTTGAACGTGATCGCTTCGCTCACCGCTGGAATGGTGGGGGCCGATCTGCGCAATCTCGCGAACGAAGCTGCGCTGGCGGCCGCGAGGCGAGACGCATCGACGGTCACGCAAGCCGACTTCAGCGACGCGCTCGAGAAGGTCGAGCTCGGCTCCGAGCGCAAGCTGTCGATCTCGCCGGCGGATCGCGAACGGATTGCGTATCACGAGTCCGGCCACGCGCTCCTCGGCCTGCTGCAGCCGGGAGCCGATCCAGTCCGGCGTGTCTCGATCATCCCCCGTGGTCAGTCGCTCGGCGCCACAACGCAGAGCCCTGTCGACGATCGATTCAACTATGGCGAGGACTACCTGCGCGGCCGGATTACCGGAGCGCTCGGCGGAAGAGCTGCGGAGGAATTGGTGTACGGGGTGGTCACCACCGGCGCGGAGAGCGATCTGCGCATCGTCACGGGGATCGCGCGACAGATGGTGGTGCGCTGGGGCATGAGCCCCAAGGTTGGTGTGCTCAGCCTGTCCGACGACGGTGACAACGCGAACCAGATGGCGACGTTCGCCCATCCCTACAGCGAGGCGACGGCCGCGCTGATTGATGAGGAGATACGGCGTATCAGTGAGGAGTGCTTGCGTCAAGCGGTGTCGCTGCTGACTGCCAACCGCGACAAGCTCGACGCGCTGGTCCATGCCCTCCTTGAACATGACACGCTCGGCGAGGCGGAGATCCTTCGCGTGACCGGACTCGACGCGCCGGTCACGCAGATCGCGGGGTCATGAACGCCGCGGGGTACAGTCAGGAACATGAGCGCCCTCCCCTTCGCGCGCGTCGCTAAGCGCAACACTACGCGGGCGCTGGCCACCCTGGTCTCCGCGTTCACCGACGACCCGGTCGAGCGCTGGCTCTATCCGGAGGTGCAGAATATCTGACGCATTTCCCGGAGTTCCTTGCGGCGTTCGGCGGCAAAGCGTTCGACGAACAGACGGTCTGGGGTCTCGGTGATTTCTCCGCGGTCGCGCTGTGGCTGCCCCCCGGCGCGGAACCGGACGGCGACGCCGTCGCATCCGTGCTCATCGACACTGTTGCACCCGCAAAGCACGCCGACACGTTCGCGGTCGTCGAGCAGATGGGTGCCGCCCATCCGACGTATCCGCATTGGTACTTGCCCTGGTTTGGCGTCAACAGCGCGGAGCAGGGAAGGGGACTCGGCGGTCAGTTGATGCAGGCGTGTCTCGAGGTCGTCGACGCCAACCATCTGCCCGCGTACCTCGAAACCCCCAATCCCAGGACGCTCACGTTCTACAAGCGTCACGGATTCGACGTCACCGGAGTCGCGCAGGCGGGCACATGCCCCCCCATCACGTTGATGGAGAGGCCTGCGCAGTAGCCCAGCTGCGTTACCCGACTGCAGCCTTGGCGAAAGCGTCCAACCCGACCTGCCACCCATCCAGACTACCGACCGCGTCGCGATGCTGCTCCCAGCCCTCGCCGTGCGCGTCCAGCTTGCTGTGTTCGAGCACGACACGCGTGCGCTTCGGACCCTCTGCGGTGAACGTCACGGCCACCTCGCTCGTCTTCTCGGGATCGGTCTCGATGCCGAACTGGGAGGTGATGTCCCAGCTGAAGACGAGCGAACTCGGCGGGTCATAGGCGAGCACGCGAGCCCAGCGAATCTGCGTGCCGTCCGCCGTGCGGTCGTAAATGTTCCCGCCGACCCGCGGCTCGAACACCATTTCGATCACGTCCTGCGCGATGTGGTGGGTCGACGGCCACCAGGTTCCCATGCCCTCGGTGAACACCGAGAAAGCACGCTCCACCGGTGCGTCCACCATCACCATTGCCCGGACTGTCGTGTCGGCTGCCTGCGTCGTCATGGTTGCTCCTCCGTTTGTTCGATTGCCGTTTTGAATGCGCCGAGCGCTTGGTTCCAGAACTGGTCGAAATACGCGCGGATTCCAGCGAGACCGCGCGGATCGAGGCTGTAGAGGCGCCGGTTGGCCACTGCGCGGTCATTCACTAGCCCCGCGCGCTTGAGTACTTTGAGGTGCTGCGATACCGCCGGCCGGCTGACGGGCATGCCCTCCGCGATGGCGCCAACCGACAGCGGCCCGTCGACCAAGCGCTCGAAGATTGCGCGTCGCGTCGCGTCGCCGAGTGCGGCCATGGCGTCCCCGTTAGCGTTCACTTACGGTAAGGGTAGACGCACCATCGGCCTGTGTCAAGGTCGGTGAGAACCGAGGCCATGGCACACTGACGACTTCCCGAATTTGCGTTCCCGAATCCCGGAGATCATCCATGTCAGTCGGTAAAGAAGTCCTCCTGACGGCAGAAGGACAGGCCGCGCTCATCGCCGAAATGCGTGAACTCATTGACACCAAGCGTCCTGAAATCGTCCAACGAGTCGCGACCGCACGCGCCGAAGGGGATCTGCGCGAGAACTTCGCGTATCACGATGCCCGGCGTGAGCTCGGACTGCTCGACGGGCGCGTGCAAACGATCGAAGGGATGCTGCGCCACGCCGTCGTGGTTGAGGCGGCGGCATACGACGGCACCGTCGGCTTTGGCGCGACTGTCGTTGTTCGAGATGAATTCGGCGATTCCGAGTACACCATCGTCGTGCCGGCTGAGGCGGACATCGCCCGTCAGCGGATCTCGTTGGACTCTCCATTGGGATCCGCAATCTCCGGTCATCGCGCCGGCGACGAGGTAAGTTTCGACAGTCCTGGCGGGGCCCGTCGAGTCGTCATCGTTGAGGTGCGCTGAACGAACGCGCGGGACGTCCCTGGCGCGATGCCGTCAGAGGCCCCAGACGGTCTCCCCCCGGTGCAGGGCGCGCAGACGAATCCGTGTGACACCACGGCGCTCCAGCAGAATCCGACGTTGTCGCTGTAGAGCACTGCACCGGTCGACTGGTTGAAGACCGCGTGCAACAGTTGCAGCTTGCGCGTTGTGCTCAGGCCTGCAAATCCGCTCCAGGGTCCTGGCCGCCAGTGCGGGCCACGAGCCGATCGAGGTACCGCACCCAGCCGTCGCGATGGTGCTCGCGCTGCCGCTCCGACGGCAGGCCGTGGTGATGCAGCACCACGCGCGTTCCGCCGTTCTCTTCCGTCAGCGTGACAACGACTCGCGTCGATCCCGGCGGCACCTCGTTGTCAACCGTCCAGCCCCAGGTGAACTCGACACGGTGAGGTGGGTCGATCGCCACAAACCGACCGCGGGCTTCCACGCCATCGCGTATGCGCACCCGGTATATGCCACCGGACACGGGCTGTATCGTCGCGTCGCTGCCCATCCACGAGACGTACTGCTGTGGGTCGACGAAGTACTCGAACACCCTTTCTCGCGGCGCAGCGATATGGACGCTCACCTCCACGACCTCGCTCATGGGCTCGCTCTACGTAGCTGCTCGGACTCGGCGAGTTCCTTGAGCCGTGCGAGGGTGCCGCGCCAGTGATCTTCGACGACCGCGCGGAGAGGTCCGAGTGCACGTTGATCCGCGCGATAGAGCCGGCTCGTCCCCACGCGACGTTCGGTGACGAAGCCAGCCGTTTTCAGCACGCGAAGATGCTGACTCACTGCGGGCCAGGTCACGTCGAACTCGCCGGCGATGTCGCCGGCGGCGAGCTCGCGATCCCAGACCAGCTCAAGAATCCGCAGCCGCCGCGGCTCGGCGATCACTTGCAGGGCTTCCACTGGGCTGAATTGCTCCTTTGCGTCCGTCGTGGTAAGTATTGTAGCCTGTACTTAAATAGATTCGACACCGGTTGGAGGAATCGAGCCCATGAGCATCATCCTTGCCACCGAGGTTGCCGGCGCGGTTGAGCACGTCTTTCGGATCCTCTCCACAACCGACGGCCAACGCGCATTCTGGACGGCCGATTGCAACGTATCCGCCGACCGGGCAAGGTTCGGCTTCCCGGGGGTCCCCGTGAACTTGGAGACCGACGTCACTGCAGAACCGAATGCGCTCGTAAGGATGCGGGTGCGCTCCGGATTCCCCTTCTGGGTGGGCTCGAGTTGGGAGTGGGAGCTCGGGCAACCAACGCGCGGGGGTGCAACGTCTGTGCTCTTCCGGCACTACGGCTTCGAGGATGGCTACTCGGAGGTGGACCTCGGACACACGGCCGAGACATGGGCCCTGATTCTCGACCGACTGACGAAGTTCGTCGCGACCGGCGAGCCGCAGCCGTTCTTCCCAACCTCAAGCTGACGACGGCGCCGATGGTCGACGTTCAAACGCAGATCGACATCGAACGTCCGCGATCCGAGGTCGCCGCGTACGCGGCCGACCCCGACAACGCGACTGCTTGGTACACGAACATCAAATCCGTCGAATGGAGGACCCCCGCGCCGCTCGCGGTTGGATCGCGCATCGACTTCGTGGCGCGCTTCCTCGGCCGTCGGCTGGCTTATACGTACGAGGTCAGCGAAATGATCCCTGGCGAACGCTTCGTGCAGCGCACAGCGGATGGTCCCTTTCCGATGGAAACTACGTACTCATGGACTGGTACGCCGAGTGGCGGCACCGCGATGACACTTCGGAATCGCGGTCAACCCGCAGGATTTTCGAGGCTCGTGGCGCCGTTCATGGCGACCGCGATGCGACGCGCCAATCGCAAGGATCTGGCGCGCCTCAAGGCAATCCTCGAGGCGCGCTGACGCACTGACGCGAGTACCTCGCGGTGCGCGTGGGCAGCGGCTCGATCACCGATATCGCGCTTAGCGGTCGCCGGGTGGGCGCGTTGGGACTCGACGTATGCGGCGAGTTTGTCAAGCGCCGCCATCCCCGTAAGGCGACCTAGAATGCCGCTCAGGTGCGAATGATCTCGAGGGTGAACGACACCCTCTGCCGCGTGAGTAGCCCGGGCTTGAAGAAAGGAGCATGAGGATGGCGTCGCTCACCGATATCAGCCACCCGATCGTTGAAGGCATGGAGACCTACCGGCCACTGCCCACTCCTCATGTCGAGATCCTCAATAACTACGATGCGTCGCGGTACGAGGGCAAATCGGAGTTTCTGATCGCGTCGCTGCATTTGTGCGGAAACACGGGGACCTACGTCGATGCACCCAGGCACCGGTTTCGTGACGGAGTCGACCTTGCCGGGCTCTCGCTGGCCTGCCTCGCGGATCTGCCGGTCGTCGTCGTTGACGCCACCGTCGCCGGGCGCGCGATCGGACCGGAGACGGTACCCGCAGGCGACCTGCGCGGCAAGGCGCTCCTTGTCCGCACAGATTTCTCCCGTCATTGGGGGTCTGACGCCTACTTCGTCGCCAACCCCTTCTTGACTGAGGACGCGTGCAAGCTCCTGGTCGCCGCCGGCGTCGCTTTCGTCGGGATCGACTCGCTGAATATCGACGACATCGCCGACCTGGCTCGACCCGCACACACGACCCTGCTCGGCGCAGGTATCCCCGTTTGTGAGCACATGACCAACCTTGTGTCGCTCAACCCGGGTGGGCGCCTCCATGCGGTCCCGATCGCTTGGGTGGGCGGCGCGACATTCCCGGTCCGGGCGTATGTGGTTGGCGCCCAAGCCTCGGCGCCCGAGATCGTCGGCATTCCGGCGCAGTGATCATCGCCGCGCCCAGACCTGGAAGAGCCGAGGTCCCGATATCAGGGTGCCAGGGTCCTCAGTGAACGCAGCCAGGCTCGCGAGCGCAGCCTGCACCTCATCGGAAGAGGCGACGCCTTCGGAGACGATGACGTCTGCAGTGGCCGCGACGGTCGTCCAAGGAAGCCACTTCGCATCGCCACTGAGATACACCGGCTGGACGACGGTGACTTCCGGTGTTGGAATGCCGGCTTCGATGAAGCTTGCGTAGAGCTTCCGGCCAAACGTGTCGTCTCCGCCCGAACGCTCGACGACCTGGTGATAGGTGCGGCGGAAGAACTCGAACGCATCGTTGGACGGATGACAGCACCAACCTTCGAAGTCCGCGTCCTCGACGGCGATGACCCCGCCCGCGCGGACTGCGGCCCACATCCGCCGCAGAAGGTCAACGGGCCGCAGGAGGTGGTGTAGAACCGCTCTGGAGAACACGACGTCGTACGTGCAGGGTTCATCCCACTCGTTGAGATTCATGACGCGGAATGCGGCGTTGCTGACACCACGCCGCAGAGCGGCCGCACTTGCCAGCTCAAGCTTGACGGAGTCCGTGTCCACACCCACGGCGCGTCCGTCGACGCCGACGAGTTGGGCCAACTCGAGGGTGACCTCACCGCTGCCGCATCCGAGATCGACGCATCGCAGGCCTGCTCCAACCCCGGCCCGTTGGAGAAAGGCTGATGTGTCCGGCCAACGATCCTTCGCCAGCAGCAGGAGACGGTCGTACCCCTCGCGACCCCCTCGGATGACATAGCGTTCCATGGCTTCGACCGGCAATGGTACGCGCACCCCAGCGTGCATTTGGCCTATGCGCAGTCTCCTTATATCTCGGTAATCACCAGGCCGTCGCGGCCCGCTCGGGTTCGCCCCGAACCGGCTCCGTAGGGGATGGCGGTCGATGTGCCGCGCCCATGATGTCCGCGGCCCCTGTTGCGCTGGAGCGCGACACCGGCAAGAAGCAGAGCATCGATGACGGCTCCGGCCGGCGCATCTCTCCACCACAGAATGCAAAGAACCAGCGACAAGAGTGCCGCTACGGCTACCCACCGACGCCAGGTCGCTCGGTGCAAGACGAGCATGAGCGCGGACACAATAAACGCCACGCCAACGACCAGCCAGAGCAAGCCTAAAACATGAGCCGCGCTGCTGCCTGGCCCCACCGATACCAAGGTCGGCGCGTCGGCCACGAGGGTTCCTGTTCCGATGTGCCACGTTGCCGTGAAGCCGAACAGGTGAACGACGCCGTGCAGCGTCAGGAACGCTGCTAGCACGAACGCCGATCCCCTGGCGACTGACGTTTCATCTCGGTGGTTCATGACAATTGCGCTCCCACTGGCAATAAGATGCGGCGGGCAGCGGCGAGTCCTGCCGCCCAGCCTGGTGCACGCCCGCCCCGTGGAGGCGCGATTTGCTCTGCGTTAATACCGGAACCGTCGAGTAGCCAGGAAATGACGGAGTTGGAGTTCCACATATCGCCCGCACCGAGTTCATCGCGGCCCCACGTCAGTGCCGGAACGCATGGGACTAGGTCGAGCAGCCGACGGGCAACGCTACTGTCGGTGGACACTCGTACTGGGCTCGCGACCGCGTAGCCGGCGTCGGGGATCACGCCGTGCGGCCAACGCCGGATCTCGTAGCGAAAAAGCCGGAATCGACCTGCCCACCTGGCACCCACCGGGCCTTCGCTGACGACCCCGCGCTCTGAGCCGCAAGAATTCAGAACAGGCGTCTGCTCGATGGCGAACTGGCATTCGGGAGTCGTGACCACAAGGGCTGAGTGGTACAAATCACATCGTGGGCGGCCCTGGATGAGGGCAGTGATCGCCTCGAAGGCTGTTCCGTTGAAGCGAACGAATCGTCCGCCCGCACCTAACGGTATCCAGTACAGGTCGATGGCGTTGACTGCGGTGTCCATGGTGGCCTCGTGCTCACCGTGACACCTCGCGCTGCGAGTTGCCAGGGCCAGTGGTCACCGTCGACACCAGACGTTGGTCCTCAAAGGAGCCGGTTGCAATGTCGCATGCCTAACGTCCTGACTCGCTTCTCACCAATGAGAAATTCTGCCTTCCGTCAGGCGGCTTCTAGCCGTTCCACGGCGTCCCAAAGTGCTCGTCCGATACGACTTCTCCGAGCGGTTTGCGCTGCTTCTTCCCAAGGCCGAGCTTGCGCTTCGGGTAGCCGAACGGGACGACCGCCAGCACGTCGACGCTGTCGGGCAACCCGAAGAAGTCGCGAACGCCGTCGAGACCGCGGGCGAAGCCCGCCCAGTTCGAGCCGACGCCTTCGGCCCAGGCGGTCAAGATCATCGACTGGATCGCCCGGCTGGCATCCGAAACCGCCAGCGGTGTGGAATTCTCGTAAGCGACCACGATGGCCGCGGCCGCGTTCGCGATGTATGGCCCTGTTGTCACGAGCCGGCCGAGCTCCGCCAGGTGCTCCGGGCTCGTGACCACCACGAAGTGCCACGGCTGGCGATTGCCCGCGCTGGCGGTCAGGTGCGCGGACTCTGCAATTCGGTCCAACAGGCCCTCAGGCAGCGGCCGGTCCTGAAAGTCGCGTACGGCCAATACAGTACGGACGGCGTCGTAAACGGGGTTCGCCATGACTCGTATTGTCGTGCGTCCGACCACTAGTGTCGAGACGAAAAGCAGGTGGTGAGGCTCATCTCACGAGCCCGCCCCGGCCCCGCAAGCACCGGCAGTCAAACCTTCTGCACGGCGCCGGCCGCGCAGCGGCGGCGGCTGGGGACGGCGTGCGCTTCTCGCCACCGAGACAGGTGATCGTCGACCCCCGCCGGACGGCCCGGCGAGGGTCGAGTGGTCACGTCTGTGGCGAACTGCTCAGCTGAAGGTGAAGAAGTGCTTCGCGACGTCCTGAAATGAGTTGTCGCTCCGCGACACCGTGACGTTGCCGTTGATCCCGAGCCACACGCCGTAGTGGTCGTCGGAAATCTTGTTGCCACTGATCGTCACGTGCACTGGCACCGTCCCTGAGAACACCAGAATGCCGGTGGTCAGAAAGTCCTGCGCGGGCGGTCCATCAAGCGGATCGCCGGGGATCGCCGGGCTGCCGACGTTGTTACGGCCGATCGTGTTGTCGATGATGCGGTTGCCGCTCAGATCCTCGAACAGTCCGGGCGGAAGTGTGTGCGCATGCATCGTCACACCCGATAGCTGATTGCCGGCGATGTAGTTGCCTTCGACAAGGTTGTTGTAGGAGGCCGTTCCCGGCCCTGCATTGGCGAAGAGAACGCCCGCGCCCTCTCCCAGCAAGCCGTTGTTTGTGATGCGATTGCCCCGGATAACGTTGCCGTACACGCCGGCGATGAGGGGCTGCGGATTGCCGCTGGCGTCCAGCGCGAACGGGTTGTGTCCAGGGGCGGTCACCCCGCAGTCGAATGGGTTCGCCGTGATCATGTTGTCTTCGACGAGATTGCCGTGCGTCGGCCCAAATTCGTCAGTGAGGAGGACGCCGCCCTCGTTGGCGCTGACGTGGTTGCCGGCGACCACGGAATGGGCAACGCCCATGAGGTGGATGCCCTCGCCGCAGTCACCCGGGATCTGCCCCTGTGCAGCGCACTGCGGGTACGGCGAGGTCGTGCTCGGGGGGATTCCCCCGAGATTGTTACCAACGACCCTGTTGTTCTCGATGCTCACGTCGCCGATCGAGCCGCCCGCGAGGGTGCCAGTGGCGAGAATACCCTCACCGATCGCGCCCGTCACCGTGAAGCCCTCAATCGAAACGTGCGAGCTCCTGATGGTCACTCCGGCGAGGCACGGAGCCACGCCCGGACCCATCGGTCCTAGTTGATCGCACAGGAATGCCGTGGTCGCGGTGCCTTTGATTGTGGCGTCGCGGCCCTTGAGGGTCAGCGGCGAGGACACAACGACGTCCTCCGTGTACGTGCCCCTGCACACCACCACAGTCGCCCACGTCGGGGCGGCATTCACTGCCGACTGGATCGTCTTGTAGCGGGCGGTCGCGCACGAGTCCCCTGCATTCGCGGAGGTTCCTTGGCGCGATACGAAGATCACCCGTGTGTGATTCCCACCGCTGCTGGCTGCGGCCACCGCGAGGCTTTGAGCCATGCCCACGCCGGCAAGCAGCCCCGCTGTCAGCACGACGCGGACAATTCTTGTAGCTTCCATGCTCCCCTTAGCGCTGGGTCGGAGATCCCAGCCATTCAATTGCGATGCCACCAACTCCCTGAGGCCACGTGGAGTGTAGCCGTTCGTCACGGAGCGGAAGGACACGCAGATGCACAGAACGAGCTGTGACGTCGCTTCGTGCAATCGTCGCGACCGGGCTCTCACACAAGATTCGTTCTGGCAATGCTCACGGGTTCGAGGAGATCCAGCCGGCGATCTGCGCTCGTGAGTTGAAGCCAAGCTTGTTGAGGATGTGACCCACGTGGGTTGCGGCCGTCCGCTCGGAAATGAACAGCCTCGCCGCGATCTGCTTGTTGCTCAGACCTTCCGCCACCAACCCCGCAACCTCGACTTCCCGCTTGGCGAGAGGCCCGCTGTCCACGCCAATCGACGCGGCGACCTCGCTCGGATCAGATTCCCCGAGCGCCAGCCGCACTGCTGCTTGGCGGTCCAAGCGTTTGCCCGCCTCAAACTCGGCCGCGAACTTCGCCGCCCCCAGGACTTCTATCGCCGACTCTTTAGCCTGAGTCTGGAATGGCGCATGCGGTCCGATGATCTTTGCGCCGGTACCAGCGCCGATGGTTTCCGCTGCCCCGAGCAGCCGGGCTGCGAGTCGTGCCTGGCCGGAGATCGCGGCATGCCAACTCAATCCCGCCAGAACGTAAAACTCGGCGAACCGGTCGTCGATCTGCCGTGCGACCCGCAGGGCTTCGCTGGCCCACGCCTTGGTCCCATCAAGGTCGCCGTTCAACAGATCGACGGTGGCGAGGTTGCGAAGCATCGATCCAAGGTAAAAGAGGTCGCCGGCGTGGCGACTCAGACGAATGCCCTCCGCGGACCTCACCGAGGCGGCGTCCATGTCGCTTGCAAAGAACGCATCGACGGCTCGCCCCTGTATGAGCTCCATCGTCGCGGCATAGTCGCTGAAACCGGCAGTGATTGCTTCGGCCTCACCCAGAAAGGCGCTGGCACCTGTGGGATTCCCGATCTGGTTCTCTGCGTTGGCGGCCATCGAGAGGACCTCCGACAGTTGGGTTGGCTGTCCCGTTTCTCGAGCCGTCGCGATCGCGCGAGCGAGCCACGGCTGAGCGGCGACAGGGTCGCCCTGCAACACGCTCAGCCATCCACGAAGGCAGAGGGCGCGCACCTGCGTGCGTGGCGACGCCTCCCCGAGTGGGAGCAGTTGGTCCAGCCAGCGCATGCTCTCCGTGGTGCCATGCGTGATCCAGTAGTAACGCAATGAGGCCGCTATATCCAGCCCTCGCGAAGCGTCTCCGCTTGCGACGCAGTGCTGAAGCACGGCTCGTATGTTGTCGATCTCGAGCTCGACCCACGAGAGCCAGTCAGGAAGCCGATACCGCCCCTCGTCCTCTATTGATAGACACGTCCTGCGGTAATACTCGGTGCAACGCTCCGACAGAGAGCCGTGTTCGTGTCCTTCGCGCAGCTTCAGCGTGGCGTATTCACGCATCGTTTCATGCAGTCGATAGCAATGCCGTCCTCCGAAGTCCTCATGCATGAGCAGCGATTTGTCGACAAGGGATGAAAGGATGTCCGTTGCGTCGGGCGCCGATAACTCGTCGGAGGTGCAGACCGATTCGACATCCTCGGCTGTGAATCGAGCGGCGAAAACAGAAAGACGCCGCAACAGGTCCTGTTCAAGCGGTGAGAGCAGGTCGTAGCTCCAGTCGATGGTGAGTCGCAGTGTTTGATGACGCGGCAGTGCGGCGCGACTCCCTCCGGTGAGGAGGGCGAATCGATCTCGCAGCCGATCGAGGATCTGCTCCACGCTGAGCACTCGCGTTCTCACCGCCGCGAGCTCAATCGCAAGCGGGAGGCCGTCAAGACGCCGGCACAGGCCGACGACGGCCGCCTGGTTCGAGTCCGTGATGACGAAGGTGCCAGACGCCGCCGCCGCACGCTCGGCGAACAACACGACAGCGTCGTTTTGTCGCACCCGGGCGAGCATCTCTGTTCCGTCTCCGGCGGGCACTTGGAGCGGCGTGACGGGGACGACGTGTTCGCCCCCGATCTGGAGCGGCACCCGTGTGGTCGCGATCACGCGGATGTTGGGCGCAGAACGAAGGATCTCGGAGACCAACTGAGCAGTCGCATCGAGAACGTGTTCGCAGTTATCGAGCACCAACAACAGTGCTTTCTCGTGCAGGTAGTTGACGAGGATCTCGAGCGGCTCCATCCCCGTCTGGTCGCGAAGGTCGAGCGCCGCAAGCGCAGCGTTGCTCACCAGTGCCCCATCGCCAACCTCGGCCAGCTCGATCAGCCATGCGCCGTCGTTAAACCCGCGCGAGAGGTCTGCCGCGGACCGCAGGGCAAGTCGGGTCTTCCCGACCCCTCCTGGCCCGACAAGACTCACGAGGCGCGCCGTCGCGAGCTTCGTCCTGATCTCGGCCAGTTCTCGCCGGCGACCGACGAAGCTCGTCGTCTCGGCAGGGAGGTTGCCCGAAGCGTGACGTGGCCTAGCCATCCTGACAGCGAATGTACCCCTGAGTTCCGGGCGCTGATGTTGTTCGACTACGCATCGAATCCGTAATCCTGACGATTCGCCCCATCCTGCCCCTGGCTCAGCCTGATGGCCATGACACACGAGCTATCCGGCCAGCGAGTCGAGCTGACCTTTGTTGGCCGACCGCCCGCGCGACAGATTGCGCGAGCCACGGGCGTCACTGACGTTGAGGTCGAGGGCTCCCAACTGCGCTGCCGGGTGCTCGGCAGCTTTCAGCCCCTCCTCGAGGCGTTGCGGGGGTACGAGGTCATCACTTTCACGTCCATTCCAAGCCAGGACGGGGGAGGTTGATGGACTTCATATGAGCCCACGCTCCTGACCCAACCAGCACGACGTACCCATGTCGCACATCAACAGGTGCGCACACATCAATTAAGGAGAACGCTATGACCATCACACCGACCACCCTCTTCCGCGCCAGCGGCGTTGCAGCTGCCATGGCAGGACTCATTTTCATCGGCGTCCAGATTGGCAGCCCGCACCTCGATGCGGCCTCCAGCACCACGACCAACGTGGTCGTCCGCGACAGCCTCAAAGTGCTCATGGCCGCATTGGCCCTCTTGGGCATCACCGGTATCTATCTCAGCCAGGTGCGGAAGATCGGCCTGCTCGGCCTCGTCGGCTACCTCGTGTTCGCCGCCGGCTATCTGACGATGTTCGGGATTGAATTCGTGGCCGCCTTTGTGCTCCCCTCGATCGCACACAGTTCACCCACCTACGTCAACAACGCCATCGCTGCGGGGACGAATGGCACCGTGACCGGCGACATCGGGCTGATCAAGGCGGCCATCCTCGTCAACGCTCTGACCTACCTCGCCGGCGGCGTGATCTTCGGCATCGCACTGTTCCGCGCCCGTGTGCTCGCGCGATGGGCCGCCGCACTGCTCGCGGCAGGCAGCGTGGCCACCGTTGCCATCGCCGTCATCCCTCAGTACGAAAGACTCCTGGCCGTTCCCACCGGCGTTGCCTTGATTGGTCTCGGATACTCCGTCTGGCGCATGCAGCGCACCTTGGCCGCGCGGTCCCTCCCGAGCGGTGTGACCTCGCAGCTCGACCCAGTCGGCGCCAACTGACCGACCGCCGCAGCAGTACGCCCCACCCGGTCGACTCGGTTGATCGGGTGGGTGCCGTTCGCACTCAGAACCAAACGCCGACAAATCCAGTCTCAGCAGGAGTCGAAAATGACCTCGTCGCGAAAAACCGCGCTTGTCGTGGGGGTGCTGTTCATCCTCACCTTCATCACCTCGATCGCAGGAGCGCTCGACTACGGTCCTGTACTCAGCAATCCCCTCTACATCACCGGTGCCGGCGCGGACGCAGGCGTGTTCTTGGGTGCGTTCTTCGAGATGTTCCTCATCATCACCAACATCGGCTGCGCCGTGGTCTTGTTCCCGCTGCTCAAGCGCCAGAATGAAGCGCTTGCCCTTGGCTACGTCACGGCTCGGCTCGTTGAGTGCACCTTCATCTTGGTCGGCATCCTGTGCGTCCTTGCGGTCGCAACGCTGCGGCAGCACGCCGAGGGCGCAGATGCAGGCTCACTCATCGCCGTGGGCAAGTCGCTGATCGCCATCAAAAATTGGACAGCCCTGCTCGGGCCGGGCTTCGTCGACGGAATCGGGACTGGGCTGATCCTGGGCTGGCTCATGTACCGATCCGGCCTGGCGTCACGCCGCCTGGCACTCTTCGGAGTCGTTGGAGGTCCGTTGCTCGCCGCTTCCGGTGTAGCCGTGCTGTTGGGCGCGATCCCAGAACATTCCATATGGCAGGGTGTCGCGACCGTCCCCGAGATCATCTGGGAGGCGTTCCTGGGCCTGTGGCTGACGTTCAAGGGGTTCAAGCGGATTGCTTCTGACGGTGACGAAATCGCCGATGTGCGTTTGGGCGCGGGCTCTCCGGTCACGCAATGTGCGGAGTAGCGTGAGCCTTCATCGGACACCCCTCACGGGGAGGATGGCCAAGGCACCGAGAATTGCGCACGCCCCGGCCACTGCGTACAGCACGGTGTAGCTGCCGCTGCCGATCGCCAGGATGGCCGGCGCCGCCGCTGGTGCGATGGAGAAGGGTAGAGCGCCGGCGATGTTGAACACGCCGAGATCCTTTGCGATGTTGTCTTTGTGGGGTAGCACGTCAGCCACGAGGGCGAGGTCGACGGCGAGGAACATTCCGAAGCCGAGTCCGCCAATGGCCATGCCGACGAGGAAACCGTTGAAGCTGCTGGCGATCGCAGTGACGAACAGCGCCACGCCGTAGACAATCGAACCAGTGAAGACGAAGATCTTGCGTCGGCCCATTCGGTCGGAGAGCCTCCCGCCGATGAGGGAAGCGGCCACGATGACCACGCCCTGCGCGAGTGTCCCGAGAAATATCTGTTGGGGCACATCCGCCTTGGCGCTGCCAATCTTGTCGAGCAGGTAGAACGCCTGATAGGTGACAAGGAAGGCGTAGGCCAGCACGAACATGAATCGGCCGGCGAAAGCCCAAACGAAGTCGGGACTCGTCCGCGGTGTGACGTAAAACGTGCGAAGGAATTCGCGCAACGACCAGCCCGGCCTCTCCTCCTTGGACAGTTGGCGATCCTTCATCACGACCGCAAAGAGCAGGATGAAAAACCCACCAATGGCGCATGGGGCAAGGAAGGTGGCGAGCTGATTGCCGGTGAACACTTTGACAAGAAAGGTGCCACTCACTGACGCGATGGGCAGACAGATACCCAGGACACCAGAGACCTGGCCGCGCTGAGCTGCAGGGACCTGGTCCGGTAGCACGGCGACCTGGGCGGCGAGCAGTGCGTTGTAGAACAGCTGCGCCGTGCACCAGCCGACGAGGACGACCAGGACGGACGGTGCCAACGCGACAATCAGGACGCCGAGCGACCCGCCAATCCAGCCGATGACCATCCATGGCCGCCGCATCCCTAACCGCGACGAGGTGCGGTCGCTCATCCTCCCGAAGAATGGGTTACCGAAGAGCGCGACCAGGGCTCCGATGCCGGCGATGAGCGCCAGGCTGTTCGGTGCCTGCTTGATTCCCACGAGTGTGTTGATCTTCAGCGGCAAGGTGACCAGCAGCGGCGCGAGGAAGACCAGATTGGTGCTCATGAACGACAGCGTGTAGAGAGAGATAAATCCCCATCCAACGCGGTGTCCAGCGGGTGGCCCAGCCTCAGGCGCAGCTTGGGCGGCAATGCCGTGTTTCAATCGCTGGCGGCGTCGCTATGCAATGGACGTCATCCAGACTGCGATCTGCGCGCGTGTGTTGCAGCCGAGCTTGTTCATGATGTTGCTCACGTGGTTGGCGACTGTGCGTTCGGAGATGAACAGGCGCACGCCGATCTGCTTGTTGGTCAACCCCTCGGTGATCAGCCGTCCCACCTCGATTTCACGCCTTCCGAGCGGTCCTCCGGGAGCTCTCCCTCCCCCCGCTGAGGTCACCGTGCGGGTTTCGCCAAGCGCGAGTTGCACAGCCAAGTCAGTGCTCAAGCGTTTGCCCGCCTCGAACTCGGCGTCGAAAACCAGTGCGCCGAGCGCATCCATCGCTGACTGCTTCGCATTCGCCAAGAACGGAACGGCGGGACCCACCATGCCTGCGCCTCCCTGCGCCGCCAAAGCCTCTGCAGCTCCGAAAAGCTGCGCTGCGACGCGTGCGGCACCGGAGGCGCCCGCCACCCCGCCGAGAGTCGCCAACCCGTAGTACTGCGCGAGCCGATTGTCGAATTGTCGAGCGACTCGCAACGCTTCAACAAACCATGATTTGGCCTCGTCGAGATGGTCCGTCATCATTCCAACCATTCCGAGATTGCGGAGCATCGCTTCAAGCTGATAGAGGTCACCGCTTTCGCCGGCGAGGCGAACTCCTTCCAATGACGCAGCCCTGGCGAGCTCCAGATCCCCTTCGAAAATCGCGTGGATAGCTCGAGACTGGAGCAACTCGATCATGGCGGGGAAGTCGTGCAGATCTGGTGCCATCGCCGCAGCCTCATCGATGAATCGTCCAGCCGCCTCAGGCTCGCCGGCGACATCCTCGATGGTCGCGGCTATCGAGAGTGACTCCGACAACAACGCCGGCTGTTCCGTCTCTCGAGCCGTCGCGATCGCTCGCGCGATCCACGGTCTCCCTCCCGCCGGGTCGCCCTGCAGCATGCTCAACCAACCACGGATGTAGCAGGCCCGAATCCGCGTCTGCGGGGACGCCTCCTCAGACGCGAGCAGTACGTCGAGCCATCGCATGCTCTCTGTGGTGCCGTGCGTGATCCAGTAGTAACGCATCGAGGCGGCGATATCCAGCCCACGCGAAAGGTCGCCGCGGGCCAGGCAGTTGTGGAGCACTGCGCGGATGTTGTCGATTTCCAATTCGGCCCACGGGAGCCACTCCAGAAGTCGGTACCGAGCCTGCTCTGCAGAGTGCATACAGGTCTCGCGGTAGTATTCGATGCACCGCTCCTCGACCGACTCGGTCTCGTCTGCCTCGCGGAGCTTGACGCTTGCGTACTCGCGCATCGTTTCGTGCACCCCATAGCGAGCGACGCCCGCCACGTCCTGCTTTGTTACCAGCGATTTGTTGACGAGCGACGAGAGAATGTCCATGGCACGTGTTCGGGGCGCCTCATCGGAAGCACAGACAGCTTCGACGTCCTCGAGGGTGAAGCGACCTGCGAAAACGCACAATCGCCTCATCACGAATTGCTCGTCCTCCGCCAGCAGGTCGTAACTCCAGTCGATCGCCAGGCTGAGGGTTTGATGACGCGGGAGCGCTGTGCGGGCTCCTCCAGTGAGCAGGGCAAACCGGTTGCTCAAACGATCCGCGATCTGCTCAACGCTGAGGAACCGGGTTCGGACCGCGGCAAGCTCGATTGCGAGCGGCAGCCCGTCGAGACGGCGGCAGAGCGATACGACGGCCGCTTGGTTGGAGTCAGTCAGCTCGAAGGACCCGGATGCCGCGGCCGCTCTTTCCGTAAACAGCAAGACGGCTTCATTTTGTTGCAGCCGCGCGAGCGGTTCTGTGCCATCCCCCAGAGGCAGTTCGAGTGGCGGGATGGGTACCACATACTCACCTGGCACTTGGAGCGGCTCGCGGCTCGTGCTGATCACCCGTACATCAGGCGCCGCGGTAAGGATGTCGCTCGTGAGCTGGGCAGCCGCCCCGAGAAGGTGCTCGCAGTTGTCGAGGAGGAGTAAGAGTCGCTTCTCTCGCAAGTGAGCGATCAGGATCTCCATTGGCTTCGCCGCGGCCTGTTCCCTGAGGTCGAGCGCTGCGAGCACCGCGTCGGTCACGAGGTCCGCATTGCTGACCTCGCCAAGCTCGACCAGCCACGCCCCGTCCGCGAAGCCGCGCGCGAGGTCAGTCCCTACGCGAACGGCGAGACGCGTCTTGCCAACACCACCGGCTCCCACGAGGCTGACCAGTCGGGCGGTCGCCAGCTTCTTTCTGATCTCGCCAAGCTCGCGCCGGCGGCCAACAAATGTCGTTGTTTCAGCCGGCAGGTTGCCCGAGCGGTGCCTAGGCTTCGCCATCCTCGATGCCAGTCACGCCACCACACGGGCAATCGGATCGACTAGTCATCGACTGAGCAATCCTGACGATGTCGCCCTCCTGGCTGCTGTCCCACGCTGGCCAGTATGAACGAGGAGCTTCCGACACAACGAGTTGACGTGACCTTCGTCGGCTCCCCAGCAACACGTCAGGTGGCGCGTGCATCAGGGGTCAGCGACGTGAAGGTCGACGGCCACCGACTGCGCTGCCTCGTCAGCGGCAGCATTCAGCCATTTCTCGAGGCTTTGCACGGCTATGAGGTCATCGGCTTGACCTCCACGCCTGTTTCGGAGGCCGACGGGCAGCGTGAACGCTCACCCGGAGCGGATCCTGGGGCGCGGGGGGAGGTTGCTGATGGCTGACGGGTGATTCCTCGTTCGGACCGAGCCAACAACAGGCGGTACCAAGGCCGCCGAACCTCATGAAACACAAGGAGATTCAGATGAATCCAACAACGCCAACCACAACAACCACCCGACCAAAAGAAGGAGTCCAGGTGAACTCAACAAGACGAACTGCGGTCATCGTTGGAGTGCTGTTCATTCTCACGTTCATCACGTCGATTGGAGCAGCCATTGCTTATGGACCTGTTCTGAGTGATTCCCACTACGTCCTTGGTGCCGGGGCTGATACCCGCATTTTTCTCGGCGCATTTCTTGAGCTGCTTCTCATCATCACCAACATCGGCTGCGCAGTCGTGTTGTTCCCGCTGCTCAAACGGCAGAACGAAACGCTCGCCCTCGGCTATGTCACCGCTCGCCTTGTCGAGTGCACCTTCATATTGGTCGGCATCCTGTGCGTCCTTGCGGTCGTGACGCTGCGGCAGGGCGCCGCGAGCGCGGATGCGGGCTCGCTCGTCACGGTCGGCAAGTCGCTCGTCGCCATCAAGAATTGGACATTCCTGCTCGGGCCCGGCTTCATCGACGGAATCGGGACCGGATTGATGCTCGGGTGGCTGATGTACCGGTCCGGCCTTGTGTCGCGCCGCATGGCGCTCTTCGGCGTCGTCGGCGGACCTTTGCTCGCGGCCTCAGGAATCGCCGTCCTGTTCGGCGTGATACCGCAGTTCTCCCCTATGCAGAGCATCGCGACCGCTCCGGAGTTTTTGTGGGAGGCGTTTCTGGGTCTGTGGCTCACCTTCAAGGGATTCAAGCAGTCTGCTTTTGGGGCCGCCGAGACCCTCAGTGTCCGAGCAGGTGCTGGCGCTCCACTTGATGCGGTGATTGCCGCGTAGTTTCCGCCAGGTCGCGCGGCACACGTCGGAGCCCGGCTTTGGCCGGGCTCCGACCAGCCTGGACAACCGTCAGAACGAGGTGCTCCGCAAGCCTGACGCATAGGGTGTTCGCAATCGGGGAGGTCGTGGAGTGAACCTCGCTGGTGATCCAGGCAGGTCGGTGGGCGGGTGCTACCGCGCTCTCAATGGTGGAGCCTGCACGGTTCCCGGCGGCCCCATGCGCGTCTATCGTGGGGTCCAAGAGTTTGTCCATCCCTGTGGGAGTGAGAGCAGCGTGACGCCCCGATCCGCGGCACGGCTGGCGTGGACCATCGCTGGAGTCTGCGTGGTGCTGGTCGTCGCCAGCCTGGTGCTCCTGGCCCTGGACTGGAAGGCGATCGATTCGCCGTTCACCGCCCAGCTCCCGTGGTACCTCAACGCCGTCATCGTGGGGGCCCTCGGCGCTCTGATCGCGGCTCGCCGTCCCCACAATCCGATCGGGTGGTTGATGCTCGCCATCGCGTTCGGTAACGCCATCTACCTCGTCGCGGACTTCTTTGCGATGCATGAGTTGCTGACGGGGGCCTCACCAACGAGTGGCTGGGTTGAATGGCCGGCCTGGGTTTACAACTGGATCGGCGGCTTCGGCGCATTTCTGCTCGCCTTCCTCATTTTCCTGTTCCCCGATGGACGCCTCCCCGGGCGACGCTGGCGACCGCTGGCGTGGATCGCTATTGCAGCGGGAACGCTGCTGACGGTGGCATCCATGCTCGTTGCGTCCGTGAGCCAGCTGTCGCCGCTGCTGCCGAACGTCCCGTACCCCGTGAATGTCCCCGCTCTCGCCGAATTCACGAACGGACCAGGCTCCCTGATTGTGGTGCCGCTCCTCATCATGCCGGCGGTGGCCGTGGTGATGCGGCTGCGCCGGGCCACCGGCGTGGAGCGCTTGCAGCTCAGGTGGTTCGCATTTGTAGCCGCGTTAGCGATTGCCGTCACCATCACCGGCTTCCTCGTGAGCATCGCCAACCAGAACGTCGGTGGCCAAATCTCGAGCGGTGGATTCGACCTCGGGATTGGCGTCGTCATCCCGGCGACCATTGGTCTGGCGGTAATGAAGTACGGGCTCTACGACATCGATGTCGTCATCAGCCGCACCATCGTGTACGGCTCGCTCGCGGTGTTCATCAGCAGCGTGTACGTCGGCATCGCCGTGGGCATCGGTGCGCTCGTCGGCGGCGGCGGCAAGCCCAACCTCGGACTGTCGATCCTGGCCACAGCGATCGTGGCGGTGGGCTTCCAGCCGGTCCGCGAGCGCTTGCAGCGATTGGCGAACCGGCTCGTGTACGGACAGCGCGCGACCCCATATCAGGTACTGGCGCAGTTCTCCGAGCGCGTCGCCGAGTCGTACGCCACGGACGATGTCATGCCACGCATGGCGCGCGTGCTCGCCGAGGGCACCGGGGCCCTGCGTGCGGATGTGTGGCTGCGCGGGCGCAACACGTGGCATGACGCGGCGGTTTGGCCCCTCGAAGAAGTGGCCTTCGCCGCCACGCCGGCGGAGGACGGCAACCTCCCGTCGTCGGGCGGAGGTGACCGCGTGATTGCGGTTCGCCACCAGGGAGAACTGCTCGGTGCGTTGAGCGTCACCAAGCGGAGCGGTGAGTCGCTGACGCCGGTCGAAGAGAACCTGCTGAGTCATCTCGCCGGACAGGCGGGATTGGTGCTGAAGAACGTGGGACTGACGGGCGATCTGCAGGCACGCCTGATAGAGCTACGTGCATCGCGGCAAAGGCTGGTGACCGCCCAGGACGAGGAGCGCCGCAAGCTGGAGCGCAACCTCCACGATGGTGCCCAGCAGCACCTGGTGGCCATCAGGGTGAGGCTCGGCTTGGCCGAGATGCTGGCGAGCAGGGACCCGGAGAAGGCGAGGGCCACCATCGAACAGCTCAAGGGCGACGCCGACGCGGCGCTGGAAACGCTACGCGACCTTGCACGTGGCATCTATCCGCCGCTGCTCGCCGACAAGGGTTTGCAGACCGCGCTGGAGTCGCAGGCGCGCAAGGCGACGGTCCCAGTGACAGTTGCCGCCGGCGGACTTGGACGCTACTCGCAGGACATCGAGGCGGCGATATATTTCTGTGTTCTCGAGGCACTCCAGAACACCCAGAAATATGCGTGTGCGACACGTGTGGATGTTCGAGTACGTGCCGAAGATGGCAGGATCAGCTTCGAGGTGGAGGACGACGGTCAGGGATTCGACGTGACGACGATGAAGCGGGGAGCGGGCCTGACCAACATGGAGGACCGTCTCGACGCCCTGGGGGGTGAGCTCCTGATCAGCTCCTCACCTGGCCACGGCAGCACCATCAGCGGGTCACTGACTGAAGTTTCGCCGGCTGCGCTCGCTGCCACCCGGTAACCGAGACCGGCCACCGGGTTCGCGCGGCGTGATACACGCAGGGTCGTCATCGGCCACGCATTGACCAGGTGAGCCCGGGTTTAAATGTCATCAACCAGACGTCGCGCCAGTGCGCCCTCGGAGTCGCGCACAGCACGTGGACCAGATGACGTCAACGACCATCCATGAGCTGTTGCGAGAGCGGCGTCGATACGCTTTCGAACCTCTGCCTCGTCGGCCGGCGTCGCAACGAACAGGGTGCGAAACATCGCCGGGGTCGACGCACAGTCAATCTCGTTATTGTGCGGCCAGTGACACGCTCCCTCGTGGCGCCAGTGGCCGCAGAGAGCAGTGGTGACAGCGCCCCCGGGTGCTTGCGGATCGACGTCCTGGTCGAGGAGCAGTGCAGCCTCGTGCACGTATGACTGCCGCAATTTGGACACGTGGAGGAGTTTAGGCAGGAAGACCGGTCATTACGCGCAGCCGAGTGGCTACGCCTGGCTATTCACGCATGCCGGTTTCAGCCGAGCGCCCGTTCCGCGCTCAGCGCTCGATGTGCGGCCAGGAATGCCTGGCGTCCCGCGGGTGTGCCGCAGTAGGCAATGGCGTGAATCAGGACCTCTTGGATCTCCTCGACGGTCACCCCGCTGCGAAGCGCCCCCTTGACGTAAATCCCTAACTCGTCGAAGCGTCCGAGCGCCGTCAGCATGGCGAGCGTGATCATGCTTCTCGTTCTTGTGTCGAGCCCGGGACGGCTCCAGGCTGAGCCCCATGCGATTTCCGTGACCGCCCGCTGGAAGGCCATCATGAACTCGTCGCTGTCACGCAAGTTCGCATCGACGTATTCGCTTCCAAGGACTTCCCGTCGTCGTTCCAGTCCCCGCTCAAACATCTCACTTTCAGCCATTGCATCCTCCGTCTCCGATGCGACTAATGCCACCGACCGCACGCCGGTGGACCTCGTGCAGGGAGGATAGATCAGCAGTTGAGTACGATGGCGAGACCTGTGCGCCGAAAGCATTCGGTGAAAGCGGAGCGCTCGGAGAGGGGCCCTAGTCTCGTCGGAAGAGGTCGCAGTCCTGCAGGGCCTCGGCGATTGCCGATTCGATCGAGTTGTAGAACTGCCGACGTTGAGAGATGTCGATCGCGGCTGCCACATCTTCTCCCTGCCCTCGGCGTGCGATCCATGGCGGAACTCCTTCGCCGACCAAGAGGTCGCCAACGCGCACGTGGACGAGCGAGTCGTCGCCATCATCGATATAGAGACTGATCTTGAGCACCAGACCGGTGTTGTCGACGATCCGCCAACTTCGTTCCCAACGGGCCCGGCGCACGATGTCGCGCGTGAGCTGGACGTAGCCGTCCGTGAGCACCCGCTCCCCGGTGCGAGCCGCCGTCACGAGCAATGTCCGGATTGCCTCATTGACATCATCGGCAATCCAGGAGATCAGCGAGGGCGCACGATCCTGAAGGTCGGCAACAGCATTGGCGTGCCCGGCGGGGGCGGTGAATCGCGCGCACCGTACTGGCGTGCCGCCTGCAATAGGTTGCTCCACGCAGCGCGACACTGTGCGCGTGGCAGCACGCCACGCCGCAGGCGCGACCCCGGCGATCGCGATACGAACAGACATGCGCATCACGGCTCAGGCAGCTCGTCACCGAACACGCGATGCCCGACGGTGCAGTGACGTCCGGCTCGCGGCGTCGCTGGCGGCGCCACCGTACAGAGATCACAGCCAGCCCTTACTCGCCAGCGTGCGCAGCGCTCGCCAGGTCGATACCGCGAACAGACCAGCCCACACGATTTGGAGAATGCTCCATCGGTCGAGGCGCCCGCGAATCGGCTGAGGTTCCCGTGCCACCAGAACCGGCGCGCCAGTGGCAGCTTGGTCGAGCGCCACATCAACCGCGAGGAACGACGCGAAGCTGCGGCAGTTGGTCTGACAGTGCTTGTGGTTACTTCCGACGCAGTAGCGAATACAGGTTTTGTCGTTGTTCCCAAAGCAGTGCGACGAGCACTGCTTGTTGTCGTCGCCGAGGCAATACGTGGTGCAGAAGAGCAGCTGATCGCCTGCGCAATGGTTCGTGCAGGCGGGTGACGTGTTGGTGCATGTCGCGCAGCTCCATGGATTGGGCGGCGCTGGAGTGGGCCTTGGAGTGGGCTTCGGTGTCGGCCGGGGAGTTGGCTTCGCTGTCGGCTTGGCCAATGGGGTTGGTGTGGGTTTCGGAGAGGGAGTCGGTGTCGACGACACGTTGGCGACGGGCGTGTCGGGCAAGGTTGGCGCCAACGAGGGCTGTTGCGACACGGGTACGTGCGTGGTGAAAACGCCGGTAGCACTCGGCGCCGGCACTGGACTGGCCAGGCCGCCGACGGTCAGCACCGTCGCGGTGGTGGCACTCAGCGCCCCCGTACCAGCCCACGAGCTGAGCCGTCCGAGTTCGGTCCACAGCCGGGTCAAAGCAGGGATCTGGCCGATCCAGGCGCCGAATCCGATGGTGCGCCAAAGACGGCCCACCGAGATGTTCAAGAAGGCGCGAACAATCGCCGGATCCAACTGCGTGCCGGCCACGCGAGTGAGCTCCTGTCTGGCCGCCGCGATGCTCATCGTTCGCTTGTACGGCCGAGGGGAAGTCATCACTTCATACACATCCGCGACGGACACAATCCGCGCGGCCAGCGAGATCTCGTGGCCCTTGAGCTGATTGGGATAGCCGGTACCGTCGTAGCGCTCATGGTGCTCGGCCACTGCTCTACCCCATTCGCCAAGCCAGGGAAGGAGCGGTGCCACCAGACGTGCACCCTCCTCGGGGTGACGGTGCAACACCTTCCATTCTTCCGCGTCCGGCTTGCCCGGCTTGTTGAGGAGCGCCGTAGGCACCTCGAGCTTGCCCACGTCATGAAGCAGTGCAGCCCAGCGAAGTCGAGCCTGACCGGAAGCGTCGATCTTGAGCTCGTCGGCGATGAGGTCGGCAAAGACTCGGACTCGCTCGGAGTGACCGCGCGTCGCCTTGTCGTGAACACTGAGGGCAAGTACCAGCTCCACGATCGACTGCATGCTGTCGGCGTCGGTTTGCCGACCGCCGCTGCGAGCTTCCAGGAGTTGTTCTTGGAGCTGGCGAGGAGTGCCGGTCCTTCGCGCCACTGCGAAGCGGGTGGGCGCCTTGTCGGGAAAAAGCAGCGACACATTGAGAAGTGCTGCAAGTGGCAGGAACCGACGAGCAGCGCGCTCGAAGATGACCAAAGTGAGCAGTGCACCGATTACCACGACCGCAATCCAGACGAAGGCGGTTAAGGGACCGCTGGCGCGCGGCAACAGGTGGTTGAGGACCGTAGCTATCAGCAACGAGGCGAGAATCGGCCCGACGAAGATGGCCACACGCAAGGAACGACTGAGAATGGGGCGGCGGCTCCATTCGTCCGTTCGAGTCTCATCTCGAAAGCGGCGTCGTCGCAGTTTCACCTCATGACCCTCTGATGTATCCAACGGCGAAAGCCGGCTTCACAGTCAGGCTGGCTGCTGGGTACTCGCGGGGCTTCGCATACTGCAGTGACGATCGTGTGAAGGCCGTTAGTAACGTCAGGTGGC
>JBEPVD010000041.1:0-26549 GCA_041691155.1 Candidatus Dormiibacterota bacterium | reverse complement strand
GAGGGCGGTTCCGCCGACGCGCCCCGCTTCGCGCGCGTCGGGACTGCCCACGCGCTCGGCGGTCAGCGCGGCTGGCGGTACCTGGCGAGCCGGGGGAGCGCCGCGCCGACGAGGTCTGCAACGTTATCGCCATCGCCGTCCACCGCCACCGCGGCAACGGCGCTCCGCGCCTCGCTCTCGCGAAAACCGAGACCCACCAAGCCGGCGATCGCCGCCGCGACGGCGTGGTTCTCGCCCGACGCAACCGGGTGTTGGGTGCCGGGCGGCTCGAGCGAGCCCATCTTGTCGCGCAGTTCGAGGATCACGCGCTCGGCCGTCTTCCGGCCGATGCCCGGAACGGTCGAGACCAGCGCGATGTCGCCCTCCGCGATCGCACGGACGAGCGTCGGCAACTCCGCCCGGCCGAGAACGCCCAGCGCCGCTTTGGGACCGATGCGCTCGACTCCGATCAGCAACCGGAAGAGACGCAGCTCGTCGTGCGTGATGAATCCGTACAGGCGTATCGCATCCGTGCTGACGCTCGTGTGGATGTGCAGCGTGACCTCGGGCTCGTGCGAAGCGTGCAGTGCGGCGACGCTGCGCAGATGGCAGAAGACCTCGTAGCCGACGCCACCGGTATCGATGACGACATGGTCGTCACCAACTCGAACCAGCGTGCCGCGGACGAGAGCGATCAACGGGTCGAGCGCTGCAAGGCCGCGCGTGCTCGCGTGACCGCGACATCGAGCGGACTCTGACGGAATTGCTGTTTGCGTGGAGACAGCGCGGCGAGGCTGCCGCGATGGTGATGGCACACCGCCACCGCGCACGCGTCGGCGACATCGTCGTGGCCCGGAATATCAGGCACGCCAAGGAGATTTGCCACCATTCGGGCGACCTGCGGTTTGCGTGCGGCGCCATACCCGCACACCGCTTCCTTCACCTGTGTCGGTGTGTACTCGGCAACCGTCATGCCTTCGCGGGCGAGTGCGCACAGCACCACACCGCGCGCTTCGCTGACCCGCATTGCGGTCCTGCGGTTGGTCGAGAAGAACAACTCCTCCACCGCCGCAACCTCTGGGCGCAACGACCGGCAGGCGTCCACCACCAGGTCGAAGAGCAGTGCCAGACGCGCGGCCTCGCTGGTTTGCGGCACCGTCTCGATGCAGGCGGCGTGGATGAGCACGAGGTGACCCGGCGTCCCTTCGACGATGGCGACGCCGGTACGCGCCAGGCCCGGGTCGACGCCGAGCACCCTCATGGGATGTCCGGCACGGAGTCAGCTGACCGACTCAAGGACGTCGTCCGGTATCTCGATGTTGGCGTAGACCTGCTGGACGTCGTCGTGCTCCTCGAGGCCGTCGAGCAGGCGCAGCACCTGGCGCGCTTGTGAGGCGTCCAGGACCACCGACGTGGTCGGGTTCATGGTGACCTCGGCGGTGTCGACTTTGTAGTGCTGTTCCTCGAGGGTTTTCCGGACTTCCTCAAAACGTGACGGCGCGACCGTCACCACCACCTCGTCACCATCGACGCCGACATCGCCGTCGTCGCCCACGTCCACCGCGTCGAGCAGTTCGAGTGCGAGCTCATCAGGATCTCGTTTGCCGGCCTCGATGCTGATCACACCCTGCTGGTTGAACATCCAGGCGACGCTGTTCGACTCACCGAGCGCACCGCCGGAACGTGTGAACGCGTTGCGGATACCGGCGACCGTGCGGTTGCGGTTGTCAGTGAGCGTGTCCACCATGACCGCGACACCGTGGGGACCGTAGCCCTCGTAGCGGACCTCCTCGAGCTGGACGCCCTCCTTCCCACCCGCGCCGCGCTGGATGGCGCGGTCGATGTTGTCGGCGGGCATGTTCACTTCGCGAGCTTTCTGAATCGCCAGGCGCAAACGGAAGTTGCCCTCGACATCCGAGCCACCCTCACGGGCGGCGACGGTGAGCTCGCGGGTGACCTTGGTGAAGGTCTGGCCGCGGCGCGCGTCGACGATGGCCTTCTTGTGCTTGATTCCAGCCCACTTGCTGTGACCGGACATGGATCCTCCGAGACGAACAGACGTTCCGATTCTAGCGTAGCCCTCGGCCCAGTCTAGTTCTCCCGCTCCTTGTGGTAAGGGGCGAAGAGGACTATGGTTATGGATAGCATCCGCAATCAGACGGAGGTAGCCATACCAATGTTGCGATGCGTCTGGCAGCGTTTCCGACACGGACGAGCGGAGGGTTGAGGCCCGACTGACGGGCACCCCAACCGTGCAACACAGCGCCCCCGTCGCGGTCATCGGGCAATCGGTGGCCCCGGGAAAGTCCTGCAGAGGACCTGTGCGCGTTGCATCGGCCAGGGAGTTCGTGTCGGGCTGTTTCCCGAACCTGGCACCGGTTTCGGTGCCGAGCAAGGGCCCGGCAATTTCCACCGGGCTGCCGTATCAGAAACGGTGTATTCACCAAAGGGGCCGGCTCAGTCCGGCCCCTTTCCTTTTTCCGGTGAAGCGCTGCTCGATCGCCCGGGGACCGGTCGTGACACCGCCGGATCGCCGAGCCAGCTGAATCGAAGCAGCCGATCGGCAGCGTGCCGGAGCCCTACTCGTGTGCTCACCGCAATCGGCGGATTCACGCGGCGGATGTCGATATGGACGCGAGAGCCTGGATCGAGCAGGTCGATGCCGTCATCGGCACGGGAGAGACCGAGTCCGCGACACAGATTCCCCGGTCCGCGGAGCAGGTCGGCGTCGCGAACAACATGGCCTCGCCGACCGGCAACCGTGGATCTCCCCTCCTCGACGGCCGCGGCGCGCAGGAGCACAGCGCCTGCGACGCCGTCGATCTCGGTGACGACGTTCGCGCAGTGATGCATCCCATACGTGAAGTAGACGTAGAGATGCGCCGGCGGACCGAACATCACCTTCGATCGCGGGGTCGGCCCGCGAAACGCGTGCGAGGCTGGATCGGTGAGCCCGAGGTATGCCTCGGTCTCGACGACCCGGGCCACGACGCGCTCATCGGAACCCGAGTCGACGGCCAGCGCGCAGCCGATCAAGTCGCGCGCCACCTCGGCCGTGGGCCGGGCGAACCATTCGCGAGGTGCCTCGGCTACCGGCGGACCTCCGCGCCGCAGCGCTGCGCGAGGGCTGCCGCGATGGCCTGCTGCGCGAGCTGCGCCTCCTCGCCTGCGAGCGTCCGGTCAGGAGCTCGATAGGTCAGCCGGAACGTCCAGCCCTTGGTTCCCGTCGCGAGGGTGCCGCCCCGGTACTCGTCGTACAACTCCGCCCTCTCGAGAAGCGGCTGTCGCGCCTCCCGGATGGCGTCCATGGCGTCGCCGGCGAGTTGACCGGTCGCAACCGTGACCGCGAGATCCTGGACGATCGCCGGAAAGCGCGGAGGGGCCACGAAGCGTATGGCACGCTGCCGCGAGGGGGCCACCGCGTCGATGCGCAGTTCGCCGACGGCCACCCGACCTCGGATCTCGAAGGTCGCGGCAGTCTCGAAGGAGAGCTCGCCGATCACGCCGACTGCGTTGCCGTCGACCGTCAGACGTGCGCTTCTGCCCGGGTGGAGCCCGGGTTCCTCGGACGGCTTCGCGCGCAGGGCATGCCCGGAGAGATCGGTCGCGACCCAATCGAATACCGATTGGATCCGCTGCAGCGCGGTGGCGGCGTCGCCCGGGTCGCCGCTCGAGATCTGCGCGGCGAGGCTCAGCAGGAGCGGTTCGAGTGGCAGCGCCGGGAGGTCGCGATCGGCGTCGTCAAGTGTCGACCCCTCGGGGAGCCCCACCCGCTCGCCGTCCCAGAAGACCCGCCCCAGTTCGAAGAGCATCACGTCGGCGCTGCCCCGATTAACGTTGGCGGCGACTGTGGCGCAGAGGCGGGGCAACTGCGAGGTTCGCATGACGCTCCACTCATCGCTAAGCGGGTTTTGCAGTGGCATCGGGGTGCGTCCGCGACCCAGTCCGGGGATCGCGGACGACTCCGCGGTACCGACGAATGACAACGTGATTGCCTCGTCGAATCCGGCACCGAGGCAGACATCGCGAATCCGATCCTCCATCTGGGCTTCGGGCGCGGTCGTGGTCACCTCAGCGCGCCGGCCCGGCAGCGTGCTGGGCACCCGCGAGTAGCCGAGCATCCGGCCCACCTCTTCGACGAGATCCTCGGGCAGTGCGACATCCCGGCGGAAATACGGGGGCACGACCGTGAGCGTCGCCCCGTCCTGCTCCACCGCGAACCCGAGGCGGGCGAGCGTTGTCGCCACCTCGGTCGCGTCGATCGGAATGCCGAGTAACGAGCCGGTGAACGCTGTGGTCAACGCAATCGGACCAAGCTCCGGGAGCGGATGCGGCCACTCGTCAATGACATCCCGGAGGACATGGCCGCCCGAGAGTTCGGCGACCAGCGTTGCGGCGCGCTCGAGCGCGACCGGCGGCAGGAGATCACTCAGTCCCTTCTCGAAGAGGGTCGACGCATCCGTTCGCACGCCCAGACGCTTTGAGGTGGCGCGCACTGCCGGCCCGTCCCAGGTGGCGGCTTCGAGGAGCACCGTCCGGGTCGCGTCGGTCACCGCGGTCGACAGGCCGCCGATGACGCCGGCGATGCTCACGGCGGTCTCGCCGGCACAGACCACGACATCCTCGGGCGAGAGCGCTCGATCGGTGCCGAGGAGGTCGACGACGTGCTCACCGGCTCTTGCCCGGCGCACGACCACGTCGGCCATCTTCTCCACGGCGCCAACCTCGACGAACCGGTCGAGATCGAAGGCATGCATCGGCTGGCCGAGCTCGTGGGTCACGAAGTTGGTGATGTCGACGACGTTGTTGATCGGTCGGAGTCCGACCGATCGGAGGCGTTGCTGCAGCCACCCAGGCGACGGTCCGACCACGATTCCCTCGACAACGCGCATCGCGAAGCGTGGGCAGCGTGACTCGTCAAGGACTCCCACGCGAGCGCGCAGCGCAGCCGACGTCGCCGAAAGCAGCGCATCGGGGACCGCCATCGGCGGCTCGTTCAACCCCTCACCCAGCGCTGCGGCGAGCTCGCGCGCGATCCCGAGGTGGCACAGGCAATCGGGCCGGTTGGTGGTGATGTCGAGCTCGAACACCGTGTCGAGGGACAGGATGTCGCCGATCGCCTGGCCGGGCGTTCCGTCCTCGAGGATGAGGATGCCGTCGGCGTTCTCCCCCACTCCGAGTTCGATTGCAGAGCAGAGCATGCCGGGCGACTTGTGGCCGCGAATGGTCTTGACACCGAGACGGTCGTCCATGGCAGGTGGCCGCGTTCCGGGCGGCGCATAGGGAACGAGATCGCCGACCTTGACGTTGGGCGCCCCGGTCATCACGCGAACCGTTCCGGGTGTCACCGTGAACGCGGCCAGCGACGCCGGCACCGGACCCAGGTCGAGGTCGGCGAACTGCAGATGCGATGAACCAGGCACCGGAAGCACCGTGGTGATGCGTGCCACGACGATCCCCTCGCCACCGACCAGAACGGCACCGACTTCCGTTCCGGTGTCCACCAGGGTTTTCGCGATGCTCACGAGTGGGGCGTCGAGGGTCGCGTAATCGCGCAGCCAGTTCAGCGAGTACTTCACGCGTTCGATCCCCCAGCCGGTGCGTCGTTCACAGGTGCCGGGTCGAGGAAGCGAACGTCGTTGTCGTAAAGGAGGCGCATGTCGGGGATGCCCCAGGCGAGCATCGCAGCGCGCTCGATTCCCATGCCGAACGCGAATCCGGAGAACCGCTCGGGGTCGATGCCGCCGTTGCGAAGGACTTGAGGGTGGACCATGCCGCTGCCGAGCAACTCGAGCCAGCCGCTGTGCTTGCACACGCTGCAGCCCTTGCCGCCGCACACCACGCACGCCAGCTCCAGTTCGAGCGACGGCTCCGTGAACGGGAAATGGTGGGGGCGCCACTGCAGCGCGGTACCGGAACCGAAGAATGAGCGCGCGAAGAATTCCAGGGTGCCTTTGAGGTCGCTGACCGCGATGCCCTCATCGATGCAAAGCCCTTCCACCTGATGAAACATCGGCATGTGGGTCGCGTCATGGTCGCGGCGATACGTCTTCCCGGGGACGATCACGCGTTGGGGGGCACCCCGAATGAGCATGCTGCGGATCTGGACGGGCGACGTGTGCGTGCGCAGCAACCGCGAATCGTCGAGGTAGAAGGTGTCCTGCGAATCGCGAGCCGGGTGGCCGGGTGGCTGGTTGACCAGCGTGAAGTTGTAGCGGTCGTACTCGACTTCCGGCCCCTCGACCGCTGAGAAGCCCAGCTGACCGAAGATGCGGCGGATCTCCCGGGCCGCGAGCGTCACCGGGCTCAACCGCCCGCGCCGGAGTGGTGGGGCCGGTCTGGTCAGGTCCAGTGCCTCGGTCTCCATGCTCGTCGCCCGGGCCGCACGCTCGACGGAGCGCTGCCGCTCATCGATCGCGTCGGTCACCCGCTCGACGAGCTCGTTCACCATCTGGCCCATCTGCCGGCGGCCTTCAGCGTCGGCGATCTTGCCCAGGCCGCGCCGCAGCGACGTCAACAGCCCGTCTCCACGGCCGATGAACTTGGCCCGCACCGCGTCGAGCGCAGCGAGGTCTTGCGCGGCGGCGATCTCCTCGAACGCCCCCGCCGCCACGCTGTGGAGGTCGGCGGTCACGCCTTGGTGAGAGCGCCCCGGGCGACTTCGACGAGCTGCTGAAACGAGCCCGAGTCCTTCACCGCGATGTCCGCAAGCATCTTGCGGTTCACTTCAACGCCGGCTTCCTTGAGCCCGTGCATGAACTGGTTGTACGCAAGGCCGTTCTGGCGTGCGGCAGCATTGATGCGCGCGATCCAGAGACCGCGCATATCGCCCTTGCGCTGCTTGCGGTCACGGTAGGCATAGGCCAGCGAGTGCATGACCGCCTCGTTGGCGTTCTTGTAGAGCCGGTGGCGTGCACCCTGCATGCCCTCGGCCATCTCGAGGATCTTCCGGTGGCGAGCCTTGGCCGTCACCCCACGTTTAACTCTGGCCATATCGCTCTCCTAACTCAGGTACGGTGCAAGCCGGATTATCTTGCGACGGTCCGCGGCTGACACCTCGTGTTGCATGCGGTACTGCCGCTTGCGCTTGGCGCTCTTGTGCTCGAGCATGTGCGAGCGAAACGCCTTGCGCCGCATCACCTTTCCCGTCGAAGTGACACGGATCCGCTTGGCGGTTCCCTTATGGGTTCGTATCTTCGGCATTGTCCTTGCTCCCTGATTCGGCACCGAGGTCATCTGCCGGAGCAGCGATGGCCACCGCCTCCGTTTCGTCCGGAATCTCGATGCTCACCTCTACTTCCTGCGTTGGACGCCGGTCGTTGCTGTGCTGATCGCCTTTTGCATGCTTCTTGTTCAGCGGGCTCATGATCATGATCATGTTGCGGCCCTCGACGAGGGGAGTCCGCTCGATGATCGCGACTTCTTTCAACTCTTCGGCCATCCGGTCGAGCAGCTTGCGCCCATATTCCTGGTGGACCATCTCGCGACCGCGGAACATGATGGTGAGCTTCACCTTGTCGCCGTCGTGAAGAAAGTGACGAACCGACCCGAACTTGGTCTGGAAGTCGTGCTCCGAAATTTTCGGCCGGAGCTTCATCTCCTTGACGTTGATGGTGTTGTGCTCTTTGCGGCTTTCCTTCTCTTTCTTCAGGGCTTCGAACTTGAAGCGCCCGTAGTCCATGAGACGGCACACCGGCGGTTGGGCCTGGGGGGCTACCTCGACCAGGTCCAGCTCACGCTGGGTGGCGAGCTCCCGCGCCCGCTCGATGGTGACGATCCCCATCTGTTCGCCCGTGGTGTCGTCGAAGAGGCGGACGGACGGGATGCGGATCTGGTCGTTGACCCTGAGCTCTCGGAATGCGATCTGCGCGGCCTCCTTGTGGAAATAAAAAACTGGACAGCGGTTCCGCTATCCAGGATCCGGGTGCTGGACCTTCAAGGCAAGCCCGGAAGGTGAGGGCCGTACCTGACGGACCTGCTTTGCGGCGCCTGTGTTGGGCGTCGGGGGCTGAATATAGCACGCGCGCCGGAAGGCCAAACCTGGGTTGGCGTCATCCGGACCGCCTGGCGTGGAGGAGCGCTTCGACGGCCCCTCGCCCGCCCAGCACCGGGGACGGCATGGTCCCGATCACGTGCCAGCCGCAGGCATCGATCCCTTCCACGGCACGGTTGGTCGCCGCCAGGACCGAGTCGGGATCGCTCGGGGCGGTGCCGAGCCGCAACTCGAACATCGGCTTGACCAGGCCCACGAGGTCGGCGTCGGGCGCGATGCTGATCCGGTCCAGTTGCGCGACGGCGGCGGCCAGAGCGAGGTACGACACGTCGATGGTCACGACCTCGATGAGGTCCGGAATGACGCTGGTGTCGAGGGCGGAGACGTTGGTGGCCTCGAGGTTGACGACGCGAGGCTCCTGGCGCAGCGAGCCCAGGAGCTGACCGTGCCCGACGTCGACCGCGTACACCCGCACGGCGCCCGCTTCGAGCAGCACTCGGGTGAAGCCGCCCGCGGCGGCACCCAGGTCGAGGCAGATCCGGCCGTGTACCGCAACCTCGAAGGTGGACAGGGCGGCGCGCAGCTTGGCCTCACCACGGAGCGGCGGGTGGGTCGCGGGGGCGGCGGGCGCCGTCTCGCGCCGGTGGCGTTTTACTCGGGCCGCCGCTCGCTCACTTCGGTAACCAGGCGGTCGATGAGCGCGCCGGTCGAGACATCCTCCTGCGTGTTGCGACGCACATCGCGGACGCGGACCATGCCGTCACCACGCTCGACATCTCGCTTTCCGATCACCACCACATACGGGATTTTCTTGAGCTCCGCGTCGCGAACGCGGGCTTGCATGCGCTCCCCGTGTCGCTCGTCAATCGAGGCGCGCAGGCCGCGGTCGCGCATACCGGCGGCGAGCGTCCGGATGTACGACATCACCTCCTCGTTGTCGTCCTGCACCGGGACGAGCGCGCATTGCACCGGTGCAAGCCAGAGCGGGAAGTGACCGGCGTAGTGCTCGAGCAGGATGCCGAAGAAACGCTCGATGGACCCGAAGAGCGCGCGGTGGATCATGATCGGGCGTTGCTCGGTGCCGGAGTCGTCGATGAAATGCAGGTCGAACCGCTGCGGGAACTGGAAGTCGACCTGGATGGTCGACATCTGCCATGTGCGGCCGATGGCGTCGCGTGCCTGCACCGAGATCTTGGGGCCGTAGAAGGCGCCGCCGCCCTCGTCGAGCACCAGCTCCAGGTTGCGACCCTCCGCCGCCAGGCGCAGCGCCCTGGTGGCTTCGTCCCACTCCTCCATCGTCCCCACAGCTTTGTTCTCGGGACGAGTCGACAGCTCGAGGTAGAAGTCGGTGAGTCCGAAGTCGCGCAACAAGTTGAGCGTGAAGTCGAGCAGCGAGATGAGCTCGTCCATCATCTGTTCGCGCGCGCAGAAGATGTGCGCGTCGTCCATGGTGAGTCCGCGCACGCGCGTGAGCCCGTGCACGACACCTGATTTCTCGTAGCGGTAGACGCTGCCAAACTCGAACAGACGCAACGGCAACTCGCGATACGAGCGCATCCTGCTCCGGTAGATGAGGATGTGCATCGGGCAGTTCATCGGCTTGAGGTAGTACTTGGTGCCCTCGTCGAGCTCCATCGGCGGAAACATCCCTTCCGCAAACCACTCGAGATGCCCGGAGGTCTTGAAGAGATCCTCCTTGGTGATGTGCGGCGTGTTCACGAATGAGTAGCCGCCTTCCTCATGACGCGTGCGCGAGTAGTCCTCCATGAGCTTGCGCACCAGGCCACCGTTGGGATGGAACACGGGCAGCCCCGAGCCGATCTCGTCAGGAAACGAGAAGAGATCCAGTTCGGCGCCGAGACGCCGATGGTCGCGCTTGCGCGCTTCCTCGAGCCGCTCCATGTAGGCGTCGAGGTCTGCCTGCTTGAACCAGGCGGTGCCGTACACGCGTTGGAGTTGCTCGTTGCGAGCGTCGCCTCGCCAATAGACGCCGGCGATGCGCAGCACCCGCAGCGCCGAGAGCCACCCGGTGTCGGCAACGTGCGGGCCCCGGCACAGGTCGACGAACGTCCCAGTGCGGTACACGCTGACGTCGGTCACGTCCGTGGGAAGGCGATTGATGATGTCGACTTTGAAGTCCTGGTGCGCGTCGGCGAACATCGCCACCGCCTGCTCACGCGGCATGGCCTCTTGCGTGAACGGCACCTTCCTGGCGGCGAGCTCAGCCATCCGCGTCTCGATGCGGGCGAGGTCGTCGTCCACGAAGTGCTGCCCGCCGGGGAGGCGGAAGTTGTAGAAGAAGCCGTCCTCGATCGCGGGACCGACATCGTACTGGGCGCCGGGGAACAGTTCCACGACGGCAGCCGCCATCAGGTGCGCTGCGCTGTGACGCAGGATCTCCAGGGTCGGCTCGGCTGGGGCTGGGAGCGGGGCGCCGGCTTCGGCGGCGTCATCGACAATCTCGTCTGGCATGCGATGCCGATTCTACGCAGTCGACCCGCGATCGCTCGCCGCGATGGTGCTGGTGCGTCAGCCCGTCAGGCGGGACATCCCGGAAGGAACGTCCTCGCGCGCTTGGCAGAGCTGTGTCAGCTGTGCTTCGGGGTCGAACGTGGACGCGTCAAAGTCGAAGCGCAACTGGCGCAACATCGGCAACGGTCGCGCGGCCGCCTTGCGCGCCTGATTGCGCAAACGCTCGTGACGCGCGGGGTCGATGGAGCAGCACTTGATGCTGCAGTACTTTGCAGTTGCCTTGTGCACGTTCTCCCCACACCCCACTCGTGCACAGATCCGGAGCGGCATGATTGCGCGTCGCGAGTGCTTCGACATGTCCGACTCGGATGTCACTCGCGGAGTGTACGCCGGGGCTGTGACCGTCTGTCAACAGTCCGCCGCCGGTGTATTGAGCAGTCTTCGGGACGCGTTTGACACGCGCAGGGCTGTGCACAATGTGGACAACTGCACACCTTGTTTATGCAGTAAGGGACATGCCTGTGCGGAAGTGGTTGGACGTGTCGCGGGTGCGTGAGGCGCACACTTGTTTAGCTGAGATCGGCGGAGTCGAGGGGAGATGAGAAAGCCGTCATGTAACAGTCGTGTCACTCTTCCCTTGGCCGCGCCGAGCAGGCGGGCGTGACGTTGCGCGTCAGGGCGGCACCGACTACGCGACCCCGAAGCGCTGAGCGCGCGCCGCGCACGTGCGTCGCGCCGCACGTGCGCGAACGGTCGCTACTAGCGGGTCGCCCCCTCGGCAACCTGGGACGACGCGCCACTCAACTCACGGTCGCCGGCGCCGACCTCGTGCAACTTGCCGCTCGTGACGTCATACACAAAGCCGCGGATGTTGTCGCGGTGCGGAATGAAGGGACTTGCCTTCAGGCGCGCGATCGACTGACGAACGTCGTCGTCGGCATTCGAGAACGCCTCGAGCGAGAACGACGGACGGATCCCCGTGTCGGCGACGATCTGCGCCTTCACCGCGTCGTCGGTGAACGTGACCATGCCGCAGTCGGTGTGATGAATGAGCACGATCTCCTTGGTGCCGAGGAGACGCTGAGAGATGACGATCGAACGGATCGCATCCTCGCTGACCACGCCACCCGCGTTGCGGATGATGTGTGCGTCGCCGACCTCGAGTCCGAGGATGGCGTTGACATGCAGGCGGGCATCCATGCACGCGATCACTGCGACGCCGCGTGCGGGCGGGAGCGGCGTGGCGCCTTTGTCGAAGGATGCGGCGTACTGCTCGTTGTTCTTGATCAGGTCATCGGTGACAGACATGCCTGGGCCCTCTTGAGAACGGTGGTTTGACAGTAGATATCGGACGGTCGCGCGGCGCGGCTGCGATCGAGCGTGGCTGCACGCTCCGATCGAGTGACTGTCTACTGACTACAGATCGCGGAGCCGCAGCAGCCGTGGTCGAGCCATCGGCGGCGGGTCAATCCGAAACTGTTGCTCATGCCGCGGCGACCGTAACAAAAGTTGACCGCAAGGGTCAAGTTTCGGGGCGCGCAGGATCCGGGCATGGCATCTCGCCACGGTGGACCCCACAGGCCGCGACAGCAGCCACGCGGATCGCACCCGGATCCATTACCCAAAGGTAGTCGCCTGGTCGGCGAACCGCGGTGACAAGTTGCCACCGGCCGCCCGCTACGCGTCGCGAATCCCGGCCGACGCTCGGGTGACGAGGCAGTCGCGCTTCGCGCCGCCAATTCGATCCGACTCTATGGTTGCGAAGTGCCTCGGTACACCACGAAGACGTGGGCAGTCCTCGGTATTGGTCTGTACGCAGCCGTTCTGGTCTTCTTCATCGCGCGTAGCGTCAATGGAGCGCTGACCCAACCGGGGAACAGTGACTGGGTCGCGTTCGCGGTCGGGTCGCGTCTCCTGCACGCAGGCAGCTGCTTGTACTGCACCGGCCCGCAACTGGCCGCGACCCACGCAATGGGGCTCTACCCTGGCGACGGCATCAATCCATTTGTCAGCCTTGCCCCGATCGCCTTCGTGTTCGAACCGTTGGGCTTGCTTCCTCCCACGCAGGGCATTCCGGCCACGCTCGTGGTGTGCGGCATCCTCTGCGCCATCGGCGTCGCGTTCACGGCGCGCTTGCTGCCGCACGACTGGAGTCCGGCGAACCGCGTTTTCGGCGCACTCCTCTCGGCGGGCTCACTGGTGGGGTCGGTCGCATTTCTCCAATGGCAGTGGGCGATGCTCATCGTGTTGCTCAGCTCGTACGTGCTGCAGCGCCGTGGGAGCGCATTTGCATCGGGTGTTGTGCTCTCGTTGCTGCTCGTGGAACCACAGGTGATGTGGTTGGCGCTACCCATGCTGCTCGCAGCGCGACAGTGGCGCACCGTGCTCGGTTTTGCCGTCGGCGCCGTGGGGTGGCTCGCTGTCAGCGTCGCACTCGTCGGGCCTGCCGAAGTCTTGCGCTGGCCCGGGTTCGTCGTGGATTCGCACGTCGGTGACGCCTTTCGCGGCATGGGTCTCCCAGCGACCGCCGCGGCGATTGGCAACAGCGGCACTGCCGCCGTCTGGAGCAGCGCCCTGCTTGGCGTTGCAGGCTGCGTACTCGCCTACCTGCTCCGCGACCGACTGCGTGCGTTTCCCTCGCACGCGCTCGCGCTCGGAGTCGTGCTGTCGCTGGTTGCCGCGCCGCATGTGTACGCGCAGGACCTCACCCTGCTGACGTTGCCGGTGGTGCTCATCGCCAGCCGGCGTGGCAACGCAGCGATGCTGGTGATGCTCGGGCTGAGCGTCGTGACCGCGATTGGCTTTCTCGAAGTGCCGAACGTGTTGCGGCTCCTTCCGGAAGTCGAACTCGTCCTCGCTGCGCTCGTCATCGTCGACCTGCGGTCCCTATACGACGCCAGGCGAACGGCACTGCCTGCGACGCTGCCGACTGCGTCGCGCGGTCACCCGGTGCCCGTCGGGTAGTTCGCGACCGAAGTGGGCCGCCGGAGCGCGGCAAGCGGGCCAGCCGCCAGAGTAGCGCCGTGCCTGACGAGTTTCTGCCCCGAACACGCGCCACCCCGGATCCGCAGCCGCCCGCGGGTGCGGATGCCGATGGCGTCGCACGCGGGAGGGCCTGGCGACGCTCCGTGGGATCGGTCGCGGTCGATTTCACGCCGCTTCGCGAGTCGCGCGAGTTTCGACTCCTTTATTTCGGCAAGGGGGTGTCGTTCGCGGGCAGCATGCTCACCTACGTCGCCGTCCCCTTCCAGGCGTATTCGCTGACTCACTCGTCACTGGTGGTCGGCCTCCTCAGCCTCGCCGAGCTGATACCCATCCTCCTGGTGTCCTTCCTTGGCGGCCTGCTGGCCGACAGTGTCGACCGGCGCCGGATGGTCAGGTACACGCAACTCGGTGCGTGCGCGGTGGTCGTGGTCCTTGCCGTCAACGCTGCCCTCCCGCATCCGCAGCTCTGGATCCTCTTCATCCTGGTGGTCGCCGTGGCAGCCATCGACGCGTTGGAGCGGCCGTCCCTCGACGCGTTGGTCCCGCGCGTCGTTCGACGCGAGCAGGTCTCGGCGGCCGCGGCGCTCGACTCGTTGTCGGGCAATCTCGGCATGGTGCTCGGCCCTTCGATCGCGGGCGTGCTCATCGCGACGGTGGGCCTGCCTTTGACCTACGGCGTCGATGTGGTGACGTTCGCCGTGTCGACCGTGGCGCTGACGCTCATGAAGGCCGTGCCGCCGGCACCGGACGCGGAAGGCGTGAACCTCAAGGCCGCAATCGCGGGACTCCGCTACGCACGCAGCCGTCAAGACCTCCTCGGCTCCTATCTCGTCGACATGAACGCGATGTTCTTCGGGATGCCGATGGCCCTCTTCCCGCAGATCGCGGCTGGGCTCGGCGGGCCTGCCGTGTTGGGCCTGCTCTACACCGCCCCGTCGGTCGGCTCCCTCCTCGCCACAGCGACCAGTGGTTGGACTCGGTCGGTGCGGCGCTATGGGCGCGCGATCATCTGCGCGGCCGCTGCCTGGGGCGTTGCGATCGTGGCTTTCGGCATCGCACCGTCCCTCTGGATCGCGCTGCTCGCGCTCGCCGCCGCAGGTGCCGCGGACATGATCAGCGGGCTTTTCCGCAGGACGCTCTGGAACCAGACCATCCCGGACGCGATGCGCGGGCGTCTCGCCGGGATCGAGATGATCAGCTACTCGTCCGGACCGGCACTCGGCAACCTCGAGTCCGGGGTGGTCGGTTCGCTTGCCGGGGTCCGAGCATCAGTGGTCAGCGGCGGCATTCTCTGCGTGGTCGGAACGGCGGCGCTCAGCGCGCTCCTGCCCCAGTTCTGGCGATTCCGGGCCGATCGTGCCGCGTCGGCATCGGCTGACGCCGATAACGGAGGCTAACCCCCGGTGCAATTCGTGGGCTGCCTTGCTGGGCAGCCGCAGGGACGCTGCGTACTCTGAGGGCCATGATCGACAGCGCCACCACGACCGCCGCAGAGCCCCGTCCTGGCGGCACCCTGACCCGAACGGCAGCGCGATGGTTTGGGCCGCTCGTCTCGGCTCGCACGTGGCTTGCCACCATCCACCTGTTGATCGGCCTCCCGATCGGGATTGCGCTCTTTACGCTTGCGGTGACCCTCGTGTCGCTTGGCGTCGGCCTGCTCCCCCTGTTCCTGGTCGGGATTCCGGTGCTGATCGTCACGCTCTGGCTGATCGACTGGTGCGTCCGCTTCGAGCGCGCACGGTTCCTCGTCTTGCTCAACGAACGCATTCAGGCTCCGGCAGCCGACGCGCCCGCGGGGGGCTGGTGGCCGCGCTTCCTGCGTCAGTTGCGGACTGCCTCGACCTGGAAGCAGCTTGCCTACTGCATCGTCTGGCTGCCGGTCGGCATCATCAGCTTCACGCTCGTGGTGACCGTCTGGGCGGCCGCACTCGGCCTGATCGCATTTCCCGCGTACAGCCCCTTGTTGCCCCACGGTGGAGCCGTGATCGGCGATGCGGTCTTCGCCGGCGCGTGGTGGTCGGTGGCAGCGGTCCTGGTCGGCATCGGCCTCCTGCTTTCCGTTCCGAACCTCGTGCGCGGGCTGGCGGCGGTGGAGACGGCGATCGCTCGGGCGCTGCTCGGGCCGGGCCATCAGAGCCCGCTGGTCGCCCGCGTCGGGGAGCTGGAGCGCAGCCGCGCGCGGGTGGTGGATTCCGCCGCTGCTGAGCGCATCCGCATGGAACGCGACCTCCACGACGGCGCGCAACAGCGTCTGGTCTCGCTGGCGATGGAACTCGGTCAGGCGAAAGCGAAATTCACGACCGACCCTGAGGGCGCGCGCGCGCTCATCGATCGGGCGCACTCGGAGGCGAAGGAAGCGCTGGTGGAACTGCGCGACCTGGTGCGTGGTGTCCACCCGCCGGTGCTTTCCGACCGGGGACTCGACGCCGCCCTCTCGGGGCTCGCCGCACTCAGTCCGATCCCGGTGGTCGTGACCGTCGATCTGCCGAAGCGCCCGTCATTGACCATCGAGTCGATCGCATATTTCGTGGTCGCGGAAAGCCTCACGAACATTGCCAAACACGCCAACGCCCAGCACGCGTTCGTTGACGTCACCCGCACTGCTGACACCCTTCGGGTGGTGGTTCGCGACGACGGCATCGGTGGCGCCGACCCCAATGGCAAGGGCCTGTCGGGTCTCGCCGATCGGGTGGCCGGCGTCGACGGAACGCTCACGATCACCAGCCCGCGGGGCGGCCCCACCGTCATCGAGGTCGGGTTGCCATGCGCGTCGTGATCGCGGAGGACTCGGTCCTCCTGCGCGAAGGGCTGGTTCGTCTCTTGACCGACTCCGGCATCGATGTCGTGGCCGTGAGCGGTGAAGCCGAGGAGTTTCTTCGCCTTGTGGAAACGCACCGCCCCGACGTCGTGGTGGTGGACGTGCGCATGCCGCCGACCTTCAGCGACGAAGGGCTTCGCGCCGCGCTCGTGGTGCGCCGCACGTGGCCCGAAGTGGGCGTCCTGGTGCTGTCGCAATATGTCGAGGAGCGCTACGCGTCGGAGCTCCTCGCCGAGCGTGGTGGCGCGGTCGGCTACCTGCTCAAGGACCGCGTCGCCGACGTAGCGGATTTCATCGACGCGCTCGCACGGATTGCCGCCGGCGGCAGCGTGCTGGACCCGGAAGTGGTCGCGCAGGTCCTCGCGCGCAGTCGGAGTCCGCTGGCATCGCTGACCCCGCGCGAACGCGAAGTGCTGGCACTGATGGCCGAAGGGCGTTCCAACGTGGCGATTGCGACTGCGCTCTCCGTCGGCGAAGGCGCGGTGGAGAAATACATCAGCAGCATCTTCAGCAAACTCGACCTCACGCCGACCGACAGCGATCACCGGCGCGTGCTCGCCGTTCTCCGCTACCTGAACATTTGAAGGATTGAACATGCCCTCGTTTCCGCTCACCGCCGCCCGACGCGCCGTCCTCATCGTTGGGGTGCCGCTAACCCTGGTGCTGTTCAGCTGGACAGCGCTGAGCGCCGTCGCATTTCTCGGTCATGCGAGCTACTCCGTCGCTCGCACTGTCGCGTGGAATGGCGGCGCCGTGACCATCGCGGTGGACACTGGCGACCTGACCATTTCGCCGAGCACGGACAACAGCGTGCATGTCTCGGGTGTTGTGCAGTACAGCGTCCGGAAGCCACTGCTCCACGTCACCACAAGCGCGGCCGGCGTCACCGTCAACCTGGTGTGTCCGCCAGTGCTTGCCGGTATCTGTTCCGTGGACCTTGCCGTGACGGTCCCAGCTCAGGCCGTCGTCGTCGCGTCATCGGACTCCGGCCACGTCACTGCGTCGAACCTCACCGGAGCGACCCTGTCCACTGATTCGGGCGACCTGACAACGACCGGACTGCTCGGCTCCGCGCGCCTCCATACCGATTCCGGCAGCATCACGGCCACCTCGCTTGGCGCATCGCCTGTGACGGCAAGCGCGGACTCCGGCAGCATCACGTTGAATTTCGTCGAGGTCCCACAACGCGTCACGGTCCAGGACGATTCCGGCTCCGTGACGCTGGCGGTCCCGACGCAAGGAACCGCATACAACATCGGCGCGCATACCGACTCCGGATCGACGGCGATCGGCGTGCCGACGGATCCCGCGTCGACCAACAGCATCTCGATCACCGTGGATTCGGGCGATGTGCACGTCGAGCCGAACGGCAATGGCTGAGAGAGACTAGCGCGCGATCGTGCATGTGCGGCCGGAGCGCAGGCAGGATGGCGGTCATGCGTTCCTCGACCATCGACTCGGTGCGTGCCGGACTTCGCGTCTCAGAGGTGTCGATCGTCTGGACCTGCCTCGCGGGCACGGCATCGATCGCCCTCGGCGCCACCCAAGGCAGCCTCGCGTTGGCCGCGTTTGGTGCTATTGGGCTCCTCGATGCCGCCGGCTCGTGCAGTCTCGTGATTCACTTCCGATCGGCGCTCCATCATCAGTCGATCTCACATCGCCTCGAGCGCGTTTCCCTGGGGATCGTGACCATTGGCATGGCCGTCGTCGGCATTGCCACTCTCGCCGGAAGCGGTCTGCGCCTCGTGGCGGGGACGGGCGGCCACTCGACGCTCCTCGGCGTGATACTCGCTTCCGCATCGGTGGTGATCCTCTCGTTCCTCGCCACGAGAAAACGCACGATTGCCCAGCGGATTCCGAGCGATGCCTTGCTCGCCGATTCCTGGCTTTCGGCGACTGGCGCCGCGCTGGCCCTCGTCACGCTCCTCGGTACCGGTATGACGGCCGCCCTCCACTGGTCCTGGCTCGATCCGGTTGCGGCCATTGCGGTGGCGTGTGTCGCGATTGCGATGAGTGTGGTGCTCGGTCGCGGCATCACCCGCCTGGAGCACTCGCCGTCCAGCGACCTCGCCCCGGAGTAGCCGCGGCGCGCGGGCGCCTCAGGGTCAGTGAGATTCGCGCGAGACTTTGTCACCGGAAGCGCCAAGCAGGAAATCGAGGTCGGCGCCGGTGTTTGCCTGTTGCACGGTCTGGACGTAGAGCTTTTCCCAGCCCCGCGACGGCGAGGCGTACGCGGCGACGGTGGCCGGGTCCGGTTGCCGCTCCGCGAGTTCCTCGACGGTGATATCGATATCCACGCGCCGGCCCGCGACGTCGAGGATGATGATGTCTCCGGTACGGACCAGCGCGAGCGGGCCGCCCGCGGCCGCCTCCGGTGACACGTGCAGGACGACGGTGCCGTAGGCGGTGCCGCTCATCCGTCCGTCACAGATGCGGACCATGTCGCGCACGCCCGTCTGCAGCAGCTTGGTCGGGAGCGGCAAGTTCGCCACCTCAGGCATCCCGGGGTACCCCTTGGGGCCGCAGCCGCGAAGGATCAGCACGGAGTCGGCGTCGACGTCCAGGGCGGGATCATCGATGCGGGCGTGCATGTCCTCGATGGAGTCGAACACCATCGCCCGGCCTCGATGCTGCAGCAGATGCTCGGACGCGGCTGCGGGTTTGATGACGGCGCCGTCGGGAGCGAGATTGCCATACAGGACAGCCACTCCGGCGTGCTGTTGCAGCGGTTCGCCGCGGGTACGGATGACGTCATGGTCCCAGATCTCGGCAGTGTCGAGGTAGTCGACCAGGGGCTTGCCGGTGACTGTCAGCGCCGCTGGATCCAGCAGGTCTCGCACCTCGCGAAGCACCGCGTGCAGACCACCGGCTCTGAAGAAGTCCTCCATCAGGAATCGGCCCGCGGGTTGCAGATCAACCAGCAGCGGGACGTCGGCGCCCGTCGTGTCAAAGTCGTCCTGGGTGAGCTCGATGCCGAGCCGGCCGGCGATGGCGAGCAGATGCACCACCGCATTGGTGGAACCGCCGATTGCCGCGAGCGCGACGATGGCGTTGAGAAACGAGCCGCGGGTGAGCAGGCTCGACGGGGTGCGTCGCTCAGCGACCATTTCGACCGCGAGGCGGCCAGTCTCGTGGGCGCTTTCCAGCAGCCGGCTGTCCGCTGCGGGCGTGCCGGCGAGGCCCGGCAGCACCATCCCGAGTGTCCCGGCGAGCAGCCCCATGGTCGACGCGGTGCCCATGGTGTTGCAGTGCCCGCGGCTGCGGATCATCGATGACTCGGACGCCAGGAACTGGGCCTCGGAGAGCGTGCCGGCTCGAACTTCCTCGGAGAGACGCCAGACGTCGGTCCCGCAGCCGAGCGCCTGGCCGCGGAAGGTGCCGGAGAGCATCGGACCGCCGGGGACCACGACGGCGGGCAGGTTGACCGAGGCCGCGGCCATCAGCAGCGCCGGAATCGTTTTGTCGCAGCCGCCGAGGAGCACGACGCCGTCGATCGGATTGGCGCGCACCATCTCCTCGATGGCCATCGCCGCCATGTTTCGCCAGAGCATCGCCGTCGGGCGCACCAGCGTCTCGCCAAGGGATACGACGGGCAGGTTCAACGGTATGCCGCCGGCTTCGTAGACGCCCTGTTTGACGCTCTCGGCCACCTCATTGAGATGCGCGTTGCAGGGAGTCAGGTCCGATGCGGTGTTGGCGATGGCTACGTGCGGGCGCCCGTCGAAAGCGTGCGCCGGCAGCCCGCGGCGCATCCAGGCCCGATGGATATACGCGTTGCGGTCGGTACCGGCATACCACTGGGAGCTACGCTGCTCGGTCACGACGGTCGTTGTTCCATTGACGGAATGATGCATCGCACACCACGGAGCAGCACCCTGAGCCAGCACCTGCGCCACGCCGTCATCGCGCCACGATGAGAGCGTTCGTGCTCACGGATGTCGGCACGGGCGCAGTCGAGGATGTCCCCTCCCCCATTCCCGAGCACGGTCAGGTCGTCGTCGATGTTCGCCGGGTCGGTGTTTGCGGCACCGATGTCGAGTTCTTCACCGGCGAGATGGCCTACCTGCACGAGGGACACGCGCGCTACCCCATACGGCTGGGGCACGAATGGGCCGGGACCGTCGCAACCGTCGGCGAAGGAGTGGACAGCAGATGGGTGGGGCGCCGCGTCACCGGCGACACGATGCTCAGCTGCGGGCACTGCCACCGATGCCTTTCCGGCCGTCACCACGTCTGCGAGAGCCGCTTCGAACTCGGTGTCCGCGGTGGTTTTCCCGGAGCACTTGCGGAGCAGCTCGCCGTTCCAGCGTCAGCTCTCTTCGAGCTGCCGGACAGCGTCGATGATGCCGCCGGCGCGATGGTGGAACCTGGTGGCAATGCCCTCCGCGCCGTTCGAGCCGCCGGGCTTTCGAAGGGCGACCGCGCGCTGGTGCTCGGCCTCGGGACGATCGGCCTGCTGGTCGCGCAATTCGCCCGGGCCGACGGTGTCGAGGTGCATCTGATGGGCAACGCCGCTCGGAGCTTGGAATTCGCCCGGACGCTCGGATTTGCCGCGGTGTGGCAGCGGGATACGCTTCCCCACGTGCCCTGGGACTCGGTGATCGATGCGTCGAACGCGGAGTCGTTGCCCGCGCTGGCCTTGGATCTCGTCGAGCCCGGGAAGACGGTCGTCTACATCGGGTTGGCCGGGACACCGAGCCTCATCGACACGCGGACCATGGCCCTCAAAGATGTGACCGCGGTGGGCATCCTCGGAGGGTCGCACGCGCTCGCGGGCACGATCGAGCGCTACGCAGCCGGTGACGTCGATCCGAGACCGCTCATATCCGCGACACTCAGCCTCGACCAGACCGCTCAGGTACTGTCCGGCAGGCGCCCCGACGATGCCGGGGATGGACCGAAGATCCACATTGATCCCCGCATCTAGCTGGCAGAGAGACCCTCACCCATCCACACCAAATGGCGGTACGCATGAACGACTTCGACGGGCTGGTCGCCATCGTGACGGGCGGTGCCAGCGGTATCGGCGCCGCCACCGCCGCACTCCTCCTGAGCCGGGGCGCCAAGGTGGCGGTACTCGACCAGTCCTACTCAGCCACCGAACATGAGGGTCTGCTCAGAGTCCCCTGCGACGTTGGCGACACTGAGTCGGTGAACGCGGCTGTGGCGGGGGTTGCCGCGACATTCGGTGGCATGGACGTTCTGGTCAATAACGCCGGAATCGGCGCGACTGGCGACGTCGCCGCAAACGATGATGTCGAATGGGCTCATGTGCTGAGCGTCAACGTCACCGGCATTGCGCGGGTCACGCGGGCTGCGCTGCCCTGGTTGCGAGCCTCGGCACACCCCGTCATCGTCAATACTTGTTCCGTCGTCGCCAACGTCGGGGTTCCCCAGCGCGCCCTGTACGCAGCGAGCAAAGGTGCGGTGCACGCGCTCACGCTGGCGATGGCGGCGGACCACGTGAAGGAGAGAATTCGCGTCAATGGCGTGACACCGGGTACTGCGGATACACCCTGGGTCGAGCGGCTGGTGGCGCAGGCGTCGGATGCGCAAGCGGCAGCATCGGCGCTTCGCGCGCGTCAGCCGATGGGACGGCTCGTCACGGCGGATGAGGTCGCACAGGCCATCGCGTATCTGGCCAGTCCGCTTGCGGGTTCGACTACGGGAACGTTGCTACCGGTCGACGGCGGCATGGCCGGGATTCGAGTCGGATAACTGAACATCACGTCGTGAAAGTCACGTACCTCGGACAGTCCGGGATCATTCTCGAGGCGGCGGGCGAGCGCATCGTCATCGATCCATACCTTTCGGACGCCGCGTCGCTCGTGAATCCACTGTGGTCACGGGCCATGCCGATTCCCATGCTGCCGGACGCCCTCGCGGGCACGCTCGCGGTGCTCTGCTCGCACGAGCACATCGATCATCTCGATCCGCTGACGATCGCCCCGCTCCTTGAAGCGTCACCCGCGACGGACCTCTACGCCTCCGAGGCGGCGCTCGGATCCCTCACCTTTGCAGTCGACGCGGGGCGGCTGCATGGGCTTCGCGGCGAAGGCGAGACGCTGGAGATCGGACCGTTCGTCGTGCGTCCGCTGCCCGCGGCACACTCGGCGTCATACACCCTCGAACAGTCGGAGCTTGGGCATCGCTGGCTCGGATTCGTCGTTGAGGCTGAGGGCCGGGGTGTCTTCCATGCGGGGGATGCGGTGGACTACGCCGGGCTGGCGGAGTCGATCGGCACCGTCGACCTGGCGTGCGTCCCGATCAATGGCCGCGGGCGTGAGGATCGCGACATCGTCGGGAACTTCGAACCCGCAGAGGCTGCTGATCTGTGCCGGCGGGTGCATGCGACCCACGCCCTGGCGATGCACTGGGACATGTTCACTGCGAACCCGGGGGACCCGGGCGCATTTCGCTCTGCGCTTGCGGGGAGCGGCATCACGGTGCACGTGCTCACGCCGTTGGAGACCATCGACCTGCTCGCTTAGGCCTGCGATGTAACGCCGAGCCGTATCAAGGGTTGGTGACGTTTGCGGCCTGACTGAGCTGGAGGCGACAGTGGCCTTGGACACGCTCTGGGCACGGCGTCAGGTGCTCGGCGATCGCCCGACGGAGGCGACCGCAGGGACAGGAAGTGGCCGTGAACCAACGCCACATTCGACCGTCGTGACGGTGAAACGGACGATGGTGTGGGGCGTGGCGCTCCTCTGGCTGCTCGATACACTGCTCCAGGCGCAACCGCGGATGTTCACCCTCGACTTCGTCAGCAACATCATGACCCCGTCGATTGCGACCGCACCGTCGATGCTGACGGGCCTGGCGACCTGGACCATCAATTTCGTCTCGCCCAACATCGCCGTCTGGAATTGGGTGTTCACGTTCATCCAGTTCGCCATCGCCGTCTCACTCCTGACCGGGCTGGTCCGGAGGAGCGAGATGCTCGTCAAGGGTGGGCTCATCCTCTCCATCGTCTGGGGTTTCGGAGTGTGGGTCTTCGGCGAGGGTACGAGTGGTGTGTTCACTGGCAACGGCACGATCCTGACGGGAGCTCCCGGCTCTGTGCTGCTGTACGTGCTCATCGCCGCCTTCTACTTTCTTCCCGATCGTCGTTGGAACCTCAGGGCCAAGTTCTGCTTGCCTCGTGATGCGCTTGCGCTCGTCTTCACCTATGGGGTTGCCGCGCAGTTGCTGACCCAACCCTTCTGGGGGTCGCAGGGCATCCCCGCGTTGCTCCGGGGGCAGGCTTCCATGGCGGCCTCGTGGATGACGCCGATCGTGAGCGCGGGTGTGCAACTGACTCTCCACGCGCCCGCCGTGTGGAACGCCGGTTTCGCCATTGCGCTGCTGGCAATTGCGACCCTTCTCATCGGTCGGCGTCCGCATGTCGTCGGCTTTCTGATACTGGGCGTGACACTGCTCGTGGTCTGGTGCTGGGGCCAGGACCTCGGCGGGATGTTTTCCGGCATGGGGACTGACCCGGGAACGCCGCCGCTGTTTGCGATCATGGCGATTCCCGCGTGGACGGTTGCGCGCGAGCATGGTGCATCGTTCGTCGGCATGCCGAGACGCACGCCACAGGTGTGTGCCGTTGAGGTCTGACACGATGCCGTAACCCATGGGCGTATCGGACTGTGTTGACGTCCGCACATTGCGAGGGGTTATTGCGATGGCGGTTGGGTCGCACAGGTTTGGGACCGTGAGAGCGCGGTCGGGCACACACACACTGGCTCGCGTGGCCGGCATGACCGGATTGATGGTTGGTGCGGGGTTGGCGATGCCTGCGCCCGCGTTGGCCGGCGCCGGCATCAGCATCACCAGCGGCGGCTGCTCGGGCGGTGGCACTGCGTTCTGCTTTCTCCCAGAGTCGGCCACCGCGGCAGCCGGGACGCCCGTGACCTGGACCAACACCACGAGCGTCACCCACACCATCACGCGCTGCACCCCGTCGGCGTGTGCCGGCAACGCAGGAGGGTCCGGCGCACAGGCGGGCTTCGGCGACGCGAACCTGTCGCCGGGCGGCACCTACGCATTCACATTCACGGCTCCGGGGACGTACGTGTATTACTGCGCCATACACGGCTTTGCGGCGATGCATGGGACGATCACCATCACGGCGGCAACGGTGCCCACCCCCGGCCCGACGCCGCGACCGAGACACATTTCGAGTGGTGGCCCCGCCATCACGCCGTCGACGGGCGTCGATGCACAGCCGGGGTTGCTGCTCCTCATGTTCGGGCTCATCCTGGCGCTGGCGGCTCGTGCGATTCGCCGCATGCACCGAGGAGATTGACCGCAGACGCGTCGAAGCCTCGGCGCCGGTCGGGGATTCGGCGCCGAGGCTTCGTTCTTTGAGTCGGATCGGTCGGTCAGCCAGTCACCGCAAACCACACGAAACCGGTGGGTCCCGGCGACGTCACGAACACCACGGGCGCTACGCACGGCTGCGGCAGGTTGACCACTTGGTGGATATGGGCGACGCCCCCTGGCATTGAGGCCGGGAAGTTCGCGGTGATGAGATTCCGACGGACGACCCCGCCGCTGCCGCTCGTGAGACAGCTGACAACACCCGCGAAGAACGGGACCGGGTTGGTTCCCCGCAAGCTTGCCGGCACCGAGGGGTCGTTCGCAAGAACGAGCCCGTCGACATCGATGTTGAGGCGTCCATCGGCGTTGAGCTCGCCCTGCACACTCTCGACCGTCCAGGGAAGTGGCGCGGCGTCAATGCCTCGCATGCGCCCCGCGGCGCCGATGAACGGCGCGGTGTTGCCGACCATCGTGTCGAAGTTGAGCACGTGGGTTGTCCGGTGACTTGCTGAGGTCGAAGACGCGCTCGCAAGGGCGGGCGCTGCGGTCGCGGCAACAATCACCGCGCCGATCCCTCCAACCAGTACCAGCAGTTTTCCTATTTTCATGACGTGATGCCTCCTTGTGCCGGCTCCGCGCGAACAGCGCGAAGAAATTCGAAACCGCTGAGGCCGGCATTTCCCCGAGACAGCCGGCTCCTGATCGTGGATGTGGGTGACGGTTGCGCCAAGTCCCGAGGGGCGCTCAGGCCGTGTGCCGTCGATCTTTTCGCGCTCGGACGATTATCGGAATCGAAGTCATCTCACGATGATGGAGCCGTGCATGATCCCGTAGCCGTGGATGGCGCAGTAATACGCGTACGTCCCGGGAGAGGTGAAGGTGAACGTGTAGGACTGACCCGGAGCAAGGCTCGCAACGCCGAAGCCGCTCTGAGTGCCGGTGCCACCTCCATGACCGCTGCATGCCGCTGTGGTGCATCGCGTGATCGTGTGCGTGACGGTCGTCGTGTTGGTCCAGGTCACCGAGTGATGCGACGGAATCCTGACCTTGGCTGACTGGAAGCAAAAGAGTGACTTACAGGTTCCGCCCATCGCAACGATGTGGACGTGCGTTGTCGCAGCGGTCTCCGAGGCCGTGGCCTGCGTCGTCAGCACGACTGGCGTGAGCGCCAGTGCGCTGCATGCGGCGATTGCCACCGCAAAGTACTTGCCTCGTAATAGCTTTCGCATGGCCTCCTCCGTAATTGGCACCGCTCGCAACCCAGCGACCGATGTTGAGCTGACCGAGGTTGCTCGCTGATGAGTACGGTGTCTGGTTACGGGCGCGCGACAGATGCAAGCTCAGCACACCACGAGCGAGTCGAGCGAAATCTAGTCGGCAGGTTCCGCAGTACGAGCGTGCACGGACGAGTGGCCCTCTCCGACAAGGTCGCGCCTGCTCGACTCAACCCTGTCCGCCCTATCGACGAAGCTCGGGCCGGTCTCGTGATCCCTCGAAACCTGCAGCCGCCCCGCGAACCAATCGAGAATGATGTCCGCTCGTTGCGCGCGATGTGCCGGACTCCCCGACCGCGACAACTCGTGGCTCTCGCCCGGAAAGCGAACCAGCTCGGGACGTCGGCCGAGGAGACGCAGGCCGACGAAGAGCTCCTCCGCCTGGCTGATCGGGCAGCGCAGATCGTCTTCGGAGTGCACCAGCAGCATCGGGGTTCGCATCTCGCTCACATACGTCGACGGCGACTGGCGCGTGTAGAGATCAGGGCGCTCCACATGCGTGAAACCGATATAGCCACGGAATCCTCCCGCAGCATCCGAGTCGCATTCGAGATGGAGCAAATTGTTCGCAGCGCGTTCGGAGCAGGCAGCCTTGAATCGATCCGTGTGCGCGACGATCCATGAGGTCATGTAGCCGCCGTACGAGCCGCCCTGCACGCCAAGGCGTTCGGAGTCGATCCAGTCGAACCGGCGGCATGCCTCTGCCACGCAGGCCATGATG
>JBEPVD010000040.1:0-27315 GCA_041691155.1 Candidatus Dormiibacterota bacterium | reverse complement strand
TAGGCGTTGTTGTTGCCGTGCTGGGTGCGCCCGATCTCGTCGCCACTGCAGATCATCGGGCACCCTTGGGACAGCAACACCGTCGCCACGAGGTTGCGCCGCTGGCGGTCGCGAAGGGACTGGACCTCGACGTCATCGGTCTCGCCTTCGACCCCGCAGTTCCATGACCGATTGTCGTTGGCGCCGTCCTGGTTCGCTTCGCCGTTCGCCTCGTTGTGCTTGTCGTTGAACGAGACAAGATCGCGGAGCGTGAACCCGTCGTGGGCGGTGACGAAGTTGATGCTGGCCCACGGTTGGCGTCCATCCCATTCGTAGAGGCTGCTCGATCCCGTGAGACACGTCGCGATGTCGCGCACCCCGCCGGACGCGCCACGCCAGAAGTCGCGGACCGTGTCGCGATAGGCCCCGTTCCACTCCGCCCAACGGACCGGGAAGTTGCCGACGTGGTAGCCCCCCTCACCGACATCCCACGGCTCGGCGACGAGCTTCACCCGGGAGAGCACGGGGTCCTGGTGAATGATGTCGAAAAATGCAGACAGGCGATCAACATCGTAGAACTGGCGTGCGAGCGCGGCCGCGAGGTCGAATCGGAAGCCGTCGACGTGCATCTCGGTCACCCAGTACCGGAGGCTGTCGGTGATCAGCTGCAGGGTGCTCGGACTGTTCACGTTGAGGCTGTTGCCCGTGCCCGTGACGTCGAAGTAGAAGCGCTGGTCGTCCTCCACGAGCCGGTAGTACGAAGGGTTGTCGAGGCCGCGAAAGCTCAGCGTCGGGCCGAGATGATTGCCTTCCGCAGTGTGGTTGTAGACGACATCAAGCAGGACCTCGAGGCCCGCACCGTGCAGTGCGCGAACCATCGCCTTGAACTCCCGCACCTGGTCACCGTCGTCGCCGCCGGACGAGTACCGGCGCTCGGGCGAGAAGTAGCCGATCGAGTCGTAGCCCCAGTAATTGACGAGGCCGCGGGCGAGAAGGTGGCCCGAGTCGATGAAGTGGTGCACCGGCATCAGCTCGACAGCGGTAACCCCCAGGCTCTGCAGATACTCGAGCGAGCTCGGGTGAGCGAGCCCGGCATAGGTGCCGCGCAACTCCTCCGGGATTTCAGGATGGCGCATCGTGAAGCCCTTGACGTGCAGCTCATAGATCACCGTGTCAGCCCACGGGGTATCGGGCCGGCGATCGTCGCCCCACGGGAAACCGCGGTCGACAACCACGCTCTTCGGCATCGCCGTGGCGGAGTCGAGCTGACTCGGATCGCGGTCGTCGCCCTCGAACGAATACCCGTACAGTTCGGGTCCATGCTCGAAGCGCCCGGAGATGGCGAACGCGTACGGGTCAAGCAGCAACTTCCGAGCGTTGCAGCGCAACCCATGCGCGGGGTCATACGGGCCGTGGACACGGAAACCGTATCGCTGCCCAGGGCCGACCTGGTCGACATAGCCGTGCCAGACAAGGTCGGTGCGTTCCAGCAGCGCGTAGGTCGCAGTCGCCACTCCGTCCTCATCGAAGAGCACGACGTCCACGGCCTCGGCAGTCGCTGAACTCACCGCGAAGTTGGTGCCCTCACCATCCCAGGTTGCGCCGAGCGGGCCCTCGACACCCGGCCATGCATCCTGATGGCGGCTCGATCGCCGGGTACGACGATCGGCCACGATCACCGCGGAGCCCGTGGAACGACGAACTTGATAGAGTGGTGCTCACACATGTTGATAATCGAGAAGTATAGCCCGCCCGGGCAGATCGGGTGAGGATCTCCCCGCGCGCCACCTATCGGGTGCAGTTGCGCGAGGAGTTCGACTTTGAGGATACGACGCTCCTCGTGCCCTACCTCGCTGCACTCGGTGTGTCGCACCTCTATTGCTCGCCGTACATGCAGGCAGCTGCGCACAGCCCGCACGGTTACGACGTTGTGGATCCGACGCGCATCAGTGATGAGCTCGGCGGGGAAGCCGGCCTGCACCGCCTGAACGACGCGCTCGTCGACGCGCACATGGGGCAACTGCTCGACATCGTGCCAAACCACTTGTGCATTTCGGATCGTGCCAACGCCTGGTGGTGGGACGTCCTGCGCACAGGGCGCGAGAGTCGCTTTGCGGCCTTCTTCGACATCGAGTGGGACGCCCCCACGACCGACGGTCGGATACTGCTCCCGGTCCTCACCGCCCCGCGCCACGACGTGGTTGCGGCAGGGGAACTGCAGGTCGTCGGCGCGGAGGGTGGCTTCGAACTGCATTACCAGGAAAGCGCGTTCCCGCTCGCGCTGGGCACTGCGACTTCGGCGGGCCCCGTCACCGTCGAGACGCTCGCCGCGCAGCACTACTGCCTGGAATACGGCGCGATCGCTGCAGCGCACCTCAACTACCGGCGGTTCTTCGACGTGTCGTCCCTCGCGGGTGTCCGCATTGATAGTGATGCGGTCTTCGACGCGGTGCTCGGCCGGGCGCTCATGCTCGTGCGCGACGGTATGGTCGACGGACTCCGCATCGATCACATCGACGGGCTCCGCGATCCAGCGGCATTCGCGGTCCGGCTGCGGAACGAGCTTCCGAACGCGTGGCTCCTCGCCGAAAAGATCCTCGCCAACGACGAGACGTTGCCGCACGACTGGCCCCTGGATGGGACGACCGGGTACGAATTCGTCGCACTCACGACGTCGCTCCTCGTCGACCCTGCGGGACTCGTGGCGCTGACTGACTGTGCCCGCGACTTCACGGGCGATGATCGCGACTTCCAGGCCCAGGCGGTCCGCGGACGAACCGAGGCGCAGGAGAACCTGCTTCGCGCCGAGCTCGGGCGTCTCACCCGAGTAGCGGCGCGCGCCGGCATCGACGCGGCCTCTGCCGAGATTGTTGATCTGGTGGCGGCCATGCCTCGATATCGCCTCTATCCGCAGGGCGGTGAGCCGCTTTCGGCGGATGATGCCGCAGCGCTCCAGGTGGTGGAAGCTTTCACGGGCGGGGGCCAGTCAGGTGATGCGGGCGTACGCGCCGCTCTTGTCGCAGTGCTGCGCGCCGATGGCCCCGCAACCGCGGCGCATGCCGAGTTTCGCGAGCGGTTTCAGCAGGTTGCCGCAGCAGTCACTGCCAAAGGCGTGGAGGACACGGCGTTCTACCGCTACGTCCGCATGGTGGGGCTCAACGAGGTGGGTGCCGATCCCGATCACACGAGCACCCTTGACGACTTCCACGGTGCGTGCATTCGGAACGTCACGGATTACCCGCGCACCTTGCTGGCGACCACGACGCACGACACCAAGCGTGGCGAGGACGCGCGCTTGCGGGTCTGCCTGCTGACTGAGATGCCGGAGCGATGGCGTGCCGCCGTGACGCGACTGGATGCACTGGCGTCCGCTCATCGCGGCACGAGGCCACCGGCGCGCAATGCCGAATACCTCTTCTATCAAACGCTCGTCGCCGCGCATCCCCTCGATGCCGATCGCGCCTGGGCGTACATGTTGAAAGCGTCTCGCGAAGCCAAGGAAGCCACCAGCTGGCTGGAGACCGATCAAGCGTACGAAGACGACCTCGAGCGCTTCGTTCGGGGCATGGTCGCCGACCCGGGGGTCACGGACGAGATCGGGTCGGTGGTCGACGCGATGACGCCGCACTGGCAACACCTGTCGCTGTCGCAGACGCTCCTCAAGCTCACCGCTCCGGGGGTGCCGGATATCTATCAGGGCTCGGAACTCTGGGATCTGCGCCTGGTCGACCCTGACAATCGCACACCGGTCGACTACGACCTTCGGCGCCGCCTGCTTCGCGACCTCGAAGGGCGTGAAGCGGCGACCTTCATGGAAGGTCTCGATGAGGGAATTCCGAAGCTGGCGCTCATTGCACGGGCGCTTTCGCTGCGTGCCCGGTCTCCGGCCGCATTTGGTGGCGGGTCAGGCTACCAACGCCTGCCGGTGTCAGGGACGCGCGAGCACCACGCGATCTGCTTCAGCCGAACACGCTCGGATGATCGACCGGCGACGGTGACGATTGCCTTTCGATGGCCGCTGGTCCTTGACTCCGACTGGCGGGAAACTGTCGTGCATATCCCGGGCGGAGACTGGCGCGACGTGTTGACCGGACGCACCACGTTGGGGGGTGAACAACGCCTCGCCGCGCTCCTGGAAGCCGCGCCGATAGCGCTGCTGGAGCGCGCATGACGGAGCGCCGGTTCAGCGTGTGGGCGCCGGCTGCGGCGACCGTCGATCTCGTCGCCGGTGAAGGGGTTGTTGCGATGCGCGCGAACGGATTCGGATGGTTCATCTGCGATGTCGATGTCGCCACCAGCGAGGAGTACGCGTTCCGGGTCGACGGTGGCGAGCCGATGCCGGATCCCCGGTCACGCAGTCAGCCTGGGGGTGTCCACGGCCCGTCGCGCGCCGTCGTGTCGACGCCGCGCCCGGTCGATGCGCAATGGCGCGGCTTCGCGTTTGCTGACGCGATCCTCTATGAGTTGCACGTCGGAACCTTCACACCCGAAGGCACCTTTGACGCCGCGATCACGCGGCTCGAGCATCTGCAACGGCTCGGCATCAACGCGGTCGAAATCATGCCGGTCGCGCAGTTCCCCGGCCGCCGGGGGTGGGGATACGACGGCGTCGATCTCTTCGCACCGCACGCTGCATATGGGGGACCGGATGGACTTCAGCGACTCGTGCGTGCGTGCCACACCCGCGGCATTGCAGTGATAGTCGATGTCGTCTACAACCATCTGGGCCCTGAGGGAGATTACCTGGGGGCGTTCGGCCCGTACTTCACAGAGCGGTACAACACGCCCTGGGGGAGCGCGTTCAACTACGACGGCGAGCAGTCGGATGAGGTCCGGCGCTTCGTGCTCGACAACGTCGAGATGTGGCTTCGCGACTATGGCTGTGACGGTCTGCGCCTCGATGCCGTCCACGCCATCATCGACACCTCACCGACTCATATTCTCGAGGCGATCTCCGTTCGCGTCGACCAGCTCGCGCACGAGCTGGATCGCGACCTCTGGGTCATCGCTGAAAGTGATGCCAACGACCCACGGCTGGTGCGTGATCGCTCCCTCGGCGGTTACGGCCTCACTGCGCTGTGGAACGACGATCTGCACCATGCCATCCACGCGCTCCTCACCGGCGAGCGGCATGGCTACTACGAGGATTTCGGCGAGCCGGAAGAGGTGATCACGGGCCTGCGGGACGTGTTTGTCTACGGCGGCCGGTTCTCCCGCCATCGCAAGCGGACTGTCGGACGGCACGCCGGCGACCTCCCGAGGTCGCGCTTCATCACCTACTCGCAGAACCACGACCAGGTGGGCAATCGCGCCGCTGGGGATCGTCTGTGCCATCTCGTCAGTGACGGTCGGGCACGGATGGCGGCAGCGCTGACCCTGCTCTCGCCAATGGTGCCGATGCTCTTTCAGGGCGAGGAGTGGGCGGCCGGCACGCCCTTCCAGTACTTCACCGATCTTGGTGATGAGCATCTGCGCAAGGCGGTGACCAACGGGCGCCGGCAAGAGTTCAAGGCCTTCGGGTGGGCTCCCGAATCGGTGCCTGATCCCCAGGCGCCGGCGACGTTTCAGCGGTCCAAACTCGATTGGGACGAGGTCGGCGACCCGGGTCACAGCCAGATGCTGGACTGGTACAAGGCGCTGATCACGCTCCGCCGGGAGGGTCGCGAGGCGGAGGAAACGCGCGAGCAGCTGGATGCGCAATACGACAGCACTCGCCGGTTGCTGTTGTATTGGCACCGCGACCTGCTCGTGTGCTGCAACCTCGGGGACGAGACCCACGAGCTGTCCGAGGCAGAGGGTGCGGAACTGCTCCTGTCATCCGCCGGCTCGATTGCCGAAGGGCCGCTCCCGATGGTCCCCGCCGATTCCGTGTCGGTTTGGAAGGCAGCGGGCACGAAATAGTCCCCCACGGTACACTGGGACTATCAAGTTTGCTGATAACGTGCAATTGAGGAATAGGCGATCCACTCTCCTTTCCCAGATCGTCAGCCGCCGCGCGAGGCGCGGCCAGCAGATGGAGGAGCGAGATGACCACCGAGAATCGAACCGTCGAACTTGAGCGGCCCCTGTACACGCTCGAAGTCGCCGCCGAAATGCTCGGCAGCACGACGGGAACCTTGATCGCGTACGAGGACCTGGGAGTCGCCACGCGCTCCGTTGCGGGCACGACCCGTGCGCGGTTCACGCTGCGCGACATCCTCTGCGTGCGGGCGATCTCGCGCCTGCGCGGCCGTTACGGCATGAATCTCGCCGGCGCACGGCAGATGATTCGATGTCTGCAACTGCTGGACGCTCACAAGATTCCCCGGCCAAGGGAGTTGCGATACCTTGACCTCGAATACGTCCGGGTCTAAGAAAACCGTCGCCGCTGCGGCGCGACCGGCTCCACGTCCGCTCAGCGCGGCCGCGTTGCAGCGGAAGCAGCAGCAGCGGACAGCAACGGCGCGCGAGTTGCTCGAATCGCGCGCCGTCAAAACCCTCGTGTGGCTGGCGATCATCCTGGCGCTCATCTTGATCTTCGACGGCGCCAGCTTCATTCTCATCCACGTCTTCAACGTGCTGCTCCTGTTCATTTTCGGCGGCATCATCGCGCTCATCCTCACGCCGGTCGTCGATGCGCTCCAACGTGTCAGGCCTTTCCACAATCATCGAGCCAGCGCCGTGCTCCTCCTCTATGTGATCGGCATCGCCATCGTCGCCGGGACTATCGCGCTGGTGCTGCCGACCGTCATCGCCCAGGGACGAGACCTGCCCGCGCTCATGAAGACCATCGAGGAGCAACTGCGGGCACGCGGATTCACGTTTTCGTTTTCCTCACTCATCAAAGCCGTGAATGGCCAGCAACTCGGTGTGGCGCTCAGCGTCGCGGGTGCATTTGTCTCGGGCGCGGTCAGCGTCGTGCTGATCCTGGTCATCTCGATCTATCTGCTGATCGAGGGCCGCGCTGTGGTGGCGACGGCACGAAATCTGTTTCCCGATCGCGAGATTGAGTTCGACTTCGTCGCGCTGGCGGTCGGGTCGACGGTGGCTGCTTACGTCCGAGGACAGATCGTGATGTCGTTCATCATCGGGACGTACACGGGTGTGGCACTGACGCTCGTCGGTGTGCGCTACGCCATCCTCATCGGCATCGCCGCGTTCTTTCTGGAATTCATCCCGATCGTCGGCGCCGTGGTCGCCATGGCGCTGGCGGTTGCGGTCGCGCTGGTGCAGAGCCCGCTGCTGGCGATCCTCGCGGCCGTCGCGGGGCTGCTGGGTCACGCGCTCGACGCATACCTCCTGGGTCCGCGCGTGTATGGGCGGGTCACCCGGTTGCACGCCCTGGTCGCCATGGCCGCACTCCTTGTCGGTGCCGAGGTCGGCGGCATTCTCGGTGCGCTTTTCGCGGTGCCGATCGCGGCTGTCGCAAACATATTTCTCGGTGCGCTCTATCGCGCTCGACGCGGCGATGAGGCGCTGAGCACCGGGTCGGACGGGTCGGTCAGCGTCGAGACGCTTCCTCGACTCGGTGAAGAGGTTGGAGCGGTCGAGGATGAGCGTGTTCGAACGGAGCCGGTCCCGCACGGTGCGTAGCGGGCGTTATAGTCCGACCATCAGATTGCTTGACATCGGTGGTGCCACGCTGATAGCCTCTGCCCTCAGCGGTCATCACCGTGCAGCAGCAGAGAGATTCTTTCCCCTAAAGTCCACTTCGCCGGGGCTTCGGCCCCGGCGGGGTGGCTCCAACCTGCAGGTGCGTGACAGCGAGAGGATCAGAACGAGCCAGGCGTCATATACGCAATTCGCCTTCGCGCCACAGCAGCGTGATTTCAGGGCATCATCAGCATGATGAGCAGGGTTGCCGCCACGCCGAGCGAGGCAAAAAATCTCAACCTCGACAAGCCGCTCTACACGATCGGCATCACCGCTGAGATTCTCTCGACGCACACGCGAACGCTGATGATGTACGAGCATCTCAGTCTCGTGATTCCGCAACGCACCGCCACCAACCGCCGGCTGTATTCGCAGCGCGACATCATCACGCTCGGCGCGATCCAAAGGCTGACGCGCACGTTCGGACTGAACCTCGTCAGCGCTCGCGAATTGATCCGCTGTTTGCAGCTGTTGGACGCGCACGGAGTCCCGAGGCCGGCCGAATTGACGGCCCTCGATATCGAACACGTGCGCGTCTAGCGCGTTCGCTACTGCGGGATCAGGTCTGAGCGGTCCCGGAATCGCGCCACGGCGTCGGAGATCGTCTCTTCGAGATAGCGATAGAAGAGGCGGCGTTGCGAGATGTCGATCGCGGCTTCGACGTCCTGGCCTTCACGGCGTCGGGCGATCCACGGCGGCACGCCATCCGCAACAGTCTCGGTGCCAACCCGAACGTGCACGAGCGAGTCGTTATTCTCGGCCACATGCAGCGTGATGTTCAGTACAGGACCGGTGTGTTCGACGAGGCGCCAGCTGCGCTCCCAGCGGGCGTTGCGACGGAAGTCGTGCGCGAGGCGGGCCGCGTCGTCGGCGACGACACTCTCGCCGGGGCGAGCGGTTCGGGCGAGCAGGGTGCGGATGTCCTTGTCGAGGTCACGCCCGATCCAGTCCACGAGCGACGGCGCGCGATCGTCGAGATCCGGGCGGCCGCCTTGTTCCGTGGCCAGCTCCCCGATTGCCTGCACGGTGCCTGCGTGCCGGCGGCAATACGTGATGCCGGCGAGTGCGATGCCGTGTGCTGGACAGATCGTCGCTGTGCAGGTGCGGTCGCGGCGATCGCGATACGCACAGAGCTGCGCCGTGGTATTGGTGCAACCGCGCATTGTGCAAGCAATTCCGGTTTGGGCATGCACGGTCGGAGCGTCGTTGTCGCGACGGCGAAAGAGCGCGGTCGCGGGTAGCGTTCCGAGGCGGCGCAGCGTCCTTGCCTCTTTCCGGGGATTCTCCACGGTCAACACAGCACACATCCTCCAAGTCCCTCAATCTGACGCGCCCACCTCGTTCGCGCCTTGGGGTAATCAGACGCCATCGGCACCTCGTGAATCTCGCTATGCGACGCTTCGCGATGCAGTGTTCACACGCGGTTACCCGTCGCAACCGGGGCTGGCGTATTACGGCGAGTTTGTGCCGGACGTTTCCTGAAGGTCGGTCACTTTCGCTTGCCAGAACCCGAGGCGGCGTTCGAACCGAGCGGCCTCCGCCCGCAAGACCTTCAGGTCTGTCTCCTCGACTTCAGCCTCAGCGTCCGCGTCCATCGTGGCAGCTCGCTTCTCGGCGAGCGAGAGCAAGCTGTGCTTGAAGTCGAGCAATTCCCCATAGACCTTCGCCCAGTGGACGGCGTCCTCCGCATACGCGGTGTTCTCGTTCTCGCCCTCGAGCAACCGGTGCGGCGCAACTGCATCCAAGGCCGCCTCGCGCGCTTCGGCGTGGGTCGGCACGTCCTTGCCCTCGCCGTTCGAACCTGGCTCGCCGGCCCCACTCACTGCACCCACTTCCGGGTTGCAGCCGCCAGCATTGCGGGTGGCGTGTGCGCCTTGATCAGATAGTCGTGCGCGCCAAGCTCCCTCGATCGTTCGATGAGCTCCGGCTCGCTGTAGTTGGTGAGAATCACGACCGGGATGGCGGCGGTACTCAAGCCCGATCGAAGGTGTTGCAACACGTCGAACCCGTGCATCTCCGGCAAGCCAAGGTCCAGATAGATCAGATCGGGTAGCTCGGCGCCGGCGCGATCGATGGCCTCCTGGCCTGAATGAGCCTGCATGACGTGGAATCCGTGGGCCACCAGCTGCGCCTCGTACATGGTGGCGACATCGACATCGTCATCCACGAGCAGCAACCGAAAGGCGATTGACCCATCAGCCATTGACTCCCCCCGCCGTCCGTCTCCGTCCGCGCGGCAACCGCAAGGTGAATGTACTCCCTTCACCTGGCTTCGATCTCACCTCGATATCGCCCCCCTGCGCCAGCGCCAGGCTGCGCGAAAGGTGGAGACCGAGGCCGGTTCCATGAATGCCTGCGGCAACTGCTTTGGGCAGGCGGCCAAAGGGTCGAAACAACTTCGGAAGGTCTTCTTCGGCGATGCCGTCGCCACGATCGCTCACGTCGATGAGCACCCAGCGCGTCTCCTCGCGCACGGAGACGACGACCTCGGTCCAGATGGGCGAGTACTTCACTGCGTTGGAGACGAGGTTGGTCAGGATCGTCTCCACCTGCTCCGGATCCGCGCGGAGGTGCACGTCTCCAGTCGACTGCACAGTGATCTGCCGCGACGGGCCGCTCGCGGTGGCGCCCGCTGACGCTGCGACCGCGTGGAGCACGGGGCCGAGCTCAACGTCCTGCATCTTGTGATCACGGGCACGCAACTCCAGGCGGCTCGTGGTGAGCAAGCGATCCACCAGCGCGCTCATCTGTCGCATCCGGCCGGCCATGAGCGGCACAACCTTCGCGGCGGCCTCCGGCAGCGCGCCGAGCGAGCCCTCCTCGAGCATCGAGAGGTAGCCGCTGACCAAGGTGATCGGGGCCCGCAACTCGTGCGACGCGAGTTGCAGGAACTCCGATTTCTGGTGTTCCAACTCCGCCATCCGCGAGCCGTGGGCCTCGAGCCGATCCATCTCCGCCGTCTGAAGGCTCTGCGCACGCTGCTCCGCTTCGTAGCCCTGCCAGACGAGGGCGGACGAGCGCGCCGCGAGCCGCATGATCCACTCGTCCTGATCCGTGAACTCCGAATGTGCGTTGGACGCAGTGAGGATGCCGAGTGGCACGGACGCAGTGCGCCAGGGCACCGCCAGCACCGTGCGCGCCCCGAGCAGTTCGAGCAGCGATCCGTCGTGGGCGTCGGAGTTCGTCCGTCCCCGATCGAGTCGCAGCACTTGCCCGGAGTAGAGGACTCGGGTGATCTCCTGCTCACCGGCGGAGTCGGGGACCGGCAGACTGCGGGGTCCGGGCAGGCCCGGGTTCAAGCCTCGGAGCGTGTGCATGGCCACCAGCTCGCTTCCGGTGAGCTGCCAGAAGCCCGCTCGCTCGGCTTTGACGAGGCCGGCGACGGTTTCACTCATCTTTTCGAAGAAGGTCGCCGGCTCCATGCTTGACGCGACATGGCGTGACATCTGGGTGAGCGAGTCGAGACCGCGCCACTGCGCGTTGTGCATCTCCTCAATGAGGCGCGCGTTCCGCAGCGCGAGCACAGCAAGCATCCCGACCTGCTGCAGCCCGTCAAGCTCTGCAGCGACGAAGGGTCGATCCTTCTTCCGGCTGAGGATGAGCACGGCACCGACCGTCTCGCCGATGGACAGCGGGACGATCGCGGTGTGCTGCACCGCGAGGAGGGCTCGCGCCAGGTCCGGCTCCGTGGCGGCATTCTCGCCGAGGCTGCCGCCCAATACGATCGAACCGGTGGACACCGCCCGATGGAGGAGTGGCTGCCGTAGGAGCCAGGTCAGCGGGTACTCGTGTCCGACGAAATCGGGCGGCCCGCCGCGTTCATAGCTGGCCTCCACACGAAGCACCTGCTGGTCGAGGCTGGTGAGGGTGCAGCGGTCGACATCGACGTTCTCAGCCGCGAAGCGGACCAGTCGACCCATGATCTCGTGCGGGTCACCGCGAGAGACAAGATCGGTTTCGATCGCGGCTACGAAATTGGACATGCTCGAGAAAGCCGCCCAGGTCAGAGTCGGACGTGTTCGATGTCGATCTCAGCGAGCTCCGGGGGGCGTGGGATGCCGTGCGCGTCGAGGAGCTGGAGACACTTGATCACGTAGCGGGCGCCGGCGATGTTGAAGCCGGACTGCCGGGTGAGGCGCTGAATCGCACTCAATGTGATGATGTCGCGTTGCGAATAGCGCCGACGGTTCGTGAGCGTCCGCTCGGGGACCGCGAGGCCCATCGTCTCGTACATCATCAGCGTGCGCGGATGGCTCGCCAGGATCTCTGCGGCGACGCTGATGGTATAGAGGGGCTTGTCGAGGTCGAGCATCCGCATCGAGCGGAGCGCCGTCGTGTCTGCGGTCACGACGGTCTCACGGGCGCATATCGGAGTGTGCCGGACGCTTGCAACATGACAACGATTGTATACGCACTCGCCGTCTCCGACCCCCGCATCAGCCTGTCAATCAGGCCGCGAATCAGATGAGACTCGCGCTGGGGGTGGGGCGTTGCCGGAAGAACTGCACACGGCAGCGCTCACAGCGGAAGACCAAACGAAGCCCCATTCTACCGAGCACTTCAGTGATCCGCGAACTGCACGACGGGCAGGTCGCTGCCTCGTTGAGGTTGAGTCCGACAACCGGCTTGACGTCGAGTTGTATCGGCTTGTACTTCCGGGCCATTCAGGTGCCTCCTACGTGTTGGTGGGCTCCCTCACCTCCCACTGTCGAGAACATCCTATCACAAAACGTGATAGTGACGATGTCGGCAATTCAGATATGGCGCCTTCCAAGCTGAACGTACTCGGCTGAAATCCGTCCGATCAGGGCGCCAGCCCGGGTCGGTTCCAATCCGTCTGCGCCTTCGTCTCACGATGAGCAATGCCACCAGTCGGCAGGGTCTTGGTCTGCTACGGTACCGATCCGCGAGCTACCATCGCCCCGAATACGGCATGGTCGGATGAGGAGGAGCAAGCCTTGGAGGATGACGTCAAAGTCCTGCTGATCGAGGATGACGTCGACGCTGCCGAGATGTACCGACTGCGCCTCGCCGCCGACGGGTATACGGTGGTGACCGCCAATGACGGCCGCGAAGGACTTCGCATGGCGACCGATGAGGCGCCCGACTTCATCTATCTCGACCTCCGACTACCGGGGATAGATGGATTCGAGGTGCTCGAGGCTCTCCGAGCTGACCCTGAGACCGCGACCATCCCGGTGATCATCCTGACCAACTTCGGGGAGCCAGAGTTGCGCGAGCGTGGGCTGCGTCTTGGGGCACTCGAATTTCTGGTCAAGGCCGATACGACGCCGGGTCAACTCTCGGAGAGCGTCGGGCGCGCCACCGGCCCTCGCCCAAGCCCCTCCGCCTAAGCCCGGCCGGGCCGCCCAGTGTCGGACACCCCGTCCAGCCAGACTGAGTTCGCAGTCATCAGCGAAGTTTCACGCGAGCTGTTTGATGACGCACTTCGGCTCGCGACGCAGATCGCATCGTCCGAACGCGAGGTGCCCGACGCCTCCCTCCTGATGATTCGCGGCGGATTGCTCCTCTGCGTGGCGGAATCCCGCCCCCATCGGCATCCAGTCGGGTGCGGCGATCAGATGCATCCCGGGTCCGCAGCCGAGCGCGCGATTGCCACGGGTGAGGTGGCGGTTGATGCGAAGGGCGCCGTCATTCCAGTCCGGACCGAGGGCGCGGTGGTCGCGCTCATCACTGTCGACAGCGAACGCGCCGCTGACCTGAGCGCCGGTCAACTCGAGCAGCTGTTGACCCTTGCGAGCATCGTCAGAGGCGGTCTGAGCCACGACGCCATCGTGACCGCTCTGGAGCAGGAGGCCGAACGGAGCCGGCGACTCGACAGGCTCAAGGGCGAGTTTCTCAATATCGCCGCCCACGAGCTGCGGAGTCCGCTCGGGGTGATCAGAGGCTACGCCTCGATGCTCAGCGAGGGGATGCTCCCCGAGGCAGATCGAGGAGGGGCCCTCGCCCGCATCGCTGACAAGTCAGAGGAGATGGCGAGACTGATTTCCGAGATGCTCGAGACGGTTCGCCTCGAGGCCATGGGGCTCGACCTCGCACTCGCACCGGTCGACCTCGCGGAGATCATCGCCGAGGCCGTGCACGTGACCCGGCCACTGCTCGGGAATCAGCATCGTCTGGTCGTTCAGGACCACCTCGACAGCGTCACCGTGGTTGCCGATCGGGACCGTCTCCTGACGGTATTCACCAATCTGATCGATAACGCGATCAAATACTCACCGGCCGGCGGCGAGATATCGATCACCTGCGAGCACGACGAGAACGCGGCGAATATCCGCGTCACCGACGAGGGCATCGGCATCAATGCTGAGCAGGTGCACCGGCTGTTCACGCGATTCGGACGCGTGGTGACGCCGGAGACGAGCCACATCCGCGGCAGCGGCCTCGGTCTCTACCTCGCTCGCGAGACGGCCCGGCTGCACGGTGGCGACATACAGGTCGAGTCGGAGCCTGGGCGCGGGAGCACCTTCACGGTGATGTTGCCCAGCCAGTAGACGCTCAGCGTTGTCAGGCGGGCGACCTCACTCTGTGTGCTCGGCCACGTACTCGTCGGGATCCTTGTCTTGGATCGTGATCCCGCGAGCGCCCGCGTGCTCGGTCTCGAAGGCGGCAAATGCGGTGGCGATTTCCGCTTGCTCATCGGCGGAGGCCGCGTCGTCGAACTCCATGAGGGGGCCTTCCTCCTCTTCTTTCATGTGCTCTTCGTTGGCACGGTTCGCCTCGTTGACCGCTTTCCACCACGCTGCGTCGGCGACCTGGTGTCTGCCGGCGTCAGCGATCGCGTCTCGAATCTCGTTGTGATCCTTGATCGCGTCCTTGGTGTCATCGACCGAGTCGGCATCCTCCTTGAGGAGGCGCGGGTAAAACAGGGTTTCCTCGGCGGCGGCATGAACTTCGAGCCGGTCGGAGAGCTCCGTCCAGCGCGACGCGAGCGCGGCGGCGTCGTCGCGCGAGTCCTCGAGTCCAGCGAAATGACTACGAAACCAGCCGTGGTCCTGGCGGATGAGGTCGGTGACGCGTTGTGTCTCCATGAGTCTCCTCGCCGGCGGCCCCGGCATGACATCCGTATGAGCGGACAGCCAAGATGATAGCAAGACTGTCAGATAACGCCACATGCGTATGGGGGTACATGAGCGCAGAATGGCAGCATGAACATTCCCATGGTGCCGGTCCTGCCGGAGACGCCCGAACCCGACCCGGAACCCGAAATCCGCGAACCTGATCCTGAGCAACCGGAGGTTCCCGATCCCGATCGCTCAGCCGACCCGGAGACCGTGCCTCCCGCGGAGTGACCTGCAGGCGCCTACTGACCGAGCCTGGGTCGTAGGCCGCCGACACCTGCGTTGCGTACCGGTGCCGAATCGACGTGGGCGGATTGCCATTTGCCGGGAGCGAAAATCCCGATGGCTGACCCTTGCATTGAGTCTCTGATGAAGAGATGACCGTCGTTCACGTCGATGTACTGGCCAGTCTGGTACGCGTGCTTGTCACCACCAGGATCGACCACGATCACCATTGCCGAGCTATCTCCCAGAACTCCAGATGCACGAGGGCCTCGGCTCGACGATACCATCCGATCTCGAGCGCGATCGCACCGCGATCGCTTCGTCGCGGTTGCGCTTCAGGCGTTGAGGTTTTCGCGCAGGAAGGCGAGCATGCGCGGGAGCGCATCCAGCCGGTTGGCTCGCTTCGCGAGGCCGTGACCCTCGTCGTCGTAGACGAGCAGTTCGCTGCGCACCCCTCGGGCAACCAGCAACGCATGGAGTTGCCGCGCCTCGCCTACTGGAACGCGCGGGTCGTTGGCGCCGTGGATCAGCATGAGTGGCGCGCGCATATCGTCGACACGCGTGATCGGGGAAGCCTCGATGAGGAAGTCTCGGTCAGTGTCGAGGAAGCCGTACTCAACCTCGCGGAATCGACGGCGGTACGGGGATGTGTTCTCGAGGAAGGTGACCAGGCTGCTGATCCCGACCGTCGCGATACCCGCCGCCCAGAGGTCCGGGGAGAAGGCGAGTGCCGCCAGCGTCATGTAACCGCCATATGAGCCCCCCATCACCGCGACGCGGCTGCCGTCCACCCCGCGCTCGGGCAACGATGCATGCAGGGAACTCAGGTCACGTACCGAATTCAGTCGAAGACGGCGGTCATCGAGCGAGACGAAACGGCGCCCCCAGCCCGAAGACCCGCGCACGTTCGGACAGACTACCGCGATGCCCGCAGCCACCAGCCTGATGATGAAAGGGTCGTAACGCGGGACGAACCGTGCCTCAGGACCGCCGTGCACCACTACGACCGCCGGCGGGTTGGCGGCCTCGGGCTTGTACAGGAAATAGGTGATCTCCTCGCCGTCGAAGGACGCGATGCGGTGCAACTCGGGGGTGATCCGAAGATCGCGTGGCACGACGCCCTCATCGGGAAGCAGCCGCACTGCGGGACCGGCGGTGCGCGTGTCGACGCGCAAGGGTGTCATCGGCGACGCCGTGGTGGTGAATGTGAGGAGCGCCGTTGCGCCGTCGGGGGAGAGTCGTGGTCGCGGCACCAACGGCAGGTGAAAGCCGGTGCCGGAGTCCGCGAGGGGAAGCTCGCGCATCAGCGCGAGCGTCGACCCATCGCGGAGTTGCATCCGAGTCACGGCGTTCTCCGCGAACACGACGATCGCGGATCTGCCGTCGCCGCTGAGACTTGCCTCCGTGTCCCACTCTGTGTCGAGGACGTACCGCCAGGATGCGGTGGCCACCTCATACCGAGCGAGACCCGCGACATCGCGTCCCGCATCAGTACTGAACAGGAAGCCGGATGAGTCCGGATACCATGAGGGACCGAGCGAGATGCCCGCGCCGTTGCGCTCCACAACCGTCCGTACTACGGCCGTCTGCAGGTCGACGAGCAGCAGGTCGCCGCTGATGGCGAACGATCCGTCGAGGCGCCCCACCGTGAGCCAACGCCCGTCCGGGGAGAATCGCTCGACAGTGTTCCAACCGCCCTCGAGCACGATGCGTGTCGTGCCGTCGAGCAGGTCGCGGATATGCACGTCAAAGTCAACGCCGTTTCGCTGAGTCGAGGAAAACGCGACGTAGCGACCGTCGGCACTGACGTCGCCGAGATCGTGCTTCACACCCTCTTCCACAACGAGCTCGCGCAGCGCTCCGCCGTTCAGCGCCACCCGCCAGAGTTGATAGTTCTCGTTACCGCCACGATCGACCGCAACTACGACGTCATCGCTGCCGGGGATGTAGCGCGCAGCCGACACCGGTTCGTCGAGGAACGTCACCTGGCACAGTTCACCGCCATCGGTGGGCAGTCGGTAGACCTGCATGCTGCCGGTGTCGTCACTGCGTACCAGCATTTCGGCACCGTCAGCCGCGACGTCGGTGATGACCGTGCTGCGGGCACTGAGCAGGCGCGTCAAAAAGTCGTCGACCACGGCGATATCTTGGCATCCGACCAGTCCTCAGCGCTCTTGACCCCTTTCCAGGACCCGGGGCGCTCACGAACCAGCCGTAGCGTGGAGGGACGAGCGACCGCCGCCCAGGGGCTGATCCGTGGGCTGGGCTAGGAGTTCCACCGTGGCGCGCGGCTGTAGTCGCCTTGGATCATCGTGCTCAACTGGCTGATCAGACTTGAAGATCGCAGCGTGACGCCGAGCTCGCGGTTGTACCGCAAGGACTCGGTCGAGAAATTCTGCGAGCCGACGAATGCCTCCTGTGTACTGGTGCCCGGGTCCCGCACGAGCACCTTGGCGTGGATGTACAGCGACGCGTCGGGGGAATACACATCCAGGTGCACCCCTGCGGAGGTCAACTCGCCAAACGCCGCTGACCATTCCGATGAGTCGGTCATGCAGATCTCGACGTTGACGCCGCGCCGCGCAGCCGCCATCAGCGAGCTGGTGATGTCCGCGCTGTCCATCTCCTCGTTCTCCACCAGGAGTGTCCGGTGCGCGCCGTTGACCAGTCCGAGCAGATCGGATTCGGATGTGGTGGGCGACCACACGAGGTCGGCGCCGGCTCCCGCGTCCCGGCGCGCACCGTCGTAGTCCGCGTTGAATGCGGATTCAATCGCCGCGATGTCCGAGGCCGTCCGGTCGAGGACGACGATGTCGCGGGTGTCGGCGTAGTAGCGGCTTGTCCAGTCAACGTCATGACCACGCTCACGCCGCTGTCGATGGTGTGCGTCTTCTGATGCGTGAGCGCGTAGACCGTGCTCGCCCAGCGCACATGCACGCGATGTCCCAGGAGATACGAGTACGCACCGGCATTCGCCGATGACGTGTAGGTCTGGTTGAGGATGACGCGCACATCGACACCGCGCCCCGCGTCGGCCGCCAGCAACGCCTCGGCGTGCGTGTCTTCGAGCTCGTACATGGTGAGATCAACGCTGTGACGTGCTGACGTGATCAACGCATAGATTTCGCCCAGGCCGGAGTCAGGCTCGATCAGGATGGAGACGGCCGCAGTTGGCGCCGCGGGAATTGGTCTCGCTGTGGGCTTTGCCGCTGCTCCTGCCGCCGTAGGGGTCGCCGTCCCCGTCGCAGCCGCGCTCGGTGCAGCGGCCGCGCAGGCGGCGAGGACACTCAGGCTGAGCACTGCCAGGCAGGCGCGCACCGGCTGGTTCACCTGATCAGTATGGGTGGCCCCAGTAGCCTCCAATGGGACGATGCGGGCTGGTGAAGGAGGGAATCTGGAGGTATGTGGGCGAATGAAGCGCTCAGGCCGAACGACCCACTTGCAACTCTTGGTGTGTCCGGTCCGCAATCCTCACCTCTAAGGTTCAGTGCATTCGAGAGGGGACTTCTATGCGGTGTCGTCTAGTGGAAACTGTCATTGGCACGGTTTCGCGCCGTCCAGGAGAAAGTTCATGACGGTTCGATCTTGGAGCGCTCTGCCCGCCAAGGCGGCGTCGCATCGGGAGCCCAGGTCAGCTTCGACCTGAACCTCTCGCTTCGCAACGCAGCCGAGGCTCGTGCGCTGAGCACCGCAGTCTCCACGCCCGGGTCCGCCCAGTACCGTCCTTTCATGACCACCGCGCAGTGGGTTGCCCGGTTCGCACCGACGCAGCCCGCAGTCGCCTCGGCCGAGTCATGGCTCCGTCAGCAGGGCTTCAAGGTTGGGTCGGTCCCCTCGGACCGCCTGTTCATTCCTGCGTCTGGCAGCGCCTCGCAGGTGGAGCGTGCCTTCGGCACCAGCTTGAGCATCTACAAGGTCAAGGGGCAGAACGTCCGTCTCGCTGACAGCACGCTCAGCGTTCCCACGACCATCGCCGGCGTGGTTGCCGGTGTCGTCGGTGTGAACCAGGAGATCGCGACCAACTACCTGAGCAACGGCGCCAACGCCGGGGCGACGGACTGCTTCGACAGCAGCCTGCTGGCCGCGGAGAACACCGCGATCACCAGTGGAGCGAATGTCGTGAGCAACTCCTGGGGCAACACCCTGGGCGACTTGCTCGAGGACGCGGCGGCAAAGCAGGACCTTCGATGACTCGTTCCTCTTGGCTGCGGACACCGGCGTGAGCATCCTGTACTCGAGCGGTGACTCGGGCGACAACTTCCGCCGACTTCGGCATCAACGCACCTGACTACCCGACCTCCAGCCCGCTGGTCACGGTAGTCGGCGGCACATCGCTTCAGGTCAACAGCTCGAACGGACGCGCAGCTGAAGATGGCTGGTCGACCGCCAAGCAGACCCTGTGCGTCAGCGCCACGACCAACTGTGGCTCGGCGACAACCCCACTCGGTACCCTCAACTTCCAGGCAGGCGGTGGCGGTGGCACGAGCTACACGTACCTCCAGCCCTCCTACCAGGCCGGCGTCGTGCCGGACGCGCTTGCACTGCGTAACCAGAACCTCTTCGGCCCGCAGCCGCTGCGCGTTGTCCCGGACATCTCGATGGACGCGGATGCATCGACCGGAATGCTGATCGGACTCACCCAGACCTTCCCGAACGGGGTAGCGCGCTACTCGCAGTTCAAGGAAGGTGGCACGAGCCTGGCATCGCCACTGCTGGCGGGCGTCATCGCCGACACTGACCAGCTTGCGGGCGGCCCGATCGGGTTCGCCAACCCGACCCTCTACGCGGTGGACCTTGCGCACCCGGCAGCGTTCAACGACATCCTGCCAACCAAGAATGCGCACGCGGCAAATGTGATCCGCGTCGACTACGCCAACACGGTGAACGCAGGCTCGGGCTTCGTCGTGAGCCTTCGCGTGATCGACTACCAAGGTCTCATGACCTACTGCGACGCATCAGGCAACTGCGCGTCACGGCTCGACACCTTGACTACCGCCAAGGGATTCGACGGCATGACGGGCATCGGCTCGATCGGCGCGCAATTCCTCAAGCGGGTGGCCAACGGCTGAACCCCGTAGCTCAGGCTCACTGAAGGGGTGCCGGGAAACCGGCGCCCCTTTTCGTTGTTGACGACGCCTCGGACGGCGCCCGATGTGCACCCCGGTCCCCCTGGTCGGCGATGATCACGTGATGGACGCGATGCGTGGACCGATCACCGTTGTCACCGGGGGCGGACGCGGCATCGGCGCCGCGACTGCGGCACATCTCGCTGCTGCGGGCCACGACCTCGTCGTGAACTATCGACGGGACGAGCACGCTGCAGCGAGCGTCGTGGCTGCGGCAGTGGCGGCGGGCGCGCGAGCAATCGCGGTGCAGGCGGACATCAGGTCGGCCGACGACGTCGACCGACTCTTCGGTGTCGCTGAAGACGAGTTGGGTCCCGTTTCCAACCTCGTCAACAACGCGGGGGCAACGCTGCACATCGGGGATCTCACCGACACCGACGTCGCCGTGATTCGCGAGGTGCTCGACGTGAACCTGCTCGGCACCGTCCTCTGCGCGCGCAGGGCTGCACAAAGCATGTCGACCAGCCGGGGAGGCGCCGGCGGCAGCATCGTCAACGTCTCGTCAGCGGCCGCGACTCTCGGGAGCGCGCACGAGTACGTGCACTACGCAGCGGCGAAGGCCGGAGTGGAGGCGCTCACCGTCGGGCTGGCGAAGGAGCTTGCGGCGCACGGCATCCGAGTCAATGCGGTTGCCCCGGGTGTCGTTCGTACCGGCATTCACGCGGCTGCCGGCGACCCCGATCGCGCGGATCGATCGGCGCCGCGCATTCCGCTGGGCAGACCCGGGGAGCCGCGCGAAATCGCTTCTGCAATCGCCTGGTTGCTCAGCCCGGAGGCTGCGTATGTGACCGGAGCGGTGCTGCGCGTATCCGGAGGGATGTAGCAGACCAGGCGCGCCCGCTCCCGCGCCATGCCGACTCGGGCATAGGTGCTCTGCAGACCAATCGGCTGACTCGGGTACGCTTTCGGCCGTGAGATTCACCCCGCGTCAGCTCGCGGATGGCGCCGAGGTTGCGCGCCGGTGGATCCGCTATCAGGCGATGATCCTGGGCGTCCCGGGCATCTCGCTCGGGATCAGTCACGGTGATCGCACCGTGGTGCTGGATGCCAAGGGGACGGCCGACATCGTGGGCGGCCGTGCTGCGACGCCTGACGACACCAGCTACCGGTGCGCCTCGATCACCAAGACCTTCACCGCGACGCTCGTCATGCAGCAGGTCGAGAACGGACGGATGCGGCTCGACGAGCCGATCACGACCTTTCTGCCCTGGATGCGCAAACTGCCTCACGCCCGGGATATCAGCATCCGGCACATGTTGATTCATGCCGGGGGCGTGATTCGCGACGGCTCCAACCTCTGGGGAGACGACGACTTTCCGGATCGCGACACGATGCGTCGTGAGGTGCGCCAACAGCTGACGTATACCGAGCCGGTCACGACCTTCCGGTATTCGAATGTTGCGTACAGCCTGCTCGGCGAAGCGCTCGAGAGCGTCACGTCGACGCCCTTCGAGACGCTATTACAGCGCAATATTCTTCGCCCCCTCGACTTGCGCGGAAGTGCGCCCTCGCTGACGCCACGCGCGCGGAAGACGCTCGCGACCGGTTACTACCGCAGCCGGCCCGGTGAGGAACCACATCCGGCGCGCCATGCCGAGGCGCGCGCATTCGCCGCCGCGGGCGGTCTCGTGTCGACGGTCCCCGACCTGCTCCGTTATCAACAGGCACACTTCCCAGGCGGCGGGAACATGATTTCCGACCTCTCACGCCGCGAGATGCAACGGACCCAGTGGCAACGCCCGGAGGAGCCGAACCACGGGCTCGGTTGGATGATCTGGCATGTGGACGGCATCACGGTGCGTGGCCACAGTGGCGGGTACCCGGGGTTCACCACGAAAATCGGATTCTCGCCCGAGTTGCGGCTCGCTGCGGCGGTGCTGAACAACACCACTGGACCCGTGCCGAGCATGTCGGTCGACACCATCTTTCACAGCATCGCGTGGACGGTGCGTCGATGGGGCGATGCGGCGGAGACGGCGCACGGCCACACGCGCGCCAGCCTCGGCAGTCTTGCGGGTCAGTATCGAGGCGATTTCGGGGAGATGCTCGTCGTCAGGATCAACCGCGCCCTCTACCTGCTGGATCCCGACGCGATGATGCCGCTGTCGTCAGCGGCCCGGCTTCGTCCGGACGCCGCACGTCGCTTCACGATCGTTGAGGGGGATGACTACGGTCACTTCGGTGAGGAGGTGAGCTTCGCCGTGAACACTGCGGGCCGCGCGACCGCGATGAAATACGGCCCCCACACCTTGCGCAGGGCCGATGTCTAGCTCAGAGGGCGCGGTCGGCTGCTGACACCAGGCTATGCAAGCGCTCGAGGCGGCTCGGACGGTCGCGGACGAAACGCGCGATACCTTCGACGATGTAAGGCGTCGTCAGGTGCGCCTCATCCATGACCTCGTCAACAGAGCCACCGGTGCGCCAGCGATCGTCCCAGTCGGCGCCCATCGAATACTCGGCGCCGAGCGGGCCGTCGACCCAGTCACGCATCAGCTTCACCGTTCGGTTCGTGATCGCCATCGCGTCAAGCCGATCAGCGGAGGCGATCACGCGCTCGCGGTATGACGCGGGCTGCATCCGGAAGAGCTGAGGGCTGATGGCAGCGACGATCTTCACGTTGTAGCCAAGCTTGTCAAGATCAGGGAGGGCTTTGACGAGGTTCGCCGTGGAGGTCGTCCCCTGCACGAAGACGGTGCCCATGGCCGGGAGGTCGGTCCGGAACTGACGGAGGACATACGCGCCGCGTGCCGCTTCGAAGTGGCTCGGCATGCCGAGTGCTTCCCGATCCGGCAACTCGATTGCCGGTCGCGTGAGGTGGAGGGCGACGATCGGCACGTCGGTCGCAAGCGCCGCGGCAAGAACGACCGGCACCTCGTTGAACTCCCACGGATGCAGGTCGATGACCTTGCCCTCGGGGAAGAGTTGCGTCACGCCTGGCTCGTAGATACCGAAGTGCGTCCGGGAGTCCTCGGCGGTCTCCGGGCCGGAGTGTCCCGCCACCCAGAGCACCTTGCCGACCTTCAGTTCGCAGTCTTGCGCGAGCTGGCTGAAGAGGCGCATCTCGCCGTATTTCAGGTAGCTGAAGGAGCCGTACGTCGAGCACGCGCCCCAGAATCCGTTGAAGGATGTGAAGGGATCGGACGAGAGGTTGACGGTCGCGAGACCGACGATCATCCCGGCGTTGGTGAACTCGGTGATCTCGGTCGGCAGCAACGCCCCGTCGACGTTCGTGGTGCGCTCGTACCACCCGTAGCCGGGCAGATCGCCGAAGTCCTTGCCAAAGCCGGCGAGTGCGGTGGAGTCGGCGAGATCTGCCGAAGCGGCGATGAACAGCGGGCGTCCGTAGTCACGTTTCGCGGTCGCGTTGACCCATGATGCCCAGGCGCCGAACGCCGCGCGGTTCGGTTGTTTCTCGCCGGGCTTGCGATACAACGCATCGGGATAGCTGCGGAAGTCGGTGATGCGCGGATCCGTGAACACGTCCGCGCCGTGGCCGCCGACACGCAGGCCATCGACGTGCTCCGGTACCTGTCCCGCGAGCGCCACGAGCCGATCGCTGATCGCATCCACGACAGCAGGGTGAGCGGCAAGGACCCCAGCCGCCAGTCGCAGATTCTCCGCTGCCTGCTCGTGCAGCGCCGCGGGATCTGACGGCGCCGGCTCATCGACACCGACGTAGCTCATGCCGTATTTGGCCATGAACCCATTGCGCAACTCCCAGAACGGCGCGCTGTTCATTGCGTGTGGAGACCCGTGACTCTTGCTGTCGTATTTCAGATATCCGCGGCCTTTGCGGGTGCGGAACCAGGCCACCGATGGGACTCCTTGCGGGTTGTCGCCGCAGGCGGCGTCGAGGACGGCGCGAGTGACCGGTGCCCATTCGGAGCCGTCCATGGTTCCCGACACGCGCCAACCGTAGGACCCGAACCACGTCTCCGGTGTTCCGGGCACCACCGACGACGCCGCGAAATCGTCGATGCCGAAGTCGTTCCAGTCGACGAGGAACACGAGATTGGAAAGACCCAGGCCCCAGGCCGCATTGCGCGTCTCATGGCTGGCGCCGGCGGTCAGCCCACCCTCGCCTTCCACGACAAACACGCGCACCCCACTCGCACCCGCGAGCTTCAGCGCGAGCGCTTCACCGGCGGCCGGCGGCATCCCGTGGCCCGAGGGGCCGGTGTTGAACTTGAGAAAAAGACTCCGGCCCGCCATCTCCGGATGCCCGGGGAGCCCGCCACGGTGACGGAGCCCCAGCAGATGCTCGTAGGTCAGCGCCCAGCGACCCGCATCGGGAAACTCGAACGCCGGATTGGCGTCGCGGCTGGATCGGATACGGAGCGTCTCGTTGAGCGCCGCCAGCGCGGCGTACACGACGGGCACGGTGTGTCCGGCGGAGAGGACAAACCGATCGCCGAACGGCAGCCACGGTTGCCGTATGTCCCAGCGCATCGCGCCAGAGAGCATCGTCGACAGCAGCAGGTGGACTTTCGAGCGCGACCCTCCCGGATGGCCGCTCTGCCGGTAGTTGAGGGCGAGATCAATGAACTCGTCAACAACATCCTTGACCACCTCCCAGTCGGGAAATGACGCCTCGGCGTCGGCGTAGAGGCGATCGGTCTCAGGCACGTCTGTGACAATAGCCGCCCAGGAGAACGATATGACGACGACCACGCCGGCAGACACCCACGAATCGATCCGCGCCGCGAGAGACGAGTCCGCTGACGAACTGCGCACGGCGTCTCGGGCGATCCACGCGCTCGCGGAGCTTGGCTTCCAAGAAGTTGAGTCAGCGCGGCTTCTGAGTGGATTGATCGAGGGGCACGGCTTTCACCTCGAGCGCGGCATCTCAGGGATGCCAACCGCGTTTGTCGCCCGGCGGGGGACGGGCGGTCCGCACGTCGCGTTCCTGTGTGAATACGATGCCCTGCGCGGCCTGGGTCACGCCTGCGGCCACAACCTCATCGCGACGTCGTCGGCCGGGGCAGGCATCGCGCTCGCGCAAACCCTCGACGACCAGCATATCGATGCGCGCATCAGCATCTTCGGCACACCGGCGGAGGAGGGGGGAGGCGGCAAGATCCCACTCTGTCGCGATGGTTTCTTTGACGACTGCGACGCAGTGCTCATCTTCCATCCGTCGGATCGCACCGCGGCAATTCAGTACGCGCTCGCCTGCGCGCACTGGGAATGGACGTTTCGTGGCCGCGCGGCGCACGCCGCCTGGAGCCCCGATCGCGGCTTGAACGCACTCGATGCCTTCGTGCATGCGTACAACGGAATCTCGTTGTGGCGTCAGCAACTTCGCGACGATGCACGGGTGCACGGATTCATCATCGAGGGTGGGACGGCGCCGAACATCATCCCGGAGTTGACCCGTGGCGAATATCTGACGCGTGCGCGTGACGGCGAGTACCTGCGCACAATGAACGAGCGTTTCCGGGCGATCTTCGAAGCTGCTGCGCAGGCGACCGGATGCGAACTGCACCTCGAGGAGAAGGAGACGTACCTCGACCTCCGGTCCAATCCGGTGCTCGCCGAGATCACCAGCCGCCACCTCGCCGCGGTCGGTTTCACCGAGCAGCCCGTCGTGCCGTGGGCGCGCACCGGGTCGACGGACGTCGGCGACGTCTCGTACGCCGCGCCGACGCTGCATCCGGAGTTCGCCATCGCCGATGAGGGCATCGGCCCGCACACGCATCCGTTCCGCGAGGCGGCGATCTCCGTGCGAGGCGAGGAGGCGATGCTCATGGCCGCTGAAGTGCTTGCGCGCGTCGGCGCAGAGGTCATCCTCGATGCCGACGTCCGCGAGCGGGTTCGCAGCGCCTTCCTCGTCCAGCCGCAACGCCGCGGGGACTGGACCGGTTCGGGGATGTAAAAAACTAAAAAAGAGCCAGGTCTCCCCGAGCCCGACGTTCGAGCCCGGAGAGCCTGGCGATGATCGTTACCGAGCTAGCAGCGGACTAGCCGTGGTCCCACGCGACGAGTTCTGGAACGAACTTCGCCGCGTTGATGGTGCCGACCCCAGTCGAAAGGTCGTAGCCGTCGACGGCGTTGAAGCCACGGACGGTGTGGGTTGCGCCGTTCTGCGGGAAGGTCACGGTGTTGGTTCCGACCGTCACGTCGACGAGGCCGGGAACGCCTGCAGCTTCCATCGCGTAGAGCGCGGGGTTGATCACGCCGAGGCCGTGACCGGCTAGCTGGTCAGCGATCGCGATGATGCCCGCGAACTCGGGCGAGGACTCGCTGGTGCCACCGAACAGGTAAAAGCCCGCAGGCCCCTGAGCAGCGTCCTTGTCGAGGTAGACGATTGCCGCGCCGTTGACGGCCGCGCTCATCGAGATGTCCGGGAAACCGCGCGACGAACCGACGGTCGACGCGACGCTGTCCTGGTAGGACGGGCGCTCGAAGATCGATGAACGGCCGCCGCCACCAGCTGCCGGCGAGCCGAATAGCGCGGTGTCGTTCCAGACCTGATCGGGTGCGGTCCTGTTGCCTTGCGCGTCCAGGTTGAGCTGCAGACCACCGACACCGGTGACCAACGGATCGTCCGAAGGCCACTCAGCGACGCGCCGGAGGTAGAAGGTTGCCGCGAAGCCCTGCGGGGTGATCGTCTTGGGACCCGATGGACCCTGATCGCCCGTAGCCGCAAGCATCGTGACGCCGTGGGCCGCCGCATTCTTGAAGGAGCCGCGCAACGCGAGCAGGGAAGCGGCGTTCGGGAACGTCTGCTCGGGGGCCGCGAAACTCTGCGTCATGACGTTGCCGAGATGATGATCGATCACGTAGTTCTCAGCCGTGACGATCTCCGGGAAACCGGTGACACCGATCGTCTCGGCGACAGGCGTCTCGACGAGCAGAATGTTTGCCCCCGGGGCCATCGCGTGCGAGTACTCGACGTCGAGGGTGGTCTCCTGTGCCCATCCGACCATTGCCGGTCGCACATTGGGGGCGAACGGCGGGATCGGTCCTGCCGGCGCGATGATCTTGAAGCTGGGCGGTGCGGGGAGGTTGAACGCGTTGTCGAAACGCTGCAACTCGTTCTCAATCCCCTTGAAGCCGTACGAGTCGACAATGACGATCGTCTGGCCCGCGCCATTCAGACCCTTCGCGTAGAGCGGTCCGAGGTTATAAGCCTTCTGAAACTGGAACGGCACATAGCACGCGATCCCGATTTGCGCGAGGCAATCGGCGGTGGTCGGGGGCGCTCCGAAGCTCACGGTGCTCGCGAGCTTTGCGAGCGGGACTGGAGCGATGGTCGCTCCGACAGTGGC
>JBEPVD010000039.1:0-29235 GCA_041691155.1 Candidatus Dormiibacterota bacterium | reverse complement strand
ATGCTGGCCATGGCCGAAGCGAGCGTGGCCGAGCTGGTCGAACACCGCGCCCGCTACTTCATGGGTCTGGGGACCGACTCCGAACTGCTCGCCGCGATTGCGCTCGGGGTGGACATGTTCGATTGTGTCGTGCCAACCCGGCTGGCGCGCAACGGCAGCGCCCTGACCCCGGACGGGCGGCTCTCCCTGCGCAATGCAGCCGCCCGTGACGACTTCAGGCCGATCGATCCGGAGTGCCCGTGCGCGGCCTGCACCCGCTTCTCACGCGCCTACCTCCGCCACCTCTTCCAATCCGGCGAGATCCTGGCCCACCGGCTGGTGAGCCTCCACAACATCACCCACCTCGCGCGTCTCATGGAAGGGGCTCGCTCCGCGATCCGCAACCGGGCCTTCTCGGCCTTCCGCGCCGAGCGAGATGGTCGGCTCGGCGTTTCGCCCCGGTAGACTGGACGGTCGGTGTTCAGGATCACGCGTTTCCGCCTCGCGGTCGTCCTCCTCGTGGTGGTCGGCGCGTTCTTCGTTGACGGCTACAGCCTCATCTACCGCTACCTGGTGGTCCATGAGCCACTGGGAACGCAGCTGACATCGGCGCCGTCACTCTTCGGTCGCCCCCTCTATATCCATCGTGGCCTCGATCTCCAGGGCGGCACCGAGTTGACCATCGAGATCTGCCACGGTCGCGACGTCCCCAACGCCGACTGCCGCAACGGCCCACCTCACGGCAAGACGCTGGCGCAGGCGCAGCAGGCGACCATCCCCATCCTCGACCTGCGGGTCAACTCGCTCGGCGTTTCCGAGTCGACTGTGCAGGCGCAGGGTGACGACCAGATCCTGGTGCAACTCCCAGGGGTCAGCCTGAAGGACGCGATCCAGACGATCGGGACGACCTCGCGGTTGTACTTCGCCACCGCCGTGGCGGGAAGGGCGACCACTCCGCCCAGCACCGCCCTGATCGCCGACCAGCAGGGTCACTACGACGTCAATCAGTTCCCCGACACGGCGCTGTACCCGACTGGATTCCACTGGAAAGTTGACGACGCGCTCGACGCGACCGATGTGAACACGGCGACGGTGGGAACGGACTCCACCACCGGGGCGGTGACGGTCAATATCAACTTCAACTCAGCCGGTGCGTCGGAGTGGGCGAAGATCACCAACGCGGCGTTCGCGGCGTACTCGGTCAGCCCCACCAGCCCGCAGGCGCAGATCGCGATCTTCCTCGACAACGACATCCTCACTGCGCCGTTCGTCCAGAGCGGTGGCCAGAGCAATCAGACCCAGATCACCGGCGGGTTCACCTCGGACTCGGCAACGCAACTCGCCGACCTCATCAGCGCCGGTGCCCTCCCCGCAGAGATCACCACCGTGGCGAGCACCACGGTCAGTGCGACCCTCGGCCAGCAGTCGGTAACCTTGAGCCTCATCGCCGGCGCGATCGGGTTGCTGATCGTCGTGATCTTCATGATCGGCTACTACCGATTTCCAGGGCTGCTGGCGACGGTCGCGCTCATCGTTTACGCCGCGATCGTGCTGGCCCTGTTCAAGGTGATTCCCGTGACGCTGTCCCTGGCGGGCCTGGCGGGCTTCGTGCTCAGTGTGGGGATGGCGGTTGATGCCAACGTGCTCATTTTTGAGCGCACCCGTGATGAATTACGTCATGGACGCAGTGTGCCGCTGGCCGTCGAGACCGGTTTCCGGCGGGCATTTCCTGCCATTCGTGACAGCAACGTTTCGACCCTGATCACCTGCGTGATCCTGGGCATTTTCGGCACCGACGTCATCAAGGGATTCGCGATCACGCTGGCCATCGGTGTCATCGTCTCGTTCTTCACAGCGATTACCATCACGCGCTCGCTGTTCGCCTGGGTGCTCAGTTGGAAGATCGGTCGAAACCCGCGTCTCTACACCGAGATCCACGAGGAATTCGCCGAGCACCCGCCGCGCGGGAATTTCGACATCGTCAAGAACCGCAACTGGTATTTCCTGGGATCCTTGGCGGTCATCATCCCGGGCATCCTGGCGATCATCTTCTGGGGCTTCAACCTCGGCATCGATTTCAAGGGCGGCAACGTCATCGACGTCGGCTTCAAGAACGCGGCGAGCCAGGCACAGGTTGCGAATTTCATGGACGCCAACTTCGGCTCGTTGCGCCCGGCCGTGCAGGCCAACGGGACCAACGGCAGTGAGGCAAGCCACTTCTCCATCACGACGCTGCCATCGGACAGCCAGCAGCTGGTGCTGATCCAGAACAAGCTCGACTCGGAGTTCAAGATCGCGACCGGCGCGGCGACCCATCAACCCGACATCAGCATCCAAACGGTGGGACCCACCATCGCTGCGAGCCTGGTCACCGGCGCGATCATCATGATCTTTGTCGCGGCGGGCGCAATCGCCATCTACCTCGCGTTCGCGTTCCGCAGGCAGCGAGCCATCTCCCCGTGGCGTTTCAGCGCCTGCGCGTTCTTCAAGCTCTTGCACGACGTGTTCGTGCTGGCGGGCATCTGGGCGATCCTCGGTCACTTCACTGATTTAGGTCAAGTGGACTCACTCTTTGTCACGGCGGTGCTCACGTCAGTCGCGTTCTCCATTCACGACACCATCGTGGTGTTCGACCGGGTGCGCGAAAATCTCCGTGTCGGTCCGCGACTGACCTTCGACCAGGTCATCAACCTCTCGACCGTGCAGACGATGACCCGGTCGCTGAACACCTCCCTCACCGTCGTGTTCGTGCTGCTGTCGCTGGTCATCTTCGGCGGCGATTCGATCCGCGGTTTCGTGCTCGCGCTGCTCATCGGCATCGTGACCGGTACGTACAGCTCGATCTTCAACGCCAGCACTTTGCTGGTCGCCTGGGAGAAGGCTCGCGGGTCGAGGTCGGCAGCAGCGCCGCCCGCCGGCCGCAGGCGCGTCACCACGAGGACCGCGTAGCGGGACACGGGTCGCCCGACCTCACATATGAATAACGAAGACACCACCGGTATTGCGACCCTGCTGCAGCCGTCGTTTGCCCAACTCGGACTCGAACTCGTCGACGTGGTGTGGTCGGGACGGGGCCGCGGCGCGGTGCTGCGCCTGGTGATTGATCGCATCGAAGGCGGCGTGACCCTCGACGACTGCGAGCGTGCCTCCAACACGGCGTCGGCGGTACTCGATGCCAGCGACCCGATCGACCACCCGTACCGGCTCGAAGTGAGCTCGCCAGGCGCCGAGCGGCCGATCCGCCGCCCCGAGGACTGGACCGCGGCCGTGGGCCGCCGGGTCAACGTGCGTCTCCGCGACGGAGACTCGGAACTGGTCCTCGAGGGCCGCCTCACCGCGGTTGCCGGGAACCAGGCGGCCATCGAAGTGCGCGACCGGCGGACCATGAAAGCGGTTGACATCGCGCTTGACGCGGTGATCGCTGCGCGCATCGTCATCGACATCTGATGGCGGCACCGATCGTGACCTTGACGGCACTCCGTGATCTGGCTGCCGCAACGCCGCTGACTGAGGCTGACATCACCGGCGCGGTGGAGCAGGGGGTGACCACCACCTACCGGCGCCTCGTCGAAGACGACCGAACAGTCCGAGCCCGGGTGAATCTCGAGACCGGGACGTTCACGATCTATCGCGTCGATGATGACGGCGCGGAGCAGCCGCTGGAGGTGGACGTGCCCGACTTCTCGCGCCAGGCCGCCGCCGCCGCTCGAACCGCCGTGGCGGAACGCCTTGCGGGCGTCGAACAGCGGCGGATCCTCGGTGCCGGCTCCAGCCAGCGAGGGGAGCTCCGCGACGCGATCATCGAGCGGCGGCTCGGCTCGATCTGGTACGTGGACGCGGCAGGCGTCCCCGGGATGCTGCCGCCTGAAGAGCAGATCCCCGGGGAGCGCCTCAAGGTTCGCGACCACATCAAAGTGGTGATCGTCGAAGGACGCCGCAAGGGGCCGGACGCGGTCGTCGTGGTCTCCCGCTCGCATCCCCAGCTGGTGCAGCGGTTGATGGAGCAGGAGGTACCCGAGCTTGGTACCGGCCAGGTCGTGGTGCGAGCGATCGCCCGCGACCCCGGGCGGCGGACGAAGGTGGCGGTCGATGCACCCGAGGGCGACGTCGATCCGCAGGGGGCGTGCATCGGCCGCAACGGTGTCCGTCAGCGCGCCGTGACCTCGGAGCTGGGCGAGGAGCAGGTGCAGATCGTCGCCTGGTCTCCCGACCCGGCAACTTTCGTGATGAACTCGCTGATTCCAGCCGTCGCCCAGGGGGTCGAACTCGATCTCGAGACCCGCACGGCGCACATCGCAGTTGCGTCCGAGCAGCTCTCTTTGGCGATCGGGCGCGGCGGCGAGAACGCTCGGCTCGCTGCTCGCTTGACCGGCTGGCGGATCGACATCTCCGGCGACCAGCCGGAAGCCGACCCGCCGGAGGAAGGCTGATCATCGGCGTGGCCACCAGCGTCCCGCTCCGGACCTGCACGGGATGCCGGAAGGTACGGCCGAAGCCCGAGTTGATCCGGCTGGCAATCATCGCCGGCTCCGGGCGGGTTACCCTTGACCCGGCCGGCCGCTGCCCCGGCCGCGGCGCGTATCTCTGCCGGGAAACGGGTATCACCTGTCTGCGGCTGTCACGGCGGCACCGATCTCTGGCGCGCTCGCTGCGGGTCGGGGATGATGTAATCGACGAGCCCACTCTCGCCGCAGGGCTGCGGGAGTTCGCCACGGAGGAATCGACATAGCTACGGTCAAGAAAGTCACCCTGCCGGCAGGTCTCACGGTCGCTGAACTGGCCGAGCGCCTCGAGGTGTCCGGTCCCCAGCTGATCAAGTACCTGATGAGCAACGGCGTCATGGCCGCGCTCAACGCGACGGTGGACTTCGACACCGCGGCCCTTGCCGCCGACAACTTCGGGTTCGAGGCGGAGTCCGAGGACGCCGTCACGGAACAGGCCAAGGGCGCCTCGCCGGCCGAAGGGCGGCGCAAGCACCCCTTGATCGATCTCTCCCACGCCGCGCCCGGGACGCTGATCAGCCGGCCGCCGATCGTGGCCGTGCTCGGCCACGTCGACCACGGCAAGACATCGCTTCTCGACGCAGTGCGGAAGACCAAGGTTGCCGCAGGCGAGGCCGGCGGGATCACCCAGGTGATCAGCGCCTACCAGGTCGAGCGCAACGGCCGCTTGATCACGTTCATCGACACCCCGGGCCATGCGGCGTTCACGGCGATGCGCGCCCGCGGAGCGGACGTGACCGACGTCGCGATCCTGGTTGTGGCCGCCGATGACGGGGTCATGCCGCAGACCGATGAGGCGATCCAGCACATCCATGCCGCGGGCGTCCCGATCGTCGTGGCGATGAACAAGATCGACAAGGACGGGGTCAACCCCGATCGCGCGCTCCAGCAACTTGCCGAGCGCGGCGTCGTCGCCGAGCAGCCCTACGGCGGCGACGTGCCGGTGGTCAGGACGAGCGCCAGGACCGGGGAAGGCATCGACGATCTTCTCGAGAGCGTGCTGACCGTCTCCGACATCCTGGTCGAGCCGAAGGCAGATCCGAACGGCCGCGCCGTGGGGACGGTCATCGACTCGCACCTCGAGCGCGGTCGCGGGGCCATCGCCACGCTGGTCGTCCAGAACGGCACGCTGCGCGTCGGCGACAACCTTGTCGCAGGCTCCGCATTCGGCAAGGTGCGCGCGCTGATCGACGACACCGGCAAGCGCATCAAGGAAGCGGGGCCGAGCACGCCGGTCGTGGTCACCGGGCTCTCCGACGTGCTGATGGCCGGCGAGATCTTCGAGGTCGTCGAGACCGAGCGCGGCGCGCGCTCCAAGGCCGAACAGCGCGGGTTCGCCGAGAAGCTTCGACTGGCGCAACCGGTGCGGCGCATCACGCTCGCTGACCTTGCCCAGAACATCTCCGAGGGGGAGATGAAGAGCCTCAACCTCGTGCTCAAGGCCGAGGCGAACGGGTCACTCGAAGCCCTGCGCAGCCAGATCACCCAGATCGAGGACCCCACGGTCAAGATCAAGGTGGTCGGCGAAGGGGTCGGCGCGGTGAGCGAGTCCGACGTCAACCTCGCGGCGGTCACCGACGCGATCGTGATCGGTTTCAACGTCCGCCCCGACGACCACGCCAAGGCGGCGGCCGAGGACCAGGGCGTCGACGTCCGCTTCTACGACGTTGTGTACCAGGTGACCGACGACATCGAGAAGGCCGTCAAGGGGCTTTACCAGCCGACCATGATCGAGGTCACCCAGGGCCGGGCCGAAGTGCGCAAGGTCTACCAGGTCGACGGCAAGCCCGCCATCGCCGGCTCGCACGTCCTCGACGGCAGGATCACGCGCAACGCGACGTGCCGGGTGTTGCGCGACAACAAGGAGATCGCGCAGAGCCGCATCGACGCCCTCAAGCGCTTCAAGGACGACGTCCGCGAGGTGACCCACGGCTACGACTGCGGCATCACCCTCGCAGACTTCAGCGATTTCCACGAGGGTGACATCCTGGAAGCCTTCACGATGGAACAGCAGAACGCATGACCCTTCGGGCCGGAGCTCGCAGCCCGCGCCGTGAACGGGTGGGCGAGCAGCTCCGCGAGGAGATCTCGGCGATGATGCTCACCGAATTGAAGGATCCGCGGGTCAAGTTCGCGTCCATCTCGCGGGTCCGTATGAGCCCCGATCTGCGCGAAGCCTGGCTGTCGGTCAGCGCGCTCGGGGACGACCCGGAACGGCAGAGCGTCGTCGCGGCACTCGGTCATGCAGAGGGATTCATGCGCGGCCGGCTGGGACGCAGGCTCGAGAACCTGCGGAGCATCCCGCACCTCCACTTCGAGCTCGACGAATCGATCGCCTATGGCGTGAGAGTGGCGACGCTCCTCCGGGAGATCGACGCGGAACGTCCGGCCGAGGCCGCCCTGGAGGTGCCCGAATGAGCGTTGCAGCGCCCGTCACCTGGCCCGTGCTGGCCGATGTGATCGACCCGATCCGGACGATCGTGGAAGGCACCGACCGGATCACCTGCCTCGCCCACAAGGATGCCGACGCGGATAGCCTCGGATCCGCCCTGGCCTTCGCCCTGGCGCTGCGGGCCATGGGCCACAAGGTGCGTGTCGTCGTTCCGGAACCCCTGCCTCGATTGCTCGAACACCTTCCCGGGTTTGCGACCGTGGAAACCGGCGGGGAGCCCCTCGGGGACACAGTCTTCACGTTCGACTGCGCAACGCTGACCCGCTTTGGCGAGCGCCGTGAAGAAGTCGAGAGCGCGGCGACTGTGGTGAACATCGACCACCACCTGAGCAACACGGCGTTCGGACAGATCAACCTGGTTGACGCATCCGCAAGCGCAACCGGTCAGGTGATCTACGGGCTGCTCACCGAACTCGGGGCGCCGATCACCGCCGAGGTGGCCACCAACCTGTACGCGGCGCTGCTCACCGACACCGGCGGTTTCCGCCACGAGAACACCAACGAAGCTGCGTTGCGGCTCGGAGCCGCCCTGGTCGCCGCCGGCGCCGATCCTGGGTGGGTTGCCATGAAGAGCTACAAGTCGCGCTCCCTCTCGCAGGTTCGACTCGAAGGGCTCGCCATCGCCCAGATGCATTCCGAGATGGGCGGCCGCCTCCTGTGGTCCGAGGTGACCATGGCAATGCTCGAGGAGGTCGGCGCCGACATGCAGGAGTCCGAAGGGATCATCGACGCCCTCCAGAGCATCGCGACCATGGAGATCGTCGTCCTGTTCAAAGAGAGCGCTCCGGGCCGGACCAAGATCAGCGTGCGGACGCGTGAGCCGATCGACGCAACCGACGTGTGCACGCCCTTCGGCGGTGGGGGTCACCGTCGAGCCTCGGGCGCCGAGTTCGGCGAATCGCTGCCCGGCGTTGAGCGCAAGGTGCTCGATGTGGCTCGCGGCTTGATCGAATCGACACAGTGACCGGCGTCGCCGCGCCTGGGGCAGGCCCGCGGCCCGGATCAGCAGTCGCACGTCGCGGCGGGGTGCTGCCGCTCGACAAGCCGGCGGGCATCACGTCATTTGATGCCATCCGTCAGGTCCGCCGGATCCTTGGTGAGCGCCGGGTCGGCCACGCTGGAACGCTGGACCCGACCGCGACGGGGCTGCTGCCCATCTGCGTCGGGCGGACCACGAGATTCGTCGACTACTTTCACGCGCAGCCCAAGACTTACCACTGCGTGGTGCGTCTCGGCGAGCGGAGCGACACCGGCGACACCGAAGGCGTCGTGGTCACCGGAGCTGACGCCGGCCACCTCAACGCGGAACAAGTCCGCTCGGAGCTCCAGCAGTTCATCGGCGAGATCAACCAGATTCCGCCGATGCACTCCGCCGTCCGGCATGAAGGTCGCCACCTCTACGAACTGGCCCGAGCGGGGGAGGAGGTCGAGCGTGAGCCGCGCCGCGTCACGATCTACTCGGCTGAGCTCGTCGACTTCCGACCCGGCGCGGTCGCCGAAGCGGAGATCGTGGTCGTCAGCGGCAAGGGGGCGTACATGCGCGTCCTGGCTCAGGACCTCGGCGATGCGCTGGGGACGGGCGGGCTCCTCGGCTGGCTCTCGCGAACCAGCTACGGCACGTTGATCCTGAGCGAGTCGATCTCGCTCGAAGCGCTGGCCGCCATGGACGATCCGTGGCCGGCGCTCCTGCCGCCCGAGGTGGCGGTCGCCCATCTCCCCGCCGTGCATCTGGGCCCGGCACAGGTGCAGCAGGTGCGTCGCGGTCAGTCCGTGTGGCTGCCCCGCTCGGTGCTCCCGGAGGTCTCAGGCGAATGCCGCATCCACGATTCGACCGGCGAAATGGTCGGAATCGGTGAATTGAACGGCGGGCTGCTGAAGCCCACCAAGGTGCTCAGCGGCTGACGTAGCGATGGAACTGCTCCATGAGTTCCCCGCGAGGGAGGCGGGCGGCCCAGGGTCGGTGGTGACGATCGGCAGCTTCGACGGCGTCCACATCGGGCATCAACGTCTGCTTCGCCGCGTCCGTGCTGCGGCCGATCGTGAGGGCTTGACCGCGGTTGCCGTCACCTTCAATCCGCATCCCCGCTGCGTGGTGGATCCGGCCGGGTGCCCGCCCATGCTCTCGAGCGTCGACGACCGCGTCGAGCTGCTCGGGCGCTGGGGCGCGGAGCGTGTGGTCGTGGTCGCATTCACGCCAGAACTCAGCACCTGGAGCGCCGATCGATTCGCCGAAACGCTCACCGAGCGGCTCGGGATGCGCCGGTTGATCGTCGGACCGGGGTTCGCACTGGGCCGGCGGCGCGAGGGGAGCCTGGACTACCTCCGCGCGCTGGGGACGCGAAGCGGGTTCGCGGTCACCGTGGTCGCGCCGTCCACGCGGGGCGGCCGCGCGGTTTCCTCCGGGCGGATTCGCGACGCCGTCGCGACGGGGCCGTTCGTGGACGCGACCACCATGCTCGGGAGGCCCTACGTCGTCGACGGCACCGTCGAACGTGGCGAGGGTCGGGGCGCCGGTCTGGGCGTCGCCACGGCGAACCTCGCGGTCGACCCGGCGCGGTGCGCCCCGGCGGCCGGCGTGTACGCGGGGTGGTTGGACTTCGGCGACGGCTGGCGTTCGGCAGCGACCGGCATTGGAACGCGCCCGACCTTCGGCGGTGGTGCGGTGACCATCGAGGCGCACGTGCTCGACTTTGACGGCGACCTCTACGGACGTCGCGTGCGCCTTGCGCTGGCGCGACGTCTCCGACCCGAGCGAGCCTTCACCTCGATCGCCGCGCTGCAAGTGGCGATGGCGCACGACATCGCACGCACCCGCGAGATCGTTCAGCGGCTTCCCCAACCCGAGTGACCGCCGACGCGTTCGTGGTCATGAACCCGGCCAGCGCCGGGGGCCGGACGCGGCGCCACTGGCCGGCCATCGAGCGCGTGCTGCGCGCTGGGGGAGTGCGGTTCGACGTGCACCAGACGGCGGCTCGCGGCGACGCCACGACTGCCGTTCGAAACGCGCTTCGGAGCAGCCGATATCGCACGGTCATCGTGGTCGGCGGCGATGGCACGCTCAACGAGGCCGTCAACGGTTTCTTCGACGAAAACGGTGCAGCCATTGACACCGAGACCACGCTCGGCCTGCTGCCCAGTGGTACCGGTGGTGACTTTCGCCGGACCGCACACATTCCCGCGGACGTGACCGCGGCAGTGGAGCTCATCGCCTCGGGTGCGACGCGCAGCATTGATTGCGGGCGCATCGATTTCGGTGATGGCGCGCGCCGCTTCTTCATCAACATCGCCGACTGCGGCATGGGCGGGGAGGTCGTCGCACGGATCAACCGGCGCGCGCACAAAGGGGGAGGAGCCCGAGGGACATTGATGTTTCTCGGCGCCTCGCTGTCGACCCTGGTGCGCTACTCCGCGCGTGTCACGCACGTGGAAGTAGACGGCGAGGCGATCGACGGCGAGGTGCGCAGCGTCGTCGTCGCCAACGGCATCTTTTTCGGCGGGGGCATGCAGGTGGCGCCGGCCGCTTCGCTCGACGACGGCAGGTTCGACGTGGTGATCATCGCCGAGACCGGGAGAGCGCGCGCGCTCTCCGGCATCCCGTCCCTGTACCGCGGTCGCCATGTGCATCGCCGCGAAGTCGAGGTGCGGCAAGCGTCGATCGTGCGAGTCGGCTGCGACGGCGCGCCCATGCTCTTCGACGTCGAAGGCGAGCAGGTGGGGAGCACTCCGGCAACGCTCACCTGCCTGCCCGCGGCGATCCGGCTCTGCGCTCCTGATCGAGGGAAGGCCGCGTCCCGATGATCTCCTGTTAGACTTGCGGCGAACAATCGTGCCAATCGTCAGATCCAAATCCGAGATCATCGCGGAGCATCGGCGCCACGACACGGACACCGGCTCCACCGAGGTCCAAGTGGCAGTGCTGAGTGAACGTATCAGCTCGCTCACCGAACATCTTCGCGATCACCCCAAAGACCACGCGTCGCGCCGCGGGTTGCTCAAACTCGTCGGCCAGCGCCGCCGGTTGCTCGACTACCTGTCGGGCACCGATGTCGAGCGCTATCGCGCACTGATCGGGCGCCTCGGTCTGCGCCGGTAGTGTCAGTCGCGCCAATACACCAGACACAAAAAACACACACCATCAACCGACCCGGAGCCGGCAATGATCGGCGACGTCGCACTCCCAGGTGAGACGTTGGGGTCCGTGTATCAGGAAGCGGTGCCGCCGCGCGAGCGCGAGCCGCAATAGCTGATGCCCAGTCCCCAACACCTCACCGCTGTAGAGCGCGGCGACGCGGAGTTGTTCCGGCGCGGGTCACCCACAGGAGACACGCGTGGCCATCCCCGACAATCTCAAAAAAACATTTGAAACGGATTTCTGCGGCAAGCGACTGATCGTCGAGACCGGGTACATCGCCGAACAGGCGAATGGCGCGGTCATGTTGCGACTGGGCGAGACCGTCCTGCTCGTGACCGCGGTTGCGTCGAAGGCGCCGCGAGAAGGCATCGACTTCTTCCCGCTGACCTGCGACTACGAGGAGAAGCTCTACGCCGCAGGGCGCATCCCCGGCTCGTTCCCCCGTCGTGAAGGACGTCCGAGCGAGGCAGCGACCATCACCAGCCGGATGATCGACCGCCCGATGCGGCCGCTCTTCCCCAAAGACTTCCGCAACGACGTGCAGATCGTGGCGACGGTGCTCAGCACCGATCAGGAGCAGGATCCGCAGACACTCGCGGTCACCGGCGCGTCCTGCGCCCTGCAGATCAGCGGCATCCCGCACGGCGGTCCGGTCGCGTGCGTCCGGGTCGGCATGCTCGACGGCCAGCTGATGCTCAATCCGACGCTGACGCAGATTCACGAGTCGGCGCTGGACCTGATCGTCGCCGGGACCGGGGACGCCATCGTCATGGTCGAGGCCGGCGCGCATCAGATCTCGGAGCAGGTCATGCTCCAGGCGTTGCGCATGGCGCACGACGAGATCCGCAAGCTCGTCGAGTTCCAGCGCAGCCTGCATGACGCGATCGGCAAGCCCACCATGAGCTACCCGTCGACCAAGATCTCATCGGAGATCACCGACGCGGTCCACGAGCATGTGGCCTCGCGAATCGGCGACGCCGCGCGCAACCCGCACAAGCAGTCGCGTGAGGCGGCGCTCGACCAACTCCAGCAGGAGACGGCTTCGGCGCTCGAGGAGCGATTCCCCGACTCGCGCTCGGACATCGGCAAGGCATACGAATCCGAAGTGAAGAAGGCCGTGCGCGCCGCGATCCTCAACGAGGGCATCCGTCCGGACGGACGCCGCACCGACGAGATCCGGCCCATCTGGGCCGAGGTTGGCGTCCTCCCGCGGACCCACGGCTCTGCGCTGTTCACCCGCGGCCAGACGCAGGCGCTCTCGGTGGTCACGATCGGCTCCGGTCAGGACCAGCAGAAGATCGACGGTCTCGGTCTCGAGCAGTTCAAGCGGTTCATGCATCAGTACAACTTCCCGCCCTACTCGGTCGGCGAGGCACGTCCGCTGCGCTCGCCGGGACGGCGTGAGATCGGTCACGGCGCACTCGCGGAGCGAGCGGTGCACAACGTGATGCCCGAGGACGAGAAGTTCCCCTACGTGGTGCGCATCGTCTCCGAAATCCTTTCGAGCAACGGCTCGACCTCGATGGCCTCGGTCTGCGGCTCGTGCCTCGCGCTGATGGACGCCGGCGTTCCGCTGGTCGCTCCGGTCGCGGGCATCGCGATGGGACTGATCGCCGATGACGGCGAGCATGGCGCGATCCTCAGTGACATCCAGGGCATGGAGGACGCGCTCGGCGACATGGACTTCAAGGTCGCCGGATCGGCCACCGGCATCACCGCGATGCAGATGGACTGCAAGATCGCCGGTCTCAGCTGGGACCTGATGGAGCGTGCGCTCGAGCAGGCTCGAGTGGGCCGTCTCCACATCCTGGGCAAGATGGCCGAGGCGCTTGCCGCGCCGCGGACCGAGCTCAGCCAGTGGGCGCCTCGCATCGAGGTCATCAACATCAACCCCGACAAGATCCGCGACATCATCGGCCCCGGCGGCAAGATGATCCGCAAGATCGTCGAGGAGACCGGCTGCCAGATCGACGTCGAGGACGACGGCCGCGTGTTCATTGCATCGGCCAACGCCGCATCGCGTGAGCAGGCGATGGCCATGATCCACGACCTCACCGACGACATCGAGATCGGCAGGATTTACAAGGGCAAGGTGTCGCGCCTCATGGGCTTCGGCGCCTTCGTCGAGATCATGCCGAAGAAGGAGGGTCTGGTCCGGATCGGCCAGCTCGCCGAGCACCATGTCGAGAAGGTCGAGGATGTCGTCAACGTCGGCGACGAGATCATGGTCAAGGTGATCGAGGTCGACGACCGCGGCCGGGTCAACCTCTCGCGACGGGAGGCAATCCGGGAACTGTCCAAGCAGCAGGAAGCCGGCGGCAACGGCGCCGGCGGGCCGGCGTAACCGAGACCCGGATGCCCGCTGACGGGCCGGTTGTCGCCATCGTGGGCGCGACCGGCGCTGCCGGAGGCACGCTGGTGCGCGTCCTTGGCGAGCGCGCCTTTCCCGCCGGGGAATTGCGGCTCTACGCAAGCGCGCGCAGCGCGGGTCAGGTTGTCGGCACGCACCGTGGCGACCTCGAGGTCCACGAGTTGCGTGACGACGCCCTTCGCGGCGCGGACATCGTTTTCTTCGCGGCGGGCGCGGCAACGTCGCGCCGGCACGCGCCCCGCGTTGTAGAAGGCGGAGGCGTCGCGGTCGACAAGTCCAGCGCGTTCCGCATGGATCCGGAGGTACCGCTGGTGGTACCCGAGGTCAATGCCGATGCGCTTGCCAGACATCACGGGATCGTCGCCAACCCGAACTGCGTGGCGATCCCACTGGCGATGGTGCTGGCACCGTTGCAGCGCGAGTTCGGGCTGCATCACGTCACCGTCGCCACCTACCAGTCGGCAACCGGAGCTGGTCGGGGACTGGCGGACGAACTCGAGGCACAGACCCGCGATGCCGCCTCGGGGACCGAACCCACCGCTCACGTCTATCCCCATGTGCTGCAGGGCAACGTGGTGCCGGGCGGATGGGCGATGCAGGGTGACGACACCGAGGAAGAGGTGAAGGTTATCGCCGAGACCCGCCGGGTCCTCGGCGCTCCCGACCTGCGCATGAGCATCACGACGGTCCGTGTGCCGGTCGCGGTCGGGCACAGCGCTGCTGTGTGGATCGCATTGGACGGCCCAGCCGGCGCGGGTGCCGTGCGGTCGCTGTTCGAACTGGCACCTGGGATCGTCGTGGTCGACGACCCTGCGACGCAACGCTACCCGACGCCACGGGCGGTCGCCGGTACCGACGACGTCATGGTGGGCCGCATCCGGCTGGATGCGGGTCGAGACAACGGTATCGCGCTGTTCTTCAGCAGCGACAACCTGCGGCGCGGCGCGGCCACGAACGCGGTCCAGGTTGCTGAGCTGTTGCTGCGAGCCGGCTGACCGGGAGGGCGCATGCGGTCACCCAAGCGCGCCACCCGGGTCCACTAGAATCCGACGATGGTGGCGACGACCGAAGAGGTCCTCGAGCTCCACGCGAGGGTGCGCGAGTGCACCGCATGCCCGCTCCATCTCACGCGCATTCAAGCCGTGCCAGGGTACGGACCGGTCACTGCGCGAGTCATGGCGGTGGGGGAGGCTCCCGGTGAGAACGAGGACCGCGAGGGGAAACCGTTCGTCGGCGCAGCAGGACGCCTCTTGACTTCGCTGCTCGAGGCCGTCGGGCTCGATCGTCGCGACATCTACATCACCAACATCGTCAAGTGCCGGCCGCCGCGCAACCGCGATCCGGAGCAGATGGAAGTTGCGGCCTGCAGTCACTTCCTCGATGAGCAGATCGAGTTGCTGCAGCCGGATGTCATCCTGCTGCTCGGGCGTCATGCGCTCACGCGCCTCCTGCCGGACGCCGGTGGTATCTCGCGCCTGCACGGTGAACGGATCCGCCACAACGACCGCGTCTTCGTCCCGCTGTATCACCCCGCGGCGGCGCTCTACAACGGCGGTCTCAAGGAGACGCTCGAGGCTGACATGCGTCGTGTGCGCGGTTATCTCAATGATGCGGAGGCAGCGCGTGCGCGCCGCGCGAGTGGCACCACGGCATCGGAACTGCGCGCGGTGGCGGCGGCGGCCGGCGGCGCCCAGATGGATCTCTTTTGACAGAGGCGCCCGGCTCGGGACAGCTCACCCTGGTGCCGCTCGGCGGCCTCGGCGAAATCGGTCGCAACATGCTGGCGCTCAGCTACGGCGATGACATCGTGGTCATCGACACTGGATTGATGTTTCCCGAGCAGGAGATGCTCGGCGTCGATCTGGTGATCCCGGACATCCAATGGCTGCAGGATCGGGTGCAGAACGTCCGCGGCATCGTCCTCACGCACGGGCACGAGGATCACATCGGCGCGCTCCCGTATGTGCTCCCACGGCTGCCCGTCCCGGTTTACGGCACGGCGCTGACGCTGGGGTTCCTGCGCAACAAGCTCCGCGAGCACGGGCTCATCGAGACCACCGAGTTGCACACGGTCCGCGCCGGGGAGTCGCGAACACTCGGGTGTTTCGAGGTCGAGTGGGTGCACGCGACGCACTCGATCCCTGACGCGTGCGCGTTGATCGTGCGCACGCCGATGGGCACGATCGTGCATTCCGGCGACTTCAAAATCGACAGCACGCCGGTGCAAGGCGAACCGCCGGATCTGGCGCGGCTCGCACGCGTCGGCGATGAGGGCGTATTGCTGCTGCTCAGCGACAGCACCAACGCGGAGCAGGAGGGGACGACCCCCAGCGAGCGCACGGTGGGAGAGGGTCTCGCGCCAATCTTCGAGGGCGCCGAAGGACGCATCGTGATGGCGACGTTCGCGTCGAACATCTCGCGCCTGCAGCAGGCGATCAACGCCGCGCAGGCGAGCGGCAGGCGCTGCTTCATCGTCGGCCGGTCGATGCTCAAGAACATCAAGGTCGCCGAGGAACTCGGCTACCTGCACGTGCCGCAGGGCCTGTTTGTGACACCGAAGGAGCACGAACAGATTCCGGACAACGAGCTGGCAATCCTCTGCACCGGTGCGCAGGGTGAGCCGCTCTCGGCGTTGGTGCGGATAGCGGCCGGTGAGCATCGGATGGTGAGCCTGCGCGAGCGCGACACCGTGATCATCAGCGCGAACCCCATCCCCGGCAACGAGGAATCCGTCCACCGGACCATCAACAACCTCTATCGCCGCGGAGCCCGCGTGTTCAATTCCTCGCGCCACAAAGTCCACGCGTCGGGACACGCGAGTCGCGAGGAGTTGAAAATCCTCCTGACCCTCACGCGCCCGAGATATTTTATTCCGGTCCACGGCGAGTACCGGCATCTCGCCTTGCATGCGGCGCTGGCGCGGTCGGTGGGTATTCCCCCCGAGCGCGTGCTGCCCATCGACAACGGCACGGTCATCGTGGTCGACGAGCACGGGCTGCGCATCACCGGCGAGCGGGTACGCACCGGTTACGTCTACGTCGACGGCCTCAGCATCGAGGAGGCCGGCGACGTCGTCTTCCGCGACCGGCAGCAACTCGCGCAGGACGGCGTGATCCTCGTGGTCGTGACCGTGGAGAAATCGAGCGGCGCTGTTGTGGCCGGACCCGACCTGGTGTCGCGCGGGTTTGTCGCCGATGACGCAGACGCCCTGTTCGACGAGGCCCGCGAGCACGTGCTGTCGTTGGTGGCGCGCCTGACTCCCGATGCCGGGTACACGGCCTGGCAGGGCGCGATCCACGAGGGCCTCTCACGGTTCCTCTACAAAAAGACCAAGCGCCGGCCGCTCATCCTGCCGCTGGTCACCGAGGTGTGACCTCGCTGCGCCGGGTCACAATGCGGCAACTCCGGTGAGCTCTCGCCATCCAGTTCCGTACGCTGAAAGCCAATGAACGACGGCGCCGACGACGGCGGGCGCGCGGGCCTCGATCCATCTCCGCTGCTTCCGCCACCCTGGGTCGCGGCAGATGCGCAGCACCCGGCATCGGCTCCGCCCCCGGCGGCTTGGTCTCCGGCGCCGCCGTCCGCCGCCGCCGATCCCAGTGCCCCGGGGTTCGCGATGCCGGCAGGGGTGCCATCCGTCGGATCACCCCCAAACACTCCACCGCCGCCAGGGACGCGCCGGCGGTCTCGTCGGTTCGCGGGAAGACGCGGATTGGCCGCGCTCGGTATCGCGATCGTGGTGATCGCGGCCAAAGTGCTCCTCTTCTCTGGCGCTGTTCGAGTGATTTCTGTCGCGACCACGGCGACCTATCACGAGCCCACCTCGATTGCGGGGGACGCCAAGAGCTCCGATGCCGCCGTCCTGGCAACGGTCACCCAGCTGCAGAATGGGATTCAGATCCCCGCGCTCCAAGGCGGCCATACCGAGGGCGCCGGCTACACCGACGCCGCGGGCTCGCTGGATTACCTCGCCGTCCTGGCACAGGACAATGCAAACGACGACTCTCCGAGGCAGGGAGTGAGCCTGAGCGCGCTTTTCGGAGCACTCCCCGGGACCGACCTTTCGACCACGGTCACCTCGAAATTCAATGGCGTCAACCTCGAATGCGCGACCGTCACCGACGTGAGTGGCACCACCAATCTGCCCCTCAACGCGTGCGACTGGTACAACAACGACGCGTTTGGACTGTTCGTCGAGTACAAGACATCGACCCTGGCTGCGACAGAGCAGCTGGAGACCTCGTTGCTGCAGGCGATGACGAAATAGCCCGTCCCTGAGGGACCTACGGGACCGCGGCGGCACGCGATAGTGGACACGAGCACACATCCGTGTAGTATAGGCACAGATGTTCGCTGCCGACAGCTCCTCCGTTTCCCCGTGCTCGGGCGCCCGCGGTCGTGTGCGCGCTGATTTGCTGATAGCATCGGGCCCGATCCAGGGGCATCGGTAGCCCGTCTTCCACGCGTCCACATCGAGTTCACCAGATGGCTCGCTCCGCCCCAACAAGGCCTCCGGCAAAGCGCCAGAGCACGGCAGGATCCCGGCGTCCTGCCGCTCGCACGCGCTCTCGTGCCTCGACGTCCTCGCGGAGCCCGCTCTTCCAGCGCGATCTGCGCCGGGAGCTGACCGGAATCGGCGCCATCGGCGCCGGCGTCATCCTCGCGGCGGTGCTCATCCTCCCGGGCGGCGGCGCCATCGCGGGGCCCGTGCATGACGGGCTCTTCGGCGCCTTCGGGGTCGGTGCCTGGTTCGGCGTCGCGGGCCTCATCCTCACCGGCATCCGTCTCTGCCTGACGCCCGAGTGGCGAGCCGGGACGCTCGCGGCGCTCGGCAGCGTGGTCGCCATGGCAGCCTTGCTCGGGCTCACCGGGATGGTCGGATCGGACGCGGGCGTGGTCGGGCGCGGGATCGGCAACGGCGTCGAGCATGTCCTCGGCGGAGCCGGTGCCGCTGTCGCGCTGATCGTGGTCGCCTTTCTCGGCATCATCGTCGCCACCGATCTGCGTACCGGTGCGATCCTGCGCGCCGTGGGCGAGTGGTTCGCCGCCGAGGGTGATGAACGACGCCGCCAGCGCACGGCCTCGGCATCGCGCACGCAACCCCGACCGTTCCCAGTTCATCCTGCGGAGTCGAGCGCGGAGCTCACCGGGGTGCCAATGTCGCTGCCATTCGATCTCCCCAAGACACCGGCGCAGCCGACCACGTCGTTTCTCGATCCCGAGGAGCCCCAGGCGACCGGCGAGGACCTTGGCGAGCACGGGTTCACGCGCGAGTTCGAGGGTGTGCCCACGGTGGCGGGCGACCCCGCCGTCCCGGTGATCGGAGCGGTCCCCGACGTGAGCATCGGCCACGGCTCGCTGATCAGCGATGAGCCGGAGAAGGTGTGGGTGCTGCCGACGCCGGACCTGCTCGACACCATCACCGGCAAGCGGGAGCGCCTCGCCGCCGAAGTTCGTGCCACCGGTGACAAGATCGTGAGCACGCTGCAGTCCTTTGGTATCGACACCCGGATCATCGGCGCCAACAGCGGGCCGACGGTCACGCAGTACGAGTTGCAGCCCGCGGTGGGCGTGCCGGTGCGGCGGATACTCGGCTACCAGACCGACCTCGCGCTCGCCCTTGCGGCCCCCATCCGCATCCAGCCGTTCATCCCCGGCAAATCCGCCATCGGCATCGAGGTGCCCAACAAGGCCGCGCAACTCGTCGGGCTCAAGGAGACGATCGAGTCACCCGCCTTCGCGGATCGTCGCAACAAGTTGAGCGTCGCGCTCGGCGCGGACGTCAGCGGCCATCCCGTGATCGGTGACCTGACACGCATGCCCCACCTGCTCATCGCGGGCGCGACCGGCAGCGGAAAGTCGGTGTGCATCAACGCCGTTCTGGGCGGCTTCCTGCTGCAGGCCACGCCGGCGCAGTTGAAGATGATCCTCATCGACCCGAAACGGGTGGAGCTGTCCAACTTCGCGGACCTCCCGCACCTGCTGGTGCCGGTGGTCGTGGAACCCGAGGCGGCGGTCGCGTCACTCCGCTGGGCGGTCAAGGAGATGGAGGAGCGCTACAAGCTCTTCGCATCCCACGCGGCGCGCAACATCGTCGCGTTCAACGAAAAGGCGCCCGGGCTCGGCGTCGCACCGCTGCCCTACATCGTCATCGTCATCGACGAACTCGCCGACCTGATGATGGTCGCGGCGGGGGAGATCGAGGACCTCATCTGCCGGATCGCACAGCTGGCGCGGGCCGTCGGTCTGCATCTCATCGTCGCAACCCAACGCCCGTCCGCGGACATCATCACCGGCCTCATCAAGGCGAACATCCCGAGCCGGGTCGCGTTCGCAGTGTCGAGCGGTGTCGACTCGCGCGTCATCCTCGACGAGATGGGCGCCGAGAAGCTGCTCGGCCGCGGCGACATGCTGTACCTGCCCATCGACGAGGGCAAGCCTCGCCGGCTACAGGGCGCGTTCGTGAGTGATCGCGAGCTCGACGCACTCATCGCTCACTGGAAGCTCCAGGGCAAACCCGACTACCAGGAAGAGATCTTCACCGTCGAGGCGACCGTGTCCTGGGCCCGTGACGCGACCAAACGCGATCCGCTGTTTGCCAAGGCGGCGCACACGGTTGCCGCGGAGGGTCGCGCAGCCGCCTCGCTCCTCCAGCGCAAGTTGAGCGTCGGGTACACGCGCGCAGCACGCTTGATCGATCAGCTCGCCGAGGCCGGTGTCGTGGGTCCGTTCGAGGGCAGCAAGTCGCGCGACGTGCTCATGGATGTCTTCCAGGTCGACGAGCTGCTCGCCGACTTCGGCGACGAGTAACTCGCCAGTCGAGCCACGCCGGAGCAGGGCCGGCGTTCGGAGCTTGCGCCACTGGCCGGGGCTCCACTCTCGCTATCCTCACTAGTCATGCCTCAGGAACACAGCTTCGACGTCGTCAGCGAGTTCGACCGGCAGGAGCTGGTCAACGCAGTCGACCAGGCTCGGCGCGAGATCACGACGCGCTACGACTTCAAGAACATCACGGTCGAGATGACACTCGAGGACGAGACGATCACGCTGCTGACCGGCACCGACGCGCAACTCAAATCGATCATCGACGTCCTGCAGAGCAAGGCGCACCGCCGCGGCATCGATCTCAAGGTCCTCGACCCGCAGAAGGCCGAGCCGGCGGCAAAGGGCAACGTCCGCCAGGTGATCAAGCTCCGCAAGGGCATCGGCGAGGAACTGGCCCGCGACCTGACCAAACGGATCCGCGGTGAGCATCCGAAGGCGCAGGTCCGGACGCAAGGCGACCAGCTGCGGGTGTCGAGCAAGGACAAGGACGAGCTCCAGGCGGTCATTCAGCAGCTGCGCGATCTGGACCTCGAAGTCCCACTGCAGTTCAACAACTACCGGTGACCCGCGATCTGAACGTGCCGGCTCAGCCGGCCGCGGCATTGCGCGTCCCCGAGTGCCGCCGGCGCTACGGCCGGTTCGACGTCTGACCTGATGAGCGAGGGGAGCGCGAACGACGCCCACGACGGGTTCCCCACCCTGGCGACGGAATTCCCAGAGGCACGCCGCCTCGCGGACATGCTCGGGGGATCGGGGCTGACCGTCGCCGTGGCCGAGTCCTGCACGGGCGGTCTGCTCGGCGCGGTGGTCACGTCCATCGCGGGGTCGTCTGCGTATTTCCGGGGTGGCGTCATTGCCTACGCGGACGACGTCAAGGCCGATCACCTCGGCGTGGGGAGGCATCTCCTGACCACCCACGGTGCCGTCAGTGCCGAGGTTGCGCACGAAATGGCAGCCGGCGTCCGCAGCCGCTTCGAGGCCACGATCGGCCTGGGCATCACGGGCGTTGCGGGTCCGGACGCCGGCGAGCTCAAGCCCGCGGGCCTGGTCTTCGTCGCCATCTCATCATCCCTGGGCGACGAGGTGATTCGCCTCGACCAGGACCACGGACGTGAGGGAAACCGAGCCGCGGCGGTCCGCGCAGCGCTTGGATTGTGCCTTCGTGCGGCGGGTGCGCTCGTCGCCGCCCAGCGCTCGCCGGACAGTCCGGATCACCGATGATGCCGAGTGCGGATTCGCCGGGCCGGGAGATCGAAACTTCGGGCTTGCCAGGTCCGCGCAGAGGTAGTACAGTACAAATGTTCGCCCCACCCGGTGAGCCCGGACGCGCCGCCCGTCGCGACGCCCCACGGCCTTCCAGCCGCACCTCCAATCAATCCCCTTACCTCCTGGAGCACAGCGTTGACGAACACACTAGCCAGTCGTACCATGGAAGCTGTCGAGCCGGTCGTAGAAATCAGCGGACGGCGTGCTCGAGCGCCACGTGACGAGAGGAGTGAGCCGGTGACGACGGAACGGGATCGGGCGTTGCAGACCGCCCTCGGGCAGATCGAGCGCGCCCACGGAAAGGGGGCGATCATGCGTCTCGGCGACGTGCATGCTCAGCACATCGACATCATTCCGACCGGCGCACTCACGCTTGATATCGCACTCGGCGTCGGGGGAATCCCTCGCGGTCGGATCTGCGAGATCTACGGGCCCGAGTCGTCGGGAAAGACAACGCTCACGCTCCACATCATCGCCGAGGCTCAGAAGCGTGGCGGCGTGGCCGCGTTCATCGACGCCGAGCACGCCCTCGACCCGCAGTACGCGGCCAAGATCGGGGTGAACACCGAGGAACTCCTCATCTCGCAACCGGACACCGGTGAGCAGGCACTCGAGATCGTCGAGGTCCTGGTCAGGAGTGGTGCGGTCGATGTCGTCGTCATCGACTCCGTTGCCGCGCTCGTCCCCAAGGCGGAGATCGACGGCGAGATGGGGGACAGCCACCTCGGGCTTCAGGCGCGGCTCATGTCCCAGGCGATGCGCAAGCTCACCGCCGCGATCAGCCGCTCGAACACCTCGGTCATCTTCATCAACCAGCTTCGCGAGAAGATCGGCGTGATGTTCGGCAATCCCGAGGTCACCAGCGGCGGCCGCGCACTGAAGTTCTACGCATCGGTGCGCATGGACATCCGCAAGATCGATTCGATCAAGCAGGGCCTCGATATCGTCGGCAACCGGGTGAAGGTCAAGGTTGTCAAGAACAAGGTTGCTCCACCATTTCGCGCGGCCGAGTTCGACATCCTGTACAACGAGGGCATCTCGTATGCGGGAAGCGTCCTCGACATGGGTATCGACGCCCACATCATCGAGAAAGCCGGCGCATGGTTCTCCTATGGAGACATGCGTCTTGGTCAGGGTCGTGAGAATGTGCGCGATTTCCTGCGCGGGAACCCCGAGCTGCTCGAGGAGGTTGCGGCGAAGGTACGCCTCGCGGCGTTGCCGGAACCGGTCATCCGCGACGTGGTCGTGGAGTTGAACGGCGAAGCACCGACGGCGATCCCGGCACCCGTCGCCTGACAACACGTTCACCCATAACGTGAGGACAGCCGCTCCGCCGTCAGCCCCAGACAGCGCGGACGCGGCCGAGGATGCGGCGCTACGCGTCCTCCGTGGTGCGGGTCAGTCGGCCGCGTCGCTTCAGCGCAAGCTGGAGCGACGCGGATTCACCGCTGATGCGGCCGAGGATGCAGTGCGACGCTGCACCGCCGCGGGGTACATCAACGACGCCGCGCTGGCGGTATCGATCGCGGCGCGACATCGCCGGGTCGGACACGGGAGTGGTCGCGTTGCCGCCGACCTCAAAGCCAAAGGCGTCGCCGGCGAGCTCATCACCGACGCGCTCGACGGGCAGAGCGATACCGAGGAGGCAGCGGCAATGGCAGTCGCCCTCCAACTCTGGCATCGCGCCGCACCTGTCGACGCCTACGACCGGCGTGCGCGGATGCGGGTCGCGGGTGGGCTGCAGCGGCGAGGGTTCTCGTCGGCGCTGGTGATGCGGGTGATGCGCGGGTTGACCTGACCTTCCGACGGATTGGCCTGAGCCTCAGACTCCCGATCATGGAATACACCCACCTCGGACGCTCCGGTCTCTCGGTCAGCCGGCTCTGTCTCGGCACCATGAATTTCGGCCCCCAGGCCGACGAACCGACATCGCACACGATCATGGACGCAGCGCTGGACGCGGGCCTCAACTTCTTCGATACCGCCAACGTATACGGCTGGAAAAAGGGGGAGGGCTACACCGAGCAGATCGTCGGGCGCTGGTTTGCCCAGGGCGGCGGGCGCCGCGAGAAGGTCGTCATCGCGACCAAGCTGTACGGCTCGATGAGCGACTGGCCGAACGACACGTTTCTCTCCGCGCGCAACATCCGGCACGCGTGTGAGGGCTCGTTGCGGCGTCTGCAGACGGATCACATCGATCTATACCAGATGCATCATGTCGACCGCGACACACCCTTCGACGAGATCTGGGAGGCAATGGAAGTCCTTGTCCAGCAAGGCAAAGTGCTGTACGTGGGGTCGTCGAACTTCGCCGGCTGGACCATCGCCCAAGCGCAGGAAACCGCGCGGGCACGCCACTTCCTCGGTCTCGTGAGTGAGCAGTGTCTTTTCAACCTCGTGCAACGTCACGCTGAGGAAGAGGTGATTCCCGCGGCGCAGCAGTACGGCGTCGGCATCATTGCCTGGAGCCCGCTCATGCGTGGCCTGCTCGGCGGGATCCTCGCGAAGCAGCGCGACACGGGCCGATCGGCCTCGGAGCAGACGCAGGGCCTCCTCGAGGAACACCGCGGCCAGATCGAGGCCTACGAAGCATTCTGCGCAAAGCTCGGCGAGCATCCGTCGGCAGTCGGTCTCGCGTGGTTGCTCCGGCAACCGGGTCTCACCGCTCCGATCATCGGACCGCGAACCGTCGAGCAGTTCCAGGGCAATCTGCACGCCCTCGACGTGCAGCTCGATGACGCCGCGCTCGAGGAACTGGACGCCATGTTCCCGGGTCCCGGGCCGGCTCCCGAGGCGTGGGCCTGGTAGCGGTCAGCCGGCCGGCGCGACGTCGGCGGAGTGCGTGCGGTCGTACCGGACCACCGGCCCAAGGCTGAGGAAGGTGGCCGTCGCCAGGATCAGACCAAGGATCACGAGCCCATCGATCCCCAGCAGATTCGACGCGATCCCACCGACCACCGCACCGATGGCACCGCCGCCCGCGAGCGCGACCGTGTAGAACGACATGAGTGCTGAGCGGTCGGCGCTCAGGCTCTCCGAGCAGTCGGCGAGATAAGTCACCGCGGCTGGCCCGAATCCCGCCAGCCAGAGAATCCCGAGCACGAGGAACGGGAGGGCAAAGAGCATCCCGATCATCGGCAGGTGGTTGATGACCAGGAGCGCGATCATCGTCAGCCATGCGCCCGGTACCGCCCGGCGCATCACCGTCACCGGGCCCAGACGAGCGACAAACGGCGTCCAGAGGAGGATGCCGACCAGGAACACGACGATCCAGGCAATCAGAAAGAGGCCGACCACGCGGACGTCGAAAGCGTGCTCGAGCGATTGCGTGGCGACCTTCTTATGGTGGAGCAGCGCAGGGAGGTTGGCGACGAACGCGCCGATGAGCGCGAACGAGGTGATCCAGCCCGGGAGGAACGTACGCATCGGCCCGGGACCGATGACCGCATGCACGATGACCCGGAGTGGGTGCACCGGAAGGGGTGGCACCCGCGGCACGAAGACGAGACATACGATCGCAGCGCACGCATACAGCCCCGCGAGGAGGACAAACGACCACCGGTGCAAGCCGAAGTAGGCCGCAGAGCCAAGCCCGAAGCCTCCGGCGTACCCGATCAGCGTCGCGGCCTCGAACGCGCCGCTCGCCCCGGCGCGGCCGCGCCGGTCGCCTGAGGTGGCGGCGGCGCCGGTGCCGAGCGCCACGGGGACGAACGCCGCAGCGCCGAAGCCCTCGAGAAGGCGCGCGCCGCCGAGTTGCGCCGGCCGGACGCCGAGAGCGACCAAGAGCACTGCGACGACGCAGACGACCGGTCCGAGCACCAGAAAGCGGCGACGACCGAAGCGGTCCGCGTAGCGCGCGAGGATCGGGGCAAACACCATCTCCGTCACCGCCTGCGCCGCCGCGACCAGGCCGATCGCCAGACCACTCGGGTGGCCGTACGCAAGGTCGGTGATCCGGAACCCGATGGCGACGCCGACTCCCACCGAGCCCACGCGCAGGAGCGCACTGGCAACGAGCAACGCCGCTATGGCGCGTGTGCCCGTCTTGTGCAACTCCTCATCGCCGGGTGCTGAAGGCACGCCGGCGACCTCCCGATCCGTCACCCGTCAAGGGTAGCCCGCCGCGCGCGATTGATCGAAACATGCGAGCAACCCCTTTGGCTCGTACAATGGGAATGTCTTCCGTGGGGACGACCGGCCAGTAGCGGGCCGGCCCCGACCGAACCAACGAGACGTTGCGGGTCTCGCCCCGGTCCCCTTCTCCATGTGGGGCATCCCAAGCGGGGCGCCGTGCGCCCGACCTCCGAGGTTCCACCCCATCGGCATCGAGATCGTGGCCCTGATCGGGCTGGTGATTGTTGCGGCCGCGTTTGCGGCTGCCGCTCTCGTGTACGCACGCCGCAGCATCGCGCAGGGGCGGGTGACGCACGACGCGGACGCTGAACGCCGCCTTGATCAAGTGCGTGCCACCGAGCAGGAGACGAAGTCGGTGCTGCTGGCCGCGAAGGAGGAGGCAGCGCGCCGGCGCGACGAGGCTGAGGCCGAGGTTCGCGAGCGGCGAGCGGAAATTGCGCGCCTCGAGCAGCGGACCAATCAGCGTGAGGAGGGCCTCGAGCGCCGGCTTCGTGAGCTGGACTCGAACGAGCAGCGCCTGACCCGGCGCGAGGCCGAGATCGAAACGCTCCGCCAGACCGTCGAGGACGAGAGAGCGCTCATCACCAAGGAACTCGAGCGGGTGGCCGCCCTCTCCGAGCAGGAGGCCCGGCTCGAGGTCGTACGGAGTGTCGAAGGCGAACTCGTGCCAGAGATCGCGGAGCGGATTCGCCAGGCCGAGACCCAGGTCCGCGAGGAGGCAGCGGCGCAGAGCCGCGAGATCCTCATTGCCGCGATGCAGCGCCAGGCGTCGGAGCAGAGCGGTGAGGCATCCGTGACCGTCGTGCACCTCCCGTCAGACGAGCTCAAGGGCCGCATCATCGGCCGTGAAGGCCGCAACATCCGTGCACTCGAAGCTGCCACCGGCGTCGACGTCATCGTCGACGACACGCCCGAGGCGATCGTCCTCAGCTCGTTCGATCCGGTCCGGCGCGAGGTCGCCCGGGCGACGCTCGAACGTCTCTTCACCGATGGTCGCATCCACCCCGCGCGCATCGAGGAGATGGTCATCAAGGCGCGCAACGAGCTTGCTCAGCAGATCAAGCGCGAAGGTGAGCAGGCGTGTCAGGACATCGGCCTCACCAACGTCCATCCCGAACTCGCCCGGTTGCTGGGCACGCTCAAGTACCGGAACTCCTACGGGCACAACGTCCTCGCCCACAGCCAGGACACCGCGGCGATTGCCGGAATGATCGCCGCGGAGATCGGATTCGACGAGCAGGTCGCCAAGGAGGCGGCGTTGTTTCACGACATCGGCAAGGCCGTGGAGCACGACGTCGACGGTCCCCACGCGATCATCGGCGGCGAAATCCTCGCGCGTCTCGGCCGTCCCGCGGCGGTGGTGCAGGCGGTGCGCTCGCATCACTACGACGAGGAACCGCGTTCCCCCGCAGCGTCGATCCTCATGACCGCTGACGCGATCAGCGCCGCTCGACCGGGCGCTCGCCGTGAGTCGCTGGCATCGACGATCAAGCGACTCGAGCGCATCGAGGCGATCGCCAACGACTTCAGCGGCGTCGATCGCAGCTTTGCGGTGCTCGCCGGCAAGGAGCTGCGCGTGCTCGTCAAGCCGGACGAGATCAGCGACGACGAAGCCCAGATCATGGCGCGCCAGATCGCCAAGCGCCTCCACGGCGAGGGGAGCTACAGCGGCCGGGTGAAGGTCGTCGTGCTCCGTGAAACGCGCAGCGTCGAGTACGCGAAGTAACGATTGCATCGCGGCGCCCGGTACGCCGGACGACGGGAGGCGACAATCGCGGCCGATAATGACAACGTCCTACTCAGCGCCCTCCCATAACGCTTCTGGCATGACACCACCATTGGAAATTCTCAAAGTCTCAGCAACCAGCAAGCCAGTTGCGGTCGCCGGTGCGATTGCCGGCGTGGTCCGCACGCAGAAGCGGGTCGAGGTCCAGGCGATCGGGGCGGGCGCGATCAACCAGGCAATCAAGGCGATCGCCATCTCGCGCGGCTACGTGGCGCCTGGCGGGCTGGATCTCGTCTGCATCCCGTCGTTCATCGACATCTCGATCGATGGCGAGGAGCGAACCGGGATCCGTCTGGTCGTCGAAGTCCGCTAAACCCGGGACGTCCCTGGGGCGCGCTGATGGGTGCGCGGACACACTGCTAGGCTTCGACGATGCCGGTTCCAGTCCTCAGCGACTCTGCGCGCGGATTCAGACCGTTGCCGCTGATCGCCCGGGCGCCGAGACGCGAGCCTCAGGTACCGGTGTTGGGCCGGGCGCCGCGCGTGCATCTGTGGCACATCGGCTGCCAGATGAACGACGCGGACCGCGAGGAACTCGCCGCCGAGCTTGCTGACATCGGGTGCATTCCGGAGACCGCGCTCGACGATTCGGACATCGCCGTGCTCATCACCTGTACGGTGCGCGCCAACGCGGAACAGAAGGTCTTCGGAAAGTTTCGCGAGCTTATCCCCTGGAAGCGCGCGCGTCCCGGCCGGGCGATCGCGCTGACCGGCTGCATGGCGGTGGAGCATGGCGAGGCCCTCCTGTCACGACTGCCCGAGCTGGACTATGTCTTCGACGTGCGCGAGCCCGACGGGTTCCTTGCCAAGCTGCAGGCGCTGCACGCCGGGAATCTCGACGGGCCGGTGATCGTCCCGGCGTCCGATCGCCTCAGCGCCTATGTTTCTGTCATGGGTGGCTGCAACGAGATGTGCACGTACTGCATCGTGCCCTTCGTACGGGGTCGTGAGCTGAGCCGCCCGATCCCCGAGGTGGTGGAACACGTGGAGCGTCTGGTCGCCCAGGGCGTGCGCGAGGTGACCTTGCTCGGCCAGAACGTCAACTCGTACCACGACCAGCTGCGCCACGCACGGCTTCCGGAGCTGCTCGCCGCGGTCGACGCCGTACCCGGGCTCTGGCGACTGCGTTTTCTCACCTCGCATCCGAGGAACGCCGTGCCGGATCTCTGGGAGGCGATGCGCGATCTCCCCACCGTCTGCGAGCAACTGCACCTGCCCGTGCAGGCGGGCGATGACAACCTGCTGCGGCGCATGCGTCGCCTCTACAGCGTCGATGAGTACCGGGCGAAGATCGAAGCCGCCGTCAGCACTGTCGGTCCCCGGCTCGCACTCAGTACCGACATCATCGTGGGGTTCTGCGGCGAGACCGACGCGGAGTTCGCCGCCACGGAGTCGCTCATGCGCCAAGTGCGATTCGACACGGTGCATCTCGCTGCCTACTCGGTGCGTCCCGGCACCGCGGCCGCGCGCCGGCCGGACGACGTCCCACTGGTCGAAAAGAAAGCCCGGCTCAACCACCTGCTCGCCATCCAGCGCGAGATCGCTGCCGCGCGCAATGCGGAGTACGTCGGTTCTGATGTCGAGGTGCTCGTCGAAGGGCTCGCCGAGGACGGACGGCCGTACGGACGAACGCGCGAGAACAAGGTCGCCTGGCTCCCCTCCGGCAGCGCCGCGTCTGGCGAGTTGCACATCGCGCGAGTGACGGACGCGACCGCCTGGCAGTTGCAGGTCCAACCGGTCGGCACCGCGGCGTGACGCCGAGCTCGAAAGTTCGGGCTCCCCACCTCG
>JBEPVD010000038.1:0-32579 GCA_041691155.1 Candidatus Dormiibacterota bacterium | reverse complement strand
TGCGCGGTGAGCATCGCGCCTGGGTGGCGATCTCCCCGCTCCCCGGCGTCGAGCATCGCGCTCGACCGCCGACTCCACCGCCGGCGTGAGGGACGTCGATTGCCAATCAACGCGTGAGGTGCCCGGTCGCGCGAGTAGTCGGAATATTCACCCGAGGATGACGCGGGCCGCCAGGTGCGGTCCGCTCGCTGAACCATGTTCGTGAACGAGATCCGCCGAGCGCATGCTGCTGGCTAAGCGATATCGGGCCGTATCTGCTGTTCCGCATCGCGCAGAGCCGCCTCGACTTCGTCCGGCGAGCCGCCGCAAGCGAACACGAACCCCAGGTACCGGTCGCCCTCCGGGAGCGGCGTGACCCGCTCGCCGGGGGGAATAGAAATTGCGACGCCGGTGATTCCCGGAACCGATGATGCGAGCTCAACACCGGTGACCCCACGCAGGACACCTCCCGTTCGGATGGGCAACATGAACACACCACACGCGGCGTCGACCATGCGCATCGCCCCCAACGGGAGTCCACACGCCTGACGGAGGATCACGTTTTCGAGTGATCTCACTTCGTTGGGGGCATCGGTGCACGCGACACGGATGACTTGTGAGCAGAGCCCCCCGATGGACCTCGCGGCGACCTCGATCAGGATTGGTCCCACGGCGGAGATGCGAACCTCCGCATGTATAGGTCCGTGACGCATCCCGAGCCCGGCAACCGCCGCGCGCACACACTCGACCACAGCGCGCTGCTCAGCCTCGCCAAGACGCGAAGGTGTCACATATATCGTCTCCTCGAAGAAGGGTCCGTTCAGGGGATCAGGCTTGTCGAATAAGGCGATCACGTCCATGTGGCCACCGCGGACCAGCCCCTCGACGGCGACTTCGACCCCTTCGACATACGCCTCGATCAGCATCGGCGCCCTCGATCCGCCCCCGCCGAGCTGACGCAGCAACGCGCCGACCCGTCGCACGGCGGCGTCAACCTCGGCGCGGGTGTCGGCGCGGATCACGCCACGACTCGCCGCGAGATTGACTGGCTTGATGACGCAGGGCAGGCCAACCCCGCGGACCGCGTGGCCGACCTCATCACTGTCGGCTCCCACTTCGATCTCGACGAACCGGGGTTGAGAGATCCCCGCGTCGGTGAGGCGCCGGCGCAGTTTTCGCTTGTCGCGCGTTGCCTCAACCGCGTCGACGTCGTTCCGTCGGGCGACACCGAGTCGAGCCGCAATGTTCGCGGCAGTCAGTACCGACGACTCGTCGACGCCAATCACGGCGTCGATGGGCCACCGTGTCGCGAATTCCATTGCGAGCTCAGCCGATTCGGCGGGCACCCGGAGATCGAGCGTGAGCACTCTTCCTTCCATCAGCGCCGCAAGGGTCGGCGCTTCGTTCGAGGCAACCACGACCTGCAATCCAAGATCAGCGGCCGCCCGGAGAAAGGCGGTGGCGCGATACGTCGCCGTTGGTAGAACCAGCATCACCCGCTGCGACATACGAATCAGCCTACGCTCAGGATTCGGACGGACGTACCATGCCATGAGAGTGAAGGAACCGAGAATCGGAATCACCGACTATGCGGTGACCCGCATCGAGCAGGTGCGCGCCAACCGCAAGCAGCCGGAAGCAGGCGTGCGCATCGCCATCACCGGGCGGCAGAACGGAGCCTTCAGCTACGACCTGTCGTTGGTTGCGCCAGGTGAGGAGCGAGACGGCGACCTGGTGGTCAACGGTCCGGCCGGTATCCGCTTCACGATGCCGCTGGCGTCAGCGCCCTACCTCGACGGCATCACCGTGGACGCAGACCGGCTGCGAGGCGCTCTGGTCGTCGACAACCCAAACCCGCTCTGGTTCGACGATCTGGCCCGCGACGTGCAGCGACTGCTTGACGACGAGATCAATCCGTCGGTCGCATCGCATGGTGGGTTCATCGACCTGCTCGATGTGCGCGACGGGATCGCTTTCATCCACATGGGTGGCGGGTGCCAGGGCTGCGGCATGGCGGAGGTCACCCTGGGGCAGGGCGTTCGCGTCGCCATCCTCGAGCGTTTTCCACAGATCGCCGAAGTGCGCGACACAACAGACCACGCCCAGGGGGCAAACCCCTACTACCAAGCCGCCAAGAAGTAGCACGGTCGCAAGGAACACGGGGCGAGCGCTCGCGTGGGGTCGAGTCGGAAGCAGCCCCCCAGGGACCCGGACTGTGTGTGACTGCTAACGCGCGTCGAGCCAGTAGTCCACCCAGGCCTCGCGAGTAGCGCCGATGTTGTCGTAGACGCGTTGCGCGACGAGATTGTCAACCGCGGTCTGCCAGACGAGCTTCAACGCGCCGTGAGCACGAGCGCGCTGCACGCACTCCTCGATGAGGGCCGAGCCCACGCCGCGTCCGCGCGCCGATGCGTCGACATAGAGATCGTTCATGACGCCGATGCGACCGCCGGTGGTTGTCTCCCAACTCCAGTAGATGGTTGCGAATCCAACGTCCCGACCGCCGTCGATCGCGAGGAGTTGGACACCTTCATGAATGGGGTCGGCAATCAGTGCTCGCGAGACGAGCAGCAACGACTCGTTGGACGGAGCGACGCTATAGAAATCGCAGTACGCCCGAACCAGGGGCAGCAAGCGCTGCACCTGAACCTCGCTGCTCACGATGGTAATGTCCACCGCTGTGTCGTTGTCACCGGCGACCCCGCGACCGCCGTTCTCGGCTGCAGTCATCTTCGTGTCCTTGTGATTGCGCTGAACTCCATCGCGCGGCTTGACCCGGCGCGATCCCAGAGCATGTGGCACGGCACGGCATGAGCGCCACCGACCCAACGCCAGGTGACCTTCAGACGACCCCGCCCGGAAGAGCGCGGCTGCGCTCGCTCATCGAGGCCATCGCCCTCGCGCTGGCGCCGGTAGCCGCGTACTTCGACCTCCGGATCCGTCTGATGCCGGTGCCGGATCTCAACGATCCCGCCATGCACACGACGTTCATGATCCAGCCGCAGTCGATCTTTCTCCGGTACACAAGCAGTTTCACGCCGACCTTCCGCCTCCGCGAGGCATCACGTGTGGGTCTGCTGGTGCCGGGCCGCATTTCGTATCTGCTCTTCGGTGCACTCCCGGGGTTCATCGTCCTGCGATACGTCCTTGCGCTGATCGCGATCGCACCGGTCTACCTACTGCTGCGCAGGATGTACGGCATGTGGGGCGGGGCGGTCGGTGTTGTAGTGGTGCTCACCAGTCCAGTGCTGATCACCGCATGGGGAACGGATTTTCCCGACTCGGTCGCGGTCTCCTATCTCATCGCGGGCACAGCATGCCTCGCGATGCCCTCGCAACGACATCGCGTGTGGTGGCTTGTCGGAAGCGCCGGATTCTTCACGCTGTCACTCTGGTCGATCGCGACCTCGCTGCCACTGGTCGCCGTCGCCGTGGCGGTGTACGCCGTGGTGAGATTCCTGCGCGATCGCCCCCACATGGTGCGCGACGCTGCCGTCGCTGTGTGTGCTGCACTGGGCGTCACGGGCATCCTTGCAATTGCGTCTGGGCTGCTTATCGGACGCTTCGACTTCGTCGTCCCGACCATCCAATCGGTGATGTTCCTGGCGCAGCCGTCCAACGAGATCATGTATCACTCGCATAGCTGGCGATGGGCACCGTACGTCACCTATCTCCTTGTCCCACCAACGGTTGTGGTCACCTGGTTCATCGCGTTCGGATACCGGTTCCGCACGGTGCCGACGCCGCAACTGGTGATTGGCTTGACATGCGCTGCGCAGCTGATTCTGTGCACGTATCTGCAAATTTTCGGTGGCGTGCAAATACTAGAAGTTCACTTTTTCTCCTCGCTGTTGTGGGCGTCCGTGAGTCTGGCGCTCGCGATCGTGCTCATCGAACTCGGACGACCTCTGTTGGACCATGGACGGTTCAAGTGGTTGCTGCCGGTGCTGCTGCTTGCGCTCCCGCTGGTGTATGAGCTGCATCCGCACGTGCGGGCCTTCGGTTGGTTCCCGCTCGGATACATCGTCGCCGCCATCACGCTGACCTCAGCGTTCGTCGCCCGATGGCTATGGCGCGCACCGCTCCGCGTTCCCACGCGCGTGGCGTCGGGCGTGGCGGTGTCGCTGGTATCGGCACTGCTGCTCGTTCTCACGGTCGATCCGATCCCCAACCATCCGCCCATACCGGGCACCATCACGGATACGGCACCGGCGTACGACACCGCGTTCGGGGGAAACGCGTCCTTTGCCATCAGCCTGTATGTGGTGACCACAGACCTCCCAGGGTTCGTCGGTCCAGGGACGTACTCGGGCGAGCGCCTGCTCATGTGGTGGCCCTCTGACGAACGCGACGAGATTCTCGGCCCGATCGGCATGTTCCACGCCTTCTTCGACTCCCTGCCGAGTGCCATGGGAACCCTGGCTCCGGAGGCGCAGCAGCTGATCCGGGAACGCAGCGCCGCCCAGATCCTCCTGATGAGCTTCACGGGCGACGGGTTCGAGCAGTCGCTGCAGGCATTGGGGCCCTTCCAGCCGGTCCTGGTGAAGTCGGGTGTTCTAAGGTCTGGATCGGTGGCCCTGCGCGTGTGGCTCATCGATCTGAAGCAGTACTTTCGAGGGCCGACCTAGGAGGCTTCGAGCGGTGCCCGGAGTGAGATCACGCCGAGCCGCTTCGCGAAGTCGCGAACTGAGGTCATTGTCGTTCCACGCACGCAACCGGATCTCAACACGAGATCGGCGAAGCTGCTGTGGTGAGTTCCGCGACCGCTTCGGAACAGCGGGCATCTACGACGGTCACCAGACCGAAAGGGCGCGGGTTCAGCGTGCTCTGGATCTCGTACGCGGTCCTGAGCGCACTGGTCATCGCCTACGTGGCGTCCGTCGTGGTGCGCTCGGTGGCAGGCACCCCCGAGAGCGCCTTCTGGGACTGGATCGACGGCTGGGGCATCGTGGCCTTCGAAATGATTCTGGCCGGGTTGCTCCTGGCCCGCGGGTTCGTGCGCCTCCCAGGACGGGCGATCCCCCTGGTGCTCGGAGCAGCGGTATTCGCGTGGGCGCTCGGCGACCTTGTGATCACCTGGGAAGGGGCGAACCCGCCAACTCCTTCGTACGCCGACGCCCCCTACGTGTTCTTCTACCCGCTCGCGTACGCCGCCATCGTGCTGATGCTCCGTAAGGAGATCAAGCGGCTCCTGCCGGCAACGTGGCTGGATGGTGCTATCGCCGGGCTGGGCGCGGCGGCGGTCTGCGCGGCGTTTGCGTTTCCCAGCGTGCTCAAACTGCTTGGAGCGGGCAGCACCCCCCTGGGTGCGGCCGTCAACCTCATCTATCCGATCGGTGATGTGCTCCTGCTGGCGCTGGTCGTCGGCGGGACCGCGGTGCTCCCAGGCCGCAGGCTCCCATGGGTGCTCTTCGCAACCGCCTGCGCGGTGAACAGCGTGGGCGACACGTTCAACCTGCTCAGCGCCAGCTCGCAGATTGGCACGATTGTCAACGCGATCGCATGGCCCGTTGCGATCCTCCTCATGTCCATGTCAGTCTGGGTGCCACCCGGCCGTCGTGAGCTGATCGAGGCCGGAAAGATGCCCGGATTCCTCCTCCCGGGTGGCGGTGCGCTGGCCGGACTGGTCATCCTGTTCAGCGGCGCGCTGGGATATCCGGTAGGCGTGATTGCAGTTGCCCTCGCCACCGCGACCCTTGCGGTGGTCGGACTGCGACTGGGGTTGTCCGTCGCCGGGCTGCGGAAGCTCACCGTCGAGCGCCACCGCCAGGCGGTCACCGATGAGCTCACCGGGCTCGGCAACCGGCGCCGGCTCACGAGCCTGCTCGACGCGTACTTTGCGGATCACCTCGACCCGGAGACCCCGCCGCGGAATCTCGCGTTCCTCTTCGTCGATCTCGACCATTTCAAGGAGATCAACGATTCCTTTGGGCACTCCGCAGGCGATGAATTGCTCAAGCAACTCGGTCCTCGTCTCATGAGCACGCTGCGGAGCACCGACGTGCTGGTCCGGATCGGTGGTGACGAGCTCGGTGCAGTGCTCGTGGACACGGACCCGGAGTACGCAGCAGGTCTCGCCCAGCGACTCACGTCGCTGCTCGAGCAGCCCTTCGTGCTCAACGGTGTCAGCGTCCGGATCAGCGCGAGCATCGGTATCGCGATGGCCCCGACGGATGCCGTGGACAGTCTCGGGCTGATGCGCTGCGCCGATGTCGCGATGTATCGAGCGAAGCTGAGCCAGCGCTCCTTCGAGGTCTATCAACAGGCGATCGACGATGGCGGCAACCGCCTAGCCCTGGTCGAGGAGTTGCGCGCCGCGGTCGAGGGAGAGCGCCTCGTCCTTCACTACCAGCCGCAGGTGGACCTGCGCAGCGGTGAAACCGTCGCCGTCGAAGCGCTCTTGCGCTGGCCGCACGAACGCCTGGGGCTCGTCCCACCGCTCGAATTCCTGCCGCTGGCCGAGGAGGCCGGTCTCATGAGACCGCTGACACGCCTCGTGCTCGAGCAGGCACTCACGCAGGTCGCCACCTGGCGCGCCGGCGGCAGCCGCCTCGCCGTCTCGGTGAACATCTCCTCGTCGAACCTGCTCGACCCGGGCTTCATCGACCTCGTCCGCACGGCACTCCGCCGTCATCGTGTGCCCGCGTCCGCGCTGATTCTCGAGATCACCGAGACGACCATCATTCGAGATTTCGAAGGCTGCAAGCAGGTCATCGACGAGCTGCGTGGTCTCGGTCTTGGCATCTCCGTCGACGATTTCGGTGCGGGCTTCACATCGCTCGCCTATCTGGGAAGTCTTTCGGTCACGGAGCTGAAACTCGACCGCACCTTCATCGGCACGCTCGCCGCCAACAGTCGGGAGCAGGACGTGAAGCTCGTGCGCGCGACCATCGATCTCGGTCATGCGCTGGGACTGCTCGTCGTCGCCGAGGGCATCGAGACCTGCGCCACCCTCGAACTCCTGGCGCTGCTCGGGTGCGATCGCGCGCAAGGCTACTTCACCGGAAGGCCCGTGGCCGCGCATGACCTGGATGTCGGCACGACGATGCCCAACCTCAGGGTCGCGCCCGCGCCCGCGTATCAAAGCGAGCTCCGCGCAGCGGTCTAGCCGAAGACCCGCGCTGGAGTATAAAAGCGAGCTCCGAACGAGGGTCTAGCCGCAGGACCGCGCGCGTCGCCGCCGGCGCCCGAGTTCCGCACAGCCGTTCGACCGCGCATCGCGCGTTGGCGATGCTGCGCGCGTGTCGGCGACTTCCCAGCGGATCTGCACTCGTGCGCCGCGTACAGCACAACCGCCCGTGATCTGTGCGCGACGGCTGAAGTTTCAGGCGCAGAGGTCTGACAAAGTTTGTCCGCAAAGCGTATGTCGCTCACTTGCTTATCAACGACGCACAGGTGAGGTATCGCAATGCTCTCCGCCCTCAACCCAGGTCCAAGCTGGCTGGACACCGGCGACACGGCGTGGCAGCTGGTGTCGGCAACGCTGGTCGGGATCATGAGTATCCCCGGCCTCGCGATCCTGTATGCGGGGTTGATGAAGCGGAAGTTTGCGGTCAACTCAGCGCTCATGGTCGTGTACGCGTTCGCGATGACACTGGTCATCTGGATGTTCTTCGCGTACGACATGAGCTTCGGCACCCCGCTCCACATCGGTGGTGCCGCAACCACATTCATCGGAATACCGCACCCGGTTGCCGGAGCGACTGATCTCGAAGCGCAGGCGAGCATTCCGTTGCTCACCGGCCTGATCCCAGCGCTGCGCTTTCCCATGTCATCGCTTGTCTACTTCCAGTTCGTGTTCGCCACGATCACCGTGATCATCCTTGGCGGTGCACTGCTCGGACGCATCAGCTTCCGCGCGTGGGCGCTGTTTGTTCCACTCTGGATCACCCTCGTGTACTCGGTGGGCGCATTCAGCCTGTGGGGTGGTGGATGGCTCGGTGCGCTCGGCGCCGTCGACTACAGCGGCGGGTACGTCATCCATGTGGCGGCCGCAGTCTCCGCGTTCGTCGCCGCAGCGGTTGTGGGGCCGCGGTTGCTCAAGGACCGGCAGAACAACGCGCCGAGCAACATCATGCTGGCGGTCGCCGGAGGCGGCTTGCTGTGGTTGGGATGGAGCGGCTTCAACGGCGGTGACCCGTACTTCGCCAATGCCGATGCATCCGCGGCCGTGCTCAACACGCATCTCTGCACGGCCACAGCACTCCTGACCTGGATGCTCATGGACATGTTTATCAGCAAGAGCCACAAGCCGACCATCATCGGCATGATCAGCGGGATGATCGCGGGCCTGGTGGCGATCACCCCCGGCGCCGGCTATGTCAATGCCTACGCGGCGTTCGCGATCGGAATCGGCGCGGGCGTGTTCCCCTGGCTCTCCATGAATTACCTCGGCAAGACCAAGCTCTTCAAGGAGAAGGTCGACGACACACTCGGTGTCTTCCACACGCACGGCGTCGCAGGAGCGTTCGGTGGGCTCATGACGGGTGTCCTCGCGTCACCGAACATGATCGTGTACGTGGGATCCGCCGGCACCGCGTCGTTCGCCGTGACCGGCCTTGTCTACGGCAACGCGAAGCAGTTGGGACTGCAGGCGCTCGCACTCGGTTTCATCATCGTGTACGACGCTGTGGCGACATTCATCGTGATCAAGCTCGTCGGACTTGTCGTCCCCTTGCGCATGACCGACAAGGAGCTCGAGATCGGAGACCTCGAGCTGCATGGCGAGGTGGCTATGGATATGGAACCCGCGGCGCCGGTGATGGAACTCAACGGCCAGCACCGGGACCCGGTGCCCGTGGAAGCGGGACAGTTGGTATAGAGGGGTGACTCAGGCCGTGACCTTCGTCAGACCCTCCAGCACGTCCAGTGCTGTCTCGGGATTGACGAAGGTCGCGGTCCCCACCTGGACTGCTGTTGCTCCGACAGTGAGGAAATCCTGCGCCGACGCGGCGTCGACAATGCCGCCCACGCCGATAACCGGGATGCGCAGGGCCTCACAGAGGCTCGCGACCGCCGCAAGCGCCAGCGGCTGTATGGCCGGGCCACTCAGACCACCGGTGCCGAACGGGAGGACGGAACGGCCCGACGCTCGATGGACCTTGCGTCCGACGTATGTGTTGACCGCGGAGACGACATCCGCGCCGGCGTCCTCGACAGCGCGCGCTATTGCCACGATGTCGGTGACGTTGGGACTCAGCTTCACGATCACGCAACGCTCGGTCACCGCGCGCACCGCGGCGACGAGACGCGCCGCCGCCTCAGGATCGCGACCGAAGTCAAGACCGTGCGCGATATTCGGACAGGAAATGTTGAGTTCGATCCCCGACACTTCGGCGATCGGCTCGAGGACCTTCACGCAATGCACATAATCCTCGGCGGATCCCCCCGCGATGTTGACAATGACACGGATGGTCCAGTCCTTCCAGCGCGGCGCGTAGTCGGTGGCAACGAAATCGACGCCAGGGTTCTGCAGCCCGATGCTGTTGAGCAGCCCGCCACCGGTCTCGGCAATCCGCGGCGGTGGGTTGCCTTCGCGCGCCAGTATCGTCGTGCCCTTGGTGTAGAGCGCGCCGAGACGGTCCAGGTCAATCAGTTGCGCGAGTTCAAATCCGTAGCCGGCGGTCCCGCTGGCTAGACCGACGACATTCGGGAGCACCAGACCGCGGCCGAGATCGACGCTGCCGGTGAGGCGCTCATTCATGCGACGTCGGCTCCCGGCAATGCACTGACACCGGCCCAGTCCACGTCGCGCATCGACATCACCGGGCCGTCGGTGCAGCAGAGCTTCCAGACGCTTGCACCGCCGTCGCCGAGCACCGGAAGCGCGCAGCCGAGGCAGGTGCCGAACCCGCAGCCCATCGGTGCTTCCAATGAGGCCTCGAGGACCGGCGGCAACGTCGCCCCGGAGTCGAGCAGGGTTCGCATCACGGCGTTGAGCATGGGATTCGGCCCGCACGCGTAGAGCGCAGACGGCTGGGAGCCCAACGCCTGCACGAGCAGGTCGATGACCGATCCGTGATGCCCTCGCGTACCGTCGTCGGTCGCCTCGGCGACCACCGGCACCGCCGGTCGTGCGAACCGTTCAGCGGGATACAGGCGAGCCGCGGTGCGCGCTCCGTTTAGGACAAGAATGTCTTCTACGCGGCGACGCCGCAGCTCGTTGATGAGCAGTGGAAACGGGGCGCAGCCGAGGCCCCCCGAGACACACACCACCGACCCGCTGTTCACCATGGTGAATCCATGTCCCAGCGGACCCAGGCTGTCCAGCGGATCACCCGGCTGCAGCTCCGAGAGCAAGCGGGTCCCCGCGCCGACCGCCTCGAAGACGAAGCCACAGGTGTCGTCGTGCGTCCACGCGACGCTGAACGGACGTCGCAGCAATGGGGTGGTCCCCGTCCCACATCGAAGCTGGGCAAAGGATCCCGGGGTCGCGGTCGCGGCAAGGTGAGGGAGCCGCGCGACCATTTCGAGGAGTCCGCCGCCGAGCCGTTCGACCACCAGCACTTCCCCCTGCTCGAGCGAGGCTCTGCTGAGGTCCGCTGTCACGACACCGCCTGGACCACGCCGTCGCGATACGCCCGCACGGTCGCAACCCGGACGCTCTTGCCCGATGCCAGGCGACTGATGGCGTCCACGAGTGCGGCAGCGGTGTCGAGCGACGTGCAGCACGGAACCCGCCGCTGTTCGGCGGCGAGTCTGATTCGGTAGCCGTCCTTCACGGTGCGGCCCACCGCAGCCGCCGCCCCGCCGTCGGCGCGGAAATCCAGTTCGTCTGTGCCGAAGTTCGACACGGTGTTGATGACGATGGAGACCCGGCCGTCCTCGATCACGTCGATGACGTTCGGCCGCCCGTGGCCGATCTTGCCCACCGCCACGGCGGAGATCCCCGCACTCGCCAACGCTGTCGCCGTGCCCGAAGTGGCGTAGATCGTGAAGCCGAGCGAGCTCAGTTGCGAAATGATCGGCAGCGCTTCCGCCTTGTCGACGTCAGCGACGCTGCAGAGCGCGCCGCCCTTGGTGGGGACACTGCCGAGGGCCGCCACGAACGCTTTCTGCAGCGCGGCGCCCAAATCGGTGTCGATGCCCATCACCTCGCCTGTCGACTTCATCTCCGGGCCGAGCGCCGTGTCGACGTCGATGAGCTTGACGGTCGAGAACACCGGTGCTTTCACGGCCACCAGTGAGCGCGCGGGGACCAGTCCGGTGGACCATCCAAGGTCGGCCAGCTTGGCCCCGCGCATGACGCGCGTCGCCAGTTCAACCATCGGAACGCCGGTCACCTTGCTGAGGAACGGCACCGTCCGCGAGGCGCGCGGGTTGACCTCGAGAACGTGCGGAATGCCACGGTGCACCGCAAACTGGATGTTGCACAGGCCGCGAACATCGAGCGCGAGCGCGATGCGCACGGTGGCGTCGACGATGAGCGCACGCACATCGTCACCGAGGATGCGTGCCGGATAGGCGGCCATCGAGTCGCCGCTGTGAACGCCGGCCCGCTCGACGTGTTCCATGAGCCCAGGAATGACGACAGTCTCCCCGTCACTGATGGCATCGACGTCCACCTCGGTGCCGAACAGGTAGCGATCGATGAGCACCGCGCCACGGCGACGGGTGCCCTCCGCCGGCAGCGCCGCCATCGCGGCCTCGAGGTAGCGCATCAGCTGACTGCGGCTGTGCACGATCTCCATCGCGCGGCCTCCGAGGACGTACGACGGCCGGACCAGCACCGGGAAGCCGATGTCGTCGGCAATCACGAGCGCCTCGTCGAGATCTGTCGTGGCGGCGCCCTGCGGTTGCGCGATGGAGAGCGAGCGCATCAATGCTTCGAAGGCACGCCGATCCTCGGCGAGGTCGATGCTGGCGATACTGCTGCCGAGGATCGCGATGCCGGCGTGATCGAGTGGCTCCGCAAGATTGATGGCCGTCTGACCACCGAACTGCACGACGACCCCGGACGCCTGCTCCTCGTCGATGATCGCGCGCACGGCCTCCTCATCGAGTGGTTCGAAATACAGGCGGGTGCTGCAGTCGAAGTCGGTGCTCACCGTCTCCGGATTGCTGTTGACCATCACCGCGTCGACGCCCTGGGCGCGCAACGCCGTCGCGGCGTGCACGCTGCAGTAGTCGAACTCGATGCCCTGGCCGATGCGTATCGGACCGCTGCCGAGCACAACGACCGTGTTGGCGGCCGGAGCAGTGGCGGCCGGCCCTTCATCCTCGGTCTCGTAGGTTGAGTAGTAATACGGCGTGGCAGCTTCGAATTCGGCCGCGCACGTATCGACGCACTTGAACACCGGGCGCAGACCCGCAGCTTCCCGGCGTGAGCGGATTTCCTCGGGCGTCGAACCGGACAGCGCCGCGATCCGCGAGTCCGTCAAGCCGGCCAGCTTCGCGGCTCGGAGTGCATCGTCATCGAGACCACTCCAGCGCAACCGCTCCTCGCACGCGACGATGTTCCCGAGACGGCGCAGGAACCACGTGGAGATGCCGCTGCGGCGGTTGAGTTCCTCAGGTGTCGCGCCGCTACGGAACGCCTCGAGCAGCGCAGCGGCGCGTCGGTCGTTGGCAACGTCAATGAGCACGGGCTCGTGCAGCGCCGCGGGATCGGGTTGTGGCTGCTCGAGCGAGCGCAGTGCCTTGCTGAAGGCGGCCTCAAACGACCGCTCGATGGCCATGACCTCGCCCGTCGACTTCATCTGCGTCCCAAGGCGGCGGTCCGCCTCGGGGAACTTGTCGAACGGCCAGCGAGGAATCTTCACGACGCAGTAGTCAAGCGCCGGTTCGAAGGCCGCGCAGGTCTTGCCGGTGACTGCGTTGGGTATCTCGTCGAGCCGCAGGCCGGCGGCAATCTTCGCCGCCACACGAGCGATCGGGTACCCCGTCGCCTTCGATGCGAGTGCCGACGACCGCGACACCCGTGGGTTCACCTCGATGACGTGGTACTCGTGCGAGTCGGGCGACAGCGCGAACTGGACGTTGCAGCCACCCTCGATCCGCAGCGCATTGATGATGCGCAGCGCCGCACTCCGCAGCTGCTGATGCTCACGGTCGGTGAGAGTCTGCGCAGGCGCAACGACCATCGAATCACCGGTGTGCACGCCCATCGGATCGAGGTTCTCCATGTTGCAGACCGTGATGCACGTTCCCGACGCGTCGCGGATCACCTCGTACTCGATCTCGCGCCACCCGGCGAGCGATCGCTCGACAAGCACCTGGCTGATCGGCGATGCCGCCAGCCCGGTGAGCACCGTCTCCGCAAAACGCTCCTCGGTCTCGCACAGACCACCGCCCGTGCCACCGAGCGTGAACGCCGGCCGCACCACCAGTGGCAACCCCAGGCGCTCTCTCAATGCGCGTGCCTCACCAAGGGTCGCCACCGTTGCCGATTCGGGTGTGGGCTCACCAATCGACGTGAGCAACCCCTTGAAACGCTCCCGATCCTCAGCGGTGCGAATGGCCGTCAAACCGGTCCCCAGCACTCGCACGTTGTGCCGTTCGAGCACCCCGGCATCATCCAGCGCCACCGCCAGATTCAGCCCGGTCTGCCCCCCGAGCGTCGCCAACAACCCATCCGGCCGTTCCGACGCAATGACCCGCTCCAGAACCTCCACCGTCAGCGGCTCGACGTACACCGCATCCGCCGACGAATCGTCAGTCATGATCGTCGCCGGGTTGCTGTTGACGAGCACGACGCGGATCCCTTCCTCGCGCAACGCCCGGCAAGCCTGTGTCCCCGCGTAGTCAAACTCGGCGGCCTGTCCGATGATCACCGGCCCCGACCCGATCACAAGGACACACGCAGGCTTGACCCGCGAGCGGTCCCGAGTTATCTCGCTCATGACCCCCGCGCCAACGGAGGTTGCAGCAAGCGCCGATAGATCCCGGGTGGGCGCAGTATCGAACTGGGGAGACGGGACGTTCTCCGGGCCGTCCGTTGTCGAGTCACCGTTTGCGCTAGCGATCGGGGGGTGGGGATTCGCGGCGAGTTCGCGGAGCGGTTCGGGCGAGCGCGATGCTGAGTCGTTGCGCGAGGCCGAACCGCGGAGCGCTGTCTGAGCAAGCGCATCCCCACCCCCCGATCGCCCACCACTGCACAACCGCAGAAACTCGTCGAAAACCCCGGCCCGGTCCTGCGGCCCCGGCGCCCCCTCCGGGTGATACTGCACCGAGAACGCGGGCAGCTCTCGATGTCGCAATCCTTCGACGCTTCCATCGTTCAAATTGCGCTCCGACACGTACCAACCGGAATCGGCCGGTAGTGATGCGGCGTCGACCTGGAATTCGTGGTTCTGCGACGTGACGTAGACGGATCCGGATTCGGCGTCACGCACGGGATGGTTTCCACCATGGTGTCCGAAGGTCAGGCGTGACGTCGATGCGCCGGCAGCCTGTCCGAGGATCTGGTGCCCGAGGCAGATACCGAGCAGAGGAATCCGGCGTTCGAGCAGGTCCCGGCAGAGTTGCACCGCGTGTGGCAACCGCGATGGATCACCCGGTCCGTTGGAGAGCACGATGCCGTGTGGATCGTGGCTGAGCACGTCTTCGACGCGCGCGTCCTGACGTACGAGGATGACCTCCGCACCCCGACTGCACAAAGCCCGGAGCTGATTCAGTTTCACGCCGTAGTCCAGCACCGCCACGCGCACCCCGCTGAAGGCGTTCTCGCTGCCGGCCAGCACCACGCCGCGATGCAACGTTGGATCGAGGCGCTCGGTGAACGGCATCCACGGCTCGGAGATCGAGGCCATGCCGACCAGGTCCTCATCGCCCACGAACGGCGCCGATTTCGCTGCGGCAATCTGCTCCGCCGCCGACATCGCGGAACAAGCCGCGATCACGCCGCGCAAGGTCCCGTGGTCGCGGAGATGACGAGTCAGGGCGCGGGTGTCGACCCCGCGCAACCCCGGAACCCCGTTGCGCCGCAACTCTTCCTCGAGGGTTCGCTCTCCACGCGGATGCCCGATATCTGCGGACAGTTCGCGCACCACCAGCGCGCGGCACTGGACTTTCGTCGACTCCGCGGTGTCGTCGCGACAGCCGTAGTTGCCGATGAGCGGGTACGTCATGACCACCACCTGACCTGCGTACGACGGATCAGTGATCACTTCCTGGTAACCGCTCATGCAGGTGTTGAAGACGACCTCGCCGTTGTGCGTGCCGTCGACCGGTGCGCCAAAGAGCACGCCTTCAAACGTCGCTCCCGACTCGAGTGCGAGACGTCCTTGCACGTCAGCCATTGGTGACCTGCTCGGATGCGACGGGTATGCGCGCGGGATCCTGATGCACAACACGGCCACCCGCGATGGTGAGGAGCACCTTGCCGCGCAACCTGGCACCGAGGAGTGGCGTGTTGCGTGAGCGCGAGTGCAACGGAGTCTCGCCGACTATCCACTCAACGTTCGGATCGAAGAGCGTGCAGGTGGCCGATTCACCGATGCGCAGCCGCGGCTCGGCGACACCGGCGATGGGTCCGAGAATCCGATGCGGCCCCGCGGTCAAACGCTCCACCAGTGTCGCAAGCCACTCGCCGCCCATTCCGCCGATCGTCAAGCACGTCGCGAGCGCAGTTTCAAGTCCGATCATCCCCGGTGCCGCGTCGTCGTAGTCGACCGACTTGTCAGACGCGCGATGGGGTGCATGATCGGTCGCGACCGCTTCGATGACACCCTCGCGCAGGGCCTGCACGAGCGCGAGCCTGTCGCTCTCCGCGCGGAGCGGCGGATTCACCTTGCGCAGCGAGGGCGGATCGGGCTCCTCGTCGCTGGGCAGCCACATCGAAAGGTGGTGCGGCGTCACTTCACCGCTCACTGCCATCGCTTGATGGCGCGCCCGGCGGAGCGATGCAACCGAGCCTTCGCAGGACAGATGCTGCAGATGCAGGTGGCCGGAGCGTGCGTGCGCCAGCGCGCGAATCGCCAGGTTCACCGCGCGTGTCTCGCTCTCTGCCGGTCGTAACGGACTGCGCGTGGTCGTCCCCTGGGTGTTGTTTGCCTGCGCGATCATCTCCTCATCCTCGGGATGCACCAGCACCGTCCTCGACATGTGCGCGGTCTCCGTGAGCGCGATCGAGAGCTGGCGTGGGGAGATGGCATTGCGACCGTCGTCGCTGATCGCAACCGCCCCGGCCTCGATGCATCGCCGGATGTCAACGAGCTCCTGGCCCGCGAGCCCACGTGTGAGCGCCGCGACCTGGAGAATCGACACCGGTAGATTGCGCGCGGCAAGGATCGCCTCGGATACCCGTTCGGGGGTGTCGATCGGCGGCTTCGTGTTGGCCATCGCCACCACGTGCGTGAAACCGCCCGCCGCTGCAGCGCGTGCGCCGCTTTGCATGGTCTCGGACTCGTCGTCCCCGGGCTGACGAAGATGCGCGTGCAGGTCGATGAATCCTGGACAGAGCACGCAGGACTCCATGCCGTCGGCGGGAGTCAGATCGATCACCGGGACGCCGGCGGCGTCAATGTGGTGGTAGATGGCGAGGATCTTGCCGCCATCGATCCACACGTCCTGTCCGGCTGTATCGAGACGGCCGAGCGGATCGATCACGCGGACGCCGCGGAGGATTGCGTTCATGCCGGCGCCGCCCGGTGCAACCAGGCGCCGTCGACACCGTCCACCTCGCGCAGCCGGACGAACACGCGGTCGCCCTGCGCTGTCGGGACGTTCTTCCCGACATAGGTGGCGCGCAATGGCAACTCGCGATGGCCGCGATCGACGAGCGCGAGGACTTCGACCGCCGCAGGGCGCCCGCAGTCGACCAGCGCGTCGAGCGCGGCGCGCAGGGTTCGGCCCGTGAAGAGCACATCGTCCACGACGATCACCACCGAGCCGTCGATGCGCGGTGCGGATCCTCCGTTGATGTCGTGGAGCGCGGGATGCGGCGACACCGGACGTGGCCGGTCGTCGCGATGGCCACTCGGATCGATGACCGCAACCGGGGGCGGCGTGTGTCCCAAGGCGGCGAGTTGATGGGCAACCGCACGTGCGAGTGGCACGCCGCGCGTTGGAATTCCCACCAGCACCAGCGTGTCCACGTCGGGGTGTCGTTCGGCGATCTCGTGCGCCAGCCGCACGGTGATCCGCTGCAGGCCGACGGCGTCGAGCAGCTGTGGGTTGTCGTCGAGTGGTTGGGCGAGGCCGCTCACCGCAGCCCCTTCATGCGAGCAACATCTCCAGGAGGGCCATGCGTATCGCCACCCCATTGGCCGCCTGGCGGAAGTAGGCGGCGCGGGGATCGGCGTCGACCTCAGGGGCGATCTCATCCACACGCGGCAGCGGGTGCATCACGATCGCCGTGGCGGGGAGTTGCCGCATGATCGCGCCGTCAATGCGGATGGCGGTTTTCGCCAGCTCGTATTCGAGCGGATCGGTGAAGCGTTCCTTCTGCACGCGCGTCTGATAGATGACGTCGACATCGTCGATCGCGTCGGTGAGTTGTTCGGCGAGCGTGCAGGCGATGCCTCGTGCCTCGAGTCGCGTGAGGATGTCCGCGCCGACCTGGATGACCGGTGGCGCGACGAAGGTGAAGCGCACATGCGGGTAGAGCGCGAGCAGCAGTGCCAGTGATCGTGCCGTTCGGCCATACCGCAGGTCGCCGCAGAACGCAACATGCACGCCTTCGACATGGCCCAGCTCGCGCTCGATCGTGTAGAGGTCGAGCAACGCCTGCGTGGGATGTTCGCCCGGCCCGTCGCCGGCGTTGACCACCGGAACCGACGCGACCGCGGCGGCGCGCGCCGCGGCACCCGCCTCGTCGTGACGGAGCACGATGATGTCGGCATAGGTCGAGACCATGCGGACCGTGTCCTCGAGCGTTTCTCCTTTGATGGCGCTGGAGAACGAGCGAGCCGCCTCGGTCCCGATCACCGCGCCGCCGAGGCGGAGCATCGCGGCTTCGAAGCTCAGTCGCGTACGCGTGCTCGGCTCGTAAAAGAGCGTGGCCATGACCTGATGGGCCAGACGGTCATCCCTTACCTCAGCAAGCGCAGTGGCCCGCTGGAAGAGCCGGTCGAGCAACTCGCGATCGAACTGCTCGGCACTGATCACGTGACCGAGGGTCCGGGGTCGCGATGTCGATACCGTCATGGCATCGTGCCCTCCAGCCCGGATCGATTCGGGCAAGGGCGGCCTCGCAGCGGCGCCGCGATCCCTTGCCGGCCTCTCCGGACCTGCTTGAAGTGGATGCGTTCGGCGGATTCTACCTTAGAGTGACCATATGGCTCTCGGCGACGTGGGGAAGCTGCTCCTGATCGCGGGCGCGGTGATCGTGCTGCTCGGCGGCGTGCTCATCCTGCTCACGCGCATGGGCGTGAGCCAATTGCCGGGAAGTGTCTCGATCAGCAGCGGGAACTTCTCGTTCTTCTTCCCGGTGGCCTTTTGCGTGGTGGTGAGCGTCGTGCTCACCGTGGTCATCAACCTGATCGTCCGCCTGCGTCAGTAGCCGGTCCTCGACCCAGGGTCATCGCAGCCATTCCGCGCCTCGACTTGAGTAACGTGCGCCCGATGGCAACGTTCACGATCACTCCGGACGGCCCGTTTTCACTCGCGGCCGCGGCAGGATTCGGGTTCGGTCCCAACACTGGTCGGCCGAAGCCAGACGGCGACAGCATGTCGCTCGCGTTCGTGGCCGACGACTTCGTCCACTACGCCGCGGCAGTCGTGACCGAGGACGGGGACGCGAGCGTGCGCGTTGAGGTCTTTGGCGACGGCGACCCCGACCAGGTGGTGGCTCAGGTTCGCCGCATCCTCTCCCTCGACCAGTCAGGCACGGCGTGGGCCGAAGTCGGTGTTCGCGACCCCGTGATCGGGCGCCTCCAGGCCGCTCATCAGGGACTCCGCCCAGTGCTCTTCCACTCGCCGTACGAGGCCGCGGCGTGGTCGATCCTCAGTCAGCGCCGCCATCGCACGCAAGCTGCGGCGCTCCGCAAGAAGCTGTCTGCCGCGCACGGCCGCTTCTTCGCGCTCCCGTCCGGCGAACTCGCTGCTTTCCCGACTCCCGCGGCGCTCCTCGGGATCGATTCGTTCCCCGGCCTCGAGCCGGTACGTATCGAGCGCCTGCACGCCGTCGCGCGAGCCGCGCTGGCGGGAGAGCTCGATCCCACGCGTCTTCTTGCGATGAGCCCGGATGATGCTCTGGCAAGCCTGTACCGACTCCCAGGCATCGGACCGACCTATGGCACGTTGATCTTGCTGCGCTCGACCGGCTCGACCGACATTCTCACCCTCGGCGAGCCACGGATCCCCGCCTACGCGGGTCATTTCTACGGACTTGGCGCTCCGGCCGGGCCGGCCGACCTCGCGCGGCTCGCGGAGGACTGGCGTCCGTTCAGGACCTGGGCATGCGTGCTGATCCGAGTGGCGGGTGACGCGGCGGGGATCGCCTGGGACCGGTGATGGCTCAGATCGGCGGCGGGAGATAGCGCCCCGCGGTGATCTCGCCGCCGGTGAGCACGAAGGCCCAGGTCCCGGCTTTTCCACATTCCTTCCCGCCTTTCATAGGAACCCGGGTCTGCGAGATCGCTTCGACGACGCTCGCCATGACATCCCCATGTGTGCACAGCACCGAGCCGGGGGTCGCCGCAAGGTGTGCGAGCGCCCAGGCCGGGTCTGCGCCTTCCGCAAGGCGGTCTTCTTCGACGACCTTGAGCCCGAGCAATGCCGCCAGCGGCGCGACCGTCTCCATGCAACGGATATACGGGCTCGACAGCACAAGCGTGACGTCCTGGCCGATCACCTGAATGAGCGCGGCCGCCTGGAGTTTGCCCGCCTCAGTCAACGGACGTTTCTGGTCGGGCGACGTCCACCGCTCGCGCGATCCGGCTTTGGCGTGGCGAACCAGATAGCTGGTCCCGTCAGCGCCAGGCATCTGCCCAACTCGCTTCGACGCGCTTCCAGGCCGCGGGCCAGCCGGTTCGAGACCGCTCAGCCGCGTCCCGCTGCTGGGCGACCAGCTCCCCGGTGGCGAAGAGCGCCGTCTCGTGGATCCGAGGGGCTCGCGACCGCTCGCGCAACCATTCCTCGGCGACGACTGCGTCATGCAGTTCGCCAAGCACCTCCTGCATTCCGGCAACCTCGCGGGCGAACCGGGCCGCGTGCTTGCCGGTGGCTGCTGCGGCGGCCTCGGCGGCATAGCGGCATCGCTTGGCGCGGATACGCAGGTCGTGGAGCTGCTCGTCCGGAACACCGGGGCGGCAGGCGATCGCGCCGGCCTTGAGGGAGCGCCAGGGGCGACGAACCAGGCCCGGGAGCACCTCGCGCGCAGGCGCCGCGGCCGCGTCGGTCAGCAGTGGTGCTCGGGCGGCAGCAACCAGACGATCGATCACCTCGAGGTAGCGGTCGGTATCGACGGCCACCAACAGATGATGGCGCGCTGCGCGCACCTGGGCGACCAGAGGAGCAACAACAGCGACCGCGGCCCGGCGATCAGGCTCCGGTAGCGTGGCCGCCGCCGCCCGGAGACGGTCTCGGAGCACCTCTGCGTCGCGGACCCGACCCAACTCACCGCCAAGCCAGCGCAGATCGTCGCGGAGACCCTCAGCCCAGACCTGGTCGAGCAGCGGCCGGAAGGTGCGGAGATCGCTCCGCAACCTGCGGGTCGCGACCCGCGCCTGATGTACATCCTCGATGTCCACCCCAAGCCGGACACCGGGGTCGTGGCGCAGCAACCGGATCACCGAGCTGCTGAGTGCGCGGCGCACGACATCCCCTGCAGTCGCCGACCCGCCGAGTGCCAGCGCGGTGATCTCGGGCGGCGGTGACCCCACCAGCCCGAGCGCGCGGGCCACCAGCGATCGAGGGCGCGCCGGCTGCGCACCGCCGGCCTGGTACTGAGCGGCGACCGCCTCGAGCAGGGGCGCGCTCTCGCTGACAACATCGATCTCGCGAAATCGCTGCGTGACGCGCGGACCCGAATACACCGACACCGTCGCGTCGACGATTCGCCCCACGCTTTCGCCGTGCCCATCAATGAGCACGGTCTCCGCGGTCTGGGTGACCAGCCGGGCGACCAGTTCCACCGGCGCATGGCGCGCGTACACGCGAACCAGCTGCAACGCCTGGTCCGGCGGGCGCTCGGGGCCGCCCTCGAAGCGGAGTTCGGCACCACCGGGCGCGGCCATTCCGTCGCTGGTCGCGGGCAGGCGGAGCACCCAGCCCGGATCCGCCGAGTACTCCAGGGCGACGCCCCATCGCGCGAGACGAAGGTCAGGTGTATCCCAGTGCGTGGTGCGGAGCTTGCGAAGGGGCTGCTCGACCGCGTTCACGGACTCGTTGAGGCCGTCGAGCGGTTCCGGCGAGAACGTGGTCGGCACCTCGAGCCGAACCTTTCGCGCGGGCGGGGAGCCCGCCGCGTCGGTCACCGAGTGTCGCGCTCGACCGCGAGCCTGTGCAGCTCTGCCTGGGCGTCGAGACCGTGCACCTTCGGCACCTTGTGCCAGGTTCCGTCGTGATGCAGTTCGGAGGCAAGCATATCGTCGGCGAGGAGGACGTCGACGATCTCCGAGAGCCTCGCTCGCAACCGCGGATCGATGACCGGCACGACTGCCTCGATGCGCCCGTCGAGGTTGCGCCCCATCAGGTCCGCCGAGCCGATGTACCAGTTGTCCGGGCCGAAGTGATAGATGCGCGAATGCTCGAGATACCGACCGACGAGCGACCGGATCCAGATGTTCTCCGACATGCCGGCGATGCCGGGACGCACGCCGCACGAACTGCGCACGATGAGATCGATGCGCGCTCCCGCGCACGACGCGGCGTAGAGCGCCTCAATGACCTCGGGATCGATCAGGTGGTTGCACTTGATGATGATCCGGCCCTGCTTGTGGGTCTGCGTCCGGATCAGCTCCACGATCCCGCTCCGCAGCGTCACCGGCGCGACCAGGAGGCGGCGGTACTGTCGCTGGCGGCTGTAGCCGGTCAGATAGTTGAAAAGATCGGTGAGGTCCTCGCCGAGCTCCGGGTCCGCGCTGAGCAACCCGATGTCCTCGTAGAGACGCGCCGTCTTCGAGTTGTAGTTGCCGGTGCCCATATGGCAGTAACGACGGATGCCGCCGTCGGTGCGACGGACGACGAGGGTTGCCTTCGCGTGTGTCTTGAGTCCGACGACGCCATACACGACATGCACGCCGGCCTTCTCGAGCTCGGCGGCCCAGGTGATGTTCATCTCCTCGTCGAAGCGCGCGGTGAGCTCGACGAGCGCGACCACCTGCTTACCGGATTCCGCGGCACGGATGAGCGAGCGAACGATCGGGCTGTCAGGGCCGGACGTGCGGTAGAGCGTCTGCTTGATCGCGAGCACGTCGGGATCGCTCACCGCCTGGTCGACGAATGCCTCGACACTGCTGGCAAAGGATTCGTACGGGTGATGCACGAGGACATCGCCGCCGTCGATCACCCGGAAGATGTCGACCTCGGCCTCGTCGCCCGCAGGCTTTGCGAGCGCAGGCGGGATGACCGGGGACGGGAGACGCTCCTTCAGGTCGGGCCGATTGACTTCGTACAGGCCCCAGAGGCCACTCAGGTCGAGCGGTCCCGCGACCGTGTACACATCCTCGGCCGCGAGCTCGAGCTCACGCATGAGCAGCACCTTGACCTCATCGGACATCGTGTCGTCGATCTCGAGACGCACCACCTGCGGAGAGCGGCGCCGGCGACGCAGGTACTCCTGGACCGCGGTACGGAGATCTTCAGCCTCCTCCTCCTCGAGCGCCGGGTCGGCGTTGCGCGTGACGCGGAACGGGTATTGACCGACCACGCGCATGCCCGGGAAGAGCCGGTCGAGGTGCGCGGCAATGACCTGCTCCACTGGAACGAATCGCTCGCCGTCGGGCATCACGACGAACCGCGGCAGCAGCGGCGGGACCTTGACGCGCGCGATGCGTTGCTCGGTGCTGCGCGGCGCCCCAACGACCACCGCGAGGTTCAGCGAGAGGTCGCTGATGTACGGGAATGGATGCGCGGGGTCGACGGCGAGCGGTGTGAGCACGGGGAAGATCCGCTCCTCGAACACGGTGTCGACGTGTTCGCGGTCGCCGGGATCGAGCGATGCGTAGTTGGAGAAATGCAGACCAACCTGGTCGAGCCCCTGCACGATCGACTGGAAGGCGCGCATCTGTCGTGCCGTCAGGTCGATGCAGCGACGCTGAATCTCGGAGAGTTGCTCCTCAACCGTCATCCCGTCGGGGCTCAGCGCGGCGACACCGGCGCGGCGCTGCTCGATCAGACCGCCGACGCGAATTTGAAAGAACTCGTCGAGGTTGCTGCTCGAAATGGCCAGGAATTTCGCCCGCTCCAAAAGTCCGCGCGGCGGCTCTTCCGCGAGCTCGAGGACACGCGTGTCGAAGTCGAGCCAGCTCAGGTGCCGGTTGATGTAGCGATGACGCCCGCCCAGGTCGGCGGCGTGCTCGTGCGCCAAGACGGTTGCCGCGCGAGTGGCGTCGTCTGATTCGTCGGCGCGATCCGACAGCGCCATCAGCCGAGCTCCTCGATAGAGCCCGAATCGAGGAACACCAGGTCCTCGGCGATGTTGGTGACGCGGTCGGCGATGCGCTCGAGATGGTGTGCGATGAACACGAGATTGGTGGCACGGAAGACGGTGGTGTTGTCCTCGGTCATCATCTGGATGAGGTCGTCGAACAACCGGTGATAGATGCGGTCGACACGGTCGTCGCCGGCGGCGATGCGGCGAGCCTGCAGCACGTCGCGTGACACCATCGCGGCGAGAATGCCGCGCACCTGGTCGCTGCAATACGCGGCCATCTTCGGAACGTCGACATAGGTTTCGAGGGGCGGCAGATCTGCGAGGTTCCGCGCGAGCTTGGCGATACTGACGCAGTGGTCGCCCATGCGCTCGAGCTCGGACGACATGTTGAGCAATCCGATGATTTCGCGCAGGTCGCTCGCGTGCGGGCTCTGATCCGCCATGAGCGTGAAGGAGAGCTCGCGCAGTTCTCGCTGGCGGTCGTTGACGAGCGCGTCGTCGGCGATGACCCGAGCGCAGAGACTGACATCGCGCTCGGCGAGCCCGGTGGTGGCCTGCGTGATCGCGGTATCGACGAGCTCACCCATGTCCGCGACGATCCGGCGCAGATGGGCGAGCTCATCAACAAGGGTCACCGGGCGGGGATGCAAAAGCGGCTCACTCATCGCTCGATACTCTAGTTGGCCCACGGGGCCACCACCACATCTCCCCCGACCCATAGCGGTTTCACAATCGCTTTGGACGAGCGGTGCCCCGCATACTCGAAGCCGTGCAGCAACTGGCAGCGGTGCCCGCGGACCGGAGCTCGGACATCGACGGTATCCGCCGGCAGGTGGCGACCATCGAGGCGCTCATGTTCGCCTGTGACGCTCCTCCCATCCTGATCACGCTCGTCGAGGACCTTTACCAGTCGATCGACCGTTTGGAGGGTCCGAAGCCTTCGTTCGCTCATTCGGGGTCTCTGCTGGACGCAGGCTGAGCGTCTTTCCGAGGCGGGTACGGAAGCGGCGGTGGAGATCCTCGGGCTCCCACGAGTAGGGAAGCCCCGTGGTGATCACCACGCGGTTCCGCCGCTCGTCCATGCGAACGGTCGGGGGGCCTCCGCCGTTGACACGCCGGTCCAGCTCGTCCGCCAGCTCGAGGACGACGGCGAGGCGATCGATGCGCTTGATGTCGTCCCGGGTGCACAGGCGCGCATAGCGCGGCAGGTTGCTGCGAGCCTTGCCGAGGCGGGCGAGGGTGGTGGCGATCAGCGCCACCTCGCGATGGGTGAAACCTTGCAGATCGGCAGATGCCACCACCCCTGCGGCGTGGCTCCAGCGGTCGTAGTAGTTGATGCTCTGGCCGATGTCGAGCAGCGTGGTCGCGTGGTCGAGGACCTCACGCATCTCTGCGGTCATGGTCGGGTCGGCGACACCGAGGATCGCGTGCACGAGTTCGACGCGCCTGGCCGCGCGGCGCTCGTCCCACGTCGTGAACCGCCTGGCGAGGGCGCCCACCGAGCTGCGACGAACCGCTGCGACCTCCGGAAGGGGCAGCTGCAATTCGGCGAGGGCGATGCCCTCCCGCAGCCCGTGACCCGACACCATCACGCTGCGGGCTCCAAGCGCGTCCATTGCGGCGACGATCACGAGCGCGCCTCCGGTGATCGAGTCGGCGCGATCGGTGGAGAGACCGGGCACGGTGCGCAGGGAGGAGCGGTTCCGGATAGCCAGGCGCGCGGTGAGATCGCGGACCTCTCGTCGCTGGAGGACATACCCGTCGACGCGGGCGATCGGGTGACTTACCGATCTCATGTGGATCTTCGCCAGGTTGCGAACCGTGCCTCCGGTGCCGACCATCCCGCCGTCCTCCGGCAGCATCGGCAGGCCGGCGTCCCGGAGGGTTTGCGCGACGTGTTCGCGCAGGGCGCCGATCTCCGACGCCCTGGGCGGGTCGCTGGTCAGGAATTGATCGGTGGCGACGAGTGAGCCGAGCTCGAAGGTCCACCACTGGAGCGGCCGTCGGCGTTCGAAGTAGGCCAGTTCGAAGCTGCCGCCGCCGACGTCGATGAGGTAGCCGGTGTCGATGGGAAGGCCGTGAACGGCGCCGAGGAACGCGAACTGCGCCTCCTCCTCACCGTCGATGACTTTGATGGCAAGCCCGGTGTCGGCTTCCAGCCGGGCCAGCACGCTGTCGCGGTTGGTCGCCGTGCGGATGGCAGCGGTTGCGACAGCAACCGTTCGTCCGGCGCCGGCGGCGGCGGCAACCGCGCGGAAATCGCGCACTGCTGCGATCGCCTCCGTGACCGCGCTGGCCTCGAGCCGGCCTCGTGAGTCGATGCGCCGGGCCAGCTGGAGGGATGTTCGCGCGTCAGCGATGAGGTCGAGCTGGCCCGAGCTGTCAAGCCGCAGCACTGCGATCCGGGCTGAGTTCGACCCGATGTCGATGACGGCGAGTGGCGATTCCAAGGCGACCATCTCCCTGGTCCGTACTCGGGCGGGAGCGGCAAGTATAGGCAGCACCGACTCCATCGAAGTCAGGGCCGTTCCAGCACGACGGCAGCGGCGGGAGCAGGCTCGACCTGTTCGACGACCCGATCAAGCCGGTAGCCGACGCCGTAGACCGTCGTGATCCGAAAGGGGAGCGCCTCGAACCGCTCGAATTTCTCTCGCAGCCAGCGCACGTGGACGTCGACGGTCTTCCGCTCGCCAAAGAACTTCGGTCCCCACACGCGCCGGATCAACTGTTCGCGGGAGTGCACCCGCCCGGGGTTGGCGAGCAGGAACGACAGGAGGTCAAACTCCTTCGGCGAGAGGCGCAGTGCCTCCCCTCCAACACGCACCGATCGCGCGCCGCGGTCGAACCTGAAGCCGGCCATCTCCTCGACCTCGACGACGCCGCGTTCCTCGGCAGCAGGTTGCGCCCGCCGCAGCAGAGCCATCACGCGAGCGGTGAGCTCGGCGAGCGAGAACGGCTTGGTCATGTAGTCGTCGGCGCCGACGCGAAGCCCGACGATCTTGTCGAGCTCGCTGTCACGCGCGCTCAGGACGAGCACCGGGGTGCTGGTCTCCTGGCGGAGAATCCGGCAGACCTCGAGCCCGCCGAGCTCCGGAAGCATGAGATCCAGCAGGATCAGATCGGGACGCAATTCGCGAGCCTTCTCGAGCGCCTCGATGCCGTTGGACGCCTGGCTCACCTGGTATCCCTCGCGCACGAGGTTGAAGCGGAGGGTCTCCCGAATGACCTCCTCGTCCTCAACCACCAGGATGTGCTTGGCTCCCACGATACGGTTTGAGCCTAGCCTCGTCCCCCTTATGGAGGGGTTAAGAAAAGATCGTCACGGAGGGGGGACCAGCCTCAGAAGACGGGCGTCTCGCGATAGGTCCCGAAAACATCTCGCAACGATTCGACAATCTCGCCCTCGGTGGCACGGGCGCGAACACAGTCGATGATCGCGGGCATCATGTTGTCGCTGCCGCGCGCGACCTCCTGCAGCGCATCCAGCCGCGTCGCTACGCTGGTGTTGTCACGAGTTTCGCGAAGCCTCTGCAGGCGTGCGGTCTGCGCCGCCTCGACGTTCGGATCGATGACCAGGGTCGGGGGCTGCACGGTGTCGACACTGTGCTCGAAGACGTTGACGCCAACAATGACTCTTTCTCCGGTCTCGAGCTGGCTCTGGTAGCGGAAGGCCGCATCAGCAATCTCACGCTGCGGGAACCCCTCCGCGACGGCGTCGAGCATGCCGCCCCGCTCGGCGATGGCTGCGAAGTAGTCTTCCGCGGCCTGCTCCATGCGGTTGGTGAGATCCTCGATGAACCACGAGCCTGCCAGCGGGTCGACGACCGAAGGCACGCCGGTCTCGTAGGCGAGGATCTGTTGGGTGCGCAGGGCAATCTGCGCGGCCTTCTCGGTCGGCAGTGCCAGCACCTCGTCCATCGAGTTGGTGTGCAACGAGTTGGTCCCGCCGAGGACTGCGGCCAGTGCCTCGAACGCCGTCCGCGCGACGTTGTTCTCGATCTGCTGCGCAGTCAGCGAGCAGCCCGCGGTCTGGGTGTGAAAGCGCAGCTTGAGCGAGCGCTCGTCCTTGGCTCCGTAGCGATCGCGCATATGGCGCGCCCAGATGCGTCTGGCCGCGCGGTACTTGGCGATCTCTTCGAAGAAGTCGATGTGCGCGTTGAAGAAGAACGACAGGCGGGGTGCAAACTCGTCGACATCGAGCCCGCGCTCGATGCCCGCCTCCACATACGCGAAGCCATCGGCAAGCGTGAACGCCAGCTCCTGCGCAGCGGTGCTACCGGCCTCGCGGATGTGATAGCCGCTGATCGAGATGGGATTCCAGTTCGGGACGTGGCGCGTGCAGAACTCGACCACATCGGTGACCAGTCGCATCGACTGGCGGATCGGAAAGATGAACTCCTTCTGCGCGATGTATTCCTTGAGGATGTCGTTCTGCAGCGTCCCGCCGAGCCTGCTGTAGGGAATGTGCTGCTCATCCGCTGCGGCGAGATACATCGCGAAGAGAATCGGCGCCGGTGAGTTGATGGTCATCGATGTGGTCACCGATCCCACGTCGATGCCGTCGAAGAGGGTGAGCATGTCGTCCACGGAGTCCACCGCGACCCCGCACCGGCCAACCTCGCCCATGGCGTGGGGAGAGTCGGAGTCGATGCCCATCAAGGTCGGCATGTCGAACGCGACCGACAAACCCGTCTGTCCCTGGTCGAGGAGGAACCGGTAGCGCTGGTTGGTGTCCTGCGCACTGCCAAACCCGGCGAACTGGCGCATCGTCCAGACCTTGTCGCGGTACATGGTCTTGTGCACGCCGCGCGTGAAGGGGTAGGCGCCAGGCTCCCCGAGGTCGCGCTCGACATCGATCGGAGGGTCTTTCGGGCCGTAGGAGGGTGCGAGCGGCAGGCCGCCGAGGGTGTCGGAAGGAATCGGTGGGGCGTCGTGTTCTCGAGGGGCGTGCTGCGGCCGTGGAGGCGCTCCCGCCCTGTCGATCGTCTGGGTCATGAGTGGCGTGGTTCCCTGCTGTGCCCGTTGAGGATGCGTTCGGCCAGGGCGTACGGGTCCACCCGGCTCAGATCACCTTCGAGTTCTCGACTCATTGTCCCCTCATGTAACGCACTTCGCGCTCGTTCGGCAGCCCGCTCGACCACGATCGCCTCCACCTCGGCCCGGAGCCGGGCCACGCGCCTGCGCTCGAGTTCCCCCGAGGCGGCGATGGCGTCGCCATGATGATCGATCGCGGCGACGAGATCGTCGACCCCATCGCCGGTCTCGGCGACCGTGAGGATCACCGGCGGCGACCACTCGCTGCGGAGCCTTCCATGCCGCACCAGCTCCTTCAGATCCCGTACGACCTTCGAGGCTCCCGGAAGGTCCGCCTTGTTGACGACGAAGATGTCGGCGATCTCGAGAATGCCGGCTTTGATGATCTGGACGGCATCACCGGTTGACGGCGTGGTCACCACGACCGTGGTGTCGGCCGTCTCCATGACCTCGAGCTCCGACTGGCCGACGCCGACTGTCTCGAGGAGGCAGCGGTCCCGCCCAGCCGCGTCGAGGAGACGGATGGCCTCCCGAGCCGCGGCGGCGAGGCCGCCGAGATGCCCTCGCGCCGCCATGCTCCGGATGAAAACGCCCGGGTCGAGCGTGTGGCGCACCATCCGGACCCGGTCGCCGAGGATAGCGCCGCCGGTGAACGGGCTCGAAGGGTCAACCGCGATCACCCCGACCTGATGCCCTTGCGCTCGCCAGCGCTGGATGATCTGGTCGCAGAGCGTGCTCTTGCCGCTCCCCGGCGGGCCGGTGACGCCGACCACCCTGGCTCGACCAGTGTGGTCGCGAACCTGGCGGAGCAGGTCGGCGATGCCGGGATCCCGATCCTCGACCATGCGGATCGCCCGCGCAAGCGCCCGGGTCTCGCCGGCCAGCAAACGTTCGGCGAGCTGGGCTTCGGGCATCAAGGAAAGTCTACCGGCGCCCCCCGGTCAGGTCGCCCGCCGTAACCCTGACGTCAGTCTGGTTCGTTATAAAGCCTCAGGTGAGACGACAACGCGCCTCGGTGCGCCGCGGTCATGTTCGGCGGAACCGGGTGTTCCTCGGATTCTTCATCGCGGTCGGCTTTCTGCTGTCCGGCGCTATAGGCGCGCTTGCCTTCTTCATGCCCGCGATCGTGACCGCGCTGCAGGACACCGGCCGCGCCATCGATCGCTCACCGCAGGCCACAGTGGCTGCGTCCGCAGGCGCGTCGGCGTCGGCGTCCGCCTCTGCCGCGGCGTCGCAACCGCCGGTCCAAGCCGCACCCGGGCAGCCATTCACCGTGCTGCTCCTTGGTTCCGACAACGACGCCAAGTTCGGCGGCACAGTGCTGACCCAGTCGATGATCCTCGCCAGGGTCAATCCAATCACCCGCCACGTGGTGATGGAGTCGATTCCACGCGACCTGTGGGTGCCGCTGTCACGCGGTGGCAGTGCCAAAATCGACGCTGCCTACGCCTACGGCGGCGCGAGCACCGCAGTGGCGACCGTCGAGGCGAACTTCAACATTCACATCGACCACTACGCGTGGATCGGATTGCTCGGTCTCGTGAATCTCATCAATGAAGTCGGCGGTATCGACGTGGTGGCGACCAATCCGGTGATGGACGACTTCTACCCGGCCGACCTCTCGGGAAAGAATCCGTACGCGTATGAACGCGTTGCAGTGCTCCCGGGGCCGCAGCACATGAACGGCGTTCAAGCGCTCATGTACGTCCGCTCGCGCCACGGCGACCTGCGCAGCGACTTCGGTCGTTCGCAGCGCCAGCAGCAGGTACTGCTTGCGCTGCGGGCGAAGGCGAAGTTGCTGGGCATCGCGGACCTCCCCGACATCGCAACCGCGATGGCCAATGATTTCTCGACCGACATGACGATCAGTCAGATCGCAGCGCTACTCCCGATCGCCAGCGGCGTGCAACTGCAGAACGTGCAGCAGGTGATCCTGGCGTCGCCGTACACCTACCCCGGCACCGTGGGCAACCAGGACGTTCTGCTCCCGAACTGGAATCTGATCCTCCCCGAGACCCACAACTTCTTCCCGGCGGTGTGAGGCAGAGGCGATGAGGCGCGCGCTCACGATCGTGCTGTTGCTCGCCCTCATGGCCGGCTTCGGTTTCGGCGTCAACCGGCTCATCGCGTCACGGAAGTCGAAAATTCCCACCGAAGCAACGGTCTTCATCCCCAGTGCGACGCGCCCGAAGATCGTGCTGCCGGGCACGCTGTATCTCGCGCAGAACGGCGACATCTACCGCCTCAGCGACGGCTTCTTCACCGACCTGCATCTCACCTCGACGTCAGGCGTGTGGATGCAACCCGCATACATTCTCGGGTCGCAGAACATCATCGCGGTGCTTCGATCGGCCGAGTATTCGAACATGTACCTGGTGACCGACCAGGGGCACGTGGTCAGGCGGTTGAGCAACAACGCCACAACCCACGGGGGCGTGTCCCTCAACCACTGGATGTTCTATCCACATGTCGGCGCTGACGGCAACACGATCTACTACAGCTACGACGATCCGAAGAACTCCTCGACGCTGGCGGTCGATTTCTCGGTGTGGTCGGGCGCCCTGAACGGAAAACTTGCCGGCACGCAACTCTCGGTTTCCAATCCCTTCACCGGTGGCGACGTCGATCCAACACCGATGGCGGGCGGCAGGGTGATGTACTCGCACTACTCCATCGGGAACGGCAACGCGTTCTCCTTGATCGCAATCCAGACCAGGCCCCGGGGTACACCAATCCTGCTGACCACGGCAACCCAGGACTGCGGGCAGCCGGCGCCGTCACCGGACGGCACCCAGGTCGCGATGATCTGCGTCGGCGGGACCGGTCTGCAGAGCACACGTCTCGAGGTCGCGTCGTTGAGTGGCAACAAGCTGGGGTCGCCGCGCACACTGGTCAACAACTGCCTCTGTGCGGATCCTGTATGGGCGCCGGACGGCAGCGGACTCGTCTATCTCAACACCGCAGACGCGAGCGGACATTTCGAGCTGTGGTGGATCAAGGGCGCGGCCGGCGCCACGCCATCCCCGACGTTGCAGGTGACCACCAACCTCGACTTCGATGCCGCCTCGCCACCGAGTTGGTCGCCGCTGTCGACCATCCCGGTGATGCCCCGTTAGCGGGACCCGCAGAGAAGGCGCCGGCTAGTAGAAGACCTGCGCCAGTTCGTAGAGCTCGCGCGGCACCTTGCGCTGTACCGCAACCACCTCTGCGATGCGCGCGACCTCGACGGTGCCACCCCGCACCACGGGCATCTCACCAAAGCGTCCTTCGACGACAAGTTCGTACGCCTTCGCGCCGACGCGCGTCGCCCAGATCCGGTCGTACGCGGTGGGAGAACCGCCGCGCTGCACGTGGCCGAGCACGGTCGCACGCGTCTCGTTTCCGGTGCGCTCCTCGATGATGCGCGCGAGGTTCTCGCCGACACCACGACGCGACAGCTGTGCGTGTCCGAATGCATCGCGCGCGCCTTCGGCCTCATCCTTCGACTGCAGCCCATCCATCTCGACGCCCTCGGCGACGACGATGATGCTGAAATCGCTGCCCGCGCGCCGGCGAACCTCGAGGTGTGCGACCACCTCGTCGACGGTGACGCTGAACTCGGGAATGATGATCATGTCGGCGCCGCCGGCGAGACCGCCCATCACCGCGACCCATCCGGTGTCGCGCCCCATCACCTCGCACACCATCACGCGGTGGTGTGACGTCGCGGTGGTGTGCAGACGATCGAGCGCCTCGGTCACCACGCTCACCGCGCTGTCGAACCCGATGCAGTAGTCGGTGATGCTCAGGTCGTTGTCCATCGTCTTGGGCACACCGACCACGCGTGCTTGATGTTCCGCGAGTTTCGCCGCGACGCTGAGGGTGTCGTCGCCGCCGATCGCGACCAGCGCGTCGAGACGCAGGCGTTCCATGTTACGGAGTGCTTCGTCGATACCGCCGTCGACCTTCATGGGGTTGACGCGTGAGCTGCCGAGCATCGTGCCCCCGAGCTGGAGGATGCCGGAGAGTCTCGGTCGTTCCAGCGCCATCACGTCACCGTCGCCGAGCAGTCCGGCCCACCCGTTGCGGATGCCGAACAGCGTGTCAC